>JAUCSE010000101.1 GCA_030445275.1 Mucilaginibacter sp.
TGATCTCTGCTCGTAAGTCTAATTGAAAGTGACCTCGGTCGTAAAGGCGCAGGATGGGCTCGTTTTGATCTGTTTCTGTTTTCATACACTTCTTTTTCGTGTATAGTTTTTGGCGGACGAGTCAATACAGCAGATAAATAAAAAAGGTGGCAGCCAAATTTAAAGCGTCATTGCGAGGTACGAAGACAACCGACCGGAGGGAGCTCATTAATACCAATAAAAACAAACACAACATTAATAATCTCTATGCTATACAGAGCAACCTTTAATGACCGACCTGCTTATGTAGAGATTGCTTCGTACCTCGCAATGACGCGTGGAGAGGGAAGTTACCCCTTTGTCCAAAAGTCATTGCTCCAATAATCCCAAAGTCCTTACTCCCCCTCATCTTAGATATTTGTATGTAATGCTTTAATATCTGTACTTTCTGGGTTGCGTTAAACCTGACCTTTGATGTATCAAAACAACAAAGGAAATAAAAATATGAAAACGCTATCAGAAAAAGTAATCTTAGTAACTGGCGCCTCAAGAGGTATCGGAGCAGCAGTAGCCCATAAATTAGCAGGCGAAGGTGCTAAAGTGATCATTAACTATGCAGGTGGCCAGGAAGCTGCTGAGCAAACCGTTAACCTGATCAAACAAAATGGCGGCGATGCTATTGCCCTGCAAGCCGACGTAAGTAAATCTGACGAAGTAAAGGCCATGTTTGACGCGGCCATTGCCCACTATGGCAAAATTGATGTACTGGTAAACAATGCCGGCATCATGATCACCAAACTGTTCAAAGACACCACCGATGAGGACTTTACCCGTCAGTTTGATATTAACGTTCGTGGAACATTTAATACCATGCGTGAAGCCGCCACTAAACTGGCCGATAATGGCAGCATCATCAATTTCTCATCAACCACCACCCGGGTTATGATGCCCACTTATGGTACTTATGTAGCCACCAAGGCAGCGGTTGAGCAGTTTACCCGGATATTCGCGAAAGAAGTAGGTGCAAGAGGCATTAATGTAAATACCGTATCTCCCGGCCCAACCAATACCGAACTGTTCACCAAAGGCAAACCACAGGAAGTGATTGACCGTCTGGCTTCGCTTTCGGCCTTTAACCGCATCGGCGAACCCGAAGATATTGCCAAAGTAGTAGCATTCCTGGCCGGCGACGAAGCCAAGTGGATCAGCGCGCAAAACATAGGTGCAAACGGCGGAATGGCTTAAGCCCCCTGGCCTCCGCCGGCTGGCGGAGGAACAAAAGAATAAGGAGCAAGGAACAAAGACAAAAAAATCAGTGAATCACCTATGAATCGGTGAAATCACAAATCAAAATCAGTGCAATCACTAAAAATCAAAATCATGAACACATTAAAAAATAAAGTAGCCTTAATTACAGGATCGGCAAGGGGTTTAGGAAAAGCCATAGCAGAACGTTATGCCGCATTAGGTGCCGACATCGTAATCAATTACTCCCGCGACAAAGCATCGGCCGATGAAGTGTTAAGCAACATTAAAGCCATGGGCGTAAGGGTAATTGCCGTACAAGCCGATGTAAGCAAGGTAGCCGACCTGGAGCGGTTATTTACCGAAGCCAAAAAAGAGTTTGGCAAAATAGATATCGTAGTAGCCAATGCCGGTATTGAACTGGTAGAAACTCCGGTGGTTGATTTTACAGAGGAGCAATTTGACCGTGTATTCTCTATCAACACCAAAGGCACTTACTTCACCATGCAGCAAGCTGCCAAGCATGTGGAAAACAACGGCAGGATCATTTACATCGCCTCCAGCACTACCTCATTTCCGGTACCGGGAATGGCCGTTTATGGCGGCAGCAAAACCACTCCGAGGTATTTGGTTGATATCCTTTCAAAAGAAATTGGCCACAAGGGTGTTACCGTTAACTCCATTATCCCCTTCGCGGTTGACCACTCCGGTATCTTCGCTGAAGCCGATAGCTACCCTGAACTAAGAAAACAATTGTTGGACAGCTGTCCGATGGGCCGCCTGGCAGAGGTTGAGGATGTAGCCAACGCCGCCGAATTTTTTGCCAGCGACTTGTCATCATTTGTATCTGGTCAGCACCTGTTAGTAAACGGTGGCGCGACTAACTAATCAACAACCCACAACAGGATAACTTTCATTATCCTGTTGTGGGTTAAAAATCAAAGGCCATGAAAACAATCAATCATTACCTGGTTTATGCTTCGCTGATCAGTTTATCTTTATCGGCACAGGGGCAAACTACTGGTACACCAGTTAAAACCATCAAAAAAATCAATGTCATGAATACTGATAAACTAACCAACCCAATCGTAAAAAAAGCCATTGACGCTTTACAGGCCGGCAATCATCAAGCATGGTTCGCTTTATTTACCACAGATGCAGAACTTTTTGACGACGGTAACAAAATGAACCTCAAAAGCTTTTTTGAAAAAGCCCTTGGTCACGAACGTTTTACCAGCATTGACAAGGTGGAGAACAACAGCCTGGATGTTTATGGCAAATTTCACAGTGACCAATGGGGCGATTTTAAAACCTATTTCCGGTTCGTTATCAATGCCGATGGTAAAATCAGTCGCCTGGATATCGGGCAGGCCAGTTATTAATCCATTCACCATTAAAATTAAATTATCATGAAAACACTATCAATAGGCACCATCTTCGGATTGTTCGGAGCGGTTGCCGTATCTGTTTCATTTGCCGCACAATGGCCCACCTGGGTAATGTTTATAGCCTGGGTTAGTTTTTACATTTTCGGAAAAACCATCAAAACCTCCCTATTGGCATTTTTGCAGATAGCCCTGGGGTTTCTGATGGGCATATTAATTCAAACCTGCGGAACCTTCTTAGCCGGATACATTGCAGAACTGGGTTTAGCCGTAGCAGTTTTCTTCTTTATCGGATCGTTACCCTATATCACCAAAATTAAAATGCTTAATAATATTCCGGCTGTATTTTTGGGATTGATCATCTTTTTTGGCGTGCATCCCAAAATTGCCCCAATGCCCATATTTGAACTGAGCATCCCCATAATTGCAGGCTTTATCTTCGCCGCACTTAATGACTGGGCGGTGCAAAGTGTAATGAAAAAACAAGTAGCATAAACAATGTATATAAACACCGAATACAAATAGCGGGTTGGTCATGAGGCTTGCCCGCTATTTTATGTTTATCTTATTTCTTTTATTTTTTTAGCGATCAGACCTTTATCAGCCGTTGACCGAGCCAAAGCAAGGGCGGTTTTAAAATTAGAAATTGCCTTTGTATTATCAACATCAGTATAAAGCTCGCCCAGGAGCGAGTGGTACAGGTGGCTGTTATCCAGTTTCAGTTTTTCGGCTTCAATAATGGCTTCGGCTTTTCCGTTGGCTTTTGAAAGTGCATAAGTCCGGTTCAGGGCGGCCACTTGTGAGTATTCTATTTGCAGCAGCTGATTATACAGTTGCAAAATATTCTTCCATTTTTCTTTTGTATCAGTTTGAATGGTGTGCCAATAGGCAATACCAGCTTCCAAATGATATTTTGAAACTTCATTCCCCTCAAATGCCTGGTTTAAAAAGTATTCGCCTTTGCCAATGAGTTCCTGGTTCCAAAGACTGGTATCCTGATCCTGGTATAAAATGGTTTCGCCATTGTTATCAATCCGGGCCTCAAAGCGCGACGAATGGAAACACATTAAAGATAACAACGCATTTACAAAAGGCAGGTTAGTCGACTTATTTTCAATAAGCAGATAGGTTAACCGCATTGCTTCCAGACAAAGATCCTGACGCAGGGTTACATCCTGACTGGCAGAATAATAGCCCTCATTAAAAAGCAGGTACAGGGTTGTTAAAACGGCATCCAATCGTTTATTGATCTCTGCCAGGCCGGGAAATTCAATTTTTATTTTTTCCGTCCGTAGTTTCTCTTTGGCCCTGAAAAGCCGTTTGTTAATGGTTTCTTTATTGGTTAAAAAAGCGTCCGCTATTTCATTAATGCCAAAACCGCACAGAATGCGTAACGATAAAGCGATCTGCGCCTCGGCCGGAATAGAGGGATGACAAACGGCAAACAGCATTTGCAGCTGACTGTCGACTATATTTTTTTCAGAAAGGTCAATCTCCATTTCTTCCGCTTCGGGAGATGCCAGTTTTATTTGCTCCGCTATCTTCTGGTTAAAATTGGCATCGCGCCTTAAATAATCCAGCGCTTTGTTTTTTGCAACGGTATAAAGCCAGGCAGCAGGATTTGGCGGCAAACCTTTAATACTCCATGTTTCGGATGCCAACAGGAAAGTGTCGCTGGCAATATCCTCGGCTATTTCTATATTTTCGGCACCAAAAAACTTACCAAGTACGGCGGTTATTTTCCGGTATTCTGTTCGGAATAAATGTGGTATCAGCTCCTGTTGCTCCATAAATAAAAAAACCTCTGTAAACATACAAAGGTTTTTTATTTATGGGTTTAGAAAGCTTATAATACGCTGATCTCGCGTACCTCTACATTACCTCCAGATAATAAACCAGGACACCCTTTGGCTATTTCTGCTGCTTCTTCAAGTGATTCGGCTTTAACAATGGTATATCCCCCTATCAGCTCTTTAATTTCGGTATACGGACCATCGGTTATGATATTATTGGGCCTGACAACCTTACCCTCATGTGCCAGGCGGTTTCCACGATCGGTTAATTTGTTTTGGGCAGCAATACCGCTTATCCAGTCTATCCATTTTTGAGTAATAGCCTGCATTTCTTCGGGTGAGCTGTGGGTTGATCCCGCTTCTGTGTTTCTGAATAAAAAAAGAAAATCTTTCATTTTTGGTTAATTTTTATTGTTAAAACCTAATGACGAACGTGAAATTCGAAATTGGACAAACAGATTTAAAAATGTTTTTATTTGGGAATGACCATAATTTAGCGCCGGCAAATTAACTTAAATAGCCCAAAACTTCTAATTTTACCAGTCATATACCTGCATAATAAAGTATGGAACAAATAACCGTTAGAGAAGCCCGTTTACAGGATCTGGCTATATTACATCAATTTAAACAAGCTTTGGTTGATTCTGAGCGTCCTTTTGATAGTACCCTAAAGCCTGGGCCGCTCTATTACTACGATATTGCCGGACTTATAGCAGCCGATCATGCCGGCATTTTTGTAGCCGAAATCGATTCAGAGGTAATAGGCTGTGGCTATGCCCGCATTGATGATTCAAAACCATACTTAAAGCATCAGCAGCATGCGCATCTGGGCTTCATGTATGTAGTGCCACATCACAGGGGTAAAGGGGTAAATAAACTGATCATTGACGCGCTAAAGGAATGGTCAAGGCAACAGGGCATTATGGAGATACGGCTGGAAGTTTATGCTTCAAACACTTCCGCGCTCAAAGCCTACGAAAAAGTAGGATTTGCCGGGCATATGTTAACCATGCGCATGAATTTGAACGAAGGTTAGGGTTTAACTTGCCCTTCTTTCAATTTTTCACGATGATCGATCCCCCATTTGATCATTTCAAATATAATATGCCCAAAACTTTTGCAATAGCCGGTTGATTCGTACTCCACCAAAACCGGCGGACCAGGGCTTACTGTACGGGTTATCAGCTTATTCAACTCCATTTCCCGTAACTCCCTCGAAAGCATCCTCGTGGTTATCCCAGGTATGCTCCGCTCAATTTCCCTGAACCGTTTATTGCCATTGCATATAGAATTGATAATGGGCAGTTTCCATTTGCCGCCAATTACGTAAATGGTATCCTGCAACGCCTGAATTTCCCGCGCCTCGTTTCTTTTACCGTCAATGCCATAAATAACCTCATGCATGGCTTTAATTTCCGGTGGCATGTTGTCTATTGAATATTCTCCCATAGTGTTACTGATATACTCTGTGATACTGGTTACAAAATTATACCATTTCCGCAATATATTTGCATCATAAAATAAAAAATAACAGAAATGAACAATTTTCAGAACAAAATAGCTGTAGTTACAGGCGGAAATAGCGGCATAGGCTATGCAGCTGCGAAAGAATTAAAAGAAAAAGGTGCAACCGTGATCATCACCGGGCGCAGAAAAGAAGCCGTAGAAAAGGCCGCTGCTGAACTGGGTGTAACAGCGATAGTTGCCGATCAGTCAGACATCAACGCAACAGAAAAACTAGTGGCAAGCGTTACTGAAAGTTATGGCAAGGTTGATATCCTGTTTATCAACGCGGGTATTGCTGCCATATCCCCAATTGAACATGCCACTGAGCAGCACTTTGATGATATTATGAATATTAATTTCAAGGGAGCCTATTTTACATTAAGCAAGTTTATCCCGGTTTTGCGCGATGGCGGCTCCGTTGTTTTCCTATCGTCCATAGTTGCCAGTAGAACCGGTGTAGCCTCATCCGTATATTCGGCCAGTAAGGCGGCATTAAACTCGGTAATGAAAACAGCAGCGCTTGAACTTGCGCCACGCAAAATCAGGGTAAACGCGGTAAGTCCGGGCCCTATTGCAACCGAGATCATGTACAAAGCCGGGTTAGACGATGCTACCCTGGGTACTGTAATAGATGGCCTGATCACCAAATCACCATTGAAACGCATGGGTACTTCAGAAGAGGTAGCCAGTGTGGTGACCTATCTTTGTGATGATGCCGCAGGTTTTATCACCGGTTCGGAATTTGTTATAGATGGCGGTATAGTGTTGGCATAATTTATAATTGATTCATAAAAAGCGGGGCAGTTCAAGCGTCCTTCGCTTGAACTTATACAGGCGTAGCGTCCACGCTTACGCTACATTGAAATTAAGCGTGGACGCTTAATTAAGACATAATTCAAGCGAAGGACGCTTGAATATGCAAATAGTTAAAAGCGGGGCGATCTGACGATCGTCCCGCTTTTTTATGATAATTCTGTCCGTTCAAACGTTCTGCGTTTGAACTTAAAACTTGTGCCAGTTCACTTTAAAACCGGCATCTAACTCTTGCTAATTTGCTTTTCGCAATTGGGTTATCTTGGAGGTCATGCTATCAAAATTATTATTCATAGCATCAGCTTTAATGGCGTTATCGCCCGCCCATTGTAGCAATGGCTTATTTTTCTGATCAGCTGCAATCATGGCCATCCGGTAATAAGTATAGGCCAGCAGATCGGTATTGCGCGATACGCATTGCAGCGCTTTTTGGTAATAAGCCAATGCCTCAGCGGTTTTATTCTGGTTAAATGCTATGCGGCCCAAATAATATAAAAGAGAAAACTCCAGTCCATACTTATCACTTGGAATTCCTGCCTTGATGTAGGATAGGGCCAGGCTCACAGCCTCGTCATTCTTTTGCTCCATCCGTAGTTTCACAATACGTTGTACCTTACCCAGGTCCATGGCTATGGGCGTTAGCTCATCGTCCCAGTGTATCACTTTAAAATTGGGGTCAACATCTACCGATTTTACTTTCGCGCTAACCGGTAGTTTTATAACGCTGGTTTTGCCATCAATATTGATCTTTTGCAGCGATGTGGTGCCATTATTATAGGTGATCAACACCTCTAAAGGCAGGCGGTAGATACTGTCTTTTTGCGTGATGGTGAGCTGGAGTTCATTTTGCTGTTGTTCCAAGTTTGTTTGCCAGGCGGGTACGCCTGTACGCTCAAACCATTGCCGGTAAAACCATTGCAAACTGCTGCCATGGGCTGTATCCATCTCCCTTAAAAAATCTTCCCAGGTTAGGCCCGTGCTACTGTACTTATCACCTATAGTTTGCATAGCCTTGTTAAACTGCGGCTTGCCAACCGTTTCAGCTAGCAGATCAAGCACCAGGAAGCCCTTGCTATCGCCAATAATATGTTCGTTACTGCCACTCAAACCACTTAGTGGCTGGTCATTGCCCGCTACCGCGTTTTCCAAATAACCCAGACCGCATTGATTATTAATATACCCCGGATACCCGGTTTTGCGGTAATTAACAATATTGGCGCTATCAAAATGAGCAACCACCTGTAATGATCCATACTGCGCCATGGCTTCTGAAAGCATGGAGTTTCCCTTTGCTCCTTTTGAATTGATCTTATTGCCCCACCATTGGTGCCCTATCTCGTGCCCAAACAAGGCATAATTAAACTTACGCAGCGCATCCGTAGGCATTAATATACCACCCAGCATACTTGCACCCCCTATCCCCGTTTTTTCAGAAACATATTCCGGGAATTCTATGATACAAAAGTTGGGGATATTGAGTGAACCAAACTGGGTGGTCAAAAAATCCATCACATTGGCAGCCTTACGCGATAAGCTGTCGCCGTCAATATCCTTATTCAGACTGTAAGTATAAAAAGGGATTTTGCTTTTGTATTCATGCCGGGTATAGTTGCCAATGTTTAGGGAAAATATATCAGGCTTGATATAATGAAATTCAAAAACTTTGCTTGTAGCCTTGGTATTGATCTTCACTTCGCAAGCTGCCATAACCGCGGTAAGCTCAGGGAGCGTAGTAACGGTAAATGTACCAGTCCCTTTGGCATATTCCCCATTTCCATTTACCGGATTGGAGATTACCTGCGGATACCAGGCCGAACCATAACCCGAAGCCATACAGAAGGCACTGTCAATATAATATTGAAAGGTAGGCGCCCCGCCCCGGTCATATTGATAATCAAGCTTCAGCTGTGTGCCGGTTGCCAGTTTATGGGTAAATTTGAAAGTATAAGCCATATCACCATTCTGATTAACCGCGCTTTTCATGGTAGCATCCGCGCCCGATAGTTTTAATATGGGTGGTACTACGGTTTTACTCAGGTCAATCACAACTGAATCGGCAGCATAGGGTTCGGTTAAAAAGGTAAGCGTGCCCTGTACCTTAAAGCTTTGTTTTGCTAAGTTAACGTTTGCCTGTAACTGGTAATCGAGATTACGCTGTGCAAATGCTGATACAGGCATCAGCATGATACCAATTGCAATTAGCTTAACGATCTGTTTTTTATATAGCCGATATTGATCCATGCTTTTTTATTGCAAAGAAACAACTAAGAAGCCTACTGTAATAGTACCAGATTAACCTTTTAAGGTCAGCCGGAATTTAGCGGGTGTGATCTGATAGTATAAACGAAAGGATTTGATCAGGTGCGTGGCATCTGTGAAACCGGCCAGGTAGGCAATCTCGGTTACAGGCATGTTGCTGGTGAACAGCAGCTCCATGGCTTTCTTTACCCGCATTTTGAGCTGGTACCCCCCTATAGTCAATCCCTCCCGTTCTTTAAAAGCCCGGGCCAGGTATATCGGGTGCACAAACACCCTGTCGGCAATGGAATTAATAGTATGGTGGCTTTCAAATTCATTCTCCAAAATTTCCTTTACTCTGGGCAACCACAACAGGCGGGCAGGTATTTTGTATGACGCACTCTCTGCCAGCCAGTTAAAAATATATTCGTCAGATAAGGTAACGTCTATATTATTGGCGAAGCTGTACATCACGCAGTACAGGTACTCAAAAGTCCCTGCCTTATAGGTAAGCGCCATTTTAGGTATTAAAGCGGTCAGCTCATAATTGCTTAATAATTCCTTTTTTAGTTCGATATTAAGGCAGCGACCGCCGGCACCCATAAAGTGATTGGCATGATGATACCCAGCCGGCCTGAACAGTATTTCGCCTGGATTGATCACCTCTTCACCTGCCTTGCTTGCTTCCTGGTAATGGCCATTGATGAGTAACGACAGGTAGGCATTTTCGTGATAATGTTCATGAATATTATCAAAGGGTTGATATTGAGTGATGTTTAACTTAAATAAAACATCATCATTATACTGCTTCTCAGTACCAAAATAATTACCGGATGATAATAAAGTAGCCATTAATACTTAGTCCTCTCTTTTGAGTTACAACCATTGCTAATGTACCCAATTTGTATCAAATAATGTGGTTTTTATGGCCTAAAACAGTCGCTATATGCCCAATAACCACCGTTTTTAATGCTAAAAGTGACCAGAATTTGCCCAAAATTGATCATATTTAGCTCAAAAGAGTGGGTTATTAGCGTAGTTTTTGCTAAAATTGTGTAATCATTTAACCTGCCATTTTATGATCTTCTTATCCCAACTACTGTACCTTATAAGCCATCATGGTTTTTTGTTTATCGTATTTTTAATGATTGTTTCGATATTACTGGCTGTTAAATTTGGCAAAATTGCTATCCCTATAGTGGCGTTTGTACTCTCTATAATTTCTGCTTTTACCAGTCAATATTTAAACGCGGCGTTTTTGAATGCCTATGGAACAAGAACCACGGCGGTAATTACCAAAGCTACCGAAACCAACTCCACCCTTAATGACGCGCCCATATTTGACTACGACTTTATTGTAAAAAAGCTTAACGGCAGCTATGCACAGGGCACATTTTCAACCACTACTGCCGCAATTTATCCTATCGCGAATTCTATCAATATACCGCAGGAAGGGCTGGAATTTCCGGTAAAATTCATCCCCGGGTATGAGAAAAACATTGTGATATTATATGATGAATCTGAAGACGGAAAGCGCGCAAAACTGACCGAAGCGCTGGGTGACCTGAACAAAGCGCGCATTCAATATGAAGCCAGTCCTGATGACCATAGCTTTACACAGGAATATATTGACGCTTTAGAGAAATTCATCAGGGAAAATAAGGATCAGGACATGACAGATTATGAAAGCAAGCTTGCCGAATTGAAGAAGGCGCTATGAAAATACATTTGAAAATACAAATAGAGGCCTTCCCGCCATGCTTCGACGGAGCTCAGCATGACAGCCTTTTACATATAAATACCCTCCTTACTTCACTGGTATTTGTAAAGTAAAGCATATATTATCATCTGTTGAGGACACGCTAAGTGTACCGCCATGCGCACGGGCAATTTCTGAGGCGATGTATAAACCAAGACCAAGGCCTTGCTTTCCCTGATCAGCTTCGCCGCGATAAAATGGTTGAAAAAGGCGATCAACTATCATATCCGGGATTTTGTTACCCGGGTTTAACACGGACAAAACGAACTCACCGGCTAAATTGGTAGCTTTTACGCTTACCGGTGCATCCTGCTCGCTATGGGTGAGCGCATTGCTTAATAAATTTGAAAAAAGCTGAGCTATCCGTTTACCATCACAATTTACAGGTCCGGTTAAAGAAAATTTAGCATTAATAACGCGATCTGGCCAAATGACCTTCAACTCGGTTATTACCTGGTTTAGTATTTTTTCCAATGGTTCATTATCATTACGGGTCAATGCTATTCCGCTGCCTAGGTGACCGCTGGCAAAATCAAGCATATTCTCAATCAAACCCTTCATCCGGTACGAAGAATCCTGTACAATGGTAGCCATTCGTTTTACACGTTCATCCAAAGGCATGCGCAACAGGAGCTGGGCTACGTTTAATACCGCGCCAACCGGATTACGCAGATCATGACCCAATATGGCAATAAACTGATCTCGTAATTCGGCCGTTTTACGTTCTTCCAGCAATTTTGATTCGCTGATGGCCAGCTGCTCAATTGCATTCAAATGGAAGGCTATAAGCTCTGCAAACAGCTTAAACATGCCTATAGTTTCCGGATTGTTCAATTTTGCAGGTCGGGGATCAATGGCACATAGTGTACCAAAAAAGTTCCCATCCTTCAGCATAATAGGTATAGAAATATAGCTTTGAATACCATACATGGCCGGTGTATGGTGGTTGGAATAAATTTCGTCTTCGGCAGCATGGTCAATAACCACCTCCTGGTGATTTTGTCTTATTTCATGGCAAATGGTGGTTTCTACTTTTAATTCGCCACCCGGTTCCAGGCCAAATTGTATTTCATCACGAACCGCACAGGCAATCCATTTATCAGGAGTAACACGGGCAATAGCGGCAAAACCCATTCCTGTACTGCGGCAAATAACTTCCAGTATAGAAGGCACGGCATCAATACTACTTATTGCTTCAATATCTGCCTTAAAATTTGCGTCAATGGTTGTCAATTGTATTAGGGTTTAATTCTTATGTATACTACTAATTAAAATTATTATTTACAAATATAAAACACCTCTCCTAAATAGTGTTAGCCTATGTGCTTCCCTCCCGTTGGGCTACTGTATGGACACATCTTATTTCTTGCCTCCTGATTCTTATTTATCACACCCACTGCAGCACATCCATTCTGTACCCTATTTTGTGCATTTCCCATACCTCCACGGCGTAAACACCAAACTCCTCCACAACCTTGCCGGTCATCCGGTAAAAGCCATTGCCCTGAAAAGTGTGACGTTTTAGTGACTCGGGCCAGTGCACGGTATCCAGCCAGTCGCCGTGAGGGTCAAGGAAAGTACCGAAGTTCATGATCTCGCGCTTAATAGTGTTTGATTCCTTAATAGTTACCAGCTGCCCAAGCATTTTTACCGTTTGCCCCAGTTTCGCCGGCAGATCTTTTACATAGGTAATACCCTGCTGATCGTCATCAACCATCGGAAAAGTATCTGTAAGGGCAAAACCCAATATCTCTATCTCGTCAAAAGCATCCTGCAGGGGGCGACTGCTTAGTTCGGGCAGTTTAAAATCGGTGGTTGGTTCATGAAACAAAGCTGCGGTAATTGGCTGCTCCTGCTGTTGTTTCTGGAAAAAATTGGTTCGCCACAGCAGTTCCTGCTTGGTCATGCCGGTAAAGCGTAAAGCGCCAATACGGATCAGGATATTCAGTTGCTCCATACCGGCCTGGGTGCGCTCCATAAAATCTTCCATACCCAGGTAAGGCCCATTTTCCCGGCGTTCGGTAATAATATATTCCAACAGGCTGGAGGTCAGTTTTTCAATATGTACCAGGCCAACATATACATCGCTGCCCTTAATGTTGGTATACGTATCGCTGTTATTTACGCAGGGGGCATGCAGTTTTGCACCTGCCTTTTTCAATTCGTGGAAGTAGAACGGGGTTCGATAAAACCCACCAAAATTATTGATAACGCCGACCATAAACTCCATCGGGAAATAGGTTTTAAGGTAAAGGCTCTGGTAACTCTCTACCGCGAAACTGGCCGAATGCGCCTTGCTGAACGAGTACCCGCTAAAACTGGCTATCTGCCGCCACACTTCCCTGCTGATATTTTCGGGATAGCCCTTCTCTTTGCAATTAGAAAAGAATTTACCTTCAATGCGGATCATCTCCTCATTACCGCGGTATTTGCCCGACATGGCCCTGCGCAGTATATCGGCCTCGGCCATATCCAGTCCGCCAAAGTGGTGTGCTATCTTGATCACATCCTCCTGGTACACCATAATGCCGAAGGTTTCCTTCAGTAGTTCCTCCATTTTGGGGTGCAGGTATTTTACGTTCTTCTGATTGTGATAATTATAAATATAAGCCTTCATCATACCCGACTGCGACACTCCCGGCCTGATGATGGAACTGGCCGCCACCAGGGTCAGGTAATCATCACATTTCAGTTTCATGAGCAATTGCCGCATGGCAGGGCTTTCAATGTAAAAACAACCAATGGTATCGGCCCGGCGTATCTGATCGGCTACTTTGGGGTCGGCCATAAAATCCTCTACCCGCTCAATATCTATGCTGATGCCTTTATTTTGTTTAACCAGCTGTATGGTATCCTTAATATGCCCCAGCCCCCGCTGACTCAAAATATCCAGTTTGATCAATCCCACCTGCTCCGCCTCAAACATATCTATCCTTGATGTGGCAAAACCCTTCGGAGGCATCTCCACGCTGGTATACTGGTAAACTGGCTTGTCTGATATCAGCATCCCCCCGGCGTGAATGCTCAGGTGATTCGGAAAATCTTTCATGGCACCTGTATATTTGAGTATTACTTTTTGGATACTGTCTTCCTTAAAAGTGGCGTTGCGGTTTTTCACCAGGTTGTCTATTTCCTCTTTGGGTAATCCCATCACCTTGCCCAACTCACGGATGGTGGCCCGGCGCTGAAAAGTGGCATGCATACCCAGCAGGGCCACCCGCTCGGGGCCATACTTTTCAAAAATATAACTGATGATCTGGTTACGGTCCTTATGACTAAAGTCCATATCAAAATCGGGCGGCGAGGTGCGGAATTTGTTGAGGAAACGCTCAAAATACAGATCTAGTTTGATGGGGTCAACATCGGTTATTTTCAAACAATAGGCAATAATAGAGTTGGCCCCGCTGCCGCGACCTACATAGTAAAAACCCTTTTCGCGGGCAAAGCGCACCACATCCCACACAATCAGGAAATAGGAATTAAAATTGAGGTCGTTAACCACTTTTAACTCTTTTTCTATTCGCTCCATAATAGCCGGATCACTTTTATAGCGGTGGGTCATCCCCTCTAAAGTGAGTTTCCGCAGCACTTCCTGATCGCCCTGCATTGAGTCAGTAAATGTCTTTTTGTTCTTATCCGTTTTCAATATCATATCCGTACCACAGGCATCCATCAGCTGTTGTGTACGGGTAATAAGCGTTGGATATTCCCGGAATTTAGCTATCAATTCGGTCTCGGGCATCAGCATTTCATCGGGCGATGCCACGTCATCAGGCGTTAGCTTGGAGAGCAGCGTATTCATATCTATCGCCCTTAACAACCGGTGTACATTAAAGTGCTTTTTGTCTTGAAAAGTTACCGGCTGGCGGATAATGAATTTTTGGGAATGAGCCTTTACCGGTACGCCATACAACCGGTTGATCTCACTTATCCGCACGCCAATCAGTTCATTATCATGCAATTCACCAGGCTGGTATTTACCCAGCGCGTAAATAATAAACACATCGCCGTCAAAAACGGGCCTTGCCGGGAAAGGTTTATCCTTGATTTTATAGTTAGATATAAAACGGTTAATGTGCATCAGCCCGGTATCGTTACGGGCTATCAGCAGGTAGCAAAACTGATTGCTGTTTCTGATCTCGCTGCCCAGTATGGGTTTAATTTCGGGTTCCGTATCCTCCTTAGTATCACGGCAAAAATGGACAAAGTCCCAGGCATCGGGTGTACCGTTAATGTTGGTGAGTGCCAATGAACGTATACCCATAGTCTTGGCCTGTTGCACCAGCTCTTTAGTGTTATAGGTACCGTACCGGTAACTAAAATAGGTTTTGCAATTAACGTACATAACGCTTCTTTTCTATGGAGTTTAATTGCTGGGCTACAGAGCGGTGCACGGCATCCTCGCCAAAACGGGTACGGATATGATCCATGGCCTGGTAAAGCCGGATATTCTCCACCGTATCACTAAACAGGTCAATCTGGTATTGCCCCTGTACCAGGTCGCTTACCCGCACACCAAGCTGGCGCACCAGCAGGCGGCGGTCGTATATTTTTTTAAACAATTCCTTGGCTGTTTTCAGCAGCACATCGTCAGACGAGGTATAGCCAATAATGGCCTGCCTGGTTTCGGTATTAAAATCGGCATAGCGCAGCTTGATGGTGATACGGCCGCATAGCTTTTTCTGCTGCCGCAGTTGAAAGCTTATCTTCTCGGTCATCCGCACCAGTTCGCGGTATAAAAAATGGATATCAATAGTATCGTTCTCAAAAGTTTCTTCGGTGCCGATGCTTTTCTGCTCAGAATAGGGCACCACCGGACTTTCATCAATACCGTATGAGCGGCGGTGCATTTCGATGCCCTGTTTACCAAAGCGGCTCTGCATCATGGGCAGCGGTATCTCGCTTAATATTTTAATGGTGCCCACGCCCATTTGCCGCAGCAGGGCCGATGTTTTTTCGCCAACACCCGGCAGCTTTTGCACCACCAGCGGGGCCAGGTACGACCGTTCCTCGCCAAAATCAATTACCGCCTGCCCGTTTGGTTTATTTTCATTGGTGGCCACTTTTGATATCAGCTTGTTAGAGGCCAGTGCATATGATATAGGCAGACCGGTTTGCTTTACAATCCGCTGCTTCAACTCGCTCATGAACAGACTGCAGCCAAAATAGCGGTCCATACCGGTCAGGTCGGCATAAAACTCATCAATGCTGGTTTTTTCGTACAGGGGCACCTGCTCACGGATGATCTCGGTAACATCGCGCGAAAGCTGGCTGTACCTGTCGGGATCACCATTCACAATCTCGGCAGCAGGGCAAAGCCGCCGGGCTATTTTCATGGGCATGGCCGTGTGCACGCCAAAGGCCCTGGTTTCGTAACTGCAGGAAGCCACCACGCCCCTATCGCTCAGGCCACCAACTATCACGGGTTTACCTATCAGCTTGGTATTATCCAACCGGGCCACGCTCACAAAAAAAGTATCCAGGTCAAGATGCGATATAAAACGACGATCGGCGAGGGTTTCCATGTTGATTGCTATAAATCCGCAGCTAAATTACTAATAATTTTAGCAATTAATTATCAAGGCAATCAAATGATTTATATTAAATAACTGTTAGTGAGGTAAATAAATAATTAAAATGGAGCAAGGATAAAAGAAATTGTCATCCTGAGGAACGAAGGATCTATTCGTGAATATGCATGGCATTTAATAGATGCTTCACTCCGTTCAGCATGACAAATTTTATTTTTCTTCCCCTTTTTCCGCCATTGGCGAAGAGGGGAAGAAAAAGTTCAAAAAGGTTGGATGAGGCAAAAAAAACAGCCGATACATTGCTGTATACGGCTGCTTCTAAGTTATTATCCCTAATTTATAACTTATTGTCTTTATTCCTGCTATCAGGAACTTGTTACCCCCTGGCGGTTGTTAACATTAATATGGTTTTGACGCATTGAATTCATCAGCGTAATTGATACAACCACTATTTATTTTCTAGAGGTTTTATACTGTCAAAGATATATTGCCCGGTTAAAAATTGCAGCAGTGCTACTACGGAATTGACTTGCGGGTTTTACGCAAACTGCGTTGATACTTATTTTGTCCTGGCTATTGAATCCCCAGGAATTTGCTTACCTCGCTGTAATTATTAATGTTAATATGGCTTTGCTTTAATGAGCTGGTGAGCGTACCTGATACTACCACTACTTTATATTGTGTGGTTGGTATGATAAAAGCGCTTAAATCAGGGGGCGTGCCTGTTAACTTAACAAAGTAAAAATGAAAACGCACCCTGCCCACAGCAGTTTCGTAAGCATAATTACGGGTAAAGCCGCCCGAAGTATCCGTAAATGAAAACGGAAGCGGCTGCCATTGCGCTGTATTACTGGCTATCGGATTAAAGTAAACCAGCACCATACCTGATTTTAACAGATCGGCAGTGATCAGGGTGTTGCTCTGATCGATATACCGGGAAGTATAACCCTCGGTAACCCCGTTATTACCGGTACTCAAATTATAGGATGAGCTATAAAGCCAATCGGTATTTGTTAAAGTAAATACTGTTGTTTTAGCATTGGAATCACCTGCCGGGCCCTGTAAGCTTACCGGTGTACCCCAGCCCGAAGCCGTTTTAGGGCCATATAACAGGTAATTTGTTTTGTCGATATAATAATCGCCGTTGCTACCTGTGCTACCAGCAGGCAAGCCAGTACCGTTTAAAATAGCGCTCCCGGCAACGCCCTTTAAGGAAAATCCTGCCCCCCAGCCATCATCGGTTTTAGGGCCATATAATAAGCCGGTAGCGGTATTGAGGTAAAAATCGCCGGCGATACCTTTGCTGGCATCGGGAGTGGTGGTACCATTGTAAATCATACCCATATCATTATCCGGATATGCATCTGCATCTTTAGCACAGCGGGTAAATAAGAATGATAAACAGATTACTGACAATAGTATTAGGGACTGTTGTGCTTTCATGAGATTTCCTTTGTGTTATTAATTTCTTGCTAATATTAATTTTATAGCGCAAAAGTATTTGGTGAGCTTCAAATGAGAGGCAGTGCTACTACGGAAGTAGCTTACGGGTTTTACGCAAAATGCTATTTTAAACAAGTGATTTTTATGCAAATGGCAGTTGTGTTTACATCCTATCGGATTAATTTTACTGATTTCTCAAAAATTTGCCCTAATTTTCAGGTCATCTATCTTCGGTATCTATCCGTTCAGGAATACAGAAGTATAATTTAATATCCATGATGAATTACGCTGAACCACAACTCAGAACCATTAATGTGATACGCTATGTAACCCCATTGCGCGAAGGTGGTTCATTGCCCGCCATTGCCGAAGGCGACGATGAGTTTTTGTATGTACTTAAGTTTCGTGGTGCCGGACAGGGTGTAAAAGCGCTTATTGCCGAACTGATTGGCGGCGAAATTGCCCGCCTGCTGGGTTTAAAAGTACCCGAGCTGGTGTTTGCCCATCTTGACGAGGCCTTTGGCCGATCAGAAGCAGATGAGGAGATACAGGATCTGCTGAAATTTAGCGTGGGCCTTAACCTGGCGCTGCATTATCTTTCGGGCGCCATTACTTATGATCCGGTTGTTAATACCCTTGATGCCAAACTAGCCTCGCAGATTGTGTGGTTGGATTGCCTGCTTACCAATGTTGATCGTACCCCACGTAATACCAATATGCTGATGTGGCATAAGGAGCTATGGCTTATTGATCATGGCGCGGCGCTATACTTCCATCATTCATGGCATAACTGGGAAGAGCAGGCCAAACGCCCTTTTGTTCAGATCAAAGATCATGTATTATTGCCCCAGGCATCATTACTGGATGAGGTTGATGCGGAGTTTCATACCATATTAACGGAAGAACGCATCCGCACCATTGTTAACCTGATACCCGATGAATGGCTAACTGACGATTCAGGAAACGGTACGCCTGCCGAACGCCGGGATGTTTATACCCGTTTTTTAACCACGCGCTTAGCCGCATCAGATATATTTGTAAAAGAAGCACAACATGCAAGAGCCATACTTATTTGAGTACGCCGTGATACGCGTTGTGCCCAGGGTAGAGCGCGAGGAATTTATAAACATAGGGGTGATTATCTATTGTCCCAAACAAAAATTTTTGAAAGTGCGCTTCCTGCTTGATGAAGCCCGTATCAGCGCTTTTGCCCCTGAATTGGATATAGACTGCCTTAAAGACAATATCAACTCATTTGAAAGAATATGCCACGGCGATAAGCATGCCGGTCCTATTGCCAGGCTGGATATAGCGTCACGTTTCCGCTGGCTTACGGCTACCCGCAGCACGGTGGTACAATCATCAAAAGTACACCCCGGCCTGTGCCTGGATGCTGATGCAACGCTTAACAAATTGTTTGAACAACTGGTGGGGTGATAGGGTGTCATACTGAGCTTGTCGAAGCATGGTGAGTCCCTTTAACCATTCCTTTCTCCATGCGTCATTGCGAGGTACAGGATAGGCTATTTGATATCCTTCATCTTTTTATCCTTTGTCTTTTATCCAAAAAAAAATCATTTATAAAAACCTGCTGACATAGGGCTGTCACCAGTGGTTTGTTACTTTGAATCATAAACAAAAGCAATAACCACTTAAAACATTAAAGCTATGTCAATCATCCCCATGTTATTAAAAGAAATGGAGCAGGAAGCTCAAACAACCCGTAAAATGCTGGAGCGTATACCAAACGATAAATACGAATGGCAGCCGCACGAAAAAAGCATGACCGTACAACGCCTGGCCAATCATATTGCCGAACTACCGGGTTGGGTAACCATGGCAATTACTACCGAAGAGCTTGATTTTGCTCAAAACCCCTATGAGTTCCAACCCAATAATAATACTGCAGACGTGTTAGGTTTTTTTGAAAAATCTCTGGAGAGTGGAAAAACTCATTTAGCGCAAACCAATGATAAAGAGTTGGAAAAAACCTGGACACTGCGCTATGGCGATAAAATTTTAAGTGCAACAACCAAGGCCGAAATGATCAGGATAGCCTATTCGCAAATTGTGCACCACCGGGCACAAATGGGTGTATATTTACGACTGTTAAATATCCCTATACCGGCCAGCTACGGCCCCAGTGCCGACGAAGGCAATTTTTAAGCGGAGTATTAAAATACAAAAGCCATTGTCTATCATACAGGACAATGGCTTTTGTATTTTGTACGGTGTTCATTTCAGTGTTTTGATAATTTACCTTCGGTAATTTCCTCCAGGAAACCATCTTCATTTATTGCGTAACGGGCATACTCCGTATTGGTATCAATTTTATACGTAGTTTTTTGTGCCCTTTTCCTGAATTTTTTACGTATAATTAATACCGGCAGGATAATTACAGCAAGCAATGCGGTAACTTGTAATAAAATAGTATACATGGCTTTTGAATAAAATTTGGTTGAAAGCACAACTAATAATTAGTACGGTTTTGTAACCGGTTTATTGTTAGCGGCAATCAAATAATTATACAGCTAAATATGTGCCATAATTACTAATTGTTACAACTATTACATTTAAGTGGAAATTTTTGGAAAGGGGGCCGATTTGACTATCAGCCTAGAAAACGCGTCATTGAGCGTAGCGTGGCAATCCCCGATGAGTAGAGCCGCTCTGTAAGTAGGGGATTGCCACGTCGTTCCTCCTCGCAATGACGTACGGGGAATCTGGGGAGTATTACAAACCATAAAACTTCACCGCGTTATCACCCCAAAACAATGCCTGTTCTGTGGCTGATAGTTTTTCGCAGTAGCTTTTTATGACTTGCATGGTACCTTCGTAACCGCCGGCCAGTAAGCATACAGGCCAATCGGAACCAAACATAACGCGGTTAATACCAAAGGCATTGAAAACCACATCGAGGTAGGCTGTAAAATCTTCTGTTTTCCAGGAGTTCCAGTCGGCTTCGGTGAGCATGCCTGATATTTTACAATATACGTTCTGATGTTTAGCCAAAGCTTGTGTGTCCTTTTTCCAACCGTCTATTTGTTGATCTTTGATGGGTGGTTTGGCCAAGTGGTCGAGCACAAATTTTTGATCGGGGAAGCCACCTGCCAGCAGTTCTGCATAGGGCAGGTGTTCCGGATATATCAATATATCATAGGTATAGCCGTGCTTTTGTAAGCTGGCTATGCCTTTTTGAAACTGGGGTTGCAGCATATACTGCTTATCAGGCTCTGATTGTAAAACATGCCTGAAGCCCTTTAGCTTATCATATTGCTGATAATGCTGTAACTGCTCTTCCAGGTTATTAGCTTTCAGATCAACCCAGCCAACTACGCCTTTCACCCCCGGGTTCTCCGCGGCATGCTTTAATAAAAACAGCGTTTCTGCTTCCGACTGATCGGCCTGTACAGCCACACAGCCATCAATGCCGTTTTGCTCCAATACAGGCAACAGATCTGCAGGCAGGAAATCGCGTTTTATTACCTGCATTTCCTCATTTATCCAGCTGTCTCTAACCGGGTTAAATATCCAGAAATGCTGGTGCGCATCAATTTTAGGCATAAGCTACAACGTTTTGTTTTGATTCGCCCAGGCCATCAATACCCAGCTCAACCACATCGCCCGGTTTTAAATAAAATGGCGGTTTCATACCCAAGCCAACACCGGCAGGTGTGCCTGTCGAAATAATATCGCCCGGCAGCAGGGTCATGAACTGGCTGGTATAGGAAATTAAATGCGGCAGATTAAAAATGAAGTTAGAGGTAGTACCATCCTGCAATATTTTACCATTCACCTTAAGCCACAGGCGCAGGTTATGCGGATCGGCAATTTCATCGGGCGTAGCCAAAAACGGACCAAGCGGTGCAAAGGTATCGCAGCCTTTTCCCTTATCCCAGGTACCATTGCGTTCCAGTTGAAACTCACGTTCAGATACATCATTGTGCAATACATATCCGGCTACGTAATCCATCGCGCTGGCTTCGTCAACATACGATGCTTTTTTGCCGATCACTACGGCCAGTTCCACTTCCCAATCTGTCTTTACCGAATTTTTAGGGATCACGATGTTATCATTCGGACCAACAATAGCGGTGGTGGCCTTCATAAATATCACCGGCTCGGGTGGCAGCGGTGCATTGGTTTCTTTAGCATGATCAGCATAGTTTAGGCCAATACATACAATTTTCGATGGACGAACGATCGGACTACCCAAACGTACATCAGCAGCCAGTTCCGGCAATTGTTTATCTTTTATAAAAGCAGCCAGACGGGCAACACCATCAGTTTCAAAAAACTGCTCGGTATAGTCTTCGCCAAAGGCAGATACATCGTATTTTTTATCATTCAGGATCACTCCTGGTTTTTCTTGTCCGCTGGCACCAAATCGTATAAGCTTCATATAGGGTGTTTTTAAGATTTAGAGTTTAGTATTTAGAAATTAGGTGTTAATTATTCAAGGTAATAAATCCGCCGTCAATTGGATAATCGGTACCGGTAATAAATCCGGCTTCGTCTGAGCACAGGTAAAGCGCCAGCGCTGCTACCTCTTCTGATTTACCCATGCGGCCAATAGGTTGACTTTTGGATAGTTTTTCAAAGATCTCGGCTTCCTGCCCGGCATAGTTTTTGGCTATAAAACCATCCACAAATGGGGTATGGATACGTGCCGGCGAAATACAGTTGCACCTGATATTATCATGCAGGTAATCGCGCGCTACAGATAGCGTCATGGCATGTATAGCGCCCTTGCTCATGGAGTAGGCAAACCTGTCGGTTATACCCACGCTTGCCGCAATGGATGCCGTATTCAGGATCACCCCGCCGCCGTTGGCTTTTAACAATGGAATAACCGCGTAAAGACAATTGTATGCTCCTTTTACATTTACATTAAATACCTTTTCAAAATCTTCCGTGCTGGTGGTATCCGCACGACCGATATGGGCGATACCTGCGTTATTGATCAGAATATCAATTTTACCGATCTTGTTAAAAGCATCAACCACCTGCTGCTGATTGCTTACATCGCAGGCATAGCCTGTTGCTTTTCCGTTGGCTGCTGTTATTTCGGCAACGGTATCGGCAGCTGCCTTATCATTCAGTTCGATGATGTGTACATTGGCGCCCTGCTGTGCAAAAAGTATACACATGGCCCTGCCTATGCCACTGCCGCCGCCTGTAATTACCACCGATTTATTGGTTAGTTTAAACATGTTGTTCTTTTTTATAATCTTTTATTATCGGCGAGTTTACTCACCCTGTCGTCACTTCGCTCGACATCCCTCTCTTCGCCTGCGGCGGAAAGAGGGGTTTGCTTTTCCTAATTTGTCATCCTGAGCGATAGCGAAGGATCTGTTACTGAACTATACACATCGCCTAATAGATGCTTCACTATGTTCAGCATGACAAGTTTGTCCTTAATCTTTTGTCCAAAAGTCATTGCTCCTTTATCTCTCAATCTACAGCGACACCCCCCTTTTCCAGGGTATAAAATCGTCCTGGCCCAATTTTACGGCTTTGGGTTCGGCTTCGCCACTGGCAACCTGTATCACATAGTTCAGGATGCGTTCGCCGGCTTGCTGAATAGTTTCGTCGCCTTCAATAATAGTACCGCAATTGATATCAATAATATCGGGCATCTTTTCATACATCACGGTATTGGTTGATAGTTTTACTACCGGTGTTATTGGGTTACCCGTTGGTGTACCCAGTCCGGTAGTGAACAATACGATATTGGCACCTGATCCTACTTCGGCTGTGGTACTTTCCACATCGCTGCCCGGGGTACAAAGCAGGTTAAGACCTGGCCTGGTTACTTTTTCGGGATAGTCCAGCACCGCTGCAACGGGCGAGGTACCACCTTTTTTTGCCGCTCCTGCCGATTTAATGGCATCCGTGATCAAACCATCCCTGATGTTTCCCGGTGACGGATTAGCGTAAAAGCCTGAACCATCAGCCTCGGCACGGGCATTATAAGTGGTCATCAAATTCATAAAACGGTTGGCGGTTTCCACATCCACACAACGGTCGCTCAGTTCCTGCTCCACACCGCAAAGTTCCGGGAACTCTGCAAGGATCACCGAACCGCCCATGGTAACCAGCAGATCAGACACATAACCCAAAGCCGGGTTTGCCGAGATGCCCGAAAACCCATCAGACCCCCCGCACTCCATACCAATACATAGTTTTGATAACGGGGCCGGCTCACGCTGTGTTTGGTTGGCTTGTACCAAACCGGCAAAGGTTTGTTTTAGTGCCTGCTGTAGCAGCTCACTTTCGGTGCCCACTTTTTGCTGTTCCAGTATTACCAGCGGCTTGCTGAAATTGGCATCACGCTTGGCTATCTCGGTTTGTAGAATACTTACCTGTGCATGCTGACAACCTAAGCTTAAAATAGTAGCTCCTGCAACATTTGGATGGGTAATGTATCCGGCTATTAAACCGCATAAGGCATCGGAATCATCCTTGGTGCCGCCGCAACCCATGCTATGGTTTAAAAACTTGATACCATCAATATTTTTGAACAAACGTTTTGAATCGGGTCTTTCTGTTGATGCCTGTATATCGGCATTCAATATCTCTTCAACCGATTTACCTGCCTGGTAAAGCTCCATCAGTTGCTCTACATCGCCCTCATAGCTTTTAGCTTTTTTATAACCCAGCTTATCAACAAGAGCTTCTTTTAAAACATTGATGTTACGGTTTTCGCAAAACACCAATGGCACCACTATCCAGTAATTGCTGGTACCTACTGAGCCATCGGCACGGTGATAACCTCTGAATGTTTTGCCTTCAAAATTACCGGTATCGGGCTGATGCCATTGCAGTTTACGCTCGCCCAAATGAAAGCCATCTGATGCGTGGTGTACATTTTGTGTACTCAGCAAACCGCCTTGCGGTATGGTACTGGTTGTTTTACCAACCAAAACGCCGTACATATAAATTTCATGCCCGGTAGGCAGCTCGTTTATCGCAAATTTATGTTTGGCGGCTACACGCTCGGTTAAAGCAAAACTACTACCCTCAAAATTAATCACTGTTCCCTGCTCCAGATTTTGCAGGGCTACCAGCACATTATCATGCGGGTGTATCCTTAAAAATGTTTCTTTCTGTGTCGACATTATATTTTAAATTCTAAATCCGAAATTCTAATTCCGAAACTCTAAATCCGAAATCATTTTCAATTATTGAACGTTAATTCAATTACCGGTATTTCATAATCAGGCTTTTTAGTTGGCAGCGTTACCTCCAGGTCCTGACCATCTGATTTATATAAAAGCTCTGAGTGATCATTTAAAAACTGCGCATACTTCACTTTACCATTATAACCTGGCAATGTCAGTTTGCCATTTTTAGGATAATCGAACAGATGTATATACAAACGCCCGGTAGTTTTGTTATAAGTAAGCTTTGTACCCTCAGGTATTTTATAGCTATCGGGCGCATAGCTACAGTTATAAATAGCGTTGCTGTTGGCATGCATCCAGTGGCTCAGGCTATCCAGTGCATTGTTTGCACGATAGTCAAACTCGCCACGGGCGGTTGGGCCCACATTTAATATCAGGTTACCACCATTGCTGGTTGAGGTAATTAACAGATCGAGCAGCTGGCGGTGTGTTTTCCAGGTGTTTTCATCACGATAGTAGCCCCATGAGCCAGAAAAAGTTTGGCAGGTTTCCCAGGTTTTACCACGATACTTTAACAGTTCGGCAGTACTAACCTGCTCTGGTGTTTCAAAGTCGGCACCGTCTTTATATTCTTCTAAATTAAGGCGATTATCTACAATAATACCCGGCTGTAGTTTCCTGATCAGTTTTAACAATTCAACCGATCCCCACTCATCTTTTCCTTTTCCATGTCCGTCTTTACGCGGGAATGAAAAATCCAACCAAAGGATATCTATCTTACCGTATTTGGTTAACAGTTCGGTGATCTGATTGCGCATGTATAACCTGTACTTGGCCATATCACGATTTTTGTTCAAAGCAGCATAGGAAGCATCACTTTTATCTTTTGGCGATTGCGGGTGAATTTCATCGATCGTGTAATCAGGGTGATGCCAGTCAAGCAGGGAATAGTAAAAACCAACTTTTAGGCCCTGTGCGCGGAAAGCATCCACATACTCTCGCACCAGATCGCGTTTGGCTTTGGTGTTAGGCGCTTTGTAATCGGTGAACTTGGAATCGAACAGGCAAAAACCTTCATGGTGTTTGGTGGTCAGCACCGCGTATTTCATACCAGCATCTTTGGCTTCCCTGGCCCATTTTTTCGGATCGAACAGATCGGGGTTAAACTGGTCGAAATACTTTTGATAGCCTTCGTTGGTTATCTTTTCGTTGTGTTTTACCCACTCATGCCTGGCGGCGCCCGAATACAGGCCCCAATGAATGAACATGCCGAAGCGGTCGTCTTTCCACCACTCCATGCGTTTTTCCTTTTGGGCATCCGTTTCGGTGCCTATCATTTTTTGTGCAAAAACCTGTGAGACGGTTAAAAGCACCAGAGCTAATAATAATTGGGTTCTTCTTAGCATAATTGGTTAGTTGTCGATGGTTTATAATGTAAATATCTTATTCATCAAAACCCATTTTTCGCCTTTGAGGGCGTTTTTTACGGGTTGCTGGTATTTCCACATTAAAGTTTCCCATTCCTGTACCTTCGCGTTAGTAGCATCCATAGCTGCTTTACGCTCAAAGCTGAAACTATCATCGGTATCCATAATCATAAACAAGCGCACATCAAAGCGGTATATCGCCATATGAGTGATGCCTGAATCGGTTATGCTTTTCAATATTTCGGGCCATACCGACTCATGATATTTTTCGTATCCGGCAATTAAGTCCTGGTCATCAACCAGATCAAGTGTTAAGCAATATCTATGACTCATAAAATGTGTTACAACTCAGGTATATTTTGGTTATACAAAGAAATAAAGTTTGCTATAAAATAGTTATCTGAAAATCATCAAAGTGTTCAGCTTTTTTGGCATGGTAGCCTCACCCCGGTCCTCTCCAAAGGAGAGGGAGGTCATTTAATAAACATACGTCCCTCGCAATGACGGTATTTTTGAAGGCTGGCGGAGGTGTCAGCGTGAGTCTACAGGCAATTAAAAAGCTACTCATTCCTCAACGATGATGTTGGATTAGCCAGCGCTGCCCTGAATGTCAGGTAAAATGTGGTTGCCACCGCTATCATGACCAATGCAAATACCGGTAATACAAACTGCCACCAGGTTAACGCCACCTTAAAAGCATAACGATCAAGCCATTGGCTTATAAATATATAAGCTACAGGCAAGGCAAATAAACTTGATATCAGGATAAGCTTCACCACATCCCAGGTAAGTAACGATATGATGTTTTGTACCGATGCACCCAGCACTTTACGTACACCAATCTCTTTGGTACGACGGGCAGCCGAGTAAGCAGTTAAACCAAATAAACCGATACAGGCAATAAATATGGCCAGTGATGAGAACAGGGTAAAAACATGGCCAAACTGTGTTTCCTGCTTGTACTGGCGATTATAGAAATCATCCAGAAAAAAGAAATCAAATGACGATTCCGGGAAGTTGTTATTCCAGGTGCTTTTAATATTATTCACCATTTGGGTCATGTTGTTCTGGCTCACTTTAACCGAAAAATAGTCGGCAGGTATCCATCGCAAGGCCGGATCCATGAACAATATTACCGGGGTATATTTTTGCTGCAATGATTGCTGATGATAATCTTTAATCACGCCGATTACTTCGTCGGAATGTTTGTCAACCGTTTCAAGCCATACTTTCTGACCAACAGCGTCCTCTGGCGAGCTAAAACCAAACTGTTTTACCGCCGATTCATTTAATACCACCCCGATGGAATCGGCTGGGCGACTTTTATCAAAAGCCCGGCCTGCAATCAGTTGCATGCCATATGCCTGCATAAAATCATGATCAACCTTAAGCATTTCGTAGGTGCGTTCCTCTGATTTGGGTGCGCCGAAACGCCTGTTAGCTAAAAATTCGCGCACTTCCCTACCCGGCACAGCGCCCGATACCGTAACTGCCTTTACACCCGAAAAAGCCAGCAGTGTATTTTTAAAGCTATTGATCTTTTGAGCGTAATTGCTGGTATTAACCGGTGTTTTAATAACAATGGTTTGGTCAATATTCACTCCGGTGCTTTGGCTGCTCATGTAAACAATTTGCCTGTAAACCGCAAAAGTTCCAGCAATAAGCAGCACCGATGCCATAAACTGAAAAGCTACCATTCCCCTGCGTAATAATATACCGCTTTTTGAAAAGGCAAAGCGGCCTTTAAGCACTGCTATCGGTTTTAAACGGGCCAACACCAAAGCCGGGTAAATACCTGATAATAAAATGCTGCCTAAAAACACAGCGCCTACTTTCAGTAATAAAGCGCTGTTAAACAGCAGACCATAGGTATTGCTGTCATACAAATAATGCAACAACCCATAACATGCACCTACTACCAGGATAATGGCCACCAAAAGGGCGACTATATTAATGATGAATGACTCGGTCAAAAACTGCAGGATAAGTTGTGAAGCATGCGCCCCGCTTACCTTGCGTATCCCCACCTCGCGGGCACGATCAACTGATTTAGTGGTTGCCAGGTTAATGTAATTGATACAGGCTATCATCAGGATAATGTAGGCTATCAGATTCAGAAAATTAACCGCGAAACGGTTGCCCTTTACCTCTATTTCATAAGGCTTGGCTGGGTTTAAATGAATATCTGTGAGAGGCACTAGTTTTATCGCCCATTTCAGCTCCTTTAATGACGGACCTGTTTTATACCGCTCTGCCAATGCCGGGAATTTGGCTTCCACAGTTTTGATACTGGTGCCGGGGTTCAACTTTACAAAGGTGTAGCTTTCATGCTGGTACCAAAAGTTTTGAGCGAACTTAGATGATGTTGACCAGGACATTAAAAAGTTAAACTGCATGGTAGAGTTGGCCGGAATATCTTTAAATACACCGGTAACCATACAGTGATACTTATCCCCAAGCGTGCTTACATCCAAAAACTTGCCTATAGCATCGGCATTACCAAAATATTTTTTTGCTGCCGATGCTGATATCACTATCGTATTTACCTCTTTAAGGACGGCTAGGGGATCACCCTTTACCAGTGGATAGGCAAAAAAGCTGAAGAAGTTGCTATCGGCAAAGCAAACATGCTCTTCCCGGTATTTGGTGTTATTATATTTTACAACCCGCTCTGAGTTGCTCCAGCTAATACGGACATAGGAGGCAACCTCAGGAAAATTAGCTTTCATGGCCGGAGCGTATCCGTTGGTGCTGGTTGGCCAGCTATCGGTAAGCTCCCCACCACGGTAAAACTGACTTTCAACGCGATAAATATTGGCCGCATCGGGATGTATGCGGTCAAAGCTCTTTTCAAAATTCACAAACGCTGTTATGAGTATGAAGGCTGCCATACCCAGGGCCAAGCCCGTTACATTAATAGTGGTGTATATTTTGCTTTTTACCAGGTTGCGGTAAGTAACCAATAAAATGTTACGTATCATAAAATGAAGTGGTTGAGGGATAAATATAAAAAGAATCGGGCGATTATATACTATTGTTACCTACCACGTCATTGCGAGGCACGAAGCAATCTCTATGCTATACAGAGCGGATAATAAAGTACTCAACCAGCACAATTGACCTGCCTGCGTAGAGATTGCTTCGTGCCTCGCAATGACGCATTTTTTACTTTTAAGCCCCTCTCCTTTGAAGAGAGTTGGGGTGAGGTTACGGATTTTTAGTAAACTCCTTTTGATACATCAGCGGGCTTTTACCGGTTACCTGCTTAAAGTGTTTATGAAAGGTCGAAAAATTATTAAAGCCACTATCGTAGCATAATTGTTTAATGTTTAGCTTATCTTCAATCAATAGCTTGCAGGCATAGCCCACCTTTATCTCAATAATAAATTGCGAATAGGTTTTACGGGTTTTTGATTTAAAATACCGGCAAAATGAGTTGGAACTCACTCCTGCTATCCCGGCAATTTCATCCAGGTATATCTTTTTCCTGAAATTACGCACCGAGTATTCGTAAATATTATTCAGCCTGTCGTTTTCTGATTCGTTATGATCGTATTTAAAACCAATGGATGTTAAATAATTTACGGGTGTGCTGGTGGCTACAGTATTGAGCGCCTTGAGCAGCATAATGATCCTTTCGGCACCATCGGTATTCAGCATAATTTCCAACTGCTCGGCTACCTTTTCTTTAGTGCCGCCGCTAATTTGCAATCCTCGTTTTGAGCGTTCCAGTAAAACTTTGATCAGCTTATTTTCTGGCAGTTGCAAAAATTGGTCGCCCCAAAAGTTTTCACAAAAATGCACCACAATCATTTCAACCTTTTCAGGTCCATCCGGTAAAAAGTATACATCGTCAAAGCGCCAGTAGTGTGGCAGGTTTGAGCCTACCAGGGTCATATCACCTTCTTTAAACTGCTTGATGCTATCGCCAATAAACTGGGTACCATTACCTTTTTTAAAGTATATCAGTTCAAGTTCAGGATGGCAATGCCACCTGTTATTGATATCAGGAAATACATCATGCCTTACACTAAATGAATGCGCCGGACCCGAAGAAACTTTTAGTAAAAGAGGTTTCATTCAACTTAATTTACAATTGATGCGATAAATGTAGTCAAAAAATGTAAAAATAGCTGATTTTATCCTATTGATAAGTGCAAAATGATTGTTGCATTTTATTTTGCCTTATACATAAAGTTACATGCTTTGGTCAACAATATACAACTGCGACGTATACATTCTGTATACTTTTACTTTTTTTAATTAATTATGGAAACTATAAGATTAGGACAAATTGCCTTATCATTTCATAGGGCAAGCGCCGCCTATGTAAGTAATATATTATATCATTATGGATATAAGGTTAGCGTAAAAGAAGCCCCGCATGAGGCCGCTTTTGAACTGCTTAAAAACAATGAAATTGATTTGCTGGTTTCAGCCTGGTTACCCGGTAGTCATGGTAAATACTTAGCATCCTTTGAGGAGGATGTTATTAAACTAGGTACCATTTACAGCCCATACTGCATTTGGGGTGTGCCCGAATATATGGATGCATCAATAATTAATGGTGTAGACGATCTTAGAAAGCCGGAAATAACATCCATTATTGATAAAAATATATTTTGTATTAATCCGGGCGCTGGCATTAGCCGTTTTTCATTAGAAATTATTCAGCAATACAAACTAAATGAGCTGGGCTACACGCTGACCCACTTAACGGAGGACGAATATTTTGCTTATATTGAAAAAAGCCTTGAACAGAAAAAACAATTTGTCATTCCTTTCTGGCATCCGCAATTCCTTCATTATAAATATCAATTTCGTGAACTAAAAGAGCCAATAGGTTTGTTGAGAAGTAAGGATGAAGCAACCTTACTTTTACGTAAGGATTCCCTTTCTAAATTTGATCATCAAACAGTAGCCATGTTAAAAAATATCTATCTCGGCAATGAACAGATTTCTGCATTGGATTACCTGCTTCATATAAAAAAAATGAACATAGGCCAAGCTCTTCTATATATCAAACAAAATCAATCATAAAGGGAATAATATATTTCTGTTTGATTTTTATGGCTCAATAATCAAATCACGTTATATCTTATAAAAAAACGCCCTGGTATCTCAACTCCGGGGCGCTCATTTAAAGCTTTATCAGTCTTAAAATGGTGGTGGTCCTCCGGGGCCGCCGCCTGGAGGGACACCTGGAACATTTGGGCCATTTGGGGTTGGCCTTTTCCCGGCAAATTTTTCCAGTTTAAGCGTAAATGATAACAGGTAATATCGCCCCAAACGGTTCGAACTGGTTTGCGTTACATAACTGCCGCTTTGGGTGCTGGTATAACCCGTATTCTGGTTAAATACATCCATTGCCGATAAACGCAGTGTTCCCATATTTCCTTTTAAAAAACGACGCTCTACATAAGTGTTCAATATATTGGGGTTGGTTGCTCCTGTGTAACCGTAGTACAATACCTTGGAGTAATCATAGCTCAGCGTCCAATCCTTCCAAACATAGTTTTTACCTTTGAGGCCCAAATTCAGCATCCTGAAATTGTTGTTAACATTGGCTTCACTTATGGAATTATCTGATTTGTTGATGCTGTAGGTAGTGCTCGCTTCGGCATCAATAACGTCAGTAATGCTCACACGGAAACGCACGCCTTGCGATAGTACCAGGTTCTTGGCAATATTTTTCTCGGTGGTCATTTGATAGGTATCCGCATCAACATTACTGATGTACGAGATGTTATTGTTGTATGAAACGTTACCGGTAAAAAACAGATTATATTTTCTTTTTTCCCAGGGCTTGGCAAACACATAAAAACCAGAGGCCGAATAATAGCCATCGGCATTTAAATACTGGGTTAGTATACTACCTGCCAGCTTGCTGTTGGGCGTGTAAACCTTGGGATAAGTGATGGTATTGGCCACTATTTTATTATCGGTAGTGGTGAATGACAGGTTGCTGAAAAACACATTCCCGGTTTCGAAATTAAACTTGTTGTACTTTATGGATAGGTTATTATTAAACTCCGGTTTCAGATCGGGGTTACCCTGTACCGGGTACGACGCGTTTGAGAAATCGGTAACCGGTTGCAGTTCAGTATAGGTGGGCTGATTACTGGCACCATTATAATTAAGACTTAATGATTGATTACGCGAAAAATTGTAGATAAACCTTGCATTAGGGGCCAAATTAAATGTACTGATATTGGTTGACGTACCATTCATGATTGATTGTCCTCTTAAAATTGATGGTTGGGCAACCACACCTAAGGTATAGTTATATTTTTTGTCGATAAAGCGATAATTTACCCCAAACCTATTGGTGATAAAGGTGGAATTATAGTTATTACTCAACAAATCATACTGTACACGGCTGCCATCATTGGCCAGGGTATCGGTGGTTTTATCGGCAGTGGTATAGGCATAGTGGTAAGCATAGTTTAGTTCAATATATCCCTTTTTGCTTATCGGCTCCAGGAACGATACCGTGGTTCCAATACTATCTGTACGGCTATCGGTATTGATAAACTGGTTCAGCGGTGCGTTTGCAGCACCCTGTATATAAGTATAAACCGGGTTTTGGTATTTGTTGATGCTGTATGAGCCCGCGCCAACATTAACACTAAGATTACGGCCGTAGCTGTTAAAACGGTGATTGTACAATATATTGAGCCCATAGTTAGGTTCAGTCTGGTTACTCAATGTGTTAAAGGTATAGTTTGATACCGTTTCGGCATTATTAACCAATTCGCTGCTGCCGGTTTGGGTGGTATTAACCCGGGCATAGGCAAACGTTGGCATTATCTTAATGTAATTTATAGTATCGGGTTTGTACTCTATATTAAAGTTAAACCGGTGATTAAGCTTCTCATCATTTTGAGTGCTTTTTTGTGTACTGGTGCTGGGGTTACTTGTCGAAATGTTATTTTGAATCGTATTACTCAATGTGTTCACTGTATTATCAGCAAAGCTGTAGCTACCATAAGCGGTTATTTTTTTACCCCAGCTATCGCGATAATTAAATCCGAACGAGCGGGCTGTTGTAATACCATTGGTTGAATTGTTATTTGATCCTGGCGGGCCACCCGGACCACCGCCACGTGGCCCACCCTGGCCAAAGCTAAACAGGTTGGTATTGGTATTATTTAAATTACCCAAAAATGCCAGCTGCCTGTCGCCGCTAAAACTAAATACGTTTGCCTGGGCAACGTAACGGTTGCCCTCTTTATCACTTGATATACCGGGTATAGCATCCTTGCCCCCGCCTACGCTGGCCTGGCCAAAATAGCCATAGTTTTTACTTTGCTTTATGGTGATGTTTAAAACCTTTTCAGGCTCGCCGGTTTTTACTCCTGTTATATTAGCCTGATCGCCATAATCATCAATGATCTGTATGTTTTGAACAATATCGGCAGGTATATTCTTGGTGGCAGTTTTTAAATCGCCGCTAAAAAAATCTTTCCCGTTAACACGTACTTTGGTTACACTTTTACCCTGCGCGGTAACATTACCATCAGCATCCACATCAACACCGGGTAGTTTTTTCAATACATCCTCAACCGGGGCATTATCACGCACCTTGTAGGCATCGGCATTAAACTCAATAGTATCTTCCTTTAGTTTTACCGGGTTTACGTCGGCAATAACTACGGTGTTTAACATATACGTTTCCGTTTTCAGAATGATGGGTGTTAATGTTACCGGTTTATTGTCAGCTGCCAAAATAAACCGGCGCCTTAATGCCTGATAACCTATTGATTTTACCACCAGGCTAAACGCGTTAACCTTAACCTGGTTAAAAGTAAAAGCACCTTTAGCATCGGTAATTACGGTAGTGCTATCGGTTCCGGTTAGCATTTGCACCGTGGCGCCCGGCAGGGTAACACCGGTTGAATCCTGCACGGTACCATTAACCTGGCGTCCGGTTTGGGCTTGTGTGTTAAGGTTTAACAAAAACACCGCGGCCATTAACAGATATAAAGCTTTCATTCGTTTTGAGTTGATTAACAACACAAAACAATACGATTACCTTAGCTGTAAAAAATGGAATAGACCGGGGCTGCAAACACGTAGACCAGGGCTGCATTTCAGCCTATAAAAACACGTGAAAACAATAGTATTGAGCAACATACAGGTTAAACGAGCGGTTTGGGTTGTACGTCGGTAAGTTTTGCCTGTTGAGCGATTATGGTTGGCTGCTACCCGTATAGATTTGTAATATTGATGAATTATATGTTTAAATTTATCAGGAGTGATAAAAATACAATCATTTAATAACAGTTAATGAGTCTTAAATCAAAAAGTAATTTTATAACCATACTTATCCATGTGCTTTCATGGGTGGTGCTGGTCGCTTTATTTTTATACCAGCCACTTTCGTGGAACATGGAGGTGCCCTACCAATTCTGGATAAAGCAGGCACTTATTTTAAGCATGCTGATAGTGGCCTATTATATTAATGCCGAGATACTTGTCCCCAGATACTTACTAAAGAACCATACGGGTATATATTTCCTGTTTGTACTGGCATTGGTAGCCGTTATGCTTTCATTAAGCACATTTGCCGATAGCTGGCTTAATATGGATCAATTGATGGAAGCCGCTTTTCATAAACATGGCCCACCAAGGCCCCGCGGCAAAAAGCACCATTTAGATGTTACCATGATAGCCATTGTAGCTTTGGTATTGGGCATAAGCACCAGTATTACCGCCATACAAAAATGGCAAGGCGATATCAGGCTGCGCGAGGCTTTGGAGCAGGATAAAATAAGCTCCGAGCTATCGTTCCTGAAAGCACAAATCAATCCGCATTTCTTTTTTAACACACTTAATAACATATACGCGCTTACACTGGTAAATGCCGATACATCGCGCAAAGCGCTGCACCAATTATCGCGCATGATGAGATACGTTTTGTATGATACCCAGCATGGTACAGCCAGGTTAAGTCAGGAAGTTGCTTTTATAAAAGATTATATCAACCTGATGGAGTTGCGGCTTACTGATAAAGTTACCGTAAAATTTGAACTGCCAGCTACCGTAAATGATATGGCCGTTGCCCCCATGATATTTTTACCATTTGTTGAAAATGCCTTTAAACACGGCATCAGCGCCACTTTGCCAAGCAGCATACTGATCAGCATTGAGCAGCACGCCGAAAAGCTGGAGTTAAAAGTTGAGAATGGCATATTTAAGGATCAGAATACCAACCTGGAAGAAAATAAGGGTATCGGTCTTACCAATACCATCCGCCGGTTAGATCTGCTTTATCCGGGTAAATATAATTTGCGCATTAACGAGGATGCTGCTGCCAACACTTATTCTGTTCACCTAACACTCAGTTTGTCATGATATTAAATTGTATAGCCGTTGATGATGAACCGCTGGCGCTTGGGTTGGTTTGTACTTTTATTGAGCAAACACCCTTTTTAAAGCTCACAGGCCGTTATGCAAGCGCGGTTGAAGCATTGGTAGGGCTGCAGGATCAAAAAGTTGACTTGATTTTTTTGGATATACAAATGCCCAATTTAAATGGCATTGAACTGGCCCGCGTGTTAGATAGCCGGGGGGCAAACAAACCACGCATTATTTTCACTACTGCCTATAACCAGTTTGCCCTGGAAGGCTACAAGGTCGACGCGCTTGATTATCTGCTTAAACCATTTAATTATGAAGAGTTTTTACACGCCGCCAACAAGGCCCTGTCCTATGCCGAACTGTTGCACCGCTCAAACACAAACCCGGCCGCAACTGATGAGCAGCGTATGGAGGATAATTATTTGTTTTTGAAAATAGAATACCAGCTGGTGCGTGTTGCCCTTAATGATATATTGTACATTGAGGGGCTTAAAGATTATGTAAAGGTGTATCTGCAAAACACCGAAAAGCCCCTGTTATCACTTACCAGCTTAAAATCGCTGGAAGAAAAATTACCCTCCAAACGCTTTATGCGCGTACACCGCTCGTTCATTGTATCACTCGATAAAATCAACTCCATTACCCGCAACGCCCTGCAAATTGGCAAAGTGAACATTACCATTGGCGATCAATACAAAGATATTTTCGGCCAGTTTCAGAGTAAATGGACTTGATTTGCCAATACTGTAATTTACCTGCTTTTTAACCATCCGAATTAAAAATCATGTGTACTTTTACAGCGATAATTTTGCTGAATAGTTATAAGAATGCCATTTTTTTGCGTTCATAATACTATTAAACACATAATAGCTAATTTTAATACATGCAAACGATAACCGCATCCTGGCTACAATCGCTCGAGGCTTTTAATAACGTACCTGAAGATCAACTGCAATGGCTGTTGGATAATAGTATTGACAATGTTTTTGAAGACGGTGAGTACCTGATGCAACCCGGCGAGCCCATGAGCGGGCCACATATTACGGTTGAAGGCGGTATGCGCTTTTTTATGCTTCAAGGCAGCGCGCGGCGCGATTTTACCGTTGTGGGGCCTGGTAATATTACCGGTTATCTGCCGTTTTCAAGGGGCAAAATCTCAAAAGGGTACGCGCAGGCCATTGGTAAGTTGCAAATACGCAGCTTCAATACCGATCTGATACCTGAAATGATCAGAAATCATTATGAACTTACGCAGGCCCTGGTAAATATCATGACCACCCGTGTACGCGATTTTACGGCGTTGCAACAGCAAAACGAAAAGATGATGGCCCTGGGTAAATTGTCAGCAGGACTTGCTCACGAGTTAAACAACCCCGCATCAGCCATTGTGCGCGATTCGCTTACCTTAAAAAAGCACCTGGAACAGGAACCGGAAAGCGTTAAGGCAATTTTCACTATGAGACTTGAGCCTGAACAGGTTACCGGTATCACCGACCTTTTATTTGAACAGATCTCAGAGCAAAATGCAATCCGCCTAAGCCTTAAGCAACGCACCCATCGCGAGGATGAAATAATGGATTGGTTTGATGAACATGAGATAGAGAATGGTTATGACATTGTTGAAAGCTTTGTTGATTTTAATTTCAGCACAGATACCCTTGAAAAATTTAATGCGATTGTTGCATCTGAAAACCTGTCAGATATATTAAACTGGATAAGCGATGTGCTGATTTCCGAAAAAATGATCAGGGATATACAGGAATCTGCCAGGCGCATTGCCGAGCTGGTAAGCTCTGTTAAAACCTTTACCCATATGGATCGCGGGCAGGATAAGCAATATGCCGATATACATATTGGCATACGCAACACACTTACCATGCTGGGGTATAAGATTAGGAAAGGGAATATTAATGTTGTAGAGGATTTTGATGAAACCCTGCCCGAAGTAAAGGCCCTGATTGGCGAACTTAACCAGGTGTGGACAAATCTAATTGACAATGCTATCGATGCCATGGAGCCCGCAGGCAAAGGCACCCTGACCATTAAAACCCGCCGCGACCGTGAGTTTGTTGAAGTTTTTATAGTTGATGACGGACCCGGCATAGCGCCTGAAATACAAAGCCTGATATTTGATCCGTTTTTTACAACCAAAGATATGGGCAAGGGTACCGGTATGGGGCTCGAAGTTGTGCAACGTATTGTAAAACAACACCGTGGATCAATAAAAGTAAAATCACAACCTGGCAAAACGGTATTCAGCGTTTGTTTTTTGATTGATGGATAGACGGGTATTTATCACAAAATATTAATAATTTTACCTTTAGAAAAACACCCCCTATGAGCCGCCCCATAATATTTTCCATTGATGATGATCCGCAGGTACTGCGGTCCATAAGCCGCGATATTAGATCGCAGTATGGTAAAGAGTACAAAATATTGAGTACAACATCGGCCCACGAAGCCCTTGAAAGCCTTACTGAGCTTAAAAACAGCTCAGATGTAGTCGCCTTGTTCCTATGCGATCAACGCATGCCCGAAATGGAAGGCGTTAAATTTTTAGAGAAAGCCAAAAAAATATATCCTGATGCCAAGCGCGTATTGCTTACCGCTTATTCTGATACTGAAGCCGCTATAAAAGCCATTAATGATGTGCAGCTTGACTATTACCTGATGAAACCCTGGGATCCGCCAGAGGAAAAACTTTATCCGGTAATCAATGACCTGCTTGAAGACTGGCAAAATAATTATGTACCTGAATTTGTTGGTATTAAGCTGCTAGGCTACCAGTTTTCGCCGCAATCGCACCATATCAAAGATTTTTTGGCTGGCAACCTGATACCTTACCGCTGGTTTGATGTAGAAAAGAACATTGATGCGGGCGGTTTATTAACGCTTAACAATTTAACCACAGACGATCTGCCGCTAGTAATTTTTGAGGATGGCACTTTTATAGCCAAGCCAACCATCAGGGCCATAGCCGAAAAACTGGACAAAAACCCACAGTCGCTTACCGATGTGTATGATGTGGTGATCATAGGCGCCGGACCAGCAGGACTAGCCGCAGCTGTTTACGGTGCATCAGAAGGCTTAAAAACCCTGCTGATTGAACGCAAAGCACCTGGCGGACAAGCAGGAACCAGCTCGCGTATTGAAAACTACCTGGGTTTCCCGGCTGGTTTAAGTGGCGCCGACCTAACCAGGCGCGCCATAAGCCAGGCCATGCGTTTGGGAGCCGAATTTTTATCGCCCCAGTCTGTAAGTGATATCAAGCAGAAAGATGGCTATAAAACCATTATACTGGATGATGGCCCCGAGATTATTAGCCGTACCGTAGTGATAACCACCGGCGTTGATTACCGCAAGCTGGAAGTTAAAGGTGTTGAAAATTATACCGGAGCAGGCATTTATTATGGCGCTGCCACTACCGAGGCTACCGCATGCACCGGTAAAGAAGTATATGTAATTGGTGGAGGAAACTCTGCCGGGCAGGCTGCTATGCACCTATCCAAATTTGCCAAGAATGTATATATCATTATCCGCAGGGAAGACCTGGTAACTACCATGTCGGCCTATCTGATTCACCAGATAGCTGATACGCCTAATATTACGGTTTTAGCCAACACCGAAGTGGTGGAGGCTGAGGGCACCAACTGCCTGGAAGAGCTTACCTTGCTCAATTGTAAAACACAGGAAACGGTTAAAAAAGTAGCTAATGCCCTGTATATTTTTATAGGTGCAAAACCTTATACCGACTGGATAAAGCTCGATATCATCAAAAACAATAAAGACTTTATTGAAACTGGCCGTGAGCTGCGCAGCTATGAGGGTTTCGGCAAAATATGGAAACTTAAACGCGATCCGTTTTTACTGGAAACCAGTTGCTCAGGCATATTTGCTGCCGGCGATGTTCGTGCCGGAGCCATGAACCGTGTGGCATCTGCCGTAGGCGAAGGCTCTATGGCCATCAGCTTTGTACACAAATATTTAGCAGAGGTTTAATGATGCAGGAAGATGAAATATGCCAGCACCTGGCTGCCATTACTGATATAAAACAACCAAAGGGTGATGTTTGCGAGGAGTGTGTGAAAACACATTCCTCGTGGATGCACCTGCGTACCTGTCAAACCTGCGGCGTTACACTTTGCTGCGATAGTTCGCCCAATACGCACATGACCAAACATTTCGAGGCAACAAATCACCCGGTAGTAATATCAGCCCAACCCGGCGAACGCTGGTTATGGTGTTATGTGGATGAACTGGTGACAGGGTATTAGTGGTTAGTTTTGTTTTTTTGTCTGAACCTTGAGTCCCCCGATTAAATGATTATCAAGATTTTTGCCTTTTGTCCTTAATCTTTTTTTCTTTTATCCTTACTCCGAAAGATATTTATCCAACGATATAGGCCCGGAACCTAAAATGGTGAATATTACCAGTAGCACCAACGCCGTAACAGACGGCCATGCCATGGCATTAATAGGTTCCTGAAAAATATTGGTACTGGTTAAAAATACCGCCACTAAAACTATAGGAATCTGAATAATGCATCCTAACCTGGTTAATATACCTACGGCTATCAGTATGCCGCCAACCATGTGGGCAAAGGTTACATAATAAACCATGATCATTAATACAACCGGCGAAAGATCAACCACATTCTGGTTGTCAATAAGGCTCTTCAAGTAAGCGGTATTTTCCATAAAGGCTATTCCCTTTACCAGCAAAAACACACCAAGCGCAATACGGATAAGGTCGAGAATCTTAGGGTGATGCGTATCGCCCCAGTTTTCAATTTTATGAACCAAGTTCATGACAGCCTCCTTTTTTTTAAAGGTTAATTGGTTTTATAAATACCTGCTATTTTATTGGGTTAAAACAGCAGGTATTACTTTTACTAAATATAACCATAAACCATTTATAAAAGCAAATTGTTTTTATTGACAATTAAACATGGCTTGCGGCTTTCCACTTTTTGTAAGCATCAATCATACAATGCCCGCAGGGCCGGTAACCCAACTCCATTGCTTCGGCTGCAGAGGTAAAGAAAACACGGTTTTGAGGCTTCATTCTTTTGCCCGACTTACAATGCAACATGCCATATATTTTTAGCCTGGCGTTACCGCCAAATTGTACCTGTCTTGTATCTATCAGTAGTTTTAGCCTTCTGCTGCGTGTAAAAGCAATATCCCCAAGATCAAGATGCGGTATCATTTGGCATCATGAAAAATAACGCCCATACTGCGCCGTTTACCTTCCGTAATTTCGCCAATGCCGTGTTTCATGTTCACCCGGTGATAACCTTTACTGCCCTTTGCAGGCCGGTAACTGGTGGTAAACAGCAGCATATCGCCTTTTGCCGGCTTTAATACCATAGCCCGCGATTGCTCCCTTGGTTTTTGCTCTATCAGTATAAATTCGCCGCCCTCGTAATCTACGCCCGGTTCGTCCAGAATAAATACCAGTTGCATTGGGAAAAACACTTCGCCATAAAGATCCTGGTGCATGGCGTTGTAGCCCCCTTTGGCGTATTGTAATATCAATGGTGTGGGTCGTAATTGTTCGTGCTCATGGCAATGCCGCAGCAGTTCGTCCAACGTACCGGGGAAACGCTGATCCTTGTTTAAAAGCTGCATCCAGTTGTTGGCAATGGGCGCAAGCTTTGGGTAAAAGCCTGCGCGCAATTGTTGGATAAGGTTGGGGAGCGGATACTTAAAGTACTTATATTCTCCCTTGCCATAATGGTGGCGCTCCATAATGATGGTTTTACGGTACAATTCCTCGTTGGGGTATAGCGCCGTTAGTGTATCACATTCATCAGCTGTTAAAACATTTTTAACTAAAGCATACCCTTTATTATCCATGCCGCTTGTAATATCGACCCAGTTTAGCTGGTCAATTCTTTCTTTGATCTCCATATGATGATGATGTTAGAGGAGTGAATTTAAAACGGTGTCATTTCGACGAGCTTGCCTGGGCTTGAGCGGGAGGGCAAGGAGAAATCTTGTACACTTAGCATAACCGCTGTTCTTTTGTACAAGATTTCTCCTCACGCAACCCACAATGCCCCCTCTGTTCGTCGAAATGACACCGTTATTATTTTATTTATTAATTGTTAACCAAAGCCGCTTCCCAGCCAATGATGGCCGTTTTACGGGTTGAACCCCAGTGGTATTGCCCAAATTCACCTGTCGATTTGATCACCCGGTGACAGGGGATCAGGAACGCTACCGGGTTGGCCCCTACCGCGCTGCCCACCGCCCTGCTGGCTCCCGGCGAATGTAGCTGTTGCGAAATATCTCCATAGGTACTTAAACCGCCCATCGGTATTTTAAGCAGGGTTTCCCATACTTTAAGCTGAAAGTTGGTGCCTTTTAAATGTAGTTTGATATTGGATAGCTCCGACCAGTCCTTTTTAAATATAAACAGGGCATCCTGCTGGGCAACATCCACCACCTGGGTATAGGTAGCGTTCGGAAACTGCTCGTGCAGCTTGCTGAACGCGCCCTCCCTATCATCGGCAAAGGCCATATAACAAATACCCTTGGGGGTTGATGCTACAATGATGTTACCAAACGGGCTTTCGGCAAAACTGTAGTTAATGTCGAGTTCCTTACCACCGTTTTTATATTCAGCTGGGGTCATACCCTCAATATTGATAAACAGATCATGCAGGCGGCCGGTGCCTGAAAGACCGGTTTCGAAGGCGGTATCAAACAAAGTAGCTTGCTTATCCTTCAAAATACCCTTGGCATAGTCCAGGCTCAGGTACTGTAGGAATTTCTTGGGACTGATGCCTGCCCAATCGGTAAATAAACGCTGAAAGTGAAAAGGGCTTAAATGCACTTTTTCGGCCACATCATCCAGGTTTGGTTGCTGTTTAAAATTCAGTTTTATATAGTTGATTGCCTCGGCAATACGATCATAATTGATTTTTTCTTGCGTGTTCATAATGTTATTTATTAATTATTACACTACAAATGTACCCCGATACAGCACCCTATAAAACCCGAAACTTGCGCTGTTTAAGCGGTTTACTATTGGTAAATATAGCTTATTGTAAGGTTATAAAACCTTACTCATTTTTACAATAGGCAACACTTCGCCATTAGGCATAGGCTGGCTTATATGTTCAACCTCATGATACCCCATCACCTCATAAAGCGGTACGCCGGGCAGCGTGGCACCCAACTGAAAACTGGTAAAACCATTGCTTTGGGCAGCGTTTTCACATACCGTAATAATATGCCGGCCTATGCCCCGCCTTGCCCAATCCGGATGCACAAAAAAGGCCCTGATCCTGGCGGCATCATGCGCAGGATCAAGCAGCGGATCTTCCACCTCTTTATGCTGATCACCGCCGTATAGGGTATTACGTTTACTCCAGCCACCGCAGCCAACAATGGCATTATCAATCTGGGCTACATAATAGGTACCATCAATAATAAGCTGTGTATCGATACCAAAAATATATTTAATGGCGCTTTCAATTTGGTTAGGTGTATTGTAACCGGTACTCAATCCGCGGACTGATAGTCCGATCAGTTGTTGTAATACTGGTATGTCATCAAAAGTGGCAAGGCGTGTAGTAATAGTCATTGTTATAATTCTGTTTGTCAAACATCCGGAAACTCCTGGCTGTGGCTTGCCGCATGTCGTTTAGTTACCAGCAAACCCAGGCTTAAAATGATGCTTGTGCCCAAAACTACTACAAATAATAAACTCGCGCCAACCTGTGGTATCCTTAAATTAGCAGGCAGGTTATAATAAAGCAGCACATTGATCAATCCACGCGGAACAATCACCAACTCGGGCATCAGATCGGTTTTAGATACCAGCTTAATATATATAAACCGCACTACGTAAATAGAAAGCAAAATAGCCCCGGCACTCAGCAAAATGGGCATATCATTCAATTCGTGAATGTTCATGGTGTACCCGAACACAATGAAAAAGAAGGTACGCATCAGGAAGGCGCTTTCGGCCGAAAGCTGGTATAGCTGTTTGATATCGTGCTGAAAGGTTGGATATATAAACAGCTTCCTGAACCAGCCAAAATGGATCTGATTGGCATTGTTCAGGAATAATCCCAGCGCCAGCACAATAATTAATGCCGATAAATGGTACGATTGCCCGATGGAGTAAACCAATATCAGCAACGATATGATCAAAAACGATTTGATGTGGTGTTTTAAACGCCCAATAATATAAAGTAGCAGCAAACAAGCTGCAATAGCCACTAGGATAATGCCACTCAATTCGGCCCCTAACTTGGCAAATGAGCCTATATCAATTTTAGGATTGCGTACTATAAAATTAAACAGTACCACGGTAAGTATATCCGAAAAAGAAGATTCATAAATGATAAACTCCTTTTTACTTTTGATGAGATTTGATGCCGATGGGATAGCAATGGATGAGCTGACTACGCAATACGGTATAGCGTTTACAAAGCACTTGTAAATACTCTCGCCGGTTAGGTAGTATATGATAAAAGTAATGGCTACAGCACTTAGCAGCATGATGCTGAGGGCCGAAAAGAATGCCTTTTTAATGATCGCATTTTTATTGCTGTTATATCGCAACTCGAGCGCACCCTCAAACACAATCAATATTAAACCCAGTGTACCCAGTGTTGGCAATATAATAGCAAAATTGAGCATGGGGATGCCAAAATAGTCAACTATTTGCTTGAGTCCAATGCCCAGCAAGAGCAATAAAATAACCGAAGGGATTTTGGTTTTGCCAGCCAGTAAATCGAACAGGTACGAAAAGATGACCAGTCCGCTGAGAATAATTAGGGTTGTGTATGTAGTCAAATTAAGGGTAGTTTAAACGGTTCAATTACAAATCAACCTTAACATACCAAATTTAGGTATTGTTTTCGAGTTACGTACAACAATGTCGAACGGGGAACGAGGAGAAGTCTTATATAACAGAAAAGCGAATATTTTATGTAGCATAAGATTTCTCTCTATCGTTCGAAATGACATTTTTTTTTTATAAAAATGATATTTGATCAGGTTTAATTTTTTATAGTCCCAATCAGGTAATCTACCCTATTATTTCCTATTCCCCCTATCTTTCATTATTATTAGCCCAAATTTTAAACCTGCTATAATTTGAGATTCTTCTTTACTTTAATTCTTTTTGCTGTGATCCACAGCAGCCTTTCGGCACAAATAACATTGACAGGCACGGTAAATGATCCATCAAAGCATCCTTTAAGTTATGCCGGGGTAAGTTTACTAAATGCAGAGAGTCATAAAAATCAATCGCTACAAACTGACGATGCAGGCCATTTTAGCTTTAAAGATCTGCATACAGGTCAGTACACGCTTACAGTTGCATTTACAGGTTACGAGAAATATCAATCGCAGCTATCTATCAGTAAAGACACCGTGATAAACATCGTTCTGAAAGCATCAAACACACAGTTGAGTGAAGTTGTAGTTACCGCGAACAAAGCCACTATCGAAAACAACCAGGAGAAACTGGTTTACAATGTATCAACCAGCGTAACGGCCACCGGTACCGATGCCCTGACAGCCATTGGCAAAGTTCCCGGCATAAAAGTGAACGGCAACGAGCTCAGTATAGCAGGTAAAGGCGAAGTTAAGGTGATGATAAACGACCGGATTGTACAGCTTTCAGGTGTCGACCTGGTACGGTATTTAAAATCTATGTCGGCCAATCAAATTTCTAAGATCGAACTGATTAAAAACCCATCTGCTAATTATGATGCCGAAGGCAACGCGGGTTTGATCAACATTACCAGCAAACATAGTAGCAAGCAGGGTTTTTCGGGTAATGTACAGTTCAGCGAAAAGCAATGGCTGCATAGCCCGGCCAATGTTTTTGGTACCAGCAACTACTGGCTGGCCAGCGGGAGCGCTAACCTCAATTATAATTCGGGCAAGTGGTCGGCTTATAGCAGTGTCAATATCGATCATGATCATGAACTGGAGGGTTTTGAAACTGATGTATTTTATCCCAAACAAAGCTGGCTGCAAACCGATACCGGTAATTACCGTATGCATAATTTTAATATTATTGCCGGGGTCGATTATAAGGTAAGTCCCAAAACAAGCATTGGCATCTCCTATTTAGGTGGAAATAATGTGTATGACGGATCGGATCATGTGAACAACCCTGTCTACAATAGCAGTGGCGGTTTGGATTCTACCTTAAAAACCTTTGCCACCTATCATCCCATAGCCATCAGTAATTCGGGCAATGCACACGCGGTGATCAACTTTGATACCACTGGCAAAAAATTGCTGCTTAATGCCGATTACTTTAATTACAATCGTAATGATCGTTCTGATTTTGAAAGCAACAGTTATTTGCCCAATGGTCAAGTAATTCCGGCAAACCGCACACGCTATTTTGATACCAACAAGCAGCTCATTAACCTATACACCTTTAAAGCCGACGCGGAGATTCCTACTTCATTTGCCAAATTCTCTTTCGGCGGTAAGCTTAGCTTTATCAATAATTATAGCAATGCTTTTTATTATAATAAGGACATTAATGATCAGCTTACCTATAATACCAACCTGAGTAACGAATTCAGGTATATTGAAAATACACAATCGTTGTACCTTAACCTGAATAAGGAAAAGGATAAATGGAAATACCAGGTAGGCCTCCGGGCCGAATACACCGAAACCAAAGGTAAATCATACACGCTGAACCAAACCAATACCAATAAATACCTCAGGCTTTTCCCGTCGTTGCAGCTATCCTACCAGGCCGATACAGCCAACAGTTTTGCTTTAAGTTTTGGTAGGCGAATCAATCGCCCCTCCTTCTGGAATCTGAACCCTTTTAAATCATTGTTCACAGCTTACAGCTATGGCGAGGGTAATCCTGGTCTGCAACCCGAATACAACACGAATATAGAGGTGTCGCATACCTATAAAAATGTGCTTACCTCGGCCCTGTTTTTAAACATTACCGATAATGGTTTTAATAATATTACCGTGGCCAGCGCCGATACTAACCTGGTTTTTACCGTCCCGCTCAATTTTATAAAAACCTATCGTGTGGGTATTTCCGAGAATTTGTCGCTTCACCTGTTTCCCTGGCTGGATAATAATAACCAGGCCACCTTTTATCATACCGATGCCCATTCCAGCTTAAGCTATATCAAAAGTATCAGCGGTTATGGCGCATACCTGGCCACCAATAACACCGCCTATTTTAATGCCGATAAAACCTTTGCTATGGCCGTTAATTTCTGGTATCAGTTTCCGGAAGTTGATCATATTGGTCGTTCCAGCGCCTATTACAAACTGGATGCTGGCTTTACTGCCCTAGCCATGAAAAAGAAGCTGAACATCAGCCTAAACCTCAATGATGCTTTCAGAAGCAGCGCATCGGCAGTAACCACAACCGTTAATGGCATCAAGGGGAAATTCACCAATTTCCAGCTTAACCGGTTTGTTCAATTTGCCATCAGCTATCGCTTTGGAGGCGAAGGCAGTACCGGAAAACGCGATACCGGTAACGAGGACGAACGCGGGCGGATACATTAAAAAGCTGAAAGCCGAAGGCTAAAAGCATAAAGCCCTATACATGAGTAAGAAAAAAGCTTTAAGCCTTTCGCTTTGGGCTTTCAGCTTCTTCTTTAAGTATTTTACAAAACAGTGAGGCAGTTACTGCTGTTAGTTATCATATTTACAAGAAAAAGTAAACTATGGCACATCTGTTTTCGCCTTTAAAAATAAAAAACATCGAATTAAAAAACCGCATCGTGGTATCGCCCATGTGTGAGTATTCTTCAGAGGATGGCTTTGCTAACGACTGGCACCTGGTGCATCTGGGTAGCAAGGCTGTTGGCGGCGCTGCTTTATTGATTACCGAAGCTGCTGCGGTATCGGCCGAGGGCCGTATTACCTTCGCAGATCTGGGTATTTATAAGGATGAGCACATCACCAAGTTAAGGCAGATCACTGATTTTATTCATGCACAGGGGGCTATAGCGGGCACGCAGCTTGCCCATGCCGGTCGTAAAGCCAGCCATGACAAACCCTGGAACGGCGGCAAACAGATACCATCTGATCAGCCAAACGGTTGGAAAGCCTTTGCCCCAAGTCCGGTCCCTTTTAAGGATGATGAGGAAGCTCCTCTTGAACTGGATAAAGCCGGTCTTGAAAAAGTAAAAGCCGATTTTAAGGCTGCTGCCGGCAGGGCCATTGCTGCCGGCTTTAAAGTGATAGAACTTCATGGCGCTCATGGTTATTTGCTGCACCAGTTCCTATCTCCCATCAGTAATAAACGAACAGACGAATATGGCGGCCCATTCGAAAACCGCATACGATTATTGCTGGAGGTTATTGCAGCTGTGCAGGAAGTTTGGCCGGCTGAAAACCCGCTATTTGTGCGTATATCCGCAACCGACTGGACCGAAGGCGGCTGGACCGCTGACGATTCTGTAGCCCTGGCAAAAATATTAAAAGACACAGGTGTTGACCTGATTGACTGCTCAACCGGCGGAAATGTAGTTAATGCTAAGATACCGTTAAAACCAGGTTATCAAGTTGAATTTGCTGCAAAAGTTAAAAAAGAAAGTGGTATACTTACAGGTGCGGTAGGCCTAATAACAACAAGCTCGCAGGCTACAGAAATAATACAGGAAGGCGAAGCCGACCTTATATTCCTGGCCCGCGAAATGCTGCGCGACCCTCATTTCCCGCTGCGTGCTGCTCACGAACTGGGTCACGAGGTAAAATGGCCGGTGCAATATGAACGCGCGAAATGGCATAATGGTTAATGGCCGATGGACCAAAACGAACAAACAACTATGGACCATTGCCTATGATCCATGAACTAAAAATAAAACAATAACAAAATCAACTATGAAACGTACAGCAAACGCCCATTGGAATGGCACACTACAAGCAGGTCAGGGAGAGATAACTACCCAGAGCACTGTTTTAAACAAAACCCAATATTCATTTAAAACCCGTTTTGCCGATGGTATTGGCACCAACCCCGAAGAATTGCTTGCTGCAGCACACGCAGGCTGTTTTACCATGGCTGTTGGCGCTGCTTTAACGCAAGCAGGCTTTACACCAAACGACTTGACCACCGATGCTATATTGGATCTGGATATGGTAGCCCTGAGCGTTACCGGCATCCACCTGGAGCTTAAGGGGTCACCTATTGACGGTGTTACCGAAGCGCAATTCAAGGAAATTGCTAATGGCGCTAAAGCTAATTGCATTATTTCAAAAGCACTGAGCGTACCTATTACTTTAAACGTTACCTACGCTTAATTTTAAGCTTCTAATATTTGCAAAAAAAGGAGCAAACCAAATGATTTGCTCCTTTTTTTGTTTATTAATTTTACGGCATAAAGACAGCTTATTAAATAGTTTGTCATGCTGAACGGAGTGAAGCATCTATTAACCAACATGCAAGGTAATGAATAGATCCTTCGTTCCTCAGGATGACAAATTGTAGTAGTTATAGTGAAGTTCCCCTCTTTCCGGCGAAGCCGAAGAGGGGCGTCGATCCGCCAGCTGGCGGAGATATCGGGGTGAGTCAATGGCTGTTCCACGTTCCGTTGTTCCAGTGTCCTCAAAGCCCGAACAAAAATGGGACACTGGCATCATGTGCCAGTATTCCACTCTAACCACTACGTCATTGCGAGGTACGAAGCAATCTCTGCTTAGGCAGATGAACTATGCAAGTTTGCTCTGTAAAGCATAGAGATTGCTTCGTACCTCGCAATGACGCATTTTTTATTTAGATTACAAAACTCCGCCAGCTGGTGGAGATTAGGGGGCTACTTCAGCACATCCAGCAACCGGAATATTTTTTCTTTGATGCCACGGCTTGATCCGCTGTAGTTGTTTACCATGATCGAGAAGCAAAGTTCCCTGCCGTTGTAGGTTTGGTAACCGGCATAACACAACACGCTGTTAATGCTGCCGCTTTTCATTTTCATGTTGTTGTATACCGGCAGACTCTCATAAAAATCGGCAAACCAGCTTTCCTTCTTAGCTGATTGCAATATTTTGGCCATGGTATTGGTAGTTACCCTATCGCCGGGCGACAAGCCGCTACCATCGTAAGTATTGATACTGTTAGGGTCAATACCGCGGGCCTTCCAAAATTTCTGAACTTCCTCTACCCCATTAGCGGTAGTTGGTTTACGGCCCTGTTTCCAGGCTATGGTTTTAAGCAATTGCTCGGCATACAGGTTGATGCTTTTTTGGTTAAGCCAGTAAATAATCCGGCTCAATGGCGGCGATTGTATCGTCGTTAGATTTTTTGCGATCTGCGGCAGCGGTAATCCTTTAGCCGTTAACGTAGCTGCCGATTCCGGCTCGTTACTGGTAATGCCCAGTTTTCTCAAAGTATCAGCCAAACGCAGGGCGGCATCGTAAGCCGCATCAGGTATGGCGGCTGATATGCTTTTTTTATCCAGGTCAACGCCATAACTGCCACGTAGATACATGCTCTTGCTGCCAACGGGTAAAAAGGCATAGGCATTGTCGCCTGAGCCGGCCGAGCCATTTACCAGTTCGCTTTTAAAAGTGAGGTAGGGCATTAAAGGTACAGTGCGCGATACACCTACGGGATTACCCACCACACCGGTGCGCAGCTTGATATCAAACTGGTTTTCGCGCCAGCAAAGACCCGATGTTCCGGCGCCATAATAGTTACCTATATCCTGCCATATCCAGCCTTCGGGGATTGATTGTGAGCCAAAAATACTATCATCGCCAATAACGCGGCCGTTTATTTTTTTGATGCCTGCCTTTTGCAGGGCATCGGCCATCAGGGCCAGTACATGCGTTTCCTTGGTTTGTTCGTAGCGCCAACTGCCTAAGGTTGGGTCGCCAGCTCCTTTTATGATTATATCACCATTCAAGGTTCCGTCTGTAGCAATATCTCCGGAGTAACCAAGCTGGGTCTGGTATTTAAAATCGGCCCCCAACACATTAAAAGCGGTAATACTGGTAATGGTTTTTAAGGTTGATGCCGTGGCCAGGCCCATGTTGGGGCTGGCGGCAAATACCTGCTCGCCGGTTTTGGCATCTAGCACGGTTAATGATACCGATGCATAGCTGCACTGACTATCGGCCTGTAACCTGCCAAAAGCCCCTGACAATTTTGACTGCAGATCCTGGGCATAAACATGCCCGCTAATAATAAATAAACTAACTATCAATAACCGCTTCATCGTTTTGCTTAACGTTCCGTTGCGATATATAATATATCGGGATACCTATCAGTACAATAATTAAACCCGGCCAGGTAAATTGGGGCTTATATATAATTAACAGCGTACAGAATGCCAATCCCATTAAAATATAAATGGCCGGTAAAACCGGATAGCCAAAGGCTTTGTAAGGTCGCTCTGCATTGGGGTGTTTGGCGCGTAAAATAAAAATACCGA
>JAUCSE010000050.1 GCA_030445275.1 Mucilaginibacter sp.
CAATCTTATCATCCTAAAGGGTGTTAAACATAAAGCCTTAGTAGCAATACTAGGGCTTTTTTGTGCGATATACTTTTTGTGTTTATACCTGTCTCTAGTGTTCATATTCACACCCGTGAACGTTCATAATCAGGCAACTACACATTTAGCCGTACTGACAAATTACTGTCACCACTTCCATCACCTATAGCTATTACAATAATCCGTGTTCCTATTGAATGTCTCAATGACTATCTTTGGTTGAAAAAAATAAATTTTATGAGTAACGAAGTGTCAACAACAGAGGTAATAGATCGTAAATCCTTTATAAAGTTTTTGAGTTCTTTACGCAATGGGTTTGAAAATAATACTGGTACATGGGAGAATACTACACTTAGCGATTTTCTTGAAGCTTTGGAGGCTTATGCAGATGATGTTCAAGGATACTATGATAATATTCATCGGGGAATAAATGCAGATATCCCCACATGGAGAGTATTTGCAGATATATTAGAAGGGGCTTCGATGTATGAGTAAAATTGATAGAAGAAAAGCTACCCCAACGCCGCAAATATCTCCGCGCTTAATAAACCACTCCCACCACCATAATGCTGCACTATTTTAGTACCCGAATTAGCAGCTTTAAAATGTGCGCATAACTCATCCTCAGATTCTTTTTCAATTCCTCCACCTAATAATACCAAAGCAAAAGGTTGCTTATTAAAAGCATTAATCGCTTCTTCATCAGTAATACAGCCGGTAGCGTTCCAGTCTGGATTATTGTTTACCAGGCGTACTACGGTTTGCAGTATTTCGGGGTGCCGGCCTATAACTAATATTTGTATTTGGTTCATGGTTTAAACTTTAATCTTATTGCTTTGCCCAACAACCCTGCCTTCGCTTTTAGCAAAAACAGGGTGTAGGCAAAACTCATCTATCATCATTAAAAAAGATCTTAATATTTCATCGGTACATCAATCAATAAAAACTCCGCATCTGTAACCGTGGTTATTTTAAATTGATCGGTATCCCAAATCCCCAGGGCATCGCGTGTATTTAATACTTGCTCATTTATTTCAACCTGACCGCTGAGTATAAAAGCGTACACGCCATTGCCTTGTTTTTTGATGGTATATGCTGTTTCAATGCCTTTATCAAACTTACCGAGATGGAACCAGGCATCCTGGTGTATCCATACGCCGGCATCATCAGCATTGGGCGATAATACCTGTTGAAGCTTATTGTGCCTGTCTTCCAGGTTTAAACTAAGCTGATCGTATCGTGGTTCTACATTCTTTTTATTAGGATATATCCAGATCTGTAAAAACTTAACCTGGCTGTCCCTATCATTATTGTATTCGCTGTGATAAATTCCTGTGCCGGCGCTCATAGCTTGTATATCGCCATTTTTTATAACGGCTACGTTGTTCATGCTGTCCTTATGCTCCAGGTCGCCTTCTAAAGGGATGGATATGATCTCCATATTATCATGCGGATGTTTACCAAAGCCCTGGCCTGCATCTACTGTATCATCATTTAATACACGCAAAGCACCAAACTGCATCCTGTCCGGATTATAATAACTCGCAAAACTGAACGATTGATAACTGCTTAACCACCCATGATTTGCGTGGCCACGGGTTTCGGCTTTATGTAAAATGGTTTGTGCCATAAGTATTTGTCTTTTAAACTGTATAACAAATTTATGGTAAACAAGGAGGGCTGCACTTGATGTAGATTAAGAAAGTCGTAAGTTAGAAGTTTTGAGTCTTAAGTCATAAATTAATGCAGAAACATACTTTTGACTGCTGACTAAGGACTTTCGACTTAAGACTTCTTCCTCACCATCACACTCCGCATCCGGCTGAAGAATTCAGGTGTTACACCTATATATGATGCTATTTGTTTTAAAGGCAGATGATCTATTAACGTAGGGTAACGTTTACAGAAATTAAGGTAACGTTCTTCTGCGGTAAGACTGAGTCCATCAATCAATCTTTGCTGACTGGCCACCAGCGAGTTTTCGGTTAGTATTCTGAAGAAGTGTTCGAATTTGGGTATCTGCTGGTATAATTTTTCTTGGTTCACTTTTGATAGCAGCAGCACCTCTGTATCTTCCAAGGCTTCAATGTTCAATATTCCTGGTTTTTGCGAAAGCAGGCTATACATATCGGCTATCCACCAATCGGGTGGGGCAAAGCTTAGCACATGTTCAACTCCGCCTTTATCCACAGTATACCCTCTTAAACAACCCGAGGTAACAAAGGCCGAATATTTGCAGATACCACCATCGATAAGCAAAAATTGTTTGCGTTTTAATTGTTTTTGATGCAGATAAGTGGTAAAAGTGTCCTGCTCATCTTTGGTTAAACGAATATGCTTTGCAAGGTTATCAAGTATTAAGGTGAATGACATACACAAAAATGAATTTTATTTATTTGATTAGGGCAGGTATCGGTAATTAAACCTTTTGTGCCTGGAATTTCTTTTTAAATTAGCTTGATAAGTTTACGCTTGTACCTATAATTCCTGCTTATAAAGCTGTATTAATGCCAAAATAAGGTAATGTTATGCTCATAAGCTGGATTTATAAATTGAAAATTATTGATAAGATTGTGAATACCTTAAGACCTTTTGTCCTGGGTAATTTGCAAACTATATAAACCTGGTATGCATTTCCAATTAGTGCATCGATAATTATTAATAGATAACCTTATGATCAAGAATTATGTTTTAGTAATATGGATGTTTGCCCTTGCTACATCATCTGTATTTGGGCAGCAAAAGTTTAATGGTTTAGATGTAAATCTGGGTAATATTTATCGTTTGTCTGATGCCAAAACAAGGTCGATAAGTCCGGAGAATTTTACCGGCGAAAAAGGAAAGGGTGGTATGGCTACCAGCGGTACCGGCGCGGGAGCTTCGCGTGAGCTGGGCCAAACCTGGAAAGTAAGTCCGAGTGTAATCATAAAAAAGGGTACTACCTTTACCATTGCCGAAATTGACGGCCCGGGCGCCATCCAGCACATCTGGATGACACCTACCGGAAACTGGCGCTACTCTATACTCCGTTTTTATTGGGATGGTGAAACAAGCCCATCAGTTGAAGTGCCCGTTGGCGACTTTTTTTGCATGGGCTGGGGTAAATACGCACCGCTACAGTCATTAGCCGTAGCGGTAAATCCAGGGAGTGCATTTAATTGTTACTGGCCTATGCCTTTCCGCAAAAAATGCAGGATCACCATGGAGAACATTGACGATAGGGATATGACACTATATTACCAGGTTGATTATACGCTTACACAAGTGCCTGATGATGCTGCCTATTTTCATGCGCAGTTTAGGAGGGTAAATCCTTTGCCTTATAAAAAAGATTTTGTTTTGGTGGATAGCATTCAGGGTAAAGGCCAGTATGTGGGTACCTATCTGGCTTATGGATCAAACAAAAACGGATGGTGGGGCGAAGGTGAGATCAAATTCTTTATGGATGGCGATACCAAGTTCCCTACCATAAACGGTACCGGAACAGAGGATTATTTTTGCGGATCATATGATTTTGATACCCATCATAAAGACGCTAAAGGCAAAGAAGAAGATAAAACCGAGTACACCGAATTTTGCAGCCCTTATAGTGGCTTGCATCAGGTGATCCGTGGCGACGGGCACTATAACATTGCACAGCGTTTTGGTTTATACCGCTGGCATATTGCTGATCCTATACGGTTTGAGAAAAGTTTAAAGGTTACTATACAGGCATTGGGCTGGCGGCAGGGCGGGCGTTATATGCCGCTGCAAGATGATATTGCCTCAACCGTGTTCTGGTATCAAAGCGGCCCGCATGGGCCTTTCCCCAAATTCCCCTCACGCGATGAACTGGAAGTTAACTAACAACAATATTTTAATAAATTAAAACCCAATTATAAATTAATTACGAACCTCCAAATGACCAAAAACAACAATCTGTTTGCAATAGCACTAATTACCTCCCTTTTTTTTATTTGGGGCTTTGCTTTAAACCTTAATCCAATATTAATACCACACCTAAAAAAAGCCTGCCAGTTAAGTGACCTGCAATCATCATTGGTTGATTCTGCCTCCTATTTTGCTTATTTCTTATTGCCAATACCAGCTGCTCAGTTCATGAAACGCTATGGCTATAAAGGTGGGATCTTATTAGGGTTGATCCTATTTTCTGTAGGGGCTTTTTTGTTTTATCCGGCATCTATAGTCAGAAATTACGCGTTCTTTTTGGGGGCTTTGTTTATCATATTTTCAGGAGCGGCCTTTTTAGAAACTGCTGCTAACCCTTATATTACCGTGATAGGTGATCCGGCGGGGGCAACCCAGCGCATCAACTTTGCCCAGTCATTTAATGGTTTAGCCGCAGCTTTGGCACCATTGATTGGTGGTATATTCATTTTATCGGGAAAAACATTAACAGCCGGACAGGAAGCTACCATGTCGCCGGGGCAATTAAATGATTATCTAAATAAAGAGGCATCATCGGTACAAATCCCTTTTATTGTAATTGGTGTTGGTGTACTGATAGTGGCTCTACTTTTATTCAGAACACATTTACCCCAGATTGTTGAAGAAGGTGAAGGCATGGAACACCATGAGAGCCTGTCGCTTTTTCAAAGAATGAGTTCCTTGTTCAAAGAAAAGAACCTCAGGTTTGGCGTAATTGCTCAGTTTTTTTATGTTGGTGCACAGGCTTGTGTTGGTAGTTTCTTTATCCGCTTTTCAGAACGGGTAGCATTAATGGATGAAAAAACTGCTGCAAATTATTTGGCTGCCGGCATGCTTGCTTTTTTGGCGGGCAGGGCTATTGGCACTTTCTTAATGACATTTATTAATCCGGTAAAGTTATTGGCCATTTTCGGCATAACTAATGTGGTATTGATCGTTGTTTCTGTTTTTCTGCATGGTAAATTCCCGGTATTTGCCTTAATAGGTGTTGAATTTTTTATGTCTATCATGTTTCCCACTATATTTTCGTTAAGTATACGTGGTTTGGGTGCAAAAACAAAGGAGGGTTCGTCGCTGGTAATTATGGCTATTGTGGGTGGTGCGGTTTTCCCGCCTATCATGGGCCGGATTTCTGATATGACCAATATACAGATAGCCTATTTAGTTCCTGCGGCCTGTTTTCTGTTCGTGTTTTATTTTGCTATCAGGAATCTGAAAGCAAAAGAGTTAAAACTTACCGTTGCTCATTAACAAGTGTTGAATAATTATAAAATATAAAATGAATTTAGAACTTACAGATAAAGTAATCATAGTAACCGGTGGTGCAAAAGGGATAGGTGAGGGCATAGTAAAAGTGTTGGCAGCCGAAGGTGCCATACCGGTTATAGTTGGTCGTAGTGAAGCCGATAATCTTAAAGTGGTAAAAGGGGTGGAGGCATCAGGAGGTAAAGCTTTTCAGGTGGTAGCCGAGCTGACCAATCCAGCAGCAAACGAAAACGCGATCAAAGCTGTTATTGCCCAATACGGGCGTATTGATGGCCTGGTGAACAATGCCGGTGTAAATGATACTATTGGTTTGGAGAGTGGAGATTATGAGGGTTTTATGGCCTCATTACATAAAAATGTAGTTCACTATTACCTGATGGCACATTATGCTTTACCGGAGCTAAAAAAATCAAAAGGAGCTATATTGAATATCGCTTCAAAAACTGCTGATACAGGGCAAGGCCATACCTCTGGCTACGCAGCTTCAAATGGTGCGCGGAATGCCTTGACCCGTGAATGGGCTGTTGAATTGTTAAAGTACGGCGTACGTGTAAATGCTATTGTTGTGGCCGAATGCTGGACTCCACTTTACGAAAGCTGGATAAAAACACTGCCAGATCCGCAAGCTAAGTTAAAAGAAATTGAATCGAAAATACCATTGGGCAACCGCATGACAACCGCCGAGGAAATTGCCAACGCCACGGCATTCTTATTATCGCCGCGCTCAAGTCATACTACAGGTCAGCTCATCTATGTTGATGGTGGCTATGTTCATTTGGACAGGGCGCTGGCTAATGCCTGATCATATAAGGCAGTAAACAGGAATAAAGCCCCCGATATTCAGGACGAACCATATTCGTTTTGGAAACCGGGAGGCTTTCTATTAACTTATTTTTATAATTTTAAGCTATAAACTGTTTGAACCGTTTATAGCTTAAAACCAATTAAAATTCCTGATTATAAATGACTTTGGTCATTAATAACTGCCTTATCAATATGAAACGAAGCTTACTTGTAATTCCGTTTTTATTACTGATTTGTACCTGTGTTTTGGCCCAAGGCAACGATAGCCTTTTAACCCGGCTCAACAGCGTACTTGATAAAAAGAAAGAGTATGACACCGGGAAACTCAACAGGATCGAAAAACTCAAGAAAGACCTGGCCAACTCAGAAAACCATGATCTGACACAGAAGTACAATATTTATCTGAGCCTGTATAATGAGTATAAATCATTTAATTACGACGAGGCATTTAACTATGCCCAAAAACTGCAACAAACAGGGCGCTTATTAAATGATCCGGTAAAAATAGCTTATAGCCGTATTAAGCTGGGCTTTATCCTGCTGTCGTCAGGTATGTTTAAAGAAACTTTTGATTCGTTAAAAACGGTAAATGTAGTTTTGCTGGATAAGGAGGCCCGCAAAGAATATTATCTTTTAACAGCCCGCACCTACTATGATCTGGCCGATTTTGATAAGGACAATTATTATACTCCTATTTATAACAGTCGCGCCGAAAAATATATCGACTCCGCTACCGCTTTGTGCGAAACCAAATCGTTCGAGTACATTTATTATAAGGGGTTAAAATACCTTAAAAGGGGAAGCATTGATAAAGCCGTAGCCAATTTAAAAATGCTGATCAGTAAATACCGGTTAACCGACCACCAGTTTGCCGTAACAGCATCAACCCTGAGCGATATTTATATCCGAAATAACAATCCCGATGCTGCTATTGACCTGCTCATACTGGCAGCCATTGCCGATGTAAAATCATCAACCAAAGAAGCTGCGGCCATGACCAACCTGGCTCAACTATTGCATCAGCAAGGCGACGTGAAAAATGCCTATGTATTTATCAAAGCCGCTATGGATGATGCTGTTTACTACGGCGCACGGCAACGTAAAATTCAGGTGAGCGCCATTTTACCCATCATAGCCGGCGAAAGAATAAGCTATGTAGAGCAACAACGGAAGGTATTGTTTCTGTATGCATTGTTATTAACGGTACTGGCTATTATAGTGGTGGTATTTGCCGTGATTATTTATAAACAGCTGCAGAAATTAAAGCTGGCAGATAAAGTAATTTTAGAGGCTAACCACAACCTGCAGGAGAGCATTATCAAACTAAATGAGGCCAACAGGATAAAAGAGGAATATATTGGCTATTTCTTTAACCTGATAGCCGAGTATATTAATAAACTGGACAAGTTTAAACGTTCTGTTGATAATAAACTAACCACTAAACGCTTTGAGGATATACGCGTACTGGTAAATAACATAAACCTGACCAAAGAGCGTGAAGAACTGTTTATCAATTTCGACAAAGCCTTTCTTAAGATATTCCCCAATTTTGTGGTCGGTTATAACGCGCTTTTTAGTAAAGAAAACCAAGTGAAACTTTTACCCAATCAACTGCTAAACACCGATCTCCGGATTTTTGCACTGGTAAGACTGGGCATTACGGATACCGAAAAAATAGCTCACATACTGGAGTACTCCGTAAATACCATTTACAATTATAGGGCCCGTATAAAAGGTAAATCAAACATCCTGAACGATGAGTTTGAGCATCAGATTATGACTATAAAAGCGGTATGAGCACGGCTATAGTATGATAGACCCGGCTAAAGGGAAAATGCCTTCAGGTATAATGGCCCCTGTTCTTCCCAGTTTTTCATTACCGATACCAGTTTATCATGCAGCTCCTTATTATTTACAGGTTTGCCTTTTTTGGGTGGTGCCAGGGCTTTATCTTCAACTGGTACATCAGTTACCTTAGTTGCAAACCAGGTAACATTTTCGTGTGGCAAGGCTACGCCTAAAATCATGCCGGGTAAACCGGTAAATGATTCGGGGCCGCCCGAAACCGGTATCTCATCGGTATAAAAAGCTACTACATAAATAGAATCAAGTATCAACCCATTAGCGCGGCGACAACTATAACCGGCAATTTCGCGCGACTCGCCTGTTATTTTCCATTTTATTCTCTTTGTACTATCTTTCACCAGAAACAACTCTTCAAAAACATTTTTCTGGGTGATGGCTGTATTGGTATTCAGATCTGTAAATACCGTATTTACCTGGGTGGTTAAGGGCCCGTTTCCAAACCATCCGCCGGAACTTTGAGTTTCAGGTTCAATGGGCGTAAACAGGGTTTTATTGTTAGCAAAACTCAATGTGCTTTTTAAAACCTTGAACTGTTTCTGTGTTTTTTTATATGAATCATATATGGGTTGCATAAAGGTTTCATTATCCTTATTGATCTGCTTTTGAAGCACTGCATACATGTTTAAGGTTTTTTCAAACTGAATGGTGCCATTTTGAGTGAAATGGGTGTTTTGTGCAAATAGCAGGTTGTCGCTAAACACAAATAAAATGATGAACAATAAAAGTATATATTTCATGGTCGTTATTTTTTAGGTGCTCCGCCGCCAACATGATTAAAATCCCAAACCAGCGAAAGCATAAAGTATCTTTTTATAGCTGTATAACGTTCCTGGGTAAGTATATTGGCCGATCCGGTACGGTTATATCCCGTGTTTTGGTTTAGCAGGTCATTACCCGAAATGGAGAGTTTAAGGCTTTCGCTTTTCAAAAATGTTTTGGCAATACTGGCATTTAGGGTAGTGCGTTTAAAATCCTCGCTAAATGATTGTGTTTTTGCATTGAATTGATAATTAGCATCAGAGCCTATTTGAAACTTGCCCGGTAAATAAATGTTAAAGCCTCCATAAGCATTAAACCCACGCCCGTTATTATTTATATTCGGTTGTAACGATGATGAGTTTATAGTATAAGTAGGACCTGCGCCTGTCCAAAAATCATATTTTTTTTGCTTGTATTTTGAAAAGTTTAATTGGGCCGAATAAGTGTATGCTTTGGTTTCATTTAGCTGGTTATTGGTCATGTTATAATAGGTATTACCGTTTGTGCCCAGGTTAATTCCGGCATTCATATCCCATTTTTCTATTTTTTTGTTGAACCCTGTGTTCAAGTAAAAATTTGCTGTTTGCTTATTTTTTAGATTGGCTGATTGATAGGTGCTTACCCCCGCCGAATCTGTATTCACATTACTTACAATTGGATTTATAGTACGCGAATAGGAACCGTTAATGTATATGGACTGGCCGCTTATTACTTTGTACGAATAGTAGTAAAAGCTAAGGCGGTTGGTAAATGATGGCTTAAGGTCAGGATTACCCAAGGTAATATTCAGCGGGTCGGTGTTCACTTTTACAGGTTGTATTTGCTCAATAGAGGGTTGCAAAGTATTACCGTTATAATTGAGGGAGAATGATTCCTGCTGCGAAAACTTGTATTGAAAGCTGGCCTGTGGGTTCCAGTTTAAAAAGTTGCGTGTAAATGTTCTGCTTGAAATTTCATCGATCTGTTTAAAGTTTACACTTGTTACCCTGGTGCCGAAGTTGATAATCGCTTTTTTCTTTTTATAATTAAAAATTGCCCCAAATTGGTTAGACAATTGGTTCAGTTTAAAATTGTTGCTCAACGCGGTATCCAGTATATCATATTGACCGGATGCTGATTTGTTGAACGATCGTCTGTCTGACCGGCCGTTATTGATGTTAAGCCCATAATTTACAACAATGGCAAATGTTTTTGAAAAGGGTTCAGAATAAGTAATGTTAGTATTTAGCACCTGGCTTTTATTCAGGGTAGTTTTATACTGGTCAATTTTTTGGGCGCTATCCACTGTACCCCCAATATTGTAATAATCTATCTCTGAATTTAAAAAGCCTTTGGTTTCATTTTGATTATAAGCTTCATTTATCCGCACCGAGAGGGTACGGCCCACCTTTTTGAATTTTTTAGTATAAAATACACTGGCATTCAATATTTTTTGGTCGCCATTATTAGTGATACTCCTGTTATTGGTATTCAGCAAACTATCATTGCTGCGCCGGCTTGTAGTATTGTACTTACTTTCAGTAATGGTGTTTTTGGTGGTGCCATCAATCGTTATTTTCAGGTTTGAGCTTGTATCTAACTTAACCTGGTAGGCAGCATCAAGTTTTTGGCGAAACATATGATTGTGAAAGGTTTGATCTGTATTGCTATTGAAAAATGACCCGGGCAGGTTGTTTTGCGTTTGCGTATTCTTAGTGCCGTCAACATTTAATGAACCTATTTTGTAATTGGTGTTGAGCGATTCTTTATCCCCGTTCCATTTAGTATCATAATGTACACCACCTGAACGTGCCAATGGAAGCCCCTGACCGTCATATCTGCCGCTAAAGGAGTCCAGGTCATCACCCCCGCCGCTATAAAAATAAAAATTGCCATCTTCGCTGGCTTCCAGACCTCCACTACCTCCATACTTGGAGTTATCTTCCCACCCGAGGCCAACTTTACCCGTGTTGCCCAAAGTGCCATAGGCTGAAAATTTTTGTTTGGCCTTAAATCTGTTAAACAATATCTGTTCCTGGTAATAGCCATCGGTACCGCCCTCTGCATCTATTTTGCCGAAATAACCATTCTTTTTATCCTCCTTCAGTTTAATGTTGAGGGTTTTGTTTTTCACCCCGTCGTCAATACCGGTAAACGCAGCCTGATCACTTTTTTTATCATAAAGCTGTACTTTATCAACCATATCAGCACGCAGGTTTTTGGTTACCAGGGTAGGGTCGTCACCAAAGAACTCTTCGCCATCAACCAGCACCTTGTTTACCGTTTGACCTTGTGCGGTAATTTTGCCGTCCTTATCAACCTGTATTCCTGGTAATTGTTTAAGCAGGTCTTCCACCTTTGCGTTGGGTTGAATTTTAAATGCCGCGGCGTTATATTCAGTAGTATCACCTTTTATTTTAATGGCGGCCGCGGTACCCTTAACAATTACTTCGGCAAGTAGCTTTGATTTAAGTATCAGGTTAAGATGACCAAAATCATGCGTGGTATGTGCAGAATCTAAAGTAAAATTATCAACATAATCAGCATAACCGGGATAGGTGATCAACAATATGAATTTACCTTTGGTAAGATTGTTTATAGTAAAAGCTCCATTATTTACCCGGGTAAATTTTTGAAGTATGGAATCTTTTGCGCTTAATACACTAACAGAAGCGTTAGTGAGTTTTGAATTTGAAGCGCTATCGGCTACCAAACCTTTTATCGAATAATTACTTTGCGCAAATACCGAGACTGTACATAAGCAAAGAATTATTAGTGCAGTGATTGTGATTTTCATAAGGCAGATTATGAAACCAAGATATAACTAAAGGCTTAGTATTCAAAGAATTTTAACATTTAAAGCTGTGATTTTAACATTTAATTTTTAAACAAAATGTAAGCTATTGATTATGTGTGTGATGTGTTGTTGCTTATTCGTACCGCAATGCTTCAATAGGGTCAAGCCGGGAGGCCTTTTGAGCGGGATAATATCCAAAGAAAATACCCGTAACGGCGCAAACAATAAAGGAGAGTACTACTGACGATTCAGATACAATAGTAGGCCACGATAGGGTTAGGGTAACCAAATTTGATGAAACTATGCCCAATATAACTCCAATAATACCACCAGTAATGCTAATTAGAATGGCTTCCATTAAAAACTGGAGCATAATATCTTTACCCCGGGCGCCGATGGCCATACGCAAACCAATTTCGCGTGTACGTTCGGTAACGGATACATACATAATATTCATAATGCCAATGCCACCTATCACCAGGGATATACCCGCAATTACAGTGAGTAAAACAGTGAGCAAACCACTGGTTGAGCTCAGGGTATTTATTAATTCGGCCTGGGTACGTACGGTAAAGTCATTATCCTCATTATCACGCAGGCGGTGTGATTCGCGAAGGATGGAGGTCATTTCAGTTGTAGCTGCATCGGTTACCGCCTCACTGGCTGCCGAAGCGTAAATATTCTGATAATAAATAGTAGCCAGTATCCTTTTTTGAACGGTGGTATAAGGGGCTAGCAGAATATCATCCTGATCCTGCCCAAAAGCGTTTTGCCCTTTGGGATTAAGTATGCCTATTACCTGGAAAGGGATCTTGTTAAAGCGGATCACCTTACCTATCGGATTTTCGCCATTGGGGAAAAGATTATCAATAACGGTTTGCCCAATCAGACATACTTTGGCCGAAGTAAGCACATCCTGCTGTGTAAACGCTATGCCATCCTTTAATGTTAACACGCGGATATCAAGATAATCGGGACTTACACCCTGCATGGATGTTGGCCAGTTCAATGCCCCATTAATGGCTTGCCCCTTTGCGGTTATGGAAGGTGATATTTCAGTAACATATTGGGCTTCCCTTTTCAGGGCAACAATATCCTTGTCTGTTAAAGTCTGAAAACTGGAACCTGCAATACGTACACCTCCTGTAAGGTTACTGCTGGGTAATACGGTGATCATATTTGAACCCATGCTTGATAGCTGGTCATGGATGCTTTGTTTGGATCCCTGCCCAATGGCTACCATGGCAATAACGGCGGCCACACCAATAATAATACCCAACATGGTTAAAAAGGCCCGCAGTTTGTTACGCTGCAGTGCTTTAAAGGCTATCCGTATCAGGTTTAATATGTTCATAGTTGAGTTGCTGCTTAATAATCATCGGTTACAGGAAGATTGGCCAGTACTTCTTTTGCCGATCGTGGTTCCTTGTTTTGGGTATCCTTTTGAATTTTACCATCGCGCAGCTGAATGGTACGGCTGCTGAAAGATGCGATATCAGGCTCATGAGTAACGAATACAATGGTTTTACCCTGTTGCTCATTAAGATCCTGCATTAATGACATGATCTCGTACGATGTGCGGCTGTCCAGGTTACCCGTGGCCTCATCAGCCAGGATCATCACCGGCTCGTTCACCAGCGCCCTCGCAATGGCAACGCGCTGTTGCTGCCCGCCCGATAGCTGGCTTGGCGTATGATCAAAACGATCGGCCAGTTTTACGGCTTCTAATGCGTGAATAGCCCTTTCGCGCCGTTCGCTTACACTGATATCTTTATTATAAAGCAGGGGCAGCTCTACATTTTCAAGAGCCGATGTACGGGGCAACAAATTATAGGCCTGAAAAACGAAACCTATTTTGTGATTGCGTAATTGGGCCAACTCATCGCGCGATAGTTTTTTGATATCCACACCATCCAGTAAATAATCGCCAATGGAGGGTTTATCCAAACAGCCCAAAATATTGAGCAGCGTGGTTTTGCCCGATCCGCTGCTGCCCATGATGGTAACAAACTCACCCGCCTGTACCGTAAAGGAAATCCCTTTAAGCGCACGCACGGTTTCACTACCCATCTGAAACTCACGCTTTAATTCGCGTATCTCTAATATTGTTTTGCTCATCGTCCTTTTCCGCCTCCTCCACTTCTTCTTTGCGGCATAAACGGACTGGCTGCCGCTTTGGTTGCCGATTGGGTACCTGCCGCGCCACCGGTAATGCCGGTAACTACCGCGTCGTTGGCAGTTAAGCCACCTAAAACTTCAACCTGTGTGTTATCATCCAAACCCGTTTGTATTTTTTTCCTGATTAGCTTTTTACCATCCAATACCCATACAAATGCGGTTTGTTTGATAACACCGGTACTATCTTTACGGCTTTTACCGGTATGTACGGCTTGTGCATTATCATCAGTAACGCCTGTTGTAGCAGCTTTTTTCTTGGAACCTTTATGCCCTACCTTGCCTACAATTTCATACTGTTTCATTAATGATGAGTCTGGTGTAAAACTTAGCGCTTTGGCCGGTATAAGCATAGCATCGTTTATCTCTTTGGTATAAATAATGATATTGGCGGTCATGCCGGGTTTTAGTTTCATATCGTCATTAGGCGCATTAATAATAGTGGTATAAGTAACCACGTTTGATGATACCGATGGGTGCAGCCTGACATCTTCAACCGTACCGGCAAACTGGTCATTTATAAAAGCATCAACAGTGAATGATGCCCGCTCGCCTGCTTTTACGTCGCCAATATCAGCCTCGTCAACATTGGCCTCTACCTCCATTTTGGTAATGTCCTTAGCTATCACAAACAAGGTAGGTGTGCTAAAACTTGCAGCAACCGTTTGTCCGGTGCTTATATTCCGGTTAAGCACCACCCCATCAATCGGCGAATAAATATCAGCATATGACAAATTTTTTGCGGCCAGCCTTACTTGTGCCTTTGCACTTACTACCGATGCCTGTGCCGCGTTCAGCGTGTTAAGTGCGCTATCATAATCGGCTTTACTTATGGCATCTGTTTTATAGAGCAGGTTTTGGCGGTTAAAGTTGTTTTTAGCATAAACCAGCTGGCTTTGGGTATTTTGAAGGTTGCCATTATACTGATCAAGTGTGGCCTGCAATAATGATTTATCCAGTTCGGCAATCAGCTGTCCTTTTTTAACCTTCGAGTTAAAATCGGCATACAAATATTTGATAATGCCCGATACCTGCGTACCTACGGTAACAGTATCCACAGGTTCAATTTTACCTGTAGCGGTTACACTTTGTGCAATATAGCCTTTGACTGGCTTTTGCGTGGTAAGCACAACTGGTGGCGTAGTTTTCCTGATAAAGAAAAACCAGATAAGCACCAGTACTATCAGTATGGCTAAAATAATTCCGATCTTTTTATAACTGCTTTTCATGATATCAGGTGGTTATAATTTAATGGGCACCCCTCTGTAAAAATCATAGATCTTAAGGGTAAGCAATGCGTTATATTTTGCCTGTACAAAGGCTTGCTGTGCTTGTACAAACAGCGTTTTTTGCAATAAAAAATCAACGGTGTTGGCTACACCAACCTTGAGTTGTTCGCTGGCAATGCGGTAGCTTTCTTTGCTGTATTTATATTCTTCGCCTGCGGCATCATACTGGCTCCGGGCATTTTGCACATTGATAAAGGACCGCTCAACCGTTTGCGATAGTGTTATGCGGGTATCCTTTAAATCCAGTTGTGCTTGTTTTACAGCTATTTTGGCCTCTTCAACCTGTGTTTTTACTACTCTTTTAGTGAAAATGGGAATAGCCAATGTAACGGCCAGTTGCTGATAAAAGTTATTGTTGATCTGGCTGCCGAAGGAGGTGTTTTGCCCGGTGGCATAGCCCGAATTGAGCGAAGCCCCGGCACTTAGTGTTGGTTTATAACCCGCTTTCGCTTTATCCACATCGTACTGCGCTATTTTAACACCTAGCTCGCTGTTTTTAACTTCCGGCCGGTTTTTCAGAGCCGTTTGTTCGGCATCGCGGAAAGCGAAAACACTGTCAGTTGGCGCCGAAATGGTATCAGGTTTAACAACATCAAACCGAACATCAGTAGGCAAAAGCAGTAATTGTTTCAGGGTGATCAGATCGCCACGTTCTGTATTTTTTGAGGTAACCAATGAATATTGATCCGTTGCCTGTTGTGCCTGTAGTTGTATCAGATCCTTACGGGCAACACTACCCACATTATATCTTTTTTGTTCCAGGCCAACTTGCGCTTTCGTAGTGTTTAATAATTCGGTGTTGTAAATAATGGTTTCCTTATCCAGCAAAATGGCGAGGTAAGCCTGGGTTATTTGGAGGGTAATATCATTTTCCTGCTGTATAATGCTCAGGTTGGCCGACTGTACCGACAGGTTTTTTTGCAGGATGTTGTTATTAATGTAATTACCATTATAAATAGTTACAGATGAGCTTAAGCCATAGGAGCCCGAAGTATTAAAGCCTGATCCATTATCGTTATGGGTACCGGTTTGTGAGGCTGAGCCAGACAAGTCAGGCAAGCGGGCAGCTTTAGCCAGTAAATATTCCTGCTGGCTGGTTTGTTGCGAAAGGCGCAGGGTATTGATCTGAATGTTATTCCTTTTGGCGTAATCAATACATTTTACCAGGTCCCATTGTATGTTAGTTCCTACCAGGGTACTATCCTGAGCGTAAAGGTTAAAGCAACCTAATAGCAGCAGGATTAACAGGATGATATGTTTTTTTAATAACAGCATATGCGGTTGTGATGCGGTCTAATGGCTTGTGTATCTTTATGTTGATATGTTAATATGACAAACGTTAAAAATGTTTCATTTGATGTATTAATAAGTCGCCAATCTGTGTAATAATTGTATTACTGTAAATTTTTGACCTCGAAACGGGCCAATAAAAAGTGATTGAACAGGGTGCTTTCTTAGTAAACTGTTACTTAAAAAAAGTATATTTTAGCAGTGTTATTAAGCAGCCCGTCCCCTGGTTGGTTATTATAAACTCATTATCCCGAAATGCTAAAAAAAAGTAAAGTTTTATTGCTGAATATAAAGGTATATAAGGTCATATTGCTTTTTACTATACTACTGCCGCCACTTAAAGGCCAAGCCCAGGGCCTGTTATTTAACTCGAATGATAGCCTGCTTGGCGAGCGTACCTCGTACACAGTTTTTAGTAACAATGTACCTACATTTCATGATCATTTATTGATGAACTTTGACCTTTCATTGTGGGATAATGATCACCTGGGATATGTATTTAATATAACCGATACCCAAAATAACTCCTACAGTTTAACCTACATTTATAACTACAATGGCTCGCCGACGCTAAACTTCAACATCGATAGTAAAAGCAACAAGATCAAGATACCCCTTAGTTTGGCCCAGTTAAAAAAAAGAAACTGGATAAATATTAAGGTCGATATAAATCTGAAAGCCAATACGGTAGGGTTTTATGTAAACGGTAAATGGTACAAAGCCGGTGATTTTGGATTCGACAGTAAAATAACACCCGATATTACTTTTGGCAAAAACCCGCATTACTCTGATGTGCCCAAAATGGCGGTTAAGAATTTAACCATTGCCGATGATGATAAAAGCTACTCCTTTGCCCTGAACGAGTGGAGCGGTAAAGATGTACATGATAGCAGCGGTGAGATACAGGGGCATGTAGATAACCCGGTTTGGTTAATCAACGGATCATATTTCTGGGAAAAAAGGGCGAACCTGAGTTTTAAGGAAGTGGCGGGTATTAATTTTAACCCCCAGGATCAAACACTGATCATATTTAAAAACGACTCGCTGATTACCTATGATATGCAGCATGACCGGATAGCGGGCAAGGCCTTTCAGAATAAACTGCCTGTGCCGCTGTTATTGGGTAAAAGCATTATCAATACCAAAGAGAATAAATGTTATGCATATGAAGTGCTGCGCGCGGCCAAGCCCGGTCCATGCATTGCCTCGCTTGATTTGAACACTTTAAAGTGGGATGTGGTTGGTAATGCTAATATTCCGGAGCAAAGGCATCACCACAATGTTTTTTACGATCACAACCAGGATGATTTTTATCTTTTTGGCGGCTATGGTTCTTTTGCCTACCATCGTGATTTTTTTAAATATAATAAGGCTGCGGATAGCTGGGATAAAGTAGCATTTAACGGCGATAAAATAATGCCCCGGTTTTTTTCGGGTTGCAGCCAGGCAAATGAGCATAATGAGGTTTATATATTTGGCGGATATGGTAACCAGTCAGGCAATCAGATAGTAGGTGGTAAACACTTTTACGATTTGTACCGGGTTAATTTAACCAACCATACCATCAAAAAATGCTGGGAAATAAAGCCCAATGAGGAGGATTTTGTGCCGGCCAATAACCTGATTGTATCCAAGGATAAAAAATACTTTTACGCGTTATGTTATCCGCACGAAAAACCCAAGACCCAATTAAGGCTTTACCGGTTTTCGATAAATGACGGCTCGTACCGGGTAATGAGCGGACTTATACCGGTAACTTCTGAGCGTATTGAAAGCGATATCAACCTGTTTTTTAATGACGATCAGGATGAGTTTTATTGCGCTATACAGGAATTTACCTCGCCATCCAATTCAAGTATCAGAATATTGTCACTGCAGTTTCCGCCAGTAAGTCAGCATGATTATGAGCAGGCTCAGCAGATAGTTGCCCCGGCTCCTGCCATTTACAGGTACATAATAACCGGAGTATTGATCATAGTGGCAATAACCGGAACGCTACTGTATTTTAGTCGGAAAAGAAAAGATAGGATCACACTACAGCAACCAGTTGAAGAGGATGCAACAATAGTTCCTGCCAACAAGAAAGAGTATGAAAAAAAGGCTAATGCTGTTTACCTGTTAGGTGAGTTTACGGTGTATGATAAAAACAGCCGAGATATTACCTATCTGTTCAGCCCCAAAATAAAACAGTTGTTTATCCTGATATTGCTTAACAGTAAGGACGAAAGCGGAGTGGTATCCAAAAAAATATCAAATATTTTGTGGCCCGATAAAGATGTGGTAAAAACCAAGAATATTAAAGGCGTAACCATTAACCACCTGCGCAATATTATTGCCGATATAGCGGGTATTGAACTTACCTTTTTTAATGATACCTATTGCTTTAAACTAGGCGATAACGTTTTTTGCGATTATTTTACCGTAACAGATGCCATTGAACAACAAGGTGGCGACCAATCGATATTAAATTACTTCGATCTTATTGCACGCGGAGGATTACTACAGCACATCCCCGAAACCTGGCTGGATGATATTAAGCTGGAATATGAAGAAGCCCTGATGCCGCTGATACTGCCTGAAGTTAAAAAGGTATATGAAAACGGCGATTTTCGTAAAACGCTGGATATAGCCCGTGTAGTTTTAAATATCGACCCGTTTAACGATGCGGCTTTAAAATATAAGCTAAAAGCGCTACGACGTATAAAAGGTATTGAATATGCCCGCAAGGTATATGATGAATTTATACAGGAATACGAAAAATCACTTGGGATAGAATATCCTGTTCCCTTTGATAAGATCTGCTCCAACAAAACCGAGAACCGTTAAATGCTGTCTGTATAAGTTTTTCCGTGTTCGTGTTCGGATGCCCCTAAAACCCGAACAGGGCCCGAACAAAATCCGAACACTGGCACTATGTGCCAGTGTTCCTCATAACCACCACGTCATTGCGAGGCACGAAGCAATCTCTATGCTATACAGAGCGGCTCTGCAAGTAGAGATTGCCACGCTACGCTCGCAATAACATAGTTTCTTAGTGTTTTTAATTCCCCTCTTTCCGGCGAAGCCGAAGAGAGGGTGGTCCATCCGCCAGTTGGCGGAGATGACCGGGTGAGTCTGCACAGAAATACTTAAATTAGACCAACAATAGATCATGGCATATCCCATATTAAAAACTTCTTTTAAAATTGGCATCATTACAGCAACGCTTATGGTGTTGTATGAATTGTCAAACCTGTTACTGATCTATCATTACTTTAAATTTGAATATTATATAGCGGGTGCTGTTATCATCGCTTTAATTACCGGAATTATATTAGCCAAAAATTATCATCCTAAAACCATTAACCATTCAGAGAAAGGTAACCCTGTTACTGATTTAACCAATAAAGAATTTCAGGTTTTGGTAATGATCAGCGAGGGCAAAAGCAACAAAGAAATTGCATCCCTGAATTTTGTGGAGATAAGCACTATTAAAACGCATATCAATAATATTTACTTTAAATTGGGTGTAAAGGATCGTAAAGGTGCTATTGAAATTTATCGGCAATCCCTTTCTACCCAAAAATCAACCCTTTCTCCACCCTCTGTAATTTGATTTTCAAGTTTTAACCCATCACTTTTGTAGTATGAACAACAAATATCCCTGGAAACAAGCCATTATTACCGGCCTTATTGTTGGTGTTTTTGCCATAGGGTCTTTCACTATCGCTGATAGTCTGAACAAACATTTTGCCTGGGGCATCAATACGATAACAATTCGTGGACTTACTGGCCTGCTCACCCTGGTTATTCTGGCTATTGGTATTTACTCCGGGATGCAAAGTATTAAAAGGAGTTCCGGTGGGAGGCTGACTTACGGCCAGGCTTTATTGGCTGGTTTCATTATTGCCTTGACCGCCGGTATTATAACTGCGTTGGTAGGATTTGTATATTGTAACTATATCAATCCTGGTTATTCAGCTTATATGCTTAATGAAAGCAAAAAAGGGATAATAGCCGATGGGAAAAGCCCTGCAGAGGTTGCTGCAAGTATGGCCAGTTTACAACAGCAATGGACAACCGGCGCACAAATGCTGCAAGCCTTGGTTGGCCAAACCGTTTGCGGAACGGTGATTGCTTTGGTGATGGGTTTATTTATAAGAAGCAAAAAATAATTTTAAATGATGAAATACATATTTACAATTGCCATTTTTCTCTTTTCGGCGGGTGTATTTGCACAGCAAAAGCAAAACCAATATATCTTGATCATCAGATCAAAAGCCGATATTAAAGTATCAGCAGAAGTTATAAAAACCAATATTAAACACTGGCAGGATTTTATGGGTGATCTGGGGAAAAATGGTAAAATAGCCGGGGGATATCGTCCTGCTACAGATGGCGTAACTATTAGCGGAACAGATAAAACAGTGAAGGAAAGTGCGTATATTGTGAATGGCGAAGTGGTTAGTTCCTTCCTGATCATCAACGCCGAAGATTTAAATGAGGCAAAGCAAATTGCCGCTAAATGCCCGGTATTTGAACTGCAGGGCAATGTTGAAATAAGACCAATACAAAACACCGCTAACTAATCATCATGCTTAAAAAAGGAGAACATATAGAAGGCACACCTGCAGAATTGCAGGCGCTTCTTGATCAGGATGCAGAAGCAAACACATTTTTTGAAGGCTTATCCAAATCCTATAAACAGGGGTATTGTGATTGGGTGGGCTCAGCCAAACAGGAGGATACCCGTAAAGTGAGGGCTGATAAAGCGATGATCATGCTTCGTAATAAACAAAAAACGTTAAAGACATAAACTGCCGAAAATTTACTCACCCTGACATCTCCGCCAGCCGGCGGATTGTCGACCCTCTCTTCGGCTTCGCCGGAAAGAGGGTGAAGAAAAATATAGCTTTGTCATGCTGAACGGTTGAAGCATCTATTGTCCGCTGCGCATGTTTACCAATAAACCTTTTGGTACTTCCCACAACAATTTCTTTTATCCTTGCTCCTTTATCTTTTAATCTTTTATCCCCCACCCCACAGGTTAATGCTTTTTTAATGTTTTATTAAGTCGGTTAAATTTATTTGTACAACGGCAATTAAATAAAGAGGATATTGGTGCAGCTACAAGATATTGCCCCGGCAATGTAGCTAACAATCCATAAAACCTATTTTGCTAAACCAATTGTATCAAGCGAAAAACCAATTATTCGCAAAATAAATTAATGATGAAGAACAAGTTTTTTACCTATGCCGGCACTATTTTACTGACTTTAAACCTGATTTCGGCGCTGCTGTTTGCAAAACCGATATCGCCACCCATTATTGACACACTGTTGAATGGCTATAATGTACAATGGGATACCCCTGGACCAACCTCGGCACAATCCATGCCGATTGGCAATGGGGATATTGGCCTTAATGTATGGGTGGAGCAAAACGGCGATCTTGTCTTTTACATCAGCAAAACCGATGCCTGGGGCGGCGAGCTGGAGCAACAAAAAGACTCCTGGATGAAACAGGGGGGCATATTGATGAAATTGGGTGCCATACACGTATCCCTGAGCCCTAATCCATTAGAGAAAAGTACAGTATTTAAACAGATCCTCAAACTGCGTAACGGCGAGATCTGGATACAGGAAGGCGAAGGAAAAACAGCTGTCAGGCTACGGATTTGGGTTGATGCCAATCACCCGGTGATCAGGGTAGAGGCACAAAGCAGCAGTCCGGTTGTCGTAAATGTAAAACTGGATAACTGGCGTGCCGGGCAAACGGATACCATCCTTAATAATCAACAAAACCGGATAGCCTGGTATCATCATAATTTGGCCACTGCCGATCCGCATTTGGCCAACCTTACTTTTGGAGCCATAGTAAGGGGTAAGGGGCTTGTTAATAAAGATGCATCTACCTTGCAATCGGGCAAGGTTACCTCGCAGCTCATTTCCATTTATCCCTTAACGGCAGTTGCGAACAGTGGCAGTGAATGGCTTACTAAACTGGAAAAGCAATCGGCAGCTATTGAAAAACGGGCCTTAGAGCAAACCCGTTCGGCGCATCAAAAATGGTGGCAGCAATTCTGGAACCGCAGCTGGGTGTTTTTACATGGTGATGAACAGGCCACGCAGGTTACCCAGGGTTATGTATTGCAGCGTTTTGTTACTGCTTGTGCTGGTCGTGGGACTGGTCCTATTAAATTCAACGGGTCTATTTTTGTGGTAGATAACCCCGCCTGGAAACATGGCGACAAAACCGAAGCTGTTAATGCCGATTTCAGGGCCTGGGGCGGGCAATACTGGTTTCAAAATACGCGGCCCATGTACTGGCCCCGACTGATGGCCGGCGATTTTGATATGATGCTGCCTTTATTTAATATGTACGCGAAGATTTTGCCTGCTAACACGGCGCAGGTGAAACAATTCTATAATCATGGAGGTGCTTATTTTGCAGAAACCGCTCCCTTTTGGGGTGGCTTGCAGTTTATGGGCCCCAAGGTAAAGGCTAACTATACCAACCACTACTTTACACCCATACTAGAGCTGAGCATGATGATGCTCGATTATTACGAATACACCGGCGATACCCGGTTTGCTAAGCAAACGCTACTGCCTGTAGCCACCGCCGGTCTGCAATTTTTCGATCAGCATTTTGGCCGCGATAGCGCAGGCAAATTACTGCTTGACCCAGATAACTCTATCGAAATGTTTTGGAAGGTGCATAACCCTGCGCCCGATATTGCCGGTTTGCATGCCGTATTAAGCCGGATGATCAAGCTTCCAGCTTCACTGGTTGATGATAAAATCCGCAGGCAATGGCAAAAACTATACAGCGAACTGCCGCCACTACCGGTTGCAGACGATAAAAAGACGCTTTTGCCCTATACTGGTCCGCAAACGGCCAAATCATTTAACAGCGAAAACCCGGAATTGTATGCTATATATCCGTTCCGGCTTTATGGTATAGGCAAGCCCGATCTGCAGCTTGCCCTGAATACTTTTAATGCCCGTAAGCAACGTGCCAAAGGCTGCTGGGTGCAGGACCCGATACAGGCCGCCATGCTTGGCGAAGCGGATGTGGCCAAGGATTATGTAAGCTTTGCCCTCACCCGTAAATCGCCCGATCTGAGATTTCCGGCCTTTTGGGCTACCGGTAATGACTATCACCCTGATGAAGATAACGGCGGTAATGGCGAGAACGGTCTGCAGCAAATGTTAATGCAAACTGATGGAAAAAAAATCATCCTGTTGCCCGCATGGCCCGCCGGTTGGGATGCCGATTTTAAGCTGAATGCCCCTTACAATACCACGGTGGAGGGCAAAGTGGTAAAAGGTAAACTGGTGAATGTTAAAGTTACACCGGCCAGTCGCGCAATTGACGTGGTTGATATGAGCAAAAAATAAAAGATGATGAAAAAGATTTTAACCATCCTGTTAGCTTTAAGCTTTGCCTTATCAACAAGTGCGGTAACCCGCATCACCTGCATCGGTGCAAGCATCACTTATGGCGCTACCCTGCCCGATCCGGCGAGACAATCATTCCCGGGGCAGCTGCAAACATTGCTGGGTAAAAATTACGAGGTCAATAATTTTGGTGTGAGCGGAACTACGCTGCTGCGCAAGGGAAATTTCCCCTATTGGAACACTCCTGCCTATCAGCAGGCATTGAAAAGCAAACCCGATATTGTTTTTATTGACCTGGGTGGTAACGATAGCAAGCTCATCAACCGGGCTCATTATGATGAATTTGAAGGCGATTATCACGCGCTGATCAACTCATTCAAACAATTGCCGTCGCACCCGCGTATTGTTTTGTTGCTGGCTATGCCCTCTTTTGAAAAAGATACCACGGGCATTTATGATCCGGTGATCGTAAACCAAATTAACCCGCACATCAGACAGGTAGCCTACGACGAAAGGCTGGAAGTGCTGGACATGCACTCTCCATTGATTAACCATGACGACTGGACACCCGATAAAATACATCCTAATGTGCAGGGCTCGGCAATTGCCGCTAAAAAACTGTATGATATAGTAGTGCAACCCCGGGATACCACGTTTGATATTTTCAAAAGCATTAAAGAACCTTACAAAACCGACTCATTTTACGGCTACCCCTGCGCTACTTTTATACTTAACGGCCGGGAATGCAAAGTGGTAAAACCCAAATGGGCGGCGAAGGGCCATCCCTGGATATGGCGGGCACGCTTCTGGGGCCATGAACCGCAAACCGATATCGCCCTGCTTGAGCGTGGTTTCCATGTAGTGTACTCCGATGTTGCGGAGTTATTGGGCAATGACGAAGCTATAACCCGGTGGAACAATTTCTATAAGATACTGCACGATGGCGGTCTTGGGCAAAAGGCCGTACTGGAGGGCATGAGTCGTGGCGGTATCTATATTTACAACTGGGCAGCAGTAAACCCAACCAAAGTAGCGGCTGTATATGCCGATAACGCGCTGCTCGACCTGCAATTCTGGTCCGATTCAACCCTGTTAGAAAAGGATTTTAATTTAACCTATGTGAGACAGTTGGGAGCATTAAAGGCAAGTCCGCTGGATAAGGTGGCACAGATTGTAAAGGGTGGGTACCCCATGCTGCATCTCTCGGCCGATGAAGACGAAGCCCTTGATCCATCAAAAAATACCTTATTGTTTGAGCAAAAGGTAAAAGCGTTGGGTGGTTCCATTACGGTTATTCATAAACCAGGCTTTAAGCACCATCCACATAGTTTGCCAAATCCGGCACCTATTGTCGATTTTATTTTAAAGGCAACTGGGTATGCAGTAGAGTAGATTCACCCCACCTACACTTCGCTGGGTGATATTCCTTGAGGAAGATTCCTATCCGCGCGTCATTGCGAGGTACGAAGCAATCTCTATGCTATACAGAGCGAGTAAATAGAGGATAACTTTCATAGCCGACCTGCCTGTGTAGAGATTACTTCGTACCTCGCAATGACGCGCGGATAATAAGGAAGGCGTAGCGATAACCAGGTGAGTAAAATCATCAGTTTTTAAAGTCAATGGTGTATAGTAACCACGTCCTCATATAATCACATAATCCTTGAATGTAAACTGTTTTTATTGTAATTTAGCCATTGCCGTCATCTAAATATGAGCTATATTTTTTTGACCTAAATTATAAAATACAGCGCGGGTACTTAAGTTGTAATACTTAACGTGTACTTATCAACATGAGATTTTTTTTATCGGGAATAATTGCGGTTATTTTTTTAAATATACTATTCGTACCACCTGTTTATGCGCAATCATATGGGCTTGGTTTTTATAGCCATGAAGTAGTACAGGATAAGCGCACCACACTAAACCTGAGCCTTACCAATATAACGCCTAAGGATAACCTGGAAATCTCTTTCGATCTTTCTTTTATCCCCAATCAGCAAATATATTTTGGCTATATACTCAGGCTTGTTGGCGATGATAAGCAAAATATCGACCTGGTGTATGATAACCAGGCAAATACCCGCCATTTCAAGATCATCATAGGCGATAAGCTCTCCAAAATTTCCTTTAACATTGATGACAAGGTATTGTATGATGGCTGGAGCAAGATCAGGTTATTGGTAGATTATAAACACGATAAGCTCACCGTATTTTCAGATAAGGCATCCTACACCGAATCGGGCGTGCATTTAAAACCGGGCAGCAATTATAAATTGCTTTTTGGGGCAAATGCTTACCGACAATATCAAACTACAGATCTGCCTCCATTTAAATTGAGGGATGTAAAGGCCCTGCAGAACGATAAGCTGCTAGCCTGGTGGCCGTTGAGTGAATGGCAGGGAGATGAGGCTCAGGAAACAGTTAACCAGAACAATGGTACGGTTACCAATCCCCTGTGGATCAAATCGCGCCACCGCAACTGGCAAATAGAAAAGGAGCTTACCATTGCCGGAACGGCCAGCCTCGCCTTTGACCCGGCTACCGAAACGGTTTATATCATTACTGCCGACTCTTTACTTTCCTATTCAGAAAGCAAAATACCGCAATTAACAAGTGCAGCCTATCAAACCGGAAAGCAACAATTAATACCCGGCGATCAGGCCGTATATAATAAAGGTAAGCTTTATTATCTTTTTATTGATCAAAAAGCTATTGCCACGTATGGGATAAAAGATCAAAAGTGGGATAAGACTTTTAAAAATATGCCCCTGGCCACCAATTCAGGGCATTTAAACAAGTTTTTTTGTAAAACAGACACCTCTATTTACACCGTAGGTGGTTACGGTCAGCTGGTTTATAAAGACAGCATAAAACAATATCATGTAGCTACCGGCACCTGGCAGGATATTAAAACCAAAGGCGATGTATTCACACCGCGCTACATGGCCGGTTTGGGTACCAATCTAGCGGGCGATACGGCCTATGTAATGGGTGGTTATGGCAGCGCTTCGGGCCAGCAAATTGTAAACCCACGCAATTTGTATGATATGATGCGTTTTGCGGTTAAAACTAAAACGTTTAAGAAATTATTTAGCATTGAAGTTAAAAAGGAAGATTTTGTATTTGCCAACTCGCTGGTTATCAATGAAAAATCGCGAACCTATTATGGCCTTATTTTTCCGCAGCATAAATATAATTCCAATCTGCAACTGATACGTGGCTCGCTTGATAAATCTGCCTATCAATTGGTTGGCGATACCATTCCTTACTTATTCCATGATATACACTCCTATGCCGATGTATATTACTGTCCGCACAGCGGCAAGTTTTTAACAGTTACCCTTTTTAAAGAGAATGAGCAAACCCGGGTTAAAATATATTCGCTTTTGGGTCCGCCGGAACCCTTGGAAACACCAATAATAAGCGAGGCTAGCTTTAATTACATTTTATGGATAAGTGGATTGCTGCTTGCTGGTTTGGGTATAACAGCGGGTGTGCTGATCTATCGCAAAAAGAAGGCAAAGGCGGTGGGACATCAACCCCAACCGTTGAAAGAACCTGTGATTAGCCTTGCGGCGGGAATAGATGTTACACCCCATGAAACAGAAGAGGAAAATTATCTGAACCATAATAAGAACGCCATATTTTTATTTGGCGATCTGCAGCTTTTTACACCCGAAGGTAATGAGATCACCAAGTATTTTACACCATTACTAAAAGAACTGTTTTTGGTTATTTTGTTGTATTCGGTAAAATTAGGGAGAGGGGTAAGCTCCGAAAAACTGAATGAGATACTTTGGTTTGATAAATCAGAAAAAAGCGCCCGCAACAACCGTTCGGTAAATATTGCTAAGCTCAAATCATTACTTGATAAAATGGGGCACTGTCATTTATCAAAGGATACCGGTTTCTGGAAAATAGAGATCGATTATCACCAGATCATGGTTGATTATCATAACTATCTGAGCATCGTATCAAACAAAACCAAACTCAACAAGCAAAAGATCATACAGCTTACGGATATTACACAAAGAGGTAATTTTTTATCGAACATTGAATACGAATGGCTGGATACCTTTAAATCAGAAGTATCCAACGAAATAACTGACTCCTATATACAATTCGCGGGTACCATTAAAGTTGCCGACGATCCGGAGTTTTTGATCAAGCTGGCCAATGATATTTTTTACTTCGACCCGGTAAACGAAGATGCCATGATATTAAAGTGCAAAGCTTTATCCTTTTTAGGTAAACACTCGCTGGCAAAAAATACCTTCGAAAACTTTAACAAGGAGTATAAGGTGATCTACGGCGAAGCCTTTGAACGCGATTTTCATTCTATTTTAGAGTAATGGTCCACAGTAATATAATAGATAGCATTACTGATAAGCTTATTGGATTACCTGATCAGACAGAAGTATCAATTGCGATAATAAAAAACGGATCGACACGGTTTCTCGGATTTCTTAAAAAAGAAGGCAGTCTTACGCAAACGGATAATAAGGATGCTGCTTTTGAAATTGGTTCAATAACTAAAGTTTTTACAGCTAACATACTTGCGCAACTGGTGGCTGAAGGGCAGATTAATCTGGATGATCTGATAGAGAAGCATCTTCCATTTAAGCTTTTAAACAGTCCCCTTATTACCTTGAAGCATTTGGTCAGCCACACTTCGGGCTTGCCACGATTGCCTGGTGATTTCTTGTCCTATCCAGACTACCTTGCAGAAAATCCATATCTTAATTACAGTGAAGAGCGATTGATCTCCTATCTTACAAAAGATCTTCAACTTGAAAATTCACCCGGAACGCAATTCTTGTATTCGAATCTGGGAGCTGGGGTGTTAAGTTATGTACTATCGCAGATTGAAAATAAAAAGTTTGCGCTATTAGTTGCTGAGCGGATATTTAAGCCATTAGACATGGCTCATTCTGCATTTGATAAAAACGAAATGAACACTGCTATTGTTAAAGGTATAGGAGCGGATGGAGCAATAGCCCATCATTGGGATGGTGGAATATTGAATGGTGCTCTGGGTATTATATCCACTGCCACAGACATGTCGAAATTTGCACTTAAAGCCCTTGAGCTTGAGAATAAAGTTTATGACCTGCAACTCCAAGAGATAACAACCGTTCGTCAGGGAGTAATGATAGGAATGGGTTGGGCAGGTTCAAAAGATACAAATAAGTCTCCTGTTTACTGGCATAATGGGGGCTCAGCAGGCTATGCGGCATCTATTGCTTTTAACAGGGCAGATCAGACAGCAGTAGTTATATTGTCAAATATTGAACCTCATCAATATAATAAGCTCATAGGGCCTTATGTGCTAAAACTATTGTAATCCCTCTCACAAATCAATCCTGTTTCAAGAAAATTTGTATCATCCACAGGGAATATTCTAACTACACCATTGACAGTAAATGCAACGGGTATCACTTTCAGTAACATCTCCCAGTCCAAAATCAAACACGAGTAAACCGTGTTTCAATTATTAAATAAATATAGCCGGCAATTAATGTTTTATTAATCTCTTATTATTTATCGCGTATAGTTTTATCCGCAGTTAATCCAGTGATAGATTATGGCTTTTAAAGCCGTGGGAGAGACTGTGGATCAAATATTATAAACTAATAAATACTATGAATTTTATGAAGAAAAAGAACGCCGCTATACTGGTTCTTTTAATACTGGCTTTTTGCTCGTTCCATGCTCCAAAAGCACCTGTTAAATACCCCTATCAAAATGATGCCTTACCCATTGAAAAAAGGGTTGCTGATCTGTTAAGCCGCATGACCACCGCCGAAAAGATACGACAGTTGGATATGTACCGCGGGCACGAGGTTGCTCATATGCAGGGGCACGAAGCCTCGTCCTATTCAGATAGCGCCAGGATAAATATTGGTACCGAAGGTATTGGCTCGGTGCATGACCTATACCCTTTAACGGCCGATATCACCAATCAGATACAACGTTACGCGGTTGAGCATACCCGCCTGGGCATCCCGGTTTTGTTTATTGAGGAAGGTTTGCACGGCTATTCGGGTTTAGGGAGCACCAGCTTCCCGGTACCTATGGCGCTGGCCGGTGCCTGGGATACGGCAATGGTCCATAAAGCGGGGCGTATTATAGCTACAGAAATGCGTGCACATGGTGTACATATGGTACTAGGGCCCGTACTTTGCCTGCCGCGCGACCCACGCTGGGGCCGTGTAGAAGAAACTTATGGTGAAGACCCATACCTGGCTGCAGCCAATGGAGTTGCCATGGTAAAAGGTTTGCAGGGAAGCAAACTGAGCAACCCTGATGCGGTATTGGCGGAGCCCAAGCACTTTGCCGTACATGGCATACCCGAGGCCGGCAGCAATATGGCACCCGTAAATATGGGCGAAAGGGAAGCTCGTTCCTCATTTTTATATGTATTTGAAAAAGCGATCAAGGAAGGCGGTGCGCTGGGCATGATGGCGGCCTACAGTGAGCTCGACGGGATACCTTGTGTTGATAATAAATGGTTGCTTAAGGATGTATTGCGTAAAGAATGGGGTTTTAAAGGTTTTGTACTGTCTGATCTGGGAGCCATAAAAATGTCGTATATCAACCATAAGGTTGCCGATAGTCCGGCTGATGCGATGGCGCAAACACTCACCGCTGGATTGGATATGCAGTTTTATGATTTTCCGCATGATGAATTTAAGACGGCGATTATCCAGGCATTGAAAAGCAAACAATTGGCAGCAACTGAGCTTGACCGGGCGGTATCAGACGTGTTGCGGGTTAAATTTATGCTCGGCCTGTTTGATCACCCTTATATTGATGATACTTTAATAAAAAAAGTTTTTCATACCGATGCCAGCCGGCAGGCGGCGCTTAAATTGGCACAGGAAGGCATCAGCCTGTTAAAAAACGATAATTCGTTATTACCGTTAAGTGCCGATGTGCATTCGGTTGCGGTTATTGGCCCGCTGGCAGCCAGCACCTATCTGGGTGGGTATGCCAATGAACAGAGCAAGGGTGTAGCCATATTTGATGCCTTGAAGCAGAAGGCAGGCAGTGACATGAAGGTGGCATATGAAACCGGTTATTCGGCGGATACATCTACAGTAAAGCAAAAGGAAAACCTGCAAAAAGCGGTTGATCTGGTGAACCAATCTGATGTGGCGATTGTGGTATTGGGCGAGGATATTAAGGAGGTAGGTGAGGGCAAAGACAGGTCGAACCTTGATCTGAACCAAAATCAAACCCGTTTGATAGAAGCTATTCAAAAAACGGGTAAACCGATTGCTGTAGTACTTTTTAATGGCCGTCCGTTATGTATAAACTGGGTGGCTAAAAAAATCCCGGCTATAGTGGAATCATGGTTCCTGGGCGAAACTGGCGGTTTGGCTGTTGCCGATGTGCTGCTGGGAAAAGTTAATCCGTCAGGGAAATTACCGATGACTTTTCCGCGGTCGGTTGGGCAGCTACCTTATTACTATGATCATAAGCCTACATCCCGGCACGTATATGTTGATCAGGACACTTCGGCGCTGTTCCCCTTTGGGCACGGGTTAAGCTATAGCAGTTTCCAGTATTCCGATCTGCATATCTCTCCGGCAAATATTCCGCTTAATGGCTCGGTTACTATCAGCATCACCGTAAAAAACACAGGTAAGGTTGAGGGTACCGAGGTCGTGCAATTGTATATACGCGATGTAATAGCCAGTGTTACCACACCTGTTAAAGCCCTAAAGGGTTTTAACCGCATCAGCCTGAAACCCGGTGAGAGCGGCAAAGTACAGTTTAAGCTAAACCATGAGGAACTGATGCTCTGGAACCGGCAAATGAAACAGGTTGTTGAGCCCGGCGAGTTTAATGTAATGGTGGGTAGTTCATCGGAGGATATCAGGCAGAAGGGTAGTTTTTGGGTGCGTTAGATATTAGATGTGCAAATGTGCAGATTGCAAATGACGCGTTTTGAGCGTTGTCAATGCGCCAATGTTGTCGGTGACAACATCAGTAATGGTGCAGTAAGGCTGTGAATTTAAATATTTGATTATCAGGTATTCAGGGATGTTCACGGTGTTCACGGGGGCGTGAACAGTATAAGGATTTTCACTCCTGCTCAGAAGATAATTTTAATAAAAGCCCGGGGATCAATGATCTCCGGGCTTTGCTGATTGTAGAGATGTAGGGTACTAAGGTTTTGGTACAGTTGGTCGCACGGTAGTTAGTGCAATCTGTCCCTTAAACATTTTAGCGCCGTCGCCGGTTAGCCTCAGGTAATAATCAGAAGAGCAGGGAGTACCGTCTTCATCAAGTGATTTAAAGCCTGACCCTGCCGGAACAAAAGCTTGACTTTCTGCGGTTTTGGCGATCTGGTTGCTTTCATTGTATTCGTCAAACATCGAAATATAAATGCCTTGTGCTCCAACTCTTTTCATGTTATAAAATTGCCTCCACATGAAATCGCCATGGGCTCTTTGTCGTGCACTTAAATCGCCAGGTAAAACACAGGGTTGGTAATCAATACCATTGCTATTACAAAAAGCCTGATCAGGTGAGTTGATGGTATTGTAGAAATTGTCTGATTCAATTACATTACCTATACGGCCCACCATCCACGGAGACAACATATCAAAAGTTTTATAGGTGTTCAGGAAACCGGGCCTGGAATCACTTTCCTCTTTAAGCCAATGAGTTGGCACACCGCCAATAACATAACAACCCTTGCTTTGAAACCATTTAATAACTGCGGTGCAGGTTTCTGCCGAAAAATTATGATTGTTATCGTTGAAACCAAACCCCCAGATACACACTACAGGTTTGCCATTTTGTTTGGCATAAGCCGAGGATGCAGTAAGAGCCGACATTTTATTGGTCCAGTCGGTTTCCATTTCTGTTGCCATGTTTGTCCAGCCGCTTACATCATACATAATGTAAAATTTTACGCCATTTTTTTCAGCCGCGATCTTTACCTTGGCTGCCATAGCATCACGCACCGGCCCTTCAAGTCCGCTGGGGTTAAAACGCTGTAAGGCGGCCCCATCAATGCCATAGTCTTTCATCCACTTAAACTGTACATCAACTGTTTGATCGGTATACGACGAGAACACCCGCGCTTCGCTACCATTATTCAAATTAGGATAATCGGTTTTAAAGGTGGCGGTATAATCGCGCACATCAGGCCATGCATATATAGTGGTATTGGTTGGCGAAGGAGGTTTTGCCCAGTTGTTTGACCAATGCCAAAACATGTTTATGGGCGATCCATCACCAGTTGCGGCAAACCAGCCCTGGTAACCCACAATAACTTTACCTACCACATCGCCTACCGGCGAGGGAGTAACGTCAATAGGGGTTTGAGGTTTATCAGCCGGTAGGGGTACCGAATTATCACCGCTCTTTTTTGAACAACTGCTCATTGAATAGCTGCTCATCATGGAAAATAAGATTATCAGGTATAATGTGCTGAATTTATTCTTTCTCATCTATTTTATTTAAGGTGTTAATGGATTAACATGTCGGTTTAAACAAACAGTTTATTTTTTGATCCCGCTTGTTTGTACCACCATTTTAATGGTGCCATCGGCATTATAATAAAGCTTGTCTACACAAACAGACCTTTCCCAGTCCTGGTGCGATATGGAGCTGTTATGATAAAAAGAATACCATTGTCCTTTGAACTGCACAATGGAGCCATGATTGGTAAAACTATCGGTAGGGTCCATATAAACACCCTTATAGGTCCATGGTCCCAACGGACTTTTACTGGTGGCATAGTTCATTCGGTTATGCTTACCGTTTACATCATGGTTGTCTGAGTACGACAGATAGTAGATACCATTTCTTTTATGCACCCAGCTGGCCTCGTGAAAATCCTGCAGGCCTTCCATGAGTTTCATTTCGCCATCGATCTCTACCATGTTATCCTTGAGCTTGCCGCCTTTACAGGTTCCGCCGCCGCCATAATAAAAATAGGCCTGCCCATCGTCGTCAACAAATACGCAAGGGTCAATCATTGATTCCAGCCCTTTAATGTAGCCCTGTACCTTAAAACCACTTGCAGGACTTTTACTGGTTGCCACACCTATTTTCCAGCTGTTGTTCCATTTGGTATCGCTGGGGTGCGGGAAATAAAAGTAGTAAGTGCCATTTTTATAAGCACAATCGGGCGCCCACATAAAGCCGCCTTCGGGCCTGCCCCATGGTACCTGGCTGGCACGCAGTATTTCGCCATGGTCTTTCCAGTGCACCATATCATCAGTCGAAAAAACATGGTATTGATCCATCAAATCGCATCCGCGTGCGGGAGATATATCATGCGATGCATATACATACAAACGGCCATCGGCCCATACATGTGCTGAAGGATCGGCAGTATACATCTGGGTGATAAATGGATTGGTTTGCGCCTGGCCAGTATTAACCGAAAAAGCGGAAACCATCAAAAATAGAGATAAGTAAATAGTTGATCTTTTGAATGTTAGCATAGTTATTAATGTTTGTTGTTATTGGGGGACTTTTATTTGCTTGTTAATCAGTGATAAATGAAAAACCAAAAGAGCAGCATGCCGCTCTTTTGGTTCAGGTATTATTAAGGAACTTGTACTTCGATTACATCAGAATAGTTATACTGTTTAAAGCTATCATCAACCCTTACACCAACCCTTGCATAAAACGTTCTTCCGGTTTTAAGATTGGGGATGGTTAGGGTATATGTTTTTCCAACTACATCGGCATAGCTGCTGTTCAGGGTTATCTTATTAACATCGCTGTAGCTATTAATATTTGCACCACTACCAACAAATTTGGTGTCGTTTACAAAAGGCTTAACATCAATTATCTGGGGTAAACCGGCAGGTATCGGCGCTACCAGGCTAAACGTTAAGGTAAGTGTAGTACCCGATAAATTACTGGTGACATTGGTAACCGTTAAATAAGGCGTAATGGTAAAATCATGCGAAGTGGTACCGCTGATGTCCAGTTCTGTACCGGTTACAGGCCAAAAAGCGCCACCATATGGTGTAACCCGGTAATGTCCTTTAAACAATTTCTCGTCCTCAAAAGTCCCATCCTGTTTACTTGGGATGAATTGTGGAGTGGGTGTAGCGCTCCAGCTCAGTTCTTCCAGTTTTATTTGGATACCATTGGTTTCTGTTAATATATTCTTGCCGGTAGTTTTGTCAATGATGTTGCCTTTAAAACCGGCATTCGGCCCCTGCAGGTTATCAACCTTGGAGCAGGATGAAGCGGTAAACAAAGTTAGCGCAATTAACAATCCGTTTATTATTTTCTTCATGATACAGTTTTTTTAAATTAATAATTAGGGTTGTTTGGATACAGGTTAGGGTTTTTACCCAACTCGCCGCCAGGTAAGCCTTCGTAGTAAAACTTCTTTTCAAAAGTGTATGACCGTTGGAAATTCTCAACTTCCCTAAGAAATATAAATTTCCCCTCGTTAAGAACCAGGTACGGAACCAGCGCATGAAACCGGGTATTATCCAGTATCCTATCGGCTATTCTCCAGCGGCGGATATCCCACCAGTAATGCTTTTCAAAAGCAAGTTCCATGCAACGTTCATTACGCACGTAATCAACAGTAATATCACCCGGACTAGCTAATGTCGCGCCTGCACGGGTCCTGATCTGGTTAATTATGGTGAGGGCATCGGCGTTATCTCCTGTTTCCACATCGGCCTCGGCGCGGTTTAACAACACTTCGGCATAACGCATATCTATCCAGCTGGTGGTGCTTTTATAAAGACCGCATTCGGCTATAGGTTTGTTTGGATCGATGTATTTCCGTACATAAAAGCCGGTACGCGTTTTATCGTCGCCATCGGTGCTAATACCGGTAAAACCAATAATACGTTTACCACTAAACAAGGCATCGGTGCTACCAGCCAGGTGGCGGAACGACTGGTTCGGCGGGTTGCCGCTCAATTCATCGGCCGCTGTGCCGGTAAAGTGTTCGTAAATTCCCCTTTGAACATCAAACGTAAGTCCCCTTAAAGTAGCTCCGGGAAAATATACGGTAGCCAGTAAGCGTGGTTCCAGACCAGCCATGATGTCGCCGGTGCTGGTAAAGCGTTTTGGCGTGCCATCGGTATTAGTGATGGTAAGGTTAGCAAAACGTTCCACAAGCTCCATGGTAGGATAGGCACGCGATAAACCATCGGCAGTCATATAACGCGGCGACATGGTAGCATCCCAACTGTGAGCTGTATTGCTTGGTAGGGAATAATCTTTAACCAAAATATTTTCTGGGCTATCCTGATCCAGGAATATATTGATATAGTTCTGCACTTTGTCGGCATTTTTCTGGTACAGGCTGTAGTGACCTTCCAGCAGTTTAGCGGCATCAATAGCCTGTTTGAAAAAGCCGGGAGCTTCTGCTGCTGCGATACCCACATAGCCGGCTGTTTGCGCGTCGCCGGCAACAAAGTTTGTTGATCCGTATTTTGCAACGGTGCCGGCATACACCATGGCCCTTGATTTAAGTGCGGCTGCTACATAACGATTGGCTCTGCCACGTACACTGGTTTCAGGCATCATCTGGTAAGCCTTATCCAGGTCATCGCCTATAAATTTCCATACATCTACCTCTTTATCGCGATGCACCTGCAGCGTGCCAATATCTGCCGGGTAATCCTGAACTGTTTTAACGATAGGTATGCCACCGTAACGTTTAACCAAAGCAAAATAAAAGTATGCCCTGCAAAAATAGGCTTCGCCTAACCACTGGTTTTTTTGAGCATCGGTGAAACTGGCTGCATACTTGGGTAAAGCATCAATCAATACGTTTACCGTGCGGATGTTATTATAAGGCCAGTAACCAAAGCCCCCGGTGCCGTCATAGGTACTTCCGTATGGGCCCACCATCTCGCCGCAAAGCGCTCCCGGATGATAAAAATTTTGCCAGTCCTGGTTAAAGCCATTGTTTTGCTCATATTTAAAATCCTCAATGGGTAGTGTTTTGTAAATATTTGCAAAATAGGATGTTATACCGCTCGCACTTGAAAATACAGCATCGTCGCCCAGGACATTCAGTGGGGCAACCGCTAATTTATGGCAGGAAGCAAAAATGAGCCCTGCTGCTATTGTTATTATATATTTAAATCTTTTCATATCACATTTATGTTTTAAAAGGTAATATTGGCGCCTATGTTAAAGGTTCTGTTCAACGGGTATTTATATCCTCCCACGAACGCGTCAAAATTTTGTGAACCATCAGAATTATACTCAATACCCGGGTGTTCAGGATCAGCCCCCTTTAAGCCGGTAAAGGTTGCCAGGTTATAGCTGTTTATATAAATCCGGCAACTGGATATGCCTATACTTTTGAGCGCGTTTTTAGATATGGTATAACCAAACTCAAGCGATTTGATCCGTAAATAGCTGGCATTTTGTATGGCTTTTGTTCCCTCGGCAATGGGCGAGCCCATGGCCGGATAATACCCCGGAGTAAAGGCGGCGTTAGGGTCAAAAACACTGGCTGTGGGATCGGTAGTATGCCATCTGTTTAAAAACTGGGTAAGAGCGCTGCCATTGTACATTAATGGAGTGGCTAATTGCTCGGCATATTGAACATACACGTGGGCGGCGCCCTGCAATAACATGCTCATGTCAAAACCTTTGTAATTAACACCAATGGTTACACCGTAGTTAATGAGCGGTAAATTCATGGTAGCAATAGGGTGCTCATCTTTACTGTCTATCACCCCATCACCATTCCAGTCCTGGTAGTAATAATCGCCTGGTATTACGTTATTGTTGCCACCGCCGGTGTTAATACCATAATTGTATATCTGGTTGTAGTTTTGAAACTGGCCGCTATAAGTTTTTCCCCACCAGATATTGGTGTAACGGTTGGCCTTTGAGTTTTTCCAATTTTCATAGGAATTGCCTGCGCGGGTTTGCTGCACGGCAACATTCATGGTTCTGTTTGCAGAAATCTGGGCGCTGATGTTATAGCCCACTTCGCCAATGCGGTTGCGGTGTGTAAGTACCAGCTCGACACCTTTTGTACGGTCGCTGTTTAAATTTTCCTGTGGCAATTGGATTCCTACAGTTCCGGGAATCGCGGTTGCCTCTGTTGCAGGCAAGCCTGTCCTGTTCCTCACATAGTAATCAGCAGATACGCCTAAAAGGCCGCGCCACATATCAAGATCCAAACCTACATCCAGTGTTTTTGATGTGGTCCAGGTAAGGTTTGGGTTGGCATATGGTCTTGCAGAAATTCCATTGGTGTAACTGCCCCCAAATATGTATCCACCGGTAGTAGGGTTATTAGCGCTTTCAGGAGCAGGATAATTATAGCCCGAAAGATATTGAAACGCGGTAGCGCTATCATCCCCGGTTTTTCCATAAGTGGCCCGTATTTTCAGGTTATTTACAGCCTCGGGCGAGATCAGGCTTTTAAAAAATGATTCTTCGCTAATACGCCATCCTAATGATCCGGCAGGGAAAAAACCCCATTGACCAACATTTGGATTAAACTTGCTGGAACCATCTCTGCGGAAACTGAAACCAGCCAGGTACTTACCTTTATAATCATAATTAACTTTTCCAACTATACCTTTGGTTACAATTTGGCCAAGGTTGTTGAAATCGGTATTCTGACCAACGGTTTGATTGGTTGAATTACCCGCGAAAAGATAATTTACCGGTAATGACAGTTCCCTGTATCCGCTAAAGTTATCGGCATTTTGGTTACTTTCTTCATAAAGTATTAACGCGTTTATATTATGCCCGTCAATTGATTTGTTGTAGTTTAATGACAACTGCGACAGTGTTTTTGTCCGCTCTAAAAACTGTCGTGTTGTGTTTGATGGGGAATTTATTACGGTAGGTAAGTAAACTTGTTTTTCGGTGTCATAATTGTAAAGGGTGTAACTATTGGTTACGTACCGGTTATCATTCATGCCATAATCATAGTTAAACATACCTCTTGCCTGTAAACCACTTATGCCTGGTATATCATACTCCAAACTCAATTGCCCCTGAAAGTTTTTGTTGCCGATTACGCCGAAGCCGCCATATTTTGAGTTGGTTAAACCAACCGGATTAGCATTGTCGGGCTCAACATGCAGATAGTTCGTGTTGTTATTGGCGTATATCTGGCTGGTAGGTAATTGGTTCCAGGTGTACTTAAATATGGTCCATAATGGCGCGGCCGGCTGGTTTTTGGTATCGGTGTTACCAGATATCAGAGCCTGTGCACGCAAACGGTCGGTTATGCGTACGGTAACATTGGAGCGGAAATTATATTTGTCATAATTTAAGTCGCCGCTTTTGTAAAGGCCGTCCTGTTTCTGATAACCAAAGTTGAAAAAGTAATCAACCTTGTCATTACCGCCATTCATGCTTAAGTTATGCTGAATTTGTGAGGCCGTTTTGTTAAAAACCTCATCGCCCCAGTTTGAGGTTTTAAGTGTGCCGTCCTGGTATGGTTTCATATCAGCTGCCGAAAACGCGGGGGCCGATTGTGTAAAATAATTGCTGTTAAAATCGCGCTTTTGCTGTTCGTTTTTAAGCATCATGTAATCAAGCGCGCCAACACTATTTGGCACGTTCAGGAATTGTTGCCAGGCATTATTAACCGAATAGCTGAAATTAAATTTCCCGTTTTTGCTTTTTCCACCCTTTTTGGTAGTAACAATGATTACCCCGTTGGCCGCGCGAACCCCATAAACCGCTGCCGAAGCATCTTTTACAACAGAGATATTATCAATTTCGTTAGGATCCAGACGGGAAAGATCGCCGCCGGGAACACCATCAATCACAATGAGCGGCTGCCCAAAACCACGTAAATCAATTTTGGCATCAAAGCCGCCTGGCTCACTGCTTCGTTGCTGTATAGCAAGACCCGGTATTTTGCCTGAAAGCATGTTATAAACGTTTTCGTTTTTGGTAGCGATAAGCTCCTTATTGCTCACGGTTGATACCGCGGAGCTTAGGTTTGCCCTTTTCTGGGTTCCATAACCCACAACCACAACCTCCTCCAGACTCTTGTTGGTGCTTTTTAGTGCAATAATGCCATCTTTCAGGTCTTTAACCTGTATTTCCTGTGCTACATAGCCCAGATAGGATAGCTGCAGGTATGTATCAGGCCCTGCAATATTGAGCCGGAATTTTCCGTCCTTATCGGTAACGGTACCTGTAGTTGTACCTTTGATCTTTACACTTACCCCCGGAAGTGCCGACCCATCGGTAAAATCAATTACTTTTCCGCCAGTGCTGGTTTGCTGGGCTAACAAACTAAGCGGGAAAAGAAAGCATATTATAAATAAGTATTTAAGTTTTTTCATACTGTTTCTCGTTAATGATTAAGTTTAAATTGGTTGGTTACCCGGTTAGGGTAAGTAGTAGGTGTAATGCGGCGGCATACCTACGGGGGGGAAGGGTAATAATGATACATGGTTTATTAGGTTAATGGATACACTAACTAATTATCAGTGGGGGATATTAGTAGTTGTTTCCGGTTTATAATTACCTGCAAAACAAGAGTTACGTATTAATAAAAGACAAATAATTGATTAATATTTGGCTCATTAATGATTTTTTTGCAATCGATTGCGAATTATTTATAAATGTGATGAGTAGTTTGTTATACACTGATTTTATGTATATTAAAGTGATAATTATGCCTGATGGAATGAAAGGCAGATCAATGCTTTAATAATGAACATCGGCCTTTAATGGTAAATGCCCATTTCCTACGGTTGCTGTGTTACAAAATATACCCGGATTAGGTATTGTGTTTAAAATGGCTACACTTTGGTAAACTTTTATCTGATAATTTTATAGCCATTTGTAATCTTGTTGTTACGGAATTTGCCGCCGCTTAACACAATGATTATCTTAAGCTAATGCTATGTTTATGCCTAAGGTTGTTTTTTGTACCTGAAAAACTCAAACAAATAAAAACCTTTAGCTCCTTATGAAAAGCAATTTTCACTATTTACGAACAGGTATATTAATGGTACATGCTACAGGTATTTTGCTTTGCAGCACGGCCTTTACCGGTTGCAAAAATAAAAACAACCCAACCACTGATCCTGGAATTAATAAGGTAAACCATGTGGTGGTTATCTATTTAGAGAATCATAGTTTTGATAACCTTTATGGCCAGTTTACAGGCGCTAATGGTTTATCATCAGCAACAACGGCCAATACCATCCAGGTTGATGCAACAGGTAAAGCTTATACTTACCTGCCTCCAATTTCGGGTACCAGCGCTTTCCCTACCAATTTGCCCAATACCTATTTTAATATTGACCAGTATATCCCATCTGATCATGAAACACCGGATGTACTGCACCGCTATTACCAGGAACAAATGCAGATTGACGATGGAAAGATGGATAAGTTTGCCTTATATAATACTTCGGCAGGTTTGGCTATGGGCTATTACAAAACCAGCTTATTACCATTACTGGGTATGGCTCAAAAATATACCCTGTGCGATAACTTTTTCCATAGCGCGTTTGGTGGTTCGTTTTTAAACCATCAATGGCTTATTGCCGCTGCAAGCCCGGTATTTCCTAATGCGCCGGCCAGTATGGTTGCCAAATTAGATGGCTCTGGCAATGTGATCACCGATGGTGCTGTTACCCCTGATGGTTATGTGGTAAATACAAGTTATACCGTGAACGCACCTCACCCGGCAAGCGCAGCGGCGGCAACCTTAGTTCCTAATCAAACGCTGCCTACTATTGGCGACCGCTTAAATGACAAGAGCGTATCATGGGCTTGGTATTCAGGTGGTTGGGATAATGCTTTGGCTGGAAAGCCTGATGCTAACTTCCAGTTTCATCATCAGCCATTCGCTTTCTTTAAAAACTATGCCGACGGAACGCAGTTAAAAAAAGATCACCTGAAAGACGAAACCGTATTTATTGCCGCTGCTAAAGCGGGTACTTTACCAAGCGTATCCTTTGTAAAACCTTTGGGCGATTTTAATGAGCATCCGGGTTATTCTACCGTAGTTGATGGAGAAACCCATACCGTTGATTTAATAAACGATGTACTTAACGGCCCTAATGGAAAAGACGCGGTAATTATTATTACTTATGATGAAAACGGTGGTTTCTGGGATCATGTGGCCCCACCGGTTATTGATAAAAAATGGGGACCTGGTACCCGCGTGCCTACCCTTATCATATCACCGTTTGCAAAACAAGCATATGTTGATCATACCCAGTATGAAACCATAAGTATCCTGGCGTTCATCGAAAAAAGATGGGGCTTACAACCGCTTAACGATCGTGATAAGAACGCGAACCCGATGTTGAACGCATTTACTTTTTAAGATCAGCTGTTAAAATAAGACAATCAATAAATATTATATAGAATCACCAGGGACAGTTTAATAAACTGTCCCTGGTACTTTTTTAACCGGGCTGGATTTTTGCATATAATATTGCATCAATAGCCATTATTTTAAATGAAGAAAGCTTTTTGTATACTCATCATATTAACTTCTATTGCAGGTTATACACTTTTTTCTTGCGGAGCAGAAAAACTAACGCCTGAAAAAGCAATTGCACAAACGCTGCTATCACAGGTCAGTGATTTTTCTGTTTTTTTGAAGGATAAGTTTCAGGTAGTAGCAGAAAGCGGTTCGCCTGATGAAAAACAGTTACAGCAACTATTTTTACAGGCCCGTCTTAAGTATAAAAAGTTTGAATGGGCAGCAGAGTATTTTGATGCTGCTACCGTAAGGGTTATGAATGGCGCGCCGGTACCGGAGATAGAGTTGGGGAGCGGAAAAGTATTTGAACCGGCCGGGCTGCAGGTAATTGAGGGTTTTCTGTTCCCGAAGTATGATGCCAGTAAGAAAAAGGAGCTGATGCAACAGCTTAAGATACTACAAGCGGGCTGTAAAAAGTATAAAACCTACTTTAGTAATATTGATGTTTTTGACTGGCAGGTATTTGATGCCACCAAGCTGGAAGTGTTCAGGATATTAACCCTCGGCATTGCCGGCTTTGATGATCCGCTTACACAAAAAAGCATGGCGGAGAGCGCCGAAAGTCTTGAAAATGTGAAAAGCGTGCTGGTGTATTATGGAAGCGAAGATCAGGAATCAAAAAATTTAATGCTGCAACTTTCGGGGGCTGTTAATTATCTGAAAAGTAATACCAACTTTAACGCGTTTAACAGGGCCCAGTTTATTACCCAATATGGCAACCCGATTACCAGGAGCATTACCCGATTAGAGCAGCATTTGAAAATTCACATCATCAGGTACAACCGGTTATTGCGCCAGGATGCCGAAACCCTTTTTGATCCGGATGCCTTTGATGTAAATGCATACGCTCCGGATGCCTCCTCAAGTTCAACACGTGAAAAAGTGGAACTGGGTAAAATGCTGTTCTCAGATGCCGAGTTATCGGGTACCGGAACAAGAAGCTGCCAATCATGTCATCAACCCGAAAAAGCTTTCACCGATGGATTGGATAAAAACAACGCGCTGGGCAGTAAGCAACAGCTTAAAAGAAATACACCTACCTTATTAAACGCGGCCCTACAGCCATCGCAATTTTATGATCTGCGGGTGAATACGCTGGAAGATCAGGCCGGTAACGTGGTAGGAAGTAAGGAGGAAATGCACGGCTCCATGACCGTTGCCGCCAAACGATTATGGCAAAATAAAACCTACCGGCAACTATTTACCACTACCTATCCCAATAAAAACCGGACAAGCATTGATACGCTGGAGGTGATGAATGCGATTGGTTCTTATGTACGCAGTCTTACCGCGTTAAACAGTCGGTTTGATGCCTATATGCGGGGCAATAAGGCTGCTATGAATCAGGAAGAGATCAACGGGTTTAACCTGTTTATGGGGAAGGCAAAATGTGGTACCTGTCATTATATGCCCCTGTTTAACGGCACATTTCCGCCACGGTTTGTGAAAACGGAGAGCGAGGTGATCGGCGTTCCGCGGTCTGCATTGGCAAAGGTTATTGATGATGATCTGGGCAGGTTTAACACGGTGCAAACACCATCGTTTAGTCATGCCTTTAAAGTAAGCACCGTACGTAATGCATCGCGCACTGCACCCTATATGCACAATGGTGTTTTCACTACCCTGGAGCAGGTGATGGATTTTTATAACAAAGGTGGCGGGATCGGTCTTGGGATAAAGATTGATAACCAAACTTTGCCCCCTGATAAGCTTAATCTTACGGCAAAAGAAAGTCGCGATATTATTTCGTTTATGAAAAGTTTGGATAGTAGGTAAGGATTAAAAACGATGTCATTGCGAGGAACGAGGCAATCGCGAACTGTGCAGAAAGGGGGGGCTGTCATGCTGAGCCCCGTCGAAGTATCGCGTGTAGGGGCCTGCCCACCATGCTTCGACGGGGCTCAGCATGACAACCACCAAAACGCGTCATTGCAGGCGATAGCATGGCAATCCCGATAGGCAGAGTCGCTTCATCAATCTTTACCAGCCTCTTTTTGCTTTTTAATAGGGAGCCGCTTGCCATAACTCAATTGCCGCCATATCCATTCCATGGGGCCGTAATTATAGTAGGTTAACCACCATTTGCTGATAAATATCTGGATGGTGAACACCAACACGGCAATCAGTACATAAAACCAGTAAGGCTGTGTATTGAATATACCGAGGCCAACATTTAAAAATATAAGTGTGGCCAGTATGCCTTGCGCCATGTAATTGGTTAGCGTCATTTTGCCCATTGCCTGCAAGCCATTAAGAAAGTATCTAAGCTTTCCATTTATATATAACCAGCATATGCCTGCTAAAATGGCCAGCATGGTGCTCAAAACCGCCCAACTGCGAAACCGGATATATTTTAAGAATACTGCATGCATATTATCGGCGATAATAAATACCACGTTTAATATAATGGCGGCTATCAGGAATGTCCAAAAAGCAATTTTCAACTGTTTTTTAAATTCGGGCAAGCGGTTGAAAAAATCAATACGCTGGGCAGTAAAACCCAGCAGCATGCAACCAAACATAATTATATGCACAGGTATGGCATATTGCGGATTGATCATTTCTGTAACGTACGTCCCTTTAAGGTTCATTATAAAAATATCTATCCAGTTGTGGCTGTAATAAAGGGGTAATAATGTATTAAAGCTTTTTTCATAATCGTATGGCATCACCTGTGCCACGTATGCACCCACAAAAGGCACCATCAGTAACAGTACAATAGCTACCCTGAATGATAGTTTAGCAGAGCGTCCGTGAAACAACAATAGTATCAGGCCTAAAAAAGCATAATCTTTTAAAATATCGCCAAACCAGAAAGCGGAGTTTATAAAAGCCAGCACAAAAAGCCAAAACATACGGTTGCAAAAAAATAAAACGGGATTTTTGCCTTTTGCTGCAACATTATTCATTAAAATGGCAAAGCCATAGCCAAATAATATACTAAGCAGGGTCCATGATTTTGCGGCAAAAAAGTACTTGTCAATTTGCATTAATATGGTTGATACTAAATTGGATGCGTGATTTATAGGATGACCCTTATCAGAAAAATCGGTATAATTACCAATAACAACGCCCAGGATAGCCCATCCCCGTAAAATATCCACAATAGCGGTGCGCTGATTAGTTTTAATTGGTTGTAAAATTGCCGGTTCCATAAAAGTAGTGGGTAGGTTTATAAATCTAGTATAAGCATAATATTTAATATTTTAATACTTATTATTAAACAGCTATCAATTCAATAAACAAAAAGTGTCCACGCTTATACCATTAAACTTAATGGAAGCATGGACGCTTAAATATATCACAAGAATAACTTAGTGGCTCTCGAGGTACTCATCAAGGTTACCAAGACCGGCTGTGAAACCTTCCTGGAAGCCCATTTGAATGATCGCTTCCATATCGGCAATTTTGTCAAAAGTAATTTCGATGTTTACTGTAGTGGTGTCACCTGCCTGGCTAAACTCTTTTTTCCAGTACATTACAGGGAAATCCAGGTTTTTATTGCCATCCTCATCGCAAAACATAACGGCGGTGGTGATGCTTTTGTGGGGTATAATGGTATTGAAATCTACCCTGCACCAAGTGCCGTCGCCTGTGGGGCCTGCCATAAGGTATAACCATCGGCCACCTTCGCTAAAATCCATTGATTTTGTTTGGGCCTTGTAGGGTTTTGGGGCCCACCAAACATCCAGTATCTCACTCGTGGTCCAGGCTTTCCATACCTGTTCTAACGGAGCGTCAAATGTTCTTACTACAGTTAGTTTTTTGTTTTCCGTATCTTTTGAAAACGCGGTTTCTCTTTTTGTCATAACTATTTATTTTTTTGGTTTTTCAAAAATTCGTCCAGCTGGTTAAAGCGGGTATTCCATTGCGTGCGGAATTGTTCGAGCCATATATCTACCTCTTTCATTTGCTGTGGATTAAAATGGTAATGTATCTCGCGGCCGTTTTGTTGCTGGTTAACCAACTGGCACTCGGTTAATATTTTTATGTGTTTAGATATGGCCTGCCTGCTGCTGTCAAAATGTTCGGCAATGGCGTTTGGGGTCATAGCGTGCAGGGCTAATAAACTTAAGATAGCCCTGCGGGTAGGGTCGGCGATGGCCTGAAATACATCTCTTCTCATTTTACGATAATTTGCAACCGATTGATTGCAAATATACACGCAACTAATTGGTTGCGCAAATTATTTTTCAATTTTTTATTTTAATTAGTATAACAAAAGCCTAACCATTAAACTGCCTGAGGTGGTGATCGGTATGTTTGTAAACTAAAACTCCAATTTGCTCTTTGGTTAGTTTTCCTAGAAAGGCGTGTACGATGCCGGGGTTTGATGAGTGTGGGTATTCTTCAAGTAAGCTGATCCATTTCTTTTTTTCGGATACTATGTTGCCAGCGGTTTCTTTTATTGTGAGTTCGGTGAGTGTGGGCATGCTGCGCTTTAAAGGGCTTTCGTCCTTTAAAAATTCCTTCAATGCCATTTTGCCAAACAAACGCCCTATAAATGATCGTTTATATTGGTGTTTGCCTAACATCATTTCTTCATACACCGTACAATGTTTCAGCATTTGGTAAATGTTCATTTTGCCCCATTGGGCTATATTATTTTCATTAAGCGAATTGATCCTGTCAATCAATATATCTCTTGTAGCTTTTTCAAATATGGTTTTCATGTTTTTAGGTTTATGATTGAAGTATTTAAATCACTTATCTATTAAATTGCCTAAGGTGATGATCATTATGTTTATAGGCATGATATCCAAACTGTTCTTTTGTCATCCTTCCAAAAAAAGGATGTACAAAGTCGGGGTTTGAAAAATGAGCATGTTCCTCAATTAAGGCAATCCATTTTGCTCTTTCAGATGTAATGCCACCACTAGTTTCCCTTACTATAAGTTCCGGACTTGAGGGGGCATTCCGCATCATGGGGGTATCGTCTTTTGAAACACTTTTCAAAGCCATTTTACCAAACAAACGACCGATGAACGATCGTTTACATATTATTTTACCTAATGCCATTTCTTCCCACAATCTGCAATGCTTCAGCATTTGATATATATTCATTTTGCCCCATTGAGCAGTGCTATTTTCATTAAGCGAATTAATCCTGCCGATCAATTCATCTCTTGTTGTTTTATCAAATATAGTTTTCATGTTTTGATGATTTATATTGGTATAATCAGCTATCCATAATTGCAAACTACGGCAACCATTACCCCTCCAGCCACCCCCTGATATTCTTTAGCTGCCAGATATGCCTTTGTGTATGAAAAAGTATAAAATACAACCACTCCATGCGGGTTAGGGTGCCAAATTGCGGCAGGTCAAAGTCGGTATAGGTCAATGTCAGGTCCTTGGTTTTTGACAGCGTGATCATAGGGGTATAAGCGTTATCCAGCAAACCCGAAATAATATCTTTTTCATGCGGGCCATCAGATGGCCTTATGAAATCGGGAGCGATCATCTTGATATCAAAGTTTAGGAAAAGATCGCCCAAAGGGCCTATCTTTTCGGCCGGATCGCGTTTGGTATCCGTACCGGTACTGTTTAATATCTCTGCACCGCCTGATGAAAATTTTACAATATGCTCGGCCACCTGCCCGGCGGTCCAGCTATCTTTAAAAGGCACGGTGTTAAATTGTTCCTGCGGAAAGTCGGAAACGGTTTGTAGTAGCATATGCCTGGTGCTTTCTAATGCAGCGCTAATATCTGTTGCCATAATTGTTTTAAATTGATAAATAAAGATACAGGCTATATGGTTAGCAATAGTACCATGAACCCGACAAAAAGAGGGCTGTTTGCGACAATTCCCAGCATCAGATAAAACTATATCATCAATAAAGGCAAAACAACATGTACCTATGCAACGTAGAAATACGGTATAAAAAATATGGGTATTTGTACGCTTAGCAGTTTTGTTGTAACTGCATACATTTGTTTTATAAACTAAACACCATGAAAGAAATTCAAACTCAAAAATTTTACTGGCTGAAATACGAGGTAAGCGCTATCCAGGCATTAATTAATAATTTTCCGGATATTGATCGTTTTGTATTTTGTTATTTTTTCCCGAATTCGACTAGCGAAAGCAAACCGCTGCAACTAATAGCTTATGGATACACGCCGCCGCCAACAAATGCGTATACCAGCTATTTTGACACTTTAGATGTTTATAACTACAATGCTTTGGAATTAAGCGGCCCCATCATCATGAGTAACAACATTATTTCTAAGGCCAATATATTGTTGTTAATTAATACTCCTGATCCTAACGGCGACAAGCCAGACTACCTGGTATTTATTCCAAATGTTACTGGGGGACATGTTTATTATGATATAAAACGATTTAAACGGACAGATACCGGCGATGTACAACTAGGCGATCCTGGTAGCATTAATACCGATCCTTCCCCGCCCGCTACTATTAATGGTTAATTAACCTGACTTTCCAACATGTTTAAAGTATTTCAGTTCATTATTGATTGGTCAGAAGTTTGGGCTTTACTAATCCCTATATTTATACTATTATACAAAAAGAAACAGCCGGCTGTAATGAAGCCGGTTGTTTTTTATGTTTGGATAGCCTTTGTTATTAATCTGGCTATAGACGTGATCTGGAAATTCAGAACTAGTTTACCCTCTGCTTATAACTCCAATAACTGGCTGTATAACCTGCATTCGGTAATCCGTTTCTTTTTATTCAGCGCATTTTTTATCAGGTTGCACCAGTCTTTTTTGGTAACTGTAAAAAAGATCATCCCTTTTTGTTTTATCGCTTTTATACTGGTGAACTTTAGTTTTTATGAGCGCTTTTTTGATTATTGGAATTTAAGCAGTCGCCTGCTGTCTGTCGAAGCCATTTTGCTGTTGTTTTATACCCTACAATACTACCTGTTCAAAATTAATGATGATTTAGATGCTAACATATTTAGTGCCGATTTTTGGATAGTTACCGGCCTGGGTATCTTTGTTACCATTAGTTTTTTTATTTTTCTTTTACACAACGAACTCACTTTACGTCTGCAAAATTTTGCCATTATTTCGTGGAAAGTCCATAACATATCCTATATTGTTTTTAATCTGTTTATAGCCAAAGGCTTTTATGAATCAAGGGAGTGATGATATCCGGCTTTTGCTGGTGGTGGGCATTGCCGCCATGCTCATGCTTTTTATAAGCCTGCTGCTCATTTTTATATTTACGCAACGTAAAAAGCTACAGTATCAGAATGAACTGCGAGCCCTGCATGATATTCAGAAAAACCAATTAATAGAAGCTGCAGTAAGGAGTGAGGAGATTGAGCGGCACCGCATTGCCGAAGAGCTGCATGACGAAGTGGGGGCTATATTGGCATCATCAAGCCTGCATTTTTACAGTATCAGAATTGAGGATTGTGATGAGGCAAGCCAGCGGTTGTATCAAAAAGGGAAGGCTCTGCTTGACGAGGGCATTCATAAAGTACGGGGTATTTCGCATAGTTTACATTCCAGCATACTGCAGGAGTTTGGTTTAAACGAAGCCATTGAACATTTTTGCAGCAAAATAGGCCATGAAAGTATTGTTAAGGTAAATGTTGATCTTGACGGCAGCTACAATACCCAGGCAGTGCAAAATGATATCAGTATTTATCGCATTATCCAGGAGTTTATTAATAACATCATTAAACATGGTAAGGCAAGTCAAATCCATATAAAGTCTGTTTATTTAAGTAAAGCGCTAATGTTTACTATTTCGCACAATGGCAATGGGCTTACGCAATCACAGTTTGAAGAGTTAAGGTTTAAAAAAGATGGACTGGGCTTAAAGAACATTCAAAACAGGGTCATTTTGCTAAAAGCCAATCTTAAATTTACATATCATAAGAGCGGATATTCTATTGATATCTATGTTCCAATAGATTAGGGGGATTAAGGCCTTTATTTTTTGACAATCGTAATATAAAGAGTAAGAGGGGGCTTTTATTTATCATTATCATATTTTTGCTTTTTAAGCATCTTGTTCATTATTGATTATTATTTATTTTCATAAAAGTTTAATTATTTTTATGCCCCCAACTTAAATAATAATGCCAAAAATAAAAGTAGCCATAGCTGATGATTATGCCATATTCAGAGATGGATTAAAAGTAGGACTTAACCGGGATAAAAACCTGGAAGTAATGCTTGAGGTATCGAATGGTGAAGAGTTATTGCAGGAGCTTGAAAAAGAAGAGCGTCCTGATGTTATTTTAATGGATTTGAAGATGCCGGTTATGGATGGTATGGAAGCTACCAGGCTGGTCAGAGCAAAGTATCCGGACATTAAAATATTGGTGGTAACCATGTATGACGAGGCTAAGTTTATCATCCATTTAATGGAGAATGGCGCTAACGGATATCTGTTGAAAAATGCCGATCCGAAGGAGATCAGGAAGGCTATTTATTCGGTTCATGAAGATGGGTACTACTTTAATGATATTGTAAATAAGGCTTTGTTAAAAAAGCTTGTTATAAAAGGCAATGTTAAACCATCATTTAATCAGAACGTTGAATTTTCTGAACGCGAATTGGATGTCTTAAAAATGATCTGCAACGAAAAAACGGCTACCGAAATTGGCTCCGAACTTTTTTTAAGTCCCCGCTCTGTCGAGGGCATCAGGCAGCGCATCATTGAAAAAGTAGGTGTTCGTAATACAGCCGGCCTGGTAATGTTCGCCGTTAAAAATGGCGTGATATAATTATAGCAATGCTTTTTGCGATTGAAATTATATCCCAGTAGATGGTAAAAAAAACGCAATGTCATTTCGACGCGGAACGAGGAGAAATCTTATACCTTGTTCCTGCTGCGTAAACTTTGATAAAGCATAAGATTTCTCACTGCGTTCGAAATGACATAAAGGTAGCATCGCTTCTAAGCAGTTATAACCATATTGATGACTTGTTTTTGCGATAAAATAGCTCGTTTTTAGCCTTTTATCCGTCCTCCGAAAAAATACCTTTACTCTTTATACTCTCCGTTTTACGCCTAATGCTGCGTAAAATCAAGCCTGTTTTAACTTATTGAAATACAGGTAAATGTATTTTGTTCCTCAATGTTGCGTGGAAATACCTGATATGCCGAATGCGTATTTATACTGTGGTGAAACGCGCGCTTACTCCCGTACTTTATGTTGTGCAATGAAGCTTCAAAAAACAAGGCACACATCAACCAAATTATTTACATCTATTAAAAACAACAAGAAAATGGCAAAGTTAAGTTTAACCCAGGCAGAATTAGCTGCCCTTGACGCGCTGATCGCAGAATTAAAAAGCGACGGCAAATCAGTAGAAGCTGAAGCTGAAAATTCAGCAGCTTTTATTACAGCAATAGCAAAAGTAACTGTTCAGGTAGCAAAAGTAACCGTTAAAGCAACTCCGGTTGTTACACAGGTTGCCGTGGCTGCCGTTTTAGGTAAAACAGCAACTGACGAAACAGGCAAAGCGCTTGCAAGTCATGCAGCAGAGGGTTTATCATTAGATAAACTGATCGAGCTTCGCAAAAAGTTTAATTAATAAGGGTAGGGGGGCCGCTTCGGTGGCTCTCCTTTTTTAACTAAATCTTTAAAATTATGATCGCGAATTTAGACTCAGCTGTTATCTATGAGTTTATAGTGATAGCTTTTTTGGCCAGTTGGTTCTTACTTACTGTACTGTGCCAGTTCAAGGATACAAAATTTTCTGAGTTTATCAGGTATAAGGTAGATCTGTTTGGTTTAATCCCTTTATGGACGTTTTTTGCACCCCATCCGGGTAAAAGAGATTATCACCTGCTTTACAGGGATAAGATAACTGAGCAAGCCTATAGCGAGTGGCAGGAAATGGATATCACCGAGGAGCGCACCTTCTGGTCGTGGTTCTGGAATCCTGAGAAACGCGACAAAAAAATATTATCAGATGTGGTACAAAGCCTGGTATCAAGTATACCCTATTATAAAGGCGAAAACGGCAATCTGAATCTGCTCATGTTCTCAATGCCTTACCTTATTGTATTACATGCGGTTAGTCAGTGTAAACAGCAATCGCAACATGCTTACCGGCAGTTTATGCTGGCCGAATCATCAGGCTATCATAAAGAAACAGAGCCGGCCTTAATCTTACTATCAGTTTTTCACCAAATATAAATTAGCCATGATCTCATTTATAGATACTACCCAGCTTATACTGATGATACTGAGTGTCGGGCTATTTATTTCGACGCTGGAGTACATCAAAAAGATCCAGATTTTTGCCCCCAATGGTTTGCTATCCTGGAATGTTATGCAACTAAAGTGGGATAAACAAGATCAGAAACCATTATTAAAATCCTTTTTTAAGCTATTTAATGAATCGGGCCTGATTGTTCTTTTTGCAATAAGATGCCTGTTACTCGTCGGACTGTTATTTTTCCCGATACAGTCAGTATCAGGCTGGATATTGGTTAGCCTGTTGGGTTTAAGTTTATTGATCAGCTCGCTTATTACCTATTACGGGAGTGATGGATCGGACCAGATGAATATGCTTATTATTATTACGCTCGTTGTATGTCATCTTCCGGGTGTAGCCAGTACAAAATTAGCTGATTTAGGCTTATGGTTTATTGGTTTACAAGCCTGCCTTTCTTATTGTGTGGCTGGTATTGCCAAATTAGTTTCGAGCGAATGGCGGGCATCAACAGCTGTTAAGGATGTGTTTTCGACCAAAACATACGGATCGCAAAAGGCCACCATTTTTCTTCAAAAATATCCGGCAGCTAATGTGTTTTTATGCTGGAATGTAATGATCATGGAAACCCTGTTTCCGCTATGCCTGTTTTTACCGTGGAACTATGCGGTAATATTCCTGATATGGGGTTTTACATTCCACTTCTTTACTGCCGTTATTATGGGCTTGAATTCTTTCTTCTGGGCATTTATGGCCACTTATCCTGCATTATACTTTATAAATCATCAAATGCCATGGCACCTATTTTAACTACCAAGTTTGATATCATCCTTTTTGATGGTGTCTGTAATTTTTGCAACCGTTATATCAATTATGTTATAACACATGATAAAGCCAACAGGTTTGTTTTTGCGCCAGTGCAAAGCAACTCGGCCCATCATCTGGCTGCATTGTACCAGATTGATCTTCAGCGCTTAAATAGTATTGTTGTTGTGCATGATGATAAGGTATATACACAGTCTAAAGCAGTGATCCATATTGTTAAAAACTTATATACCTGGTGGCTGCCGCTGGCTTATTTAGCCTATATAATACCTCCTTTTATCAGGGATTATATGTACACCGCCTTTGCCAATAAACGGTATGCGTTGTTCGGCCAGTCAGAAAGCTGCGTGGTACCAACAATACATATGAAAAGTAAATTTTTAAGCTGATCAATCTGGCGCCGGTCAGTATCATCAAACATTATCAATTATGAAAAATCAAAAATTCGGTATCGTACCATCTACTGCCTTAGATTACGGATACTTTGTAAAGTCGGCTATAGATGTTTATACGGCTTTACCTAATATAATAAGTCCAACACAAAATCAATATCCTGACTTTCCTGAGGGCTACCGCCTGCTTTTTAATATCCATATGACTGATTTTTTTGGACCTTTTAAGAAAACGGTTTATTATGGATTTATAGCTATTGATCTGTCAAATCCATCAAGCATAGTAATTGCCATCCGCGGAACAATGGGCTTGAAAGAGTGGTGGGATGATTTGCACCTTTATTCAGTCCCCTGTCCGTTTGCACCAAATTCAGGCCGTGTGGTTGCCGGTTTTTTAGACCTCTACAACAGTCTTAAAGTTTCAGTTCCGGGAGCGCCTGATAATGCAATTTCATTGAGCGAAACCGTATATCCAGGGCTTAAGAGTGTGTTTAACCTGGATAATTATACTCAAATAACACTGGCCGGACACAGCCTTGGCGCAAGTCTGGTAACCTTATACGGGCTACACTTGGCCGCTACCAGCAGTAAACGAGTTGTAAGCATTTATACCTATGCATCGCCATGCACCGGTGATCAGGATTTTATTAACTACTATAATACCATAATTTCAGAAAGTTACCGGATATATAATGAACCTGACTTAGTTCCTAAAGCTTTGTTGTGGCTGGGTTACGCCCAGGTACCTGCGGCCTTTGAGGTAAACTCCCTGTTAGATCCCGGAATTATAAAATCCATCGGTTGTTTTCATGCCCTGAACACTTACTTATACCTGTTAGGAGCTCCAGCAAGTATCATAGGAGCTTGTGCAACCAGTTCATAACACAGCCTAATTACCTAATACCTTTCATAGTGTGCATCTACCTAGAAAGCAAAAGCCCCTCTAAATGGAAACATTTAGGGGGCTTTGTTTTTAAGCTAAGGAAAGTCGGAGATTAAACTTGCCCGGTCATCTCCGCCAGCTGGCGGATGGCCCCCCCCTCTCTTCGCCTGCGGCGGAAAGAGGGGCTTTAAAAATGGGGTAAAGACAAAAGAAATTATCATCCTGAGGAACGAAGGATCTATTCGTGAATATGCATGCGTTTAATAGGTGCTTCACTCCGTTCAGCATGACAAACTTTATTTCCAAACCCCTTTTTGCGCAGCAGAGAGGGGCGCCGTCCGCCGGCTGGCGGATCAGGCGGGATGAGCCGACCGTAAGTCATGCAATTAAATTATCAACTCACTACATAGTTGCAATTTTCTCAAAAACTCTTGCAATTACTTCGGCACCGGGATCAGGAACATCTCTTAATACCGCCTCTGAAAGGTAGGAGGAGCGCCCAAACTTGGTGTTGATAATATTTTTGGTGTTATCGGCTCCCTTACGGGCCTGTTGTGCAACAAGTGCTAATGACTCTTTGCTGGCCAATGCTTCAAACGCAGGTTGTAAGGCGTCAATCATGGTTCTGTCGCCTTGTTGTGCACCGCCATAATCCTTTACTTTTTGTAATCCGTCTAATAAAGCTTTCCCCAGATCAGGCTGTTTGGAGTAGGTATTTCCGGCTGCTGTAAACAGGATAGACAATAGAACACCACTAGACCCTCCCGCTTCGCGGGCCAGAATACGGCCGATGGTGAGCAGCATCTTCCCGGTATCATTTAGTGGCAGTTTGTCAATTACTGATAAAAGGCGTTTACCGGTTAACGCGAATGTAGAACCTGCATCACCATCGCCAACTTTGGCATCCAGGCCATTGATCTCTTTTTCAATAGCAACTAATAATTGAGCTGCTGTTTCAATGAGCTTTTGAACTGCGCTATTGGCTGATGGTTCATACGGAATGGTTTCAGGAAGTTTAGGGCTGCTGATGCTGGCAGGCTTTTTAAATGGTTGTATATGCCAGGCAGAAGGTTCGACAGTTGCCAGTAATGCCTTTTCAAATTCGTTAGTGAGCAGGAGTATCGAAACCGAAAAGCCACTCATGTTAATGGACGACATTAAGGCCGCGGGGCCTATCATGTAGTCTATCTTATCGGCTAGTTTTGTTTTATGGAACGAGTTGACCAATAAGCTCATCTCAATAGGACTAACGCTGCCCATGTTATTGAATATCATGGCATACCGGCCGTTTGCGTCAGGTAAATTTGCTTCGAGTTTTTCAATGGCTAAATTCATTAATTTATCAGCCTTGTCGTAAGTAATAACTTCTATACCGGGCTCTCCATGTATCCCCAGTCCTAATTCGGCCTGTTGGTCATTTAAACGGGAGGTGAGTTCCTGCCCAAGGTGGCGGCATTCCGTGAGCGAAAGCCCTATTGAGGCCGTACTATCTATTACTTTTTGCGCTATTGCTGCAATCTCGCTTAATGATCTTCCTTCTTCGGCCAATCGTCCTGCAATTTTATGTACGAATAAAGTACCGGCAATGCCGCGTTTTTTCACATCTTTTCCAAGAGCAATATCATCATCTACGGTTACCGTTTGTACATCGTACCCTAAGGCGCGGGCCTGCTCGGCTGCCAGGCCAAAGTTAAGGCGGTCGCCTGTATAATTCTTGATAATGAGCAAACAACCTTTTGGTCCGGTTGCGGCTAAAATGGCCGATAGCACCGCATCAACCGTAGGTGAAGCAAAAATATCGCCGCACACCGCAGCGGTAAGCATACCCTTACCTACAAAGCCCGCATGTGCCGGTTCGTGTCCGGAGCCTCCACCAGAAATTACGGCTACTTTTGATTTATCCCAGTCTGCACGGATCACTACCCGTACCTCAGGAAAGCTATCTAATTTGGCTAGTTTCGGGTTAGTTAATAATCCGTTTATGGCCTCATTTACAATTTGATCGGGTTCATTGATGAAAAATTTCATAGGTTTTTCTTTTTTACAAGGTACAAAAGAATCATTTACAGCTTTTCATTTCAAACGAAGATTTTGCCATATCCTGTATTTCTGACCCTGTAATGATTTTGCAATAGTACAGCCCTTCTTCCAAACATTACTTGTATTTCTACCGGCAATAATTTAGCTTTAATAAAATGTAAACATTGTTGCAATAAATTAAATCACGATGAAGCATCTAACCTTAAAATTATTATTTGCAGCGTGCCTGTTAAGCAGTACAAATCTGTTTGCACAGCAGGAAGTTGTTGATACCGCGGTGTTCAGCAAAATCAGGAACGCGGAGTTGAAAGATTCACACATACCTTATATCGCGCATTATCTTACCGATGTTTCGGGACCAAGGCTTACCGGATCGCCAGGTTTTAAAAGAGCTGCCGACTGGGCGGTTGCGGAAATGAAAAAATGGGGATTGGTTAATGCGGCTTTGGAACCGTGGGGCCAGTTTGGTAAAAACTGGGAACTCCTGGATTTCAGCATCATCATGAAAGTACCGTATGTGCAACCCATCATGGCTTACCCCGATCCGTGGAGCGCCAGTACTAATGGTTTGCAACAGGCCCCGGTGGTGCTGCTTACGCCGGCACAATCAAGGGATACCATCTATTTAAGTCAGCACCTTGATGGTCTTAAAGGCAAATTTATTTTAGTAACGGGAGAGCCGATAAATACTACCGACAATTTTAAACCATCGGCAACACGCTTAACAGATGCAGAACTGGCTGATATGAAAGACATGCATATGGTTTCGCATGACATGATTGCGCAGTATGTAACGGGTATATCTAAAACATTGAATAAGGTTAGTGTACTGCTCAAAAGATCAGGCGCCATAGCCATTATTAGTACAGGCAGTAAAAATATTGATGGAACCGTTTTTGTACAGGCGCGGGGTGGATATAAATTAACCAATCCGGAAAGTTTGCCTGCGGTGAGTATGGCGCTGGAGGATGGCCAGAAAATAAAAAGACTGATAGAATCGGGCCATCCGGTTGAAATTGCGTTGAATATCAACGGCAGAACATCAACTGAAGATACCAAGGGTTATAATGTTGTTGCCGAGATACCCGGCACCGACCCTAAGTTAAAATCGCAGCTGGTAATGTTGGGTGGTCATTTAGATTCATGGCAGGCGGCTACCGGGGCAACAGATAATGCTGCCGGTTGTATTGTAGCAATGGAAGCCGTTCGTCTGCTTGACTCATTAGGTTTAAAACCAAAGCGTACCATCCGTATTGCTTTATGGGGCGGTGAGGAACAGGGTGTTTATGGTTCCTATAATTATGTAAAGAATCACTTTATGGATATCGAAAAAGGTACTGTAAAACCCGAGCAAGCCAAAGTATCAGGCTACTTTAATCTGGATAATGGAACGGGTAAGATCAGGGGAGTATTTGCACAAGGAAATACAGCCATACAACCTATATTTGAGCAATGGTTTGCACCGTTCCATGATCTGGGAGCCAGTACGGTTACGCAAAAAAACACAGGCTCAACAGATCATCTTTCGTTTGATTGGGCAGGTATACCCGGGTTTCAGTTTATACAGGACCCTCTTGATTATGAAACCAGAACGCATCACAGTAATATGGATAGTTATGACCACCTGCAAATGGACGATTTGAAACAAGCCGCAATTATTATAGCATCGTTTGTGTATCAAACAAGCATCAGGCCAGGTATGTTGCCTAGAAAGCCGCTGGTTAAAGAAACATTTGCCTTTGACGGGTTATAAAGATTCATCTGTTAAATTACATTGCAAATAGTAAACGCCCTTATATATTTCAGGACGTTTTTTATAAACTAAAAAGTCTGTTGGTTTATATTTTTTCACCAAAATAAATCTTTAATATTTTAATAATATATTGATTTATAGGTATTTAAATATATTTATTCTTTTTGATTGATTTATATTTTTCTGTATCAATCATGATATTGCTAAATATTACGCAATATACTTCTCTCCTTTGTATAAGGCACCACGCTGTCCTAAAGCCCGGTTGCCAATAACCAATTAAACCAATTAACACTATGAAAAAGCTTACACTTTGTTTGCTTATGGCCGCGCTTTGTTGCGGTTGTAAGAAAAACGCGGTAAATCAAAATTTACCGGATGGACCGACCGCCATCAAAAACAAAACGCTTGCCGCAACCTCGGTAAGCAAGTCAACCTCCAAAAAAATCTTTATGCACTGGATGCCCTGGTTTGAAACACCCGAATCAAAAGGTGCCTGGGGCTACCACTGGAAAATGAATACACAAAATCCGGATATAATTACCAATGGTAAAAGACAGATTGCCGCTTATTATTACCCGCAAACCGGACCTTATGCATCAAGCGATGCCGACATTATTGAGTATCAGTTATTGCTTATGAAATACTCAGGTGTGGATGGCGTTACCATCGACTGGCCGGGTACGCGGGTACAATATGATTATCCGGATAATCTGAATAACTCCAACGCGCTGATAGCAAAATTAAACGCGGTAGGATTACAGTTTGCCATTGTGGAAGAGGACCGTAATTGGGATGCCGGACAAACCAGCGGTGCGCATGGCGATTTTACTTACATGCAAAGCAATTACTTTAACCAGGGTAACTATCTTAAGGTAAATAACACCCCGGTAGTGTTAAACTTTGGTCCGATAACTTTTCATACATCGGGTGAGTGGGATCAGATACTGGCCGGTTTAAATCCTAAGCCAAAGGTTATTCCGCTGTATGGCTTTACCAGCCAGGTAGGGGCAAATAATGCAGGTGGCGAATTCCCATGGATATACCAGGATCATCCAACGGTGGTAAATAACTACTACGCTCAGGCTTCCAGCTTTCCTATTTCGGTGGGTGTGGTGTATCCTGGTTTTAACTCCTTTTATGCTGCCGGAGGTGCCGATGGCCCAACCTGGCAAATTGCTTATAATGGGACATCGACATTTGCAACCATGTTGGATAAAGCTTTGGCATCAAGCGTAGGTATTATCCAGTTTGCCACTTGGAATGATTATGGCGAGGGTACCATGATTGAGCCGACTGCCGAGTTTGGTTATGGTTTCTTGACCACCATGCAGCAAAAGCTGGGTGTGCAATATCACCAGCACGAGTTGGAGCAGATTTACCGGTTATATCAGCTGCGTAAACAATACAAGGGTAACTCGGGTGTGCAATCGCAACTGAACCAGGTGTTTACCAATTTCGCAAATCAGCAGCCAGTTGATGCCGAAAATTTAATGAACACCATTAGCGGTGGCGGTACTACTCCTCCGCCAGTAGGAGGCAGCGTGAGCATCAAAAACAAATGGCTGAATACGTATTTATATGAAGATAACGGACAGGTAAAATATGGCTCATCAAACACATCGGCCAATGCTAAATGGGTAGTGGAGCAATTTAACGGCCATACCCGCATCAAAAATGCAGGAACCGGTAATTACCTCAATATCGAACATCTGTATAGCTACGCCGAAAGCACCAATGTTCCTAATAGTTTTTACAGCAGCTACTGGGTTCTGGAAGATGTAAGCGGCTTTAAACGTATTAAAAGCGAATGGAAGGGAACCTACATTAACCTGGAAAACCAAAGCGGTTTTGCGCAATGTACCACTATTGGTGTGGGTGCCGATAGCAGCCAGTGGACGATCAATTAATTATTTATCTCTAACTAATAACGCCCCTGTACACAAGCTGTGCAGGGGCGTTTTATTTATTCAGGTTTTTAATGTTTAACTTTAATTTGATGACCAACCAACACTGCTATGCCGAAAGAAGAACTAACCGATCTTTTAAAATTTCTATCCCCGTTTCCGGCCGAAGTGCAGCAAAAGGCCCTATGGCTGCGTGATCTGATTTGGGGGCTGTATCCGCAGGCCAACGAACTGATCTATGATAATTATAACGCGCTGGCCTTTGGCTGGTCGCCTACAGAAAAGGTGGGTCATGGCTTTTGCTCCATAGCCGTTTTCAGAACAAATAATAACGTACATTTCGGTTTTTACTGGGGTGCCGAGCTTGCTGATCCTGAAAAGCTGCTGATAGGCAATGGTAATCAATACCGGTATGTGCTGGTTAAAAGCACAGATGATTTTCCTAAAGCTTACATCACCCAATTGATGCAGGAAGCCTGGCTCAATTCGCTTAAAAAGATAAAAGACCCTAAACAAATTGTGGAGAGTAAAACCATCAGCAAATCGGTTTCGCTCGTAAAACGGGAAAAGAAGCAGGTTAAGTAATAGTTTGTTTGAAAAGGGAATAAGATCGAGAGCATGGATCTACTTAGATTTGTTTGTCGTGCTGAACGAAGTGAAGCATCTATTATACATTATGCAAGTTCAGCAACAGATCCTTCGTTCCTCAGGATGACAATTTTTTGTCCTTGCTCCTTTATCCATTAATTCCTTGCTCAATCCCCCTCATCTTTGTTACTATATTTTATCCGCAGTAATTAAAAAAGGATATATCTTAGATTAATTTTAAATTATTGATCATTGACCAAAACAAAAACGGTACCGCAATATTATAGTGGTACGTGAGTTTTTAATAAAATACTTTTATCATGGCTATTAACCTACTCAAGGGGCAAAAAATAGATATTGGATTATCAAGAATGACGGTTGGTTTGGGCTGGAACCCAAACGAAGGCACAGGTTATGATTTTGACCTGGATGTATCGGCTATTATGATTGATGCTAACCGCTTTGTACCCGAAGATGAATTTTTCGTTTTTTATAACAATGTTGATTCTCCCGATTCATCTGTTCATCATACCGGCGATGACCCATCGGGCGGTAACAGCGATGGCGGCGATGATGAATCCATCAATGTTGATCTGACTAAGGTTGATGCCAAAATACAGGAAATACTTTTTGTAGTTACCATACACGAGGCTCAACCACGCAGGCAAAACTTTGGCCAGGTACGCGATTCGTACATCCGCATTATTGATGAGCTTACCGGCAGCGAAGTTTGCAAGTATGAACTGGGCGAGGATTTTTCGATTGAAACAGCTATTGAATTTGGTCGCTTATACCGTCGTAGCGGTGCCTGGAAATTTGAGGCATCAGGTGTAGGTTATAAAGAGGATCTGGCATTCTTTTTAAGTAAATATTTTAAAGGGCAGATCATAAAATAAAACGGGAAGCCTCACCCCGGCCCTCTCCAAAGGAGAGGGTGTAAAACATATTGAGTAAAGTCCTCTTCTTTGGAGAGGATTTAGGTGAGGCTCTCATTAAATAATACAGTAATGGCAATAAATTTAGTAAAAGGTCAAACTATTGATCTTCGTAAAAATGATAAGGGCGAAAGTTTTGATCTGTCGTCTGTTACTATTGGTTTAGGCTGGGATGTTAAACAAAGCGGCGGCGGTTTTTTGGGCAAGCTATTTGGTGGTGGCGAAGAGGCGGAGTACGACCTGGATGCCATCGCTTTTTTGCTGGATAAAAACGGCAAGGTAGCCGATAGGGGCAGTACCTTTCAAAAACCCAATGGCAATAATGTAAGTTTATATGAAGGTGATGTGATCTATTTCAACTCCATGAAACACCCATCGGGTCATATTTGGCTTACCGGCGATAACCGTACCGGTGCAGGTGATGGCGATGATGAGCAGATCATCGTAAAACTGGATTCGCTCGACCCAAAATTCGATCGTATATTGTTTATTGTGGCTATTTACCAGGGACGCAAAAATAATCAGCACTTTGGCATGGTGGATAACGCGTTTATTCGCGCTGTTGATAACCATGGCAAGGAGATCGCGAAGTTCAGCCTGTCTGGTGATTCAACTTACAACGGTATGTGCTCCATGACCTTTGCCGAAGTGTATCGCAAGGATGGCACCTGGAAGTTCCGCGCCATTGGCGAACCGCACAACACCGATAATTTTTTAGAAATATTGAAGCAATATTGAGAATCAAGAACCAGGAGTCAAGACAGAAAAGTAAGAATTAAAATCGCCGCTTGTCATGCTGAACGCAGGGAAGCATCTATTCACCGATACGTATAGCTTAATAATAGATCCTTCGCTATCGCTCAGGATGACAGGATGGTTTTTATTTTTCTGTCTTGATTCTTGACTCTAACCTCTTGACTCTTTTAAAACGAACCTATGCCTTATTACCACCACTATTCCTTTGACCTCTGGCTTACGCTGATAAAATCTAATCCGGATTATAAACTGGAGCGTACGCGGATATTTCACCGCGATTTTAACCCTGGAAATAAAAGTATAGAAGAGGTGGCCAAAGCTTTCCGCGTGGTCGACTTGATGTGCAATGCGGTTAATGAGCGCACCGGGAAAAATATCGATTCAGACGAAATGCATCTCATGGTTATTAGCCTGATCAATGATAACCAACTGGATCTGAAGCAAATTGATACTGATAAGCTATATGCAGATATGGAAGCGCTGGTGTTGAACAATATGCCACTGGTATATGATGATGTAACAATTAATGTGTTGGATCGTCTAAAACAAAAAGGCGGCAGTACGCTTAGTTTATTAAGTAACACCGGCTTTATTAAAGGAGCAATATTAAAAAAGATACTGGCTGAATTAAAGATGGATCAATACTTTGATTTTCAGCTGTACTCTGACGAGGTGGGCATGTCAAAACCAAACCCGGCCTTTTTTAATTTGATGCTCCAAAACATTAAACAGATCAATAAAGGAAAAGAGATAACATTAGACAGTATTATTCATATTGGCGATAACCCTAAGGCCGATATAGAAGGTGCAAATGCAGCAGGCATAAAAAGTTTGCTCATCAACTCAAACAACCAATCCATTTTAAGCTTAATCAATTAATGAACGCTACATATTCATTGCACCATATCAATCATGCGCAGGCATTTGGGTTTAACCCGGATGACTACAGCCGCTTTAAATTTGGCGATGATGCTGTAGCCAAACATTTTGGCACGCACCTGGCCGATGGTTTTATCAGGGAGCATTTGTCCGTAAACCCAATTAAACAGCAAATTGTGGTGATATCAAGCCCGTACTCGTTTATACCAACGGCTACCTTTGCCATGAAAAACTGGTTTGTTGCCCGGCTTAACCGCTGGCTGGCACAGCACGGCTATCCGGTAGTGCAGGAAACCAAAGTACACCGTACCATCACCTATAAGGAAGATTATGGCGAGCTGGATGCAGAGCAAAGGATGAACCTGATTGGTAACGATTCGTTTCATATTGATAAGGATTTTTTGCAGGACAAAACACTGCTGTTTTTGGATGATATAAAAATTACCGGCAGTCACGAGCGCATGATCATGAAAATGGTGAATGCCTATGGCCTCAGTAATGATATTTTTATGCTTTACTTTGCCGAGCTCACCAATAAAAACATCCATCCTAATATTGAGAATCACTTAAATTATCACCAGGTAAAATCAATTTTTGATCTGGATGGTATTATCAAAAGCGGCAATTTTATCATCAATACCCGCATAGTAAAATATATTTTAAATTACGATTTTGATAGTTTTTGCATTTTTATACAAGATCAAACCTATGATTTTATAAACTTGCTGTATGATATGGCGCTGGGTAATGGTTACCATACTATTGAGGCCTATATTCTTAACTTGAACTTCATAAAAGAAAACCTATTTTTAAACAATCATAAATTAATTCAACATGGCAATTAACTTGCAAAAAGGTCAGCGGGAAAGCATTAATGCTCCTAAATTTACCATTGGCCTGGGATGGGATACCAATAGCTCTTCAACAGGCAGCGCATTTGATTTAGACGCTTCTGTTTTTATACTGGGCGATAATAAAAAAATTGTAGCCGACGAGTATTTTGTTTTTTATAACAACCTGAAATCGCCTGATGGTGCGGTTGAACATACTGGCGATAACCTTACCGGCGATGGTGATGGCGACGATGAGCAAGTAAAAGTCGACCTTTCAAAAACCGATGCTAAGGTATCAGAAATATGCATCGTGGTAACTATTCACGAGGCCGAGGCCCGCAAACAAAATTTTGGCCAGGTGCGTAACTCTTTCATCAGGATAGCTGATGCAGTTACCGGTGCCGATATTTTAAAATACGAACTTGAAGAAGATTTTTCGATAGAAACAGCCGTTGAGTTTGGTCGTATCTACAAAAAAGATAACAACTGGAAATTTGAAGCGGTAGGTGTAGGCATGAAAGGCGGCTTGCAGGATTATTTAACTAAATACCAATAAAACATTATGGCAATCAATCTTCAAAAGGGGCAGCGTATAAGTCTCGAAAAAAGTAACGGCAGCAAATTACTCAATGTATGCGTTGGTATAAACTGGGGAGCTATTGAAAAGAAAGGTCTTTTCGGTTTTGGTACCACAAAAGAAGCTGTTGATCTGGATGCCAGCTGTGCATTATATGATGATAATAAACAACTGATTGACGTAGTGTACTTCGGTCACCTGAAATCAAACGACGGTGCCGTAAAACACAGTGGCGACGACTTAACCGGCGATATGTCTGGTGATGACGGTTTGGATAATGAAGTGATATCTGTTGATTTTGGCGGTCTGGGTAGTTCTGTAAGCTACGTGGCTTTTATACTCAATAGCTTCCGCGGACAGGATTTCGGAACTATTCCATTTGCATCTATCCGCATTTATGAAGGTACACCAAAAAGAGTAAATGAAGTATTTGCCTCTTATGATATTGCGCACAGCAAAGATTTTGCCGGTCATGTATCCATGGCGATGGGCGTGTTTTATAAAAAGAATGGCGAATGGAAATTTAACGCCGTTGGCGAACCTACCAAAGACAGGAAATTAGAGGAATCAGTTAAAACGGTTGCTCAAAACTATTTATAAGGAGTTTAGCCTCACCCTGCCCTCTCCAAAGGAGAGGGTTCAAAAGAACGAAGTTAAAGTCCTCTCCTTTGGAGAGGGTTTAGGTGAGGCTAAAAAGTTGCTATAATAATAATTAACAGGCACCGGGATATAAACATGGGTTATCCGGGTGTCCTTTAAAACAATAATTGTATTCAATAATTAAATTATGGAAAGCGCACCAGGTAATAACGAACTAAATATAACACCGGTTAATTTAGATATAACACCCGTAAATTCGGTTGCTACACCGGTTAAAGTGGATAAGGAAGGCAATGTCGACCTCACCAATATCACCCCAACAGAGGTGCAAAAGTACGGCGAGGTGGCCAAGTCCCTTGACCCTAAGGATGTAAACTCTATCCTGAATTACGGTACCGAGGTACAGAGTTCGATGGAAAAGTATAGCAACACCTTTTTAACATCGGTACGTACCTACAACTCCGGAGAGGTAGGCGGCCTGATCAACGAACTGCTTACTGAGCTAAACTACATTGATGTGGATGAATTGAACCAAAATGCGTTCACCTCATTTATATCGCACATACCTTTCATGAAAAAGTTGGTGGTTGATGCCAAAAAGCTATTCCAGAAGTATGATACCGTAGTTAACAACATTGATAAGATCACCAATAAAATTAAGGCAGGCCGCGTTAACTCACTTAAAGATAACAGCTCCTTGCAAACCATGTTTGATAGCAATGTAGGCTACATTCACCAGATGGAAGAGCTGATCATATCGGGCCAGTTAAAGTATAACGAATTGAGCGAGCAGCTGGCCCAGATGGATGCCAACCCATCGGCCTATAACGACTATGAAATTGCCGATATGCGCGATTTTGTGAATCGCCTGGACAAACGTTTGGCCGATTTAAAAGTGGTGCGTTTCATTATGTTGCAGTCGCTGGCTCAGATACGCGTGGTGCAAAGCAACAATACCACCATTGCCGAAAAAGCACAGTCTATCGTATCAACCACTATCCCGGTTTGGAAAAACCAGTTGACTATTGCTGTGGCTTTGAACAGGCAAAAGGAAAACGTGGAGATGCAGAAAAAGATCTCGGATACTACCAATACTATCCTGCAAAAAAATGCCGAACTCCTGAAACAAAACAGCATCGACGTGGCCCGCGAGAATGAGAAAACAGTGGTGTCATTAGATACCCTGAAAAAAACAACGGCATCGCTTATTGAAACCCTTACCGAAGTAAAACGCATCCATGAAGAAGGTACCGCCAACCGCAAAACCCTCAACTCTGAGCTGCAAAACCTGGAAGTGGAACTGAAAAAGACCGTGACTAACGCGTAAAAGTAAAAGGCTGTCATGCTGAGCCTGTCGAAGTATGGTGGGTTGGGCCTCTGCGCACGCCCTTCGACAGGCTCAGGGTGACAGGCTCCCTAAGGCTGATAACCAACGCGTCATTGCGAGGTACGAAGCCATCTCTACGTAGGCAGATTAAATAAGTCTACTCTGTATAGTTTAGAGATGGCTTCGTACCTCGCAATGACGCGTTATAATAGAATCATCCATATTTTCGTAAATTTGCATTTAATCAAAAATTAGAGGTTGCCCGTTGATGGATGAAAGCAGGTTAAATATTTTGAATCAGTCGAACCGAATGCTCAGTAAGCTGCAATTGCTTTCTGTGTTTTTTGGTGACGATGTTATTTACAAAATATATCTGCGCAGCCAGGTGATCCACAAACTATTTGAAACCAACCCTGAGCTTGATATCAACAAGCTCGATCTGTTTCACTTGCAGTTTACCCAAAGTTTGATCGATCTGCTCCGGAAGATCAAGAAGAACAACGAAAGCAATGTAAGTTTGCTGTTTGACGAGATTCAGATCAATAAAGAAATGATCGAAAAATTGAACGATCCGTTTTATACCGAGGCAAATTTTAATCTCGAAAAACAAAGGCAGGCATTAAAAATCAATCTTTCCTTACGTAAGCTGTTCCAGGTACTGTCTGATGATTCAACCGATAATCCGCTTTCAAAAAATATCAATGCCTTTAGTTCACGCTTTGCCGCCGACTTTTTTTATACCATAACACCCGAGCTACTGGAAGAGCTTACGGCGTATAACGACAAGGATGTTTATACCGATGAATACGCCACTATCCAGCGAAAGTTGATGGGGGTTTTATGTAAGTATGATTTTAAAACAGAGTTTTACTGCGGATTAAAATCGGGCACCCAGGTTGTGGAGGTATATAAATTTGTGGATGCCGACAGGCATTTTTTATATGCACCATCAGATAACCGGTTTGTGTTTTTAGATGTGGTGAAAATAGCCAACATTGATTTTTCAACAAACCTGTCGAAAAAGGAAAAGCTGATCCACGAGCTGAGAGATAAAAATGATAAGCTGGAAGGTAACGCAGCTGCCATGAAATCATTTATGCAGCCCGAGATTAAAAACCTGCTGGCCGACGATTATAAAAAAATATCCGACATCAATTTCCTCGAAAATATCAGCAATGTTGATGTACAAGCCAATATTTTAAAAAGCATGCTGAATACCGATTTAATTTAGTTTATTTAACTCAACATTAATTCCTTACCTGTTAATATGGATTTCTTACACACAATTTTAGGCCCTGATATTAAAGCGGGCATACTCATTATTTTAAATTTAATTGTTATTGAGAGTTTACTCTCTGTTGATAATGCCGCGGTACTGGCCACCATGGTGCTCGATTTGCCCAAGGATCAGCGTAAAAAAGCACTCCGTTATGGTATCATCGGCGCTTATGTATTGCGTGGGGTATGTTTGTTTTTAGCGGCCTGGCTGGTAAAAATATGGTGGCTAAAACCCATTGGTGGTTTGTACCTGCTATACCTGAGCTTTGATTATTTTAAAGGCAAAATTCAGAAAGCCAATAATGGTGGCGAAGAGGAAGAAGTTGATAAAAGCAAGAACTGGCTATACCGCTCAACAGTGGGTGTGTTTGGCGTTTTTTGGGCCACTGTTGCCCTGGTTGAGCTGATGGACCTTGCCTTTTCTATTGATAACGTTTTCGCGGCTGTGGCCTTTACTGATCATGTGGTTTTAATATACATCGGTGTATTTATAGGTATACTCGCCATGCGTTTTGTAGCCCAGGCTTTTGTGAAGCTGATGGAAAAATTTACCTTTTTAGAAACCGTTGCCTTTATTGTGATCGGCGTGTTGGGTATTAAATTATCATCGTCATTATACGTGCATTTTTACCCGGAAGCGCCATTTTCAAAATTTATGGAGGGGGAAAAGGCTGATATAATTACCTCGGTATTTACGGTAGGCATATTTATAATTCCGGTATTGACATCGCTGTTATTCAACTTCCCCAAAAGGCACACCATTGAACCGGAAGTAGCCGAAGCAGCAGAGGATGTACTGGATAAACAATAAGGGTAAAGGTTATAACTGAAAGGTAAAAGGTATTGGGTGAAGGAACCCGTGCGATTCCCCTCTTGAGAGGGGGGTGTTTATCAAAGCGAATAACACACCCCTGCAACCACACCACCTTACGCGCCCCCTCAAGAGGGGAGCTAAATACAAAATGAACCATTGAACAAATGAGCATCAATAAAATAATAGCCTCCATATTTGGCATAGGCTTTTTAAAGGGCGGCGGCACTTATGCGGCCATTGTAACCTGCGGGTTTATCTGGCTGTTGTGGCAAAGCCCGGTATTACAAAATCCCTGGTACCTGTTTATCATTGCCATTGTGGTAACCCTGCTGGGTGTATACGTAAGCAATAAGGTTGAACCAGAGTGGGGTGAAGACAGTTCACGGGTAGTGATAGACGAAGTTGCCGGCATGCTGATAGCGGTGCTGTTTGTACCCACTAATATTTACTTCCTGATCGGCGGGCTTATCCTGTTCCGTTTTTTTGATATTGTAAAGCCCTTGGGTATCCGTAAAATGGAAGCCCTGCCCAGCGGCACCGGTGTTATGATGGATGATGTGCTGGCCGGTGTGTATTCCAACATTGTGCTCTGGGTAGGATATCTGGTGTGGATGAAGTTTGGCAGGTAGAAACGTATAAAAATAAGCAGTCATACCGAGAAACAAGCTAAATATAGTTTGTCATTCTGAGCGATAGCGAAGAATCTACTATTCAATATACAAGTCTACGAATAGATCCTTCGCTATCGCTCAGGATGACAAAAAGAGAATTATGAGAATTGTCATACTTACAATAACACAGGCGCAAGACATTCCTACAAATTCCCTTTCTTTATCTCACTCACCGCATAAGTAGCTGCCCGGGCCGTTAAAGCCATATACAATATCGACGGACTTTGATTACCTGTACTGGTCATGCAGGCGCCATCGGTAACAAATACATTTTTACAAAGGTGCAGCTGGTTCCATTTGTTTAACAAGGATGTTTTAGGATTCTTGCCCATACGTACCCCGCCCATCTCGTGAATATCCAATCCCGGGGCTTGCTTGTTTTCGAATTTTTCAATGTTTTTGCAGCCCGCCTTTTCCAGCATTTCGGCGCTTTGGGTTAAAAAATCCTGTATCATGCGCTCATCGTTATCATCATACTCCACGGAGGTGATCAACAGGGGGATGCCCCATTGGTCTTTCTGGTCCTTGCTCAATCGCACATGATTGCTTTCCTTGGGGATGGTTTCGCCCTGTATATACATGTACACCTGCCAGCCACCGGGTTCAGTAAGTGCATCCTTATATGCTCCGCCTATCGTATTGGTGTTCGTTTTGCGCGGGTGCCGGTCCCGGTAAGCGCTCATAAAAGTAGTAAAGCCCCCTTTATAGTCGGTTTCCTGTTTTTGCAGATTACGATAGTTGGCCAGAATAAGCTCTGTAGGATTTCGGCCGAAATAATATTTATCCAGGAAACCATCCATGCTTGCGTTTACCGATGCCCGGTAGTTTTGAAAGCCAACATATTTGCCTAATAAGCCATTGTCATTCCCCAATCCGCTAGGGAAACGCTCTGAAGTTGAGTTAAGCAGGATCAGGTTAGTATTCAGGGCCGACGCGTTCATAAAAATGATCCGGGCCTTGTATTCAATCACTTCTTTGGTATTGGTATCAATCACCTTTACGCCCGTTGCTTTACCCAGCTTTTCATCATAAATGATGGAATGTACAACCGAGAATGGTCTGACGGTTAAATTGCCGGTTCTTTTTGCCCAGGGCAGGGTGGAGCTTACCGAACTGAAATATCCACCAAACGGGCAGCCCCGCATACACATATCGCGTGCCTGGCATTTGCCACGCCCCTGATCTAAATGGAGTTGAGTGGGCCGGGTTAAATGAGCAAAACGCGCGTGTACCAGGTGGCGATCGGGATAATTTTCTTTTATTTTTTTACTGATCACATCCTGCACACAGTTCATTTCGAAGGGCGGCAAAAACTCACCATCAGGCATGGCCTCGATGCCATCTTTATTGCCGCAAACGCCGATGAATTTTTCTACATGTGAATACCAGGGCGCTACATCATCATAACCAATGGGCCAGGCAATGCCGTAACCAAAGCGTTCGGGGTTTATAAACTCATACTTACTCCAGCGTTGGGTGGCACGCCCCCAGGTTAATGATTTGCCGCCAACCTGGTACCCGCGTATCCAGTCGAACGGTTTTTCCTGTATATAGGGATGGTCTTTATCCTTAATGAAAAAATGAGCAGTATCTTCACCAAAGCCTGCGGCTTTACTGATTAATGGGTTCTCGTCCAAAAAGGCTTTGATCATTTCGCCCCGGTGTTTAAACTGCCATGGATCCATGGTGGCGGTTGGATAATCCTTATTATGCTCCACATTGCGGCCGCGCTCCAAAACCAGCGTTTTTAAACCCTGCTCGCATAGCTCCTTAGCGGCCCATCCACCGCTGATGCCTGAACCAATAACAATAGCATCATAAGTTGAATTTTCTGTTGTTTGCGGAGCTTTGGTCATAGCTTTTGGAATTATATACTTAAACTATTTTATTTTTTATTTGAATAGATTTTATCTATATTGGTGTAATGTGATAGGACAAATTAAGATAAAAAAATAATCCCAATTGTCATTTCGAACGAGGAACGAGGAGGAATCTTATACAATATACATTGCGACATGCAGCCCGTATAAGATTTCTCTCTATCGTTCGAAATGACAACGTGCTTTGTTCACAATCATCACATACCCAACCATAAGTCAATAGGCTTAACCACTTTGGCTGTGAATGGTAAGTTTATCTTTTTACCCGATCCAGCCGAAGCGTAGGCAGCATAGATCATCTCCAATACCGCCCGGCCATCTTCTCCGGTTACCAGCGGTGTTTTGTCATTTCGTACACAATCAATAAAGTGTTTCAGCTCATGCGGGTAGCCCTGGTTAAAGGCCTCCTCAAAAATAGTGAAGCTCCAGCCCTTGGAAGTATCTGCTTTTTCCATCGCATAGCCATATCCCTCCCTGCTGTAGGTTACCGCCGCGTTACCCATAAACAGATCGGCGTAGATCACCCCTCCGGTGCCATATATTTCGCAACGATCATCCATACCGCCAAGTTTGGCCCAGCTGTTTTCGGCCACGGCGGTCACCCCGTTTTCAAACTCCACGATAATAACCGAGTTGTCCTCACCTTTGGTGCGGTCTTTATGAAATACCGTGCTCATGGTAGCATAAACATTGGCTACCTTGGCATGATCAAGCATCCACCTGAACCAGCCCAGCGCATGGCAGCCCATATCCATAATAACACCACCGCCGGCCAGGTTAATATCATAAAACCAATCGCTATGCGGGCCCGAATGCTTTTCGCCCTGTTTCAGCATAAACACATCGCCAACCGCGCCATCTTTTACCAGTTGCCGGGCGCGCTCATATTTAGGGGCGAAGCATAGTTCTTCGGCATACATCAGTTTTACGTTGTTTGCTTTGCAAACGGCTATCATTTCGTCTGCTTCTTCCAGGGTTATGGCCAATGGTTTTTCAATAATAATGTGTTTGCCGGCATTGGCCGCTTTTATGGTAGCGCTGGCATGCAGGTAATTGGGCAGGCAAATATCCACCACTTCGCAGCCTGATTCTGCTATCAGCTTATCGATATCATCAAACCATTGTGCTATCTCATATTTTTGGGCAAAGGCCTTTGCTTTATCAAGGTTACGGGCATATACGGCAACCACTTCGGCCTCAGGGATAAAGCGATAGTACGATTCCATGTGGACATCCGTAATAAAACCTGCGCCGAGTATGGCCACTTTTGTTCTGTTCATGTAAGGTAGTTATATAGATATAGATGTCATTTCGAACGAGGAACGAGGAGAAATCTTATACACATACATTGCGAATATGTAGCCGGTATAAGATTTCTCACTATCGTTCGAAATGACATCGGGATTAGTTTTTAATTTATTCAGGTAATGTTCTGTAGGTTCAATAGGGTATTTCTTTATTCAAGATTAACGATTTTAATACTAAATCAAAAACATTCAAATAAGTTTTGTTTTGTCAGCCGATGGTAATCTAAATCCCGGCTCATCATTATTTATTCAGTTTTCTGCTTGATTGTGTTTGCAATTATAAAAGATAATATATACTATTGTGTTGTATTGACACAATGAATCTTATCTGCTGTTAATAAGCCTTTTATAAACTAATAGTACGCTTAACCTTTTTTAATTTAATATGAGAATAAGTCACAACCTAAGTGTTGCCTTTGCGCTGATGTGTGCTGCCGGCGGCGGTTTCCAGTCAACCGTACAGGCACAAAGCAAAAAGCCCACCCTGCAACTCAACGCGAAAAATGTAAAGCAGATAGTAGCTGCCATGACGTTGGAGGAAAAATCAAAACTAGTAGTGGGTATGGGCTTTAAAATGCCCGGCATGCCGCGCCCATCAAAAGATAAAATGAATGAGCCTATTGATATTGGCGGGTTTATATTACCACCTTCTGATCCGGATGCATATGATATACCGGAGAAAGTTTCGGGCGCTGCAGGTCGCACGCATGGCATTGCCCGGTTGGGTATTCCATCCTTAACCGTATCTGACGGCCCGGCCGGGTTAAGGATAGATCCGGTCCGTAATGGCGATAAATCAAAAACGTATTATGCTACCGCTTTCCCGGTGGCCACATTGCTGGCATCAACCTGGGATACCGAACTGGTTAACAAGGTGGGTGTAGCCTTTGGTAATGAGGTGCGTGAATATGGGGTGGATATATTACTGGCCCCGGGTTTAAATATTCACCGCAACCCGCTTGGCGGGCGTAATTTTGAATATTACTCCGAAGATCCACTGGTTGCCGGGAGCATGACCGCAGCCATTGTTCGTGGAATACAATCAAACGGGGTAGGTACATCCATTAAACATTACGCAGCCAATAACCAGGAAACCAACCGCACTGGCGTTAATGCCATTGTGAGCGAAAGGGCTTTGCGCGAGATCTATTTACGCGGTTTCGAGATCGCCGTAAAGAAATCACAACCGTGGACGGTGATGTCATCCTACAATAAACTGAACGGCACTTATACATCACAGCGGAATGACCTGTTATCAACCATCCTGAAAAAAGAATGGGGTTTACGCGGTTTTGTAATGACTGACTGGTTTGGCGGTAACGATGCTGTAGCACAAATGAAAGCCGGTAATGATCTGATTATGCCAGGCAGTCCAGCGCAATCAAAAGCTATTGTTGAAGCGGTAAAAAATGGTACGCTAAATATAGCCCAGCTGAATACTAATGTAGAGCGGATATTAAACGTGATTATCAAATCGCCATCGTTCACCAAATACAAATATTCTGATAAACCTGATCTGGCTGCCCATGCCAAAGTAGCGCGCGAGGCTGCAGCCCAGGGTATGGTGTTGCTTAAAAATGATGATCATGCCTTGCCCCTAAAAGCAACTAAGCGGATAGCCGTATTTGGCAATACCTCTTATGATATTATTGCTGGCGGTACAGGTAGTGGTGATGTAAATAAGGCTTACACTATATCATTAATACAAGGTTTGAATAATGCAGGTTATAAACTGCAGGAGAAGCTGTCAAAAAACTACGAAACTTACCTGGCCGATATGAAATTGAAACAACCCAAACCTAAAAACTTCTTTGACCACCCGGCTCCCATCCCTGAAATGGATGTAAACGCGATAGCAGCCGATGAAGCCGCCGGTGCCGATGTAGCCCTGATCACCGTAGGTCGGAATGCCGGTGAAGGTGCCGACAGGAAACTCAAAAACGACTATTATTTAACCACCGCAGAGAAAGCGCTGATAAAAACCGTAACTGATGCCTTTCATGCAAAAGGTAAAAAAGCAATCGTGGTATTAAACATAGGCGGGGTAATTGAGGTAGACAGCTGGCGCGATCAGGTTGATGGTATTTTACTGGCCTGGCAACCGGGCCTTGAAGCGGGCAACGCCATTGCTGATGTGTTGAGCGGCAAGGTTGATCCGTCGGGTAAACTAGCCACAACTTTTCCTTTAGATTATAAGGATGTGCCATCGGCTAAAAATTTCCCAGGTACGCCTGCTGATAAACCGGAGCAGGTGATATATGAAGAAGGGATTTATGTTGGCTACCGTTATTATGATGCTGCCAAAGTTAAACCTGCTTATGAGTTTGGCTATGGCCTGTCCTATACCAATTTTAAATTCGGCAGCCTGAAATTGAGCTCTGCCAATTTTGTAAACAGCATTACCGCTACCCTAACGGTTAAAAATACAGGTGATGTTGCCGGTAAAGAGGTGGTACAATTATACCTGGCTGCACCTAAGAAAGATCTGGATAAACCCGAGGATGAATTAAAAGCCTTCGCTAAAACCCGTTCACTGGCTCCCGGCGAATCGCAAACGTTAAGCTTTGTTATCAAAGCCGCCGACCTGGCATCGTTTTATACCAACAGACAGGCCTGGATAGCTGATGAAGGTAAATACGAAGTAAAAGTAGGCTCATCATCAAGAGTTATTGAAGAAACTGCTTCATTTAAACTAGCCAAGGATATTACCGTTGAAAAGGTAAATAAAGCGTTGGTACCACAGCAGGCTATCAACGAATTGAAGCTGAAATAAGTTTTAGGATCAAGAGAAAAGAGACCAGAACCAAGACCTCTATCATAATAATGCCATTGCGACTTTAAGTTGCAATGGCTTAAAAAAACTAATCGTACGTAAACCATCCAATTTAACGTCATGACTAATCAGTTTAAATTTATAGCCATGTTAACCCTGCTGCCGGCAACAGTGGCTATGGCGCAAACTAAATGGACCGAGAAAAAATCGGGAGATATTGTTTTTGTGACCAACACCGGCGGACAAAATTTAGGCTATGCCAGCACATCAGGCGTAAAAATATTAACGGTTGATGGCCTGGCTTTTAAAGACCTGAACAAAAACGGCAAGCTGGATAAGTACGAAGACTGGCGCTTACCGGTTGATGTGAGAGCGAAGGATCTGGCATCAAAAATGAACGTAGAGCAAATCGCGGGTTTAATGTTGTATAGCAGGCATCAGCCAATACCTGCACCTCCTGCAGGCCCGTTTACCGGTACCTATAATGGTAAAAAGTTTGCCGAAAGCGGTGCAAATCCTTATGAGCTGTCTGATCAGCAGAAACAGTTTCTGGCTAATGATAACGTAAGGCACGTATTAATAACATCGGTACAAAGTCCGGAGATTGCCGCGCAGTGGAATAACAAGGCGCAGGCTTTTGTAGAGGGCCTGGGGCTGGGGATACCGAATAACAACAGCTCTGATCCGCGGCACGGCACGGTTGCCACTGCGGAGTATAATGCGGGAGCAGGTGGCGCTATTTCTATGTGGCCCGGCTCATTGGGCTTTGCCGCTACCTTTGATCCTAAGGTGGTTGAAAATTTTGGACATATAGCCGCTTTGGAGTACCGGGCGCTGGGTATTGCCACCGCTTTATCGCCCCAGGTTGATATCGCTACCGATCCACGCTGGGCACGGGTAAGCGGTACTTTTGGCGAAGATCCGCAACTATCTGCCGATATGACCCGCGGTTATATTGATGGTTTCCAGACTTCATTGGGCGATAAAGAAATCACTAATGGCTGGGGCTACGGCAGCGTGAACGCTATGGTAAAACACTGGCCCGGTGGTGGTGCCGGTGAGGGCGGTCGCGACGCGCATTATGGTTATGGCAAGTATGCCGTTTATCCGGGTAATAACTTTAAGCAGCATTTAATTCCGTTTACCGAAGGGGCATTTAAACTGAGCGGTAAAACAGGTATGGCTGCTTCGGTAATGCCGTATTATACCATCTCCTTTAACCAGGATACTAAGAATAAAGAGAATGTAGCTAATAACTACAACTCGTACATCATCAATGATCTGTTGCGAAAAAAATACAAGTTTGACGGTGTGGTTTGTACCGATTGGCTGGTAACCGGCGATGAAACCGCTGTTGATCAGTTTTTGTCAGGTAAGTCGTGGGGAGTGGAAGGGCTTTCTGTGGCCCAGCGTCATTATAAAGTTTTAATGGCCGGCGTTGATCAGTTTGGTGGTAATAATGAGGTTGCCCCGGTGGTGGCGGCTTATCAAATAGGAGTTAAGGAACATGGCGAAGCATTTATGCGGGCAAGGTTTGAGCAATCGGCAGTACGGTTGCTGCGGAATATTTTCAGGACAGGCTTATTTGAAAACCCTTATCTGGATACCGAAGCATCTAAAACCCTGGTAGGTAATCCGGACTTTATGAATGCGGGGTACCAGGCGCAGCTTAAATCCATCGTGATGCTTAAAAACAAGGGTAATGTTTTACCGCTGCAAAAAAACAAAACAGTATATGTACCCAAGAAATTTACACCTGCCGGCCGGAATTTCCTGGGTATGGAAACGCCCGAATCATTGGAGTACCCGGTGAATATGGAAACGGTTAAAAAATATTTTAAGGTAACCGAGAATCCTGATGAGGCTGATTATGCTTTGGTGTTTATCAACAGTCCTAACAGCGGCGGCGGTTATAATAGCCAGGATGCCAAAAATGGTGGAACAGGTTATGCGCCCATTAGTCTGCAATATGGACCTTATACAGCCAATGACGCCCGAGCAACGAGCATAGCCGGCGGCGATCCATTAGAAAAGTTTACTAATCGTACTTACAAAGGGAAATCGGTAACGGCAATTAATGTGACCGATCTGGGTATGGTTACTGACACCTATGCCAAAATGAAGGGTAAGCCGGTAATTGTTTCTGTTGATGTAGCTAACCCGATGATATTTGCTGAATTTGAAAAAGATGCCAATGCTATTGTAATTGATTTTGGTGTTCAGGGGCAGGCCACCTTAGATATACTAACAGGCAACAGCGAGCCATCGGCATTGCTACCACTGCAAATGCCAGCCAATATGAAAACCGTAGAAGAACAGTTTGAAGATGTTCCCCTCGATATGAAATGTTATGTGGATGAACAGGGCAATACTTATGATTTTGGTTTCGGCTTAAACTGGAAAGGTGTAATTAATGATGCCCGTACTGCTAAGTATAAAAAAGGATTGTAGCTGTTTGCTCCCTGTCATTTCTCCTCGTTCCTCGTTCGAAATGACAACTTTTTATTTCTTCCGAACACCTGTGGTGACAACACCAACAACGGCGAGAGACCCTGCTGGGACCGATGTTGAAAACCTTACTTTTTTTGTTGCTTAATTAAATTTTCCAACGCCTGCAGATGCCTTTTAAAAGCGGCACGGCCTTTTTCAGTTACGGAATAGCGAGTATTGGGTTTGCGACCGATAAAGCTTTTTTGCACCTGCATGTATTCCTCTTTTTCGAGTGCCTTTAAATGCGATGCCAGGTTACCGTCGGTTAGGTCAAGCAGTTCTTTAAGCGAATTAAAGTCATAGCTTTCATTGGCAACCAATACGCTCATAATTTGCAGACGTATGCGGTTTTCAAATGCTTTATCAAATTGGTCTAACGATATTTTCACGAATCGTATTTAAAGTGCATCACTGTGCCATAAATAATATGCAGCAAGCCAAAACCAATGGCCCAGAAAATTAATCCGTAACCCGGTATCAGCGCAGCAAGCAAACCTAATAAAATCTCCATAATACCCAATCCTTTTACATCTGAATAAGTATAATGGCTGCCGCCAACTAAGGAAAGTCCGTAAAATATAAGCGTGGCTGGTGCAACAATGCCATAATGACCATGATAAATCAGTATCAATGTAAATAAGCCGCCGCTTACCAGTGGAATAGCCATATTGATCAGCAATCTCTTGCTGCCGGTGTTCCAAAAGGGTTGTTCGGTTTTTTTAGCTTTTCTGATAGACAACCAAACCCCGGTACCTATAGAAAGAATAAGGACAGCAAAGGCCACTACAAATAGCTCGGTTATGGAAACCACGTTTTTTCTCTCATAATCTGAATTATGGAGAATATTATAGCCTATACCGGCACCTATAAGCGCGTAAATACCGGCCATAATGCCTGAGAGGCCGCTAAGCGAAATGAACTTGGCCGAACGCTCCATCAGGTTGCGGATGGAGCTGATCTCGGCATGAATATCTTTTTCTTCCATTGAAAGTACTTTGTTTGTCAAAGTTAATGGATTAATTTAAAACTGCAAGAGGTATTTTGGGGATAAAAGATAAATGGATAAAAGACAAAGGACAAAAGAAACTATTGTCCACAACTGTTATCTGGATAGACAGTAAGGGTAATTTTATAACGCTCATTATCAATGGTTAGGGGTTCCTGTGGCACCAGGTAGACCGGCAATCAAAAACCTTTCTTTAAAGTCAATGTTATATCAATCACAATTTAACCAATCAAATGCGCGCTTTTATATTCCTGCCTGTTATTCTATTGTTCCTGACTGCCTGCAAGGGGCCGGATCACCAATCTTCATCAACAGGCGATACCGCTAAGTCGGTAAATGCCAATCCGGTTAAGACTGATTCCGTACATTTTTCAGAGCCATTAGTGAAAGACCTGTATGCGAAATCTGACCTGGTGGCAAAAATTCATGTGGTTAACGCCGTGAAGAACCAGGAGGTATACGTTGTTAGCGCCAAATTGATAACAGCCTATAAAGGGAATCAGCCAGATAATGCGGCTATTAAATACGAAGCTTTTTTAGAAGAAGGCAATTACAAAGAATTTGTAGGTAAAGATCTGATCATATTTCTTAAACCCAACACGCAGGATCATCAACTTTATAACAAAGGTGTGCGTTGGGGCCGTACAGAACCTAATGTAGAATTCGCTTATAGCGATTTGCTGAAGGACTTTATTTTAAAACTCAAATAACATCATGCTTTTACCTACTTATCAAAGTTTAATAACCAATTACCCGGGAAGCCAATACAGTGCAGCACAAGTAAGGGAGTTGATAAAAGGCGACATCGCATCGCCCAACTTTACCAATACCTGTGTGATCAGGATGAGCAGGGCTTTTAATTATGCCAACAGCGGAAGTCTTTTTGATATACCATCCAGTTTTCACGGAATGCTCACCGTTAAAGGTGGCGATAAGCTGAACTACGCCCTCAGGGTAAGTGAGTTTGATACCTATCTGCGGCACCAATACAGCAAACCAACGGTAGTGCTAAAAAGAAAGAACGGGGGAGAGTATGACCTGCAATCCATTCAGAACGTACGCGGAATTATAAAATTTGATGTAAGCGGGTGGAGTGATGCAAGCGGACATTTTACCTTTTGGGATGGCTCGGCCTGTGTTTACTGCGGTGATCATAACTATTTTGCCATGCAGCAAACCACGGCAATCTCGCTGTGGAAGTGTTGAGTGTTTGTGGGTAATGCTAATACCATATGGGATGCTGAATTTATTTCAACATCCCATCAACAGGTTTAAAAACATGCCTGTCTGCAGCTTTGCATGTGAGATGCCGAATAAATTCGGCACGATTTCTTTATTTAATTACATTCCAGGTATTTGTGGGGCGATTTAAATTTCGCAATTGCTCTCACAGAGGGTACGTGAGTAAAAGACTCACCCCCTGCCATCTCCGCCAGCCGGCGGATCGACCACCCTCTTCGCCTTCGCCGGAAAGGGTAAGGAAACTCTCCTCTCCGCGCGTCATTGCGAGGAACGAAGCAATCTCTCAGCATGGAGGGCAGGCCTCTCCGCCCGATCCTTCGACAAGCTCAGGATGACAGGCTGTTTTTCTGTCCTCGTTCCTCAGCGCTTTGAGGAGAGAAAGTCCCTCTCTTTCTCCCGTAAACAAGAAGAGCTCTACACATACAGCCACAAAAATTGCTCCGCAACCCCGCATTCTCTTTGTCGTATACGAAGAGAGTACTTGGAGAGATAGGCGAACCATGATTTTGAATGAAGAATTTCATAGGGTAAAATGGCATTCATTTTAAATTATATTTTCAGTATTTATTGAAAGTTTAAAATAAACTGTATATTTGTACTGTGTAATCGTTAAAACATTAACAACAACAGTATGAAAACGTTAAAAGATCATATGGTACTTTTTGATGCAGAATGCCCCATGTGCAGTATGTACACCAAAGCTTTTGTTAAAACGGGGATGTTGGATAATAATGGTCGCGTAGCCTACCAGCATGTTGCCGAAAATAGCTGTCTGGTTTATGACCGTCAGCGGGCTGTTAATGAGATTGCCCTGGTGAACCTGAAAAACGGTGAGGTAACCTATGGCATTAAAAGCCTGTTTAAAATAATAGGTAACGCCTGGCCAGTGTTTGCGCCACTGTTTACATTTAAACCATTTGTATGGCTCATGAGTAAGGTTTATGCTTTTATATCATACAACAGGCGGGTTATTATTCCATCATCAAAAATCGAAGCCGACTTTGCTTATCATCCTACCTTTAAAAGACGTTACCGGGTAGCCTACCTGTTGTTCACCTGGTTTTGTACCGGGTTTATATTAACTGCTTACGCGCACTTGCTTACCGGCCTGGTACCTCTTGGCAATGCCTATCGCGAGTACATGATATGCGGCGGGCAAATCATTTTCCAGGGCCTGGTGATCTGCGCCATTGAACGCAAACAGGCGTGGACCTACCTCGGTAATATGATGACCATTTCTTTTGCCGGGAGTTTGCTGCTTTTAATTCCGCTGGCAATAAACCATTGGTTTAAATTAGGGTCAGAAGCATATACCTTGTGTTTTATGGGGGTTGCCGGCTTAATGCTGCTGGAGCATATACGCCGCACTAAATTGTTGAATTTAGGTTGGATACTCACTATTACCTGGGTTACTTATCGCATTATTGTATTAACTTTGATATTAAACCTAAACTAATGAAACTATACAAAAAAATTGTGCTCGCCGGCGGCAATGGCTACCTGGGTATGGTACTGGCCAAATATTATAAAGATAAGGCCGCCGAAGTGATTATCCTGGCCCGCAAGCAGGCACCAGCTAAAGGTAATATCAGAACGGTGGTTTGGGATGGCAAGAGTGAAAACGGCTGGACAGTACATTTAACCAATGCCGATATGCTGATAAACCTTTGCGGAAAAAATGTAAACTGTCGCTATACCGATAAAAACAAAGCCGAAATCATCACATCCCGCGTTTTGCCTACCGAATTGCTGGGACATGTGATCCATAAAATGACCGACCCTCCAAAACTTTGGATCAATGTAACCTCTGCTACCATATACCGCCATGCCGAAGACCATCCGCAGGATGAGGAAACCGGCGAAATTGGCTATGGGTTCTCTATAGATGTATGCAACATATGGGAGGATACTTTCTGGAAAAGTGAAACGCCAAACACCCGTAAAATAGCCCTGCGTATGGGTATAGTGCTTGGCCGTAATGATAGTGTCTTTCCACGTTTGCTTAACCTGGCAAGGTTAGGTATGGGTGGTAAACAAGGCACCGGCGAGCAATATATGGCCTGGGTACATGAGCACGATGTGGCCCGCAGCACCCAATGGCTGCTTGATCATACCGAGTTGGAAGGCACATTTAACTGCACTGCGCCCATATCTGTAAAAAATGCCGATATGATGCAAACCATCCGCAAATCTTACGGTGTACCATTTGGACTACCGGCCCCGGAGTGGCTGCTGGATATGGGGGCCTTGCTTATTGGTACCGAGCCCGAGCTGATACTTAAAAGTCGTTGGGTAGTACCTAAGCGTCTGTTAGATTCAGGCTTTGTGTTTCAGTTTGAAAAAGCTGAACACGCGATACATGATATTTTGAGTATTAAGGCGTAGATAATGTTGGTGACAACACCAAACATTGGCACAGACTTGCACTAAGAGGGTACAAGAATAATAAGATCAACAATGAAGCGTCCAATATATAGTATTTCCAATGTCATATATCAAATTATAGTGCTTTGGTGTTTGGTCATGGCCAATGCGTATTTTAATGATCTGATAGTTCTACATAGCATAATGTGGAAAAATAATAATCAGGTAATTAAAACATTGGAGATGCTGGTTGAGGCCGCTCTGCTTATATTAAGTATATATGCAATTAATCAAGAAGCTTTAAGTGGTACAGAAGACAAGAGCAATCGAAACACTATTGCTAATCGAACTGCTAAAATACATATCATTGTTACTTTAATTTTTATAATAGCGCTCAAAGTGAGATAGCTTAAAAGATTATCTTTTAGGCAGTCGCTCGGCTCCTGCCGAGTGACAACTATTCCCCGGGCGTCCCGCCGCTGTTGTTATATATTATAATAGAGTATTCGCAGGCGAGAGGCGGTGCAATTCCCCTCTTGCGAGGAGGGGCAGGTATGTGTTCTTCTGCTTTATTAACACACCCCTGCTGCCACACAATCTCACGCACCCCCTTAAATAGCCCATGAATAGACATACCGAACTAATAATGTCCCAAAAAGGGCCTGTCACCCTGAGCTTCGTCCAAGGGTCGAGCGTAGAGGCCTGCCCACCATGCTTCGACGGAGCTCAGCATGACACCCT
>JAUCSE010000051.1 GCA_030445275.1 Mucilaginibacter sp.
TTTCCTTACCCCACAGGAGGGAACGACATATCTCGGTTTCGTATAAACGATTCTCAGAGCGTCAAATTGAATTTTTGACTGCCTTTTTCCAGTCTAAAATATTAAGGGGACTTTTTCAGTGCCCTCATTTTCATTGGGAGGCTTTTTTTATTTAAACCATTTTATTAACGGGAAGCTTTTTCAATTCGTCTTTTGCCCTGGCAAACCATACCCGGTTGCTTTTTCGCTCCACGGCGCTTAGGTGTGGTTGCTCGTCAAGCATATCTGTAAAAATTTGATAAGCGTCATTATTTCTGCCGGCTCGCACCAAAAACAAACCATATTGATAACGGGGTTCAAAATAAGAATAGCGGCCTTTCATGGCTTTAAACTCAGCTTCGGCCTGTTCTGTTTGCCCCGTATACTCTAGCGACATAGCATATAAAATATGCCCCTTTGAACGGGCAAACTGTGGCAGCTTATATAGTTTTTTGGCAATGGGGATAACTTCGTCATAGCGTTGCTGCTCAAAATAGGCTACGATCAGTTGTGCCAACACATGTTCGTTTTCGGCAAAGGCTCCGGTAAGACTAGTGGTATATAATTCAACGGCTTTATCAGTGTACCCTGCCGCCAGGTAAGCATCGGCCAATTTTATTTTATTGGCAAAGGTGTCGGTAAAACGCAGTTCATCTTCCAGCTTTTTAATTTTTCCACCTGGATTTAAAACTGCACCTACATCAATTTTAGGCACCCTCATGATAGACCGATTGGTGAGTATCTCCGAATAGATATATATTAAACTGCCAATGAACGGTAAAAATATGAGGATCCAAAGCCATTTTTGCTGCGTGCCTCTGCGCAAACAGTGTATAACACAAAACGCTGTTAATATTAATGGTATATAATAGAAACCTCCGCCGCCAAAAAGCATATTCATATAGTAATAAAGATAAGGTAACTATACCTACATTATAGTCAAGGATTTAATATTACAAATATTGCTATTAATTGTAATATTATTTAAGGGGTTAAACATAAAAAAATCAGGATTCAAGGTTTTTTTGGCGCAGGTCTTGTATCAAATACGTCATTGCGAGGCACAAAGATAACCGACCGGAGGGAGCTCATTAATACCAATAAAAACAAACACAACATTAATAATCTCTACGTAGGCAGGCCGATTATAAAAGTTCATCACTTTGTTATTTGCTCTGTAGAGCATAGAGATTGCTTCGTGCCTCGCAATGACGTGGTCGGTTATTTCGTCGCAGTCACTCGGCCGGAACCGAGCGACTGCGCGAGTTTTTAAGCGCTCGTCTATTAAAACAAGCCTAACTGCCCCTTATCATCAATCTCAATATCATCAGGATTGGTGATCTCAAAATCTACTTTTTTATGGGCCTCTTTGGATTGTTCTTCTGGATGTTCCGGCTCTACGGCAAGTTCAACAGTTTCTCCAACTATCGGTGTTGCTTCTTTCTCTGTTTCTTCCGGCTCCGGCTCTATAACCGCGGGTGCCGCCTTTGCCTGTGCAACAGGTGGTTGGGGTTTTGGCGCTGCCGGTGGCTCGGGTTCATCGCCGGGTAACTGGTCATCAGGGCCATTGTTGTCTGTACCCTCATCCTCCGGATCGATTTCAGGTGTTATATCAACAGGTTCTTCAACGCCATCAGAAATCAGTTCCACCGATTTTACCGGGAACTGCGACAGGCGGTTACCCATTGCCTTCATGCCTTTTACATCAATCAACTCAGCCAGGTTTACTTCTATAGTTTCAGGGGTTTGCTCCTTGCCTTTTAGTTGTACCACACTTACCAGCGGTGCCTCTTTAGCCATCATTATCAGTTTTGATCCTGGCTCTTCGCTGATGACGCTTACCTGTTTGCCCAGCGCAATATTCTCAAACATAAAACGCTTCACCAAATAGTTTTTCGATTTGCCATCCTGGTGAATCACCGAGTAAACCTTTTTAGGGTCGAACTTCTCGATCAGGATCATTTTATCATCAAAGTGATTGTTCAAATCAAAATTGGTGAGTTCATAAACACCGCTGCTCAATACATTCAGTATGCGATCATCGCCATCAAACTCGCCCAGGTACTTACCTCTGCTATCAGCATTCAAACGTTTTAAAATATCATCGTACCAGATCTTGCGGCCGGCCAGTGTAGATACACCTTTGCTTTTCAGCAATATTTTTTTAACCGGGTACTTGGTAATAATATTACCCATGGAGCCACGGCCTTTGATAGCTATAACCGCGAAATCTTCGTCAAACTGCAGCTTCTTTAACTTTGAATGCGGCTTAAGCTGCACATTTACCACCTCGGCCTCGCCATTAGGGTTTGCTGTAAAATACAATACCCGGGTGCCTTTGCTGCCCTTGGTAAGGTCATATTCCTTATCGCGGGTTACACCCACAACCGAGAAACGTTTGATATAGCTGATACCACTCGTGCCATCCTTATAGATCATGTTATATACCGTGCGCTCGTCGTTCTTTTTAAATACGGCTACGTGTATAATTTCTTTACCCACAAACACCTTGTCCTGCACCTTGGTGATGATGCAACGGCCATCGGCACGGAAAACAATGATCTCGTCGATATCGGAACAATCGCCCACAAACTCGTCCTTCTTCAGTCCCGATCCTACAAAACCATCGTCACGGTTAACATATAGTTTTACGTTGGCCAGGGCTACCTGGGTGGCCTCTACCCTGTCAAAAGTGCGCAGCTCGGTTTTGCGACCCCGGTCTTTACCATACTTTTCCTTTAGTTTCTCGAACCAGGCAATGGTATAATCGGTAAGGTGTTTCAGGTGATGTTTTACCCGTTTTATTTCGTTCTCGAGCGTTTTCATCAGCTCATCCGCTTTTTTAACATCGAAGCGGGTGATGCTGCTCATAGGCTTATCGATCAGTTTTTTATAGTCCTCAGGCAATATCTCCCGGTAAAATTGCGGGAAGAACGGCTCGAACAAGCGGTTCAACACCTCCAGTACCATTTCAAAATTACCTGAACTTTCATAGTCAGGGTGTTTGTACATCCCCTCCTGTATAAATATTTTGAGCAGCGAACTAAAGAAAATCCGCTCCATCAATTCCTTCAGTTTGATCTCCAGTTCCAGTTTTAGCAGGTCGCGGGTAAAATGTGTGCTTTCAAAAAGCATATCATTTACGCTCATGAAACGCGGCTTATCAGCCTGGATAACGCAGGTATTGGGCGATATCGATACTTCGCAATCAGTAAAGGCATACAGCGCATCGATAGTTACATCGGGTGATATACCGGGTGCCAGGTGAATAATGATCTCCACATTCTGGGCGGTATTATCTTCAATCTTTTTGATCTTGATCTTACCCTTATCATTTGCCGATATTACGCTATCAATCAAACTACCGGTAGTGGTAGTGAACGGGATTTCGGTAATAGCCAGCGTTTTTTTATCGCGCTCTACAATTTTAGCGCGTACCCTTACCTTACCACCACGCTGTCCCTCATTATATAATGAAGCATCGGCCATGCCGCCTGTTGGGAAATCGGGCAGTAAATTAGGGCGTTCGCCTTTCATTACAGCGATGGACGCATCAATCAGCTCAATAAAATTGTGCGGTAATATTTTGGTAGCCAAACCCACCGCTATACCTTCGGCACCCTGAGCCAGCAGCAAAGGAAATTTTACGGGCAGGGTAATAGGTTCTTTATTACGACCATCATAACTGGCCTGCCAAACGGTGGTATCAGCATTAAAAACAACATCCAACGCAAATTTAGATAAGCGCGCTTCAATATAACGCGGCGCTGCGGCCGAGTCGCCGGTTACCGGATCTCCCCAGTTTCCCTGGCAATCAATCAGCAGGTTTTTTTGCCCTATCTGTACCATGGCATCACCAATAGAGGCATCACCATGCGGGTGATACTTCATGGTATTACCAATTACGTTGGCCGCTTTATTAAAACGCCCATCGTCCATTTCTTTCAGCGAGTGCAATATGCGGCGCTGTACAGGTTTTAAACCATCGTTTATATGCGGAACGGCACGGTCAAGAATTACGTAAGAGGCATAATCAAGAAACCAGTTTTCGTATAACCCGTCGAGTGAGGTAACATTATGTAGCTTTTCTTCTTTATTGGCGGGTATATCGTTTTGATTCAGATCTTCACTCATTATATGCTAAAAACTTTTGGATGGGTAAAGATAAAAAATTATGCGCGGATGTGCGGATGCGGGATTTGCACATTTTACATTTTCTTAACAACGTAGCCTCACCTAGATCCGCTCCATAGGAGAGGGCTTTAGCCTCACCCTTCCCTCTCCTTTGGAGAGGGAAGGGTGAGGCTATATTTCTTAACAACCAGACTCAGGGTCTCAAATCTAAATCATTGCAAATAAACAAGGAGCGATTACTATCCATATTTAATACCTTACCCTCCAGTACGCTTTGACCCGCGCTGGCAGGATTATTACCCCTGCCCAAAGGCCAGCTACCCACAGTATCCATAATTTTTATGCCTGCCGTACCGGCCAGGTTTAATCCAAAATCGGTGCAGTTATTTTTATTAAGATTGTATTTTTTCTGATCGTACTCCCTTACCACCTGCAGTATTTTGTTAAACTTCCGTTCAGATATGAACGTGCCGATGGTTTCGTCCCAGTTGTGCCGCTCATCATCTTTGAACACCGATGTTGATGTCGGGAACAACGGCGTTGCCGATAAAAAATGATCTTTTTTGGGATAAAATCCGAATGATCTTGACACCGAGGTAGAGTCGGTATTATACTTAATCAGCGTTATAAAGGTATGCCCAACTTTGTTCAGCTTAATAAATATCTTGCGTTTGCCTGATACCGGTTGCTGGATATGGATCATGAGCGCATAGGCCGATGCCTGTTTTCCATCATCAAAAGGATCGGTGATATTGCACGCCTGTTCGGGCTTTGATTGTATTTCTTTGCGGCTGTAGATATACCCATTAGTATCAGCCGTTAACATCTGCTGATCTTTGTTGTTAATTGCCAATAATCCGGCAAGTGAGGTATCGGCTTGTGTATAGATCATTACAGGCGATGGATCGCTGCTTTGTTGGCTATAGTTTAGTGTTACCGTATCTGTTAAATGAATATCATCACTTTCGCCCGCAACCGGTAAGGTTTTAAAATAACATTTCATGGCTAGCGGATACATTTTAAGCCGCGTGAATATATTGGCCAAATGATAGTAAAACTTGTGACTCCGTTTTTTATCACTGGTAACTGTTTTAAACTGATCGTTATTTAGCAATTTTACAATAGGCTTGGGATCATGCTTTTTGTCGTATTTATCCAAATCGCTTAATTGTTGTAAATAGCTATCCGCATTAAAATCCGCGGCATTTAATGTATTATCAGCATTAACAACTGTTTTTTTTCCGGCGTTAACCGCAATAAGATTACTGGATTGAGTATGGCGTACTGCCGAATCCCTTTGTATATAGGCATACTTAACAACCGGGATGGTATCCTGGGCATAAAGGGGTAACTGTATCGATAGTAGTATAATTATATTATACAGTACCCATCGTAATTGCGCTTTCATTTAATTAGTGGTTGGATTGAGCAAAAAACGTTTATTAAAATAAAAAGCCCTTCAAAAAAACTGAAAGGCTCAACAAATATTGATCTGCATGATGCTTGCGCCTTTACAATAACTTAACACTACAACACTTAACGTTGTACATTGTGTTAATGATATATGCAGCAAATGAAATCATATGGATACAAACATACGAATAGTCTACAAATTTAGTAGATATTTCAACAAAGAATTTTGTACACTTGTTTCTTTTACAACTACATTGTTACATGAACACTTATGCTTTAGTTACCGGCGCCAGCAAGGGCATCGGCCGATCCATAGCTTTACAGCTCGCCAAAAAAGGGTATTCCATTTTGCTGGTAGCACGCGCAGAAGATGACCTTAAAACGCTGGCGCAGGATATAATCGCCACTTATAATGTACAGGCTTACTGGCTGGCCATAGATCTTTCTGCGCCAGAAGCAGTTGAAAAGGTTAAACAGTGGTGCACCGGTAACTCCTATGAGGTATCCGTCCTTATTAATAACGCGGGCTATGGTTTGTGGGGAAATTTTGATAGCGTAGACATTGATGAACAACTCAACATGATCAACCTAAATATTAATACGCTGGTAAAACTGACACACATTTTTATAAATACATTAAAGCAGCAACCACAAGCCTACATTTTAAATTTAGCCAGTACCGCAGCCTACCAGGCTGTGCCCACGCTGGCAGTTTACTCGGCGACCAAAGCGTTTGTATTATCATTTAGCAGAGCATTGCGGTACGAGCTAAAAGATACAACCGTAGCGGTAAGCTGTCTTAGCCCCGGCCCAACCGATACCGGTTTTGCCCACCGCGCCGGCCTTGATGCCATGGCAGATCTGGCCGAAAAATTCAACATGCAACCCAATGAGGTTGCCGCTCTGGGACTAAAAGGTATGTTCGCGAAGAAGGCAGAGATTGTGCCGGGATTTTTAAATAAAGTATCGGCAGCTGCAGGCAGGCATTTTAATAAAGCCCTTATTGAAAAAATTACCGGTGATTTATATAAGCGGAAATAGGATTCCGTTTGGTTTACAATCGACTCACCCCGGCAAATAAAAATATCTTTCATAATAATTTGTTTTTCCAAATCATTTGCTACATTTGTAATGTATAGTATATCTATAGACATTATATAATTAAATAATTGACAACTCATCCACATATTACCAACGCATGTTACATGCGAATGCCTTTTCCCAAAAAGGTAATGGTTTGTTGTTGTTGATCTTTTTATTTCCCCTCAATACCGCTACTAATACACTGCCTGCTATTACGTAGCCAGTTTTATTACATCATTTTATTATTTATAATTTCATCATGATTACTGTATATAAAAAATTCACTTTAGGTGAAACCTTAACCGCCGAACAACACACCTTTTTTAACGAACACGGTTTTATCCACTTTAAAAACTTCATCAATCCCGAAACTGTTCAAGAGATTACCAGGGCATCAGAACAGGTTCAAGCCCAATGGATCAACAATGACGTAGCCAAGGTTAACGGCGTGCCTATAAAATATGGCAAAGACCTGAACGGCGAAACCATTGTACAACGTTTTGCTTTTATCAACCAGCACCACCCCGTATTTTCAGAGTTTATACAGGATCCGCGCTTTAATACTTTATTAAATTTTATTGGTCCCGACGCACGGTTTGGCACCCATGAAAAAGATGGTATGGTATTAAACCACTATGTAAACAGCGAGCATAGCAGCTTTACCAAAATGGGTTGGCATACTGATGGGTTGCGTGATATTTTTCATGGTCAAAAGTTAAACCCGATGCTTAACGTGGGGATCCATTTAAGCACATTAAAACCAGAGAATGGTGGTTTAAGGATACTGCCTGGTACGCACAAACAGGGCCTTTATCAAATGCTGTTTAAAAAGAAATACTTTTTGGATCATGATGCCGACGAAAACGAACTAGCCATTATACCCGAAGCCGGCGACCTCACCATTCATGACGGCAGGTTGTGGCACCGTGTGGCACAATCATCAGTAACCGGCGAAACCAGCCGCAGAAGGGTGATATATGTGCCTATTATTGCGGGTAAGTACGCCCCTAAAGATGCGAATAGCCCTACTGTGTTTTACCAGAAATTTGCCGGTTTAGTTAAATAATTATGCTTATACTTTTATTGTTCAGTTATTTGGCGCGTACAGGTAAACTGGCCCCGGTGCAAAAGGTATTTATTAAATTCAGGTATTATTATAAAGGCAGGTATAATGCTTTAGTACGTGTAATTGCAAATTAATAGTTTAATTGTAATCATTTCTCATATATTGCTTCAGGCAGATTTGCAAATAATTTGCCTTTGTTAACAATGTTTTAGAGTCTACAAAACTTTCAATATTATCGGCCTTACTCATTAAACTGCCTTTATAAACTTGCTTAAAATCAAAATAGTTTAAAGCGAATTTCCATTTACCGGTTAAAAAAGAAAAAATGGTACGGTCATGCTCCAACAGTAAATCGTAGTTAACAACCAGGTAATCATCAGGTGATAATTTTTTAAGGGCTTTTAAGATTTCTTCGGTATAAGTCACCCATACTTTTAAAAAATCCCCGGCACGGTCTGCATAAAATTTCCGCTCCCTCCGCCCCCGTCTTATATGAGTCCATATCAACCGTGAAAAATACTTTCTTGACATATATTTTTGATCAATAAAGGCAAATTCCCTTTTTAATAAAGAGTTAACTACCGAATTGTAATCCCTCGCAATTACCAGATATTTTGCACCAGGTATTAATTCGGCATAAGTGTTTAAAAACAAACAGGTCCGCGGGTCTTTCCAGCCCCATTGGTCATAAAGTTGCTGTTTAACCTTAATTACACTTTTCACTTTTTCCAGCTGATAAGGTGAAAGCTCAATGTCCGTTTTATCTACATCTATAAGACCAGAAATATCGAGGTTGTTATTTTGCAATATATCTTCGTGCAGTTTTAAAAACTCCACATCCTCAAAATGGCCATCAATATTCCCGGTGCCGCTGCCCAGCAATCGTTCACCTATCTGTAGGTTGCACCGACTTAGCCAGTTTGTTATTAATGAGGTACCGGAACGGTGCATTCCGGTAATTATTAAAGTTTTCTGATGCATACGTTTGGGATAGGTATTTAAACGGCCATTGACTTTTTATAGGATAAATAATATTGGTATTGTATATATGCCGAAAGCCTGCCGGTGCATTCCGTTATGTCCATTAAATCAGTATTGATATACAGGTCGGGCTCAAGGGGAATTTCGAACGGATCATTAACACCGGTTAAGTTATATAGCTTCTGCGGATCGTTATCGGGCAGAAGCGCTCTTTTGTAAAGTCCTTTAGTATCCCTTTCCATCAGTACATTTACCGGGCAATACACATGTACAACTTTAACCTGTTTGTAATTGGTAACCAATTCAGTGCGCATAGCATCATAAGGATTAATAGCGCTGATGATGGTAACAATGCCATGCGCACTGAATTTACTTGCTACAAAGCCCAGTCGCCTAATGTTTTCAAGCCGGTCTTCCTTTGAATATCTCAAATCGGTAAACAGTTTTTGCCGGTACTCATCGGCATCAATAATCTCTATCGAAATTTCAGATCCGGTTAATCTGTTTTTAACACTTTTGGCCAGCGTTGTTTTCCCAGCACCGGATAAACCACAAAGAAGTATGATCATAAAAATTAATTTAGTTGCTTCAGCAAACGTTTTATTATAGCAGGTACGTTATTTAAACCTTTAATTAATTATAATCGCTTAACGATAGTGGTTATCTAAAATTGCCGCAAGGCAGGCGAGTATCGACGGATAGCATTTTTGTATCGACGAATTGAAGTTTTATATAGCTGGAAGCTTTTAATAGGCATCGAGTTTTTAGCTTTTAAAGGCTCATTTAAAAAAATAAAATAATATTTTTATTTTTATCTACTAAATACATAGATTTAATAGATAATATATTATATTTGCAGCAGAAGGTTTGTAAATGGTGGTTCATTTTATACCGATTAACGCAGGCGCTGGCTCGGCAGCAAACGGATGGTTCGATTCCCTCCCCTGCATCTCTCTTCTCTCATATTTATGTTTTATAATTGGTTAATTAGAGTTCCTGCCCATCAGGAGCTCTTTTTTGTTTAAAGGAGTGACCAAACTAACTATTGATAATCAGGCTCCCCTCTTGAGAGGGGGCGCAATGGAAATGTGTTGTGGGAGGGGTGTGTTTTACTTTATATAAAAGAACACACCCTCCCCCTCTCAAGAGTAATAGCCCATGAATAGACATACCGAACTAATAATGTCCCAAAAAGGGCCTGTCACCCTGAGCTTCGTCCAAGGGTCGAGCGTAGAGGCCTGCCCACCATGCTTCGACGGAGCTCAGCATGACACCCT
>JAUCSE010000070.1 GCA_030445275.1 Mucilaginibacter sp.
TCATAGTTATTAACAAAGAAAAAGAAGCAAAAAGAAAGCTTCAACAATAATAACAACCTATATTATTTTGTTGAAGCTAATCTAAAGGAAATGACAGCCTTTTTATTTCTTCCGAACACTTATGGTGTCCTCACAGACAACTTATGCCATCCAGAAATGAAAATCGCCTGTTATGACACAGGCGATGGGGGTAAAAAGACGCATAATTGCGTCTCCTTTTAATATGTTTACTCCAGCTCCACCCTTTGATGCTGATAAGGTATCTCCACATTGACAAACCCTTTCTCTTTTAGTTTTTCGCTAAAATGCTGTTGTACTTCGTATTCGCCATGTACCAGGAATATCTTCTTAACTTTTGTAGGAGCCTGGCAGGCCAGAAAATGCAGCAGGTCTTCATAATCGCCATGAGCGCTCATTGATTTGATCGACCTCACTTCGGCTTTAACTTCGTACAACTCGCCGTAAATATGCACTTCATGATCGCCATTTAATAAATGACCACCCAGGGAGCTTGGCTCGCAATAGCCCACCATTAAAATGGTGTTCTTATCACTGTTGATGTTGTTTTTGATATGATGTTTTACCCGCCCGGCTTCGGCCATACCTGAGGAGGATATGATAACGCAGGGGCGCGGATCATTATTTAATGCTTTTGACTCATCACTTGATTCTATGAACCGCAGGCCCTTAAATCCAAATGGATTAGCATCGGTTTTTAAAACCTCTTTAACCCCTTTATTATATACCTCGGGATGGTTCATGAGCACTTCAGTAGCCTTTTGCGATAGCGGACTATCTACATAATAGGGCAGATCGGGGAGTGTGCCTTTCAATTCAAGAGCGTTCAACGCGTACAACAGCTCCTGGGTGCGCCCAACGCTAAATGCGGGGATGATTACCTTGCCTTTTTTCACCAGGCAGGTTTGAGTGATGATGCCAAGCAGGGCATCCTCAATAGGGCCTAGTTCCTTATGCAGCGAATCGCCATAGGTTGACTCCAGCAAAATATAATCGGCCTGCTCAAATGGTTCCGGATCGTTCAGCAGCATGTCATCATAACGACCTACATCGCCACTAAAGGTGATACGGGTGGTTTTGCCATCTTCGGTTATCGTTAAATGCACGGCGGCGCTACCTAAAATATGCCCGGCATCGGTAAATACTAGTTTTACCTGTGGGGTAATGGCATACTCCTGGTGATATTCTACAATCTTGAACAGCTTGAGGGCATCCATTGCCTGTTCATCGGTGTATAGCGCATCTAACAAAGGCTGGCCTTTGCGGGCGCGGTGTTTGTTACTATAGGCAACATCCTGCATTTGTATATGCGCCGAGTCCATCAGGAGTATCCGGGCCAGGTCCATGGTGGCAGATGTGCAAAATATAGGGCCATCAAAGCCTTCGGCCACCAGGCGGGGTATTAAACCGCAATGATCAATATGAGCGTGCGATAGTACCATATAATCTAACTTTTTGGGATTAAAGCCAAAATGTTCGTTCAGGTCTTCAGATTGATCGCCCATGCCCTGGAACATGCCGCAATCCAATAATATAGTGGTGTCGTCCTTAAGCCTGATAAGGTGTTTGCTGCCGGTAACAGTACGGGCAGCGCCATGAAAAGTTATATTCATTTATAAATGGTATAAAATTGGTAACTATTCAGCCTCACCCAGGCCTTCCCAAAGAAGAGGGCTTTAAAATATTTTTAAGTCTCCTCCTTTGGGGGAGATTTAGAGGGGGCCGAATGATATAAAATCTTCTAACGAAGATGCACAATAAAAGTTTAAGAAAATAAAAACTAAATTTTTAGTTGTTATTTTAAATTATAGTATTTAACTTCGAATTAACCAATTGGAAAGTTTGGTGCAGTATTGGTTAATGCACCAAAAAGGATTATTAATAAACACCATGGAAATTAAAGAACTAACGCGCGCCGAAGAACAAATTATGCAAGTATTATGGCAGCTTGAAAAAGGGTATGTAAAAGATGTGATCGATGTTTTACCCGAACCCAAACCTGCTTATAATACGGTATCAACCATTATCAGGATATTGGAAACTAAAGGTTTTGTAGGCCATACGGCATTTGGTAAAAGCCACGAGTACCATCCGGTGGTGAGTAAAGACCAATACCAGAACTTTGCAGCCGATAAGTTATTGAGCGGATATTTTGATAACTCGGTAAACCGTCTGCTATCGTTCTTTGTGAAAAAAGAAAAAATAGACTTGAAAGAGGCTGATGCCATAATGAAACTGATAGAGAAACTAAAAGATAAATAATTATGAACTGGTGGCAATACTTATTACTGGTAAATATTTACCTGGTACTGTTCTATGCATTTTATGTTTTATTGCTGCTGAAAGAAACCTTCTTTCAGCTTAACCGGATCTACCTGGTAACTGCTGCGTTATTATCATTCTTTATACCAATGATACAGGCAGATTGGGTACAGAACCTGTTTATTACACAGCAGGTAAAATATACAATTTACAGCAGCCAGGTAATGATATACAGTTTTAAACCAATACAAGCCACCCATATTAGTGTTGGCCAGGTACTTGCCGTTTTGTATGGCGCTGGTATATTGGTTTTAACCATACGGTTGATATGGCAACTGGTTAAATTAAAGCGGGTGATCAATCAACCAGAGGTAACTGCTGCATATTCTTTTTTTAAAAAGGTTAAACTTAATGAAGAAAACGCCGATAACCTTATCATAGAAGCGCATGAGCAGGTACACGCGCAGCAATGGCATTCTGCCGATGTACTGCTCATTGAGCTCATCATGATCATTAACTGGTTTAACCCGGTGGTTTACCTATATCGTTTTGCTATAAAACATATTCATGAATACATTGCCGACAGGCAGGCCGTACAGGCAGGCACCAACAAAGCCGAATATGCTTTATTGCTGTTGAGCCAAACGTTTCATGCGCCGGCGCATCAGCTGGTAAATCCGTTTTTTAATCACAGCTTATTAAAGCAGCGGATCATCATGTTGCAAAAAAACAAGTCGCAGCGTATATCACTCATTAAATATGGGCTTTCGGCACCTTTATTTATTTTGATGCTTGTTTTATCATCAGCAACTATTAATAACAGTAAGCCAATTACCAGTATCAATAAAACCGCTCATCAGTTATTTACAACACCCGCCAGTTCCGCTGGTTTAAACGATGTATTTGATGGTGATAAACCATCTGATGTTAAAGCAACGATGCCCACTAAAGAAACAACTATCATTGTTAAACCTGGTGAGAAGCTTAGTGATGCTGAGGCCGATCCTAACCAGGTTTTTACCTCGGTTGAGCTGGTTCCTGAATTTCCGGGAGGTTTGGATAAATTGGGAGCCTATTTAGGTAAAACCATTCATTATCCGGCTTTAGCCCGCGAAAACGGTACACAAGGACGTGTAATTATTACTTTTGTTGTAGAAAAAGACGGCTCTTTAAGTGATGTTAAAGTTACCCGGGGCATTGGTAGCGGTTGCGATGAAGAAGCGCTTCGTGTAATGAAAAATTCACCAAAATGGAAACCTGGTATACAGAACGGCAGATTTGTAAGAGTTCAATATTCCATTCCAATCAGTTTTACTTTAGATCCTAATTCAGGGCCTGCTGACACAGCAAAGAGGGATGGACGAGTATTTACTTCGGTTGAACAGGTTCCTCAATTTCCGGGCGGATTGATGGCTTTTGGCCGTTTTTTAAGTAGCAGTATCAAATATCCAAAAGCCGACTTTGACAATGGAACACAAGGACGGGTTATTGTAACTTTTATTGTTGAACAGGATGGCGCTTTATCAAATATAAAAATTACCAGAGGTATAAGCGAAGGCTTGGATAATGAATCATTAAGAGTACTTAAAAATTCGCCAAAATGGCAACCAGGCATACAGAATGGAAAACCGGTGAGGGTTCAATATTCCGTGCCGGTTAGTTTTACTTTAAATAATGATAAGTCAGGTAAACCGGAGGGCAATAAAATAGGAAGTGCTAATGTAGATAAAACTGAAGCTGCTTCGTTTGTCAATAAGTTGGCACAAAATGCCAATAAAACAATTAGTAACCCTACTGCAATCGTGATTAATAAGAATAAATTGCCAACAGATCCATTGTATATATTGGATGGTAAGGTAATAACCAATGCCGAAGCAAGTAAGGTTAGTGCGGATGATATTGAAAGCTTAAGCGTTATAAAGGACAAATCGGCTACTGCAATTTATGGCGATAAGGGTGCCAATGGTGTTATATTGATCGTCTCCAAAAACAAAAAGAATAAAACGGCCGGGCCGAAAAGTAATAATTAGTCAGATCAGTAAATAATAAAACCCTTTCATTTCTTTTAATGAAAGGGTTTTTGTTTTTGGTGTATTTTGAATTTACTTTTTCTTTTTGGCCGGATCGCCAATTGGTTTTACAACATCTTTTTTACCCGATTGATAATCTGAAGGCGCTTTTTTGCTGCCCTCCGCTGCGGGTTTCTTTTTTTCCTTTACGGCTTGTCTGTCCTTGCTCATAGTTTTATATTTTTTTAATGTTTAATTATAACAGGATTGCGATATTTGCACCCGTTAACTGTAATGTTGCGGTTTTTGCAGGCATATTAATTAATGCCCGGCTTATTTGAGGTAAAAGGATTGCTTTAATTTTTGAACGTATTTGTTTGGTTCATTATTGCGGCAATTAATTAAAGGTAGGTTTTTTAATTAATAATGAGCAGGATACGGGCTAATTATATTATGCACATTTTAATACCAAACTGCCCGCAAAATGCTTAACTTTGACACAATTTTTGATACGTATATATTTATATAGATAATTACAACAATTCGTTAAACAATGAAAAGTTTTATTTCGCCGAAGCTTTACGCAGCTTTAAACTATGTGATCGCTCTTACACTGATCGCATCTCCATGGTTATTTGGTTTTTCAGGTCATGTGGTAGGTGGCGCTTTTTTGCTGCCTTTGATAATAGGATGGTTCCAACTTATTATGGCCATTTTCAGTAATAACAGCCTGGGCTTTATTAAACAATTCCCTATGCAAATGCATTTCTTTTTAGATGTGCTTTCAGGTTCGTTCCTGTTATGCTCACCATGGATATATGAATATGCACATGTAGAGTTTATACCACAGGTAATTTTAGGTGGTTTACTGGTATTAATGGGTGCCTTTACCAAAGGTTCAAGATTTTCAACTCCGCCCCCACATCATCATGATGCTGGTTTGGCTGGTGTTATTGACTAATCGGTCAATTGAAAAAATATTTTACAACAAAAAGGGGCGCAAATTTTGCGCCCCTTTTTGTTGTGCCTGGTATAACCCTTAAAACACTTCATTAAGACCCAGGAAAAAGCCACTTGAGCCGTAGCTGCCCCGGCCATAATCAATACAAAGGTTTGAGCGGGTATATTTATTAAATAGCAGCCGTAGCCCTACTCCTGCCCCTGGCTCCCAATATCTGAACAATTGGATATTCCGCTGGTTATTGGCCGATTCAACATTTACAAAAGTAACCCCACTCAATAACTTATTATCAGTAAGCGGAAAGCGGTACTCAGCTTCGTTATATACAAATGATAATCCTTTAAAACGGCCAATAATAAATGCCCTGCCTATACGCCCATACGCATCACTGCCTGTGCCGGGTAGGTCAAGATAAGGTACCGAACCATTAAGCAGGTAACTTGCCCAGTGCCAAAAGGCCAGCACTTTTTCGGGATTACTTTCTGATAGGCTCCAGTATTTTCTGAATTCGACTTTGAGCTGCAATGCTTTACGATCGCTACCCAGCCAGGTTTCATTTTCTTTTAAAATAACATCGGCGTAAATACCCCTGAACGGGCGGTTGGGCTGATCGCGGTTATTAAACTGGAAGTTTATTAATATGCCATTGGCCTGGTAAGCATTGGGCGAATAGCCATTTTTTATACTGTATCGGTAATTATGAGTTACAGCTATCGGGATATCCTTGCGGTCGTCATCAATATGGTTATAAAAATTAAAGCTGAGGCCTGCGCCTGCAAAAATATGGTCGGCCAGTTTGCGGTAAATGCGTTCATTTATTTTGATGTATCCGTACCTCACCGGGTATTCATCAGGATTGTTTGGGTAATGCTGGTCGCCCATGTGCAGCTCGCCGTCGCCAAAGCTGCGGCGCCCGGTACCCAAGCCGTTATCCTTGGCTATGGTTTTGCCAATTTGCATGGTGCCCTGCAGATTCCAGCGGTTTTGCGACGAAAAGGCATTGTGCTTAAACTCAAAGGTGCTCAACTTGTTGGTTGAAATATAGGCGCCGGCATTAATTACTGATAGCGTGGTATTATCAGGATTGCCAAAATATTTACCTCCTGATGCAATGGCCCCAACTGCAAAGCCCACACTTGGGTTATAAGCCGCTGATGGCAGTACTGACCAGGTAGAATGCTTCTTCTTTTTTTTGGCTGTATCTGCCGGATTGCTTTTACCACCGAAAAAAGAGCTCAAAAAGCCATTGGCATCCCTTTGCGACTCTAATGAGTCAGCAGGGTTTGCACTGGTTTGAGCAAACAGGGTACCCGTACTTAAAATTACGAGGCAAGCAACAAATGCATACCTGCAAATGGATAACATCAATAAGGTTTAAATTAATTATAGAGTTCTGCTAATATAAAATTATATAAGCAAGATTTAAATAACGGCGTAATTAATTGATTGTTATATTTCAGGCATTTATTAGCGTTAGGGATAGCAGCTAAGGAAAACTGACGAAGATTCACCCCGCCTATACTTCGCTCGGCGACCCACCTCTACGGCTTCGCCGGAAAGAGGGCCTTTTCTTTCCAGCTCGTCATTGCGATCCGCCAGTCGGCGGAGTGGCAATCCCTAATTACAGAGTCACTCTGCATATCGGGGATTGCCACGTCGTTCCTCATCGCAATGACGTTGTTTTTATAACTTTTAAAATCCCCTCTTTCCGGCGAAGCCGAAGAGAGGGTGACCCAGCGCAGCGATGGTCGGGTGAGTAAATCGGCTGCAAGAAACTCCTCCTAAATACGCTATCTCTATATGCTACAAAATCCCCTGCAAAAAATCAACGTGTCACATCCTCAATAAAAACCTCAAAATCATTTGTTAATAACATAAATAGCTGTATCTTTGCAGTCCCGAAAATGCGGGGTATAATAAACGTTTAAACAATTTAATTTAAAGCAAGTGAATACGTTAAGTTACAAAACTGTCTCAGCCAATAAAAAGACCGTTAACAAAGAATGGGTTGTTGTTGACGCTCAAGGCGAGATTTTGGGGCGCTTGTCCACTAAGATCGCAATGATCATTAGGGGAAAACACAAGCCAGGGTTCACCCCACACGTAGACTGCGGAGATAATGTAATAGTTATTAATGCAGACAAGGTAAAACTGACCGGAAACAAATTCGCCGAAAAGCAATATGTTTCTTACACTGGTTACCCAGGGGGTCAGCGTTTCATTTCTCCTAAGGAGTTAATGGCAAAACATCCTACAAGAGTGGTTGAAAAAGCCGTTCGTGGTATGTTACCTAAAAATCGTTTGGGCCGCGCCTTATTTGGTAACCTGCATGTTTATGCGGGCGCCGAGCATCCTCATGCAGCACAGAACCCTAAAGCCATTTAACTGTTAATTTTAAAGGAGAAAAGAAATGCCAACAACTAACACTTCAGGCAGAAGAAAAACCGCTGTTGCCCGCATCTATCTGAGCGAAGGCAATGGTGCCATTACCGTAAACGGTAAAGATTACAAAGAGTACTTCCCTACCTTACCATTACAATACATCGTTACCCAGTCAACCGAAGTTTCTGGTTCAACAGGTAAATTTGACGTGATCGTAAATGTTGCAGGTGGTGGTGTAAAATGACAGGCAGTAGCTGTTCGTTTAGCGATTGCTAAAGCTATTGTTGAACTGGATGCTGAAAAGAAACCTGCACTGCGTGCCAAAGGTATCATGACCCGCGATGACCGTATGGTTGAGCGTAAAAAACCGGGACGCAAGAAAGCACGTAAGAGATTCCAATTCAGTAAACGTTAAAATTTAAGGAGGACACAACAATGGCAAGAACAACATATCAGGATTTACTGGATGCAGGTGTACACTTTGGTCACCTTACCCGCAAATGG
>JAUCSE010000010.1 GCA_030445275.1 Mucilaginibacter sp.
ATTTTTAAAACGTCCATCTTAAATTCAGCATCGTATTTCCTACGTGGCTTATCCAACTTTTTTCCTTGCATCCGTTTTGCTAATTTAAGCAAATCTTACTGTCCGGTTTTACCGATGCATCTCAAAACGCGTCATTGCGAGGAACGAAGCAATCTCTACGCACGCAGATCAAGTATGCAAAGTCTGCTCTGTAGAGTATAGAAGATTGCTTCGTTCCTCGCAATGACGTGATGAGAAAGACAAAAGACGGCTTACGCCGTCTTTTGTCTTTTAATGATCATTTGCCGGTGCTCGGTACCCCAGCGTACCATTTCAGTGATCAGAGGGATTATTGTGTTGGCATAACTGGCCAATTTATATTCGGCCTTAGAAGGTTGATCGGGATATGCTTTTCTGGTTACAAGCTGATTGATCTCCAATTCTTTTAATTCTTTGGAAAGCGTTCTTTTGGTTATACCGGTTAAACTTTTCTCAATTTCAGTAAAACGGGTATTGCCCACACATATAGATTTAATAATACGTAGTTTCCATTTACTGCTAATTATATAAATGGTATCCTGCAGGGCAAGATCGTTCTGATTGCAGCTGGCTGTTCTGTTTCCTATTATCTTCATATGGTTGTCATTATCAGGCATATTCCTTTGTTACTGTTCTGTAAAATCTAAGCCAAGTGCACATACTCAGTGTGTTATAAGGTATACTCGGGTATACTGATCTGCAAAGTTATGGCATTTGCAAAATAGCTTTGGGTAGTATTTAATTAAAATTACTTAATCATGTCAAACAGTTTTAAGAATAAAACAGCCGTAATAACCGGCGGAAATAGTGGTATAGGTTATGCTGCTGCTAAAGAATTTAAAGAACGCGGAGCCACCGTTATCATTACCGGTCGCCGTAAAGATGCGCTGGGTAAGGCCGCGGAAGAATTAGGGGTACACCGTGTTTTGGCCGATCAGGGCAGCCTTGCCGATATTGATAAGCTAGCAGCAACGGTCAAAGCCCAATATAACAAGGTTGATTTCTTGTTTATCAACGCCGGGATGACCGGAGGGGTATTTCCGATAGAATATGGTACTGTAGCTAATTTTGAGGAGGTAATGAACGTTAATGCCAGAGGCCCCTATTTTACGCTGAGTAAATTTATACCCTTATTAAATGATGGCGCATCGGTGGTTTTTTTATCGTCAATAGCAACGCAGGTAAGCGCGCCATTGTTTTCGGTGTATTCTGCAAGTAAGGCGGCATTAAACGCTATCGCTAAAACTGCGGCGTTAGAGCTGGCTGCCAGGAAAATCAGGGTAAATATTGTAAGCCCAGGTCCAACCAATACCAACCTAATGACCCGGGCTGGTGTTGATCCTGAATTGCAGCACAAAATTTATGAAGGCATTATGGCTAAAAGCCCTTTAGGAAGGAAAGGTGAACCCGAAGAGATAGCAAAAACAGTGGTTCATTTATGTGAAGATAGTTCGGCTTATATTACTGGTGCCGAAATTGTGATTGATGGGGGGATGGCGTTGAGTTGATAAAATAAAGCCGCAGCTGCTTAGTATGAACTGTGCAACTGCAAAAGTTTATCAAAGCCGTCATTGCGCAGGGTGGCAATCCCCGATAAGCAGAGCCGCTCTGTAAGTAGGGGATTGCTACTCCGCCAGTCGGCGGATCGCAATGACGTGATGTTTTAGCCCGCCATGTTCTGCCTGCTTTTATCCGAAGCTTATCTGCTGACGGGGAAGAAAAAGAATCAGGAAATAAGACCCGGGAATCAAGACGCTAAAAAAGTTTTGTCATGCTGAATGGAGTGAAGTATCTATAAGCCAATATGCATGTTGTAGAATAGATCCTTCGTTCCTCAGGATGACATAATTATTAATAAACTCTTCCGCGTTAGGGATAGCAGCGGATACCGGCCTGCGGCTAATGCCCGTGCAGTATGAGCGGATAGCCCGTCCACCGGCTGGCGGAAACGCCCACAAAAAAATCAATTAAAAACAGACTCTTCTTACAATTATCTTTAATAGAACCACAATTAATCTTACCCACATAACACCTCATACCAACTACCTCCCTCAAATTATACTAAATCAATAGCATTACTCAGCATATTCATTTTTTTAGGCCTTTAATAGCCTGTTCATTTTAATTTTATGCCTTTTTTAATGGCAAAAAAAGGTTTATACTGTATTAACTTTTATATATTTGACCTTACAATCAGTAATATTATAGCTGAATTTTTATTTCTATGACAGTTATCACCAACGGGATAAGTGACAAGTACGAAGTGGTTATAGGCCTAGAGGTACATGCCCAGTTATCCACTTTAAGTAAGGCATTCTCGGCAGATTCAGCTGCTTTTGGTGCCGAACCTAACCACCACATCAGTGCTATATCGCTGGGGCATCCCGGCACTTTACCATTCCTTAATAAAAGAGCGGTTGATTACGCGGTAAAAATGGGACTTGCCTGCAATTGCACCATTAACCTGAATAATAGCTTTGCCCGTAAAAACTATTTTTATGCCGATTTGCCCAAAGGTTACCAGATTACGCAGGATCAGGCCCCGGTTTGCCTGGGCGGATGGGTTCCTGTACGGTTAACCGATGGTACACAAAAAGACATTGCCATTCATCATATCCATATGGAAGAGGATGCCGGCAAAAGCATGCATGATCAGCACCATGCGGATTCGCTCATTGACCTGAACAGGGCAGGGGTACCCCTGGTTGAAATTGTATCGCAACCTGACATGCGCAGCGCCGAAGAGGCCGGTCAGTTTTTAACTGAAACCCGTAAAATACTGCGTTACCTTGATATTTGCGATGGCAATATGGAAGAAGGCAGTATGCGCTGCGATGCCAATATTTCAATAAGACTTAAAGGCGCTACCGAATATGGTAACCGCTGTGAGGTGAAAAACCTGAACTCGATACGCAACGTACAACGCGCCATTGACCATGAGTTTGCGCGTCAGGTTGATATTATTGAAAATGGTGGTCATATTGATCAAAATACGCTGAACTTTAATGCAGATACCGGCGAAACATCGGTTTTGCGATCAAAAGAAATGGCCAATGACTATCGCTATTTCCCCGAGCCTGATCTGCCGCCATTGGTGCTTACCGAACAATACCTGGAAAATATCCGTAAAACGCTGCCGGTACTGCCTAATCAGCTGTACCATAAATATACCGAAACGCTGGGCCTTTCGGCCTATGATGCATCGGTTATAACTGCCGAGCGCGATCTGGCTTTTTATTTTGAGGAAGTGATAAAATACACCAATCATTATAAACATGCAGCCAACTGGCTCATGGGCGCGGTGAAATCATATTTGAATGATCATGATGTAACTATCAGTAACTTTGGTGTTACAGCTAAGCATTTGGCAGATCTGATTAAACTTGTTGACACAGGGGTGATAAACAATTCTGTAGCTTCGCACAAATTATTCCCCGCCATGATCAAAGAACCGGGTAAAAGCCCCGATGATCTGGCTAAGGAACTGAACCTGCTGATCAGCACGGATAATGATGATGTAGGTCGTTTTATACGCGATGCTATTGCTAAATATCCAGACAAAGTGGTTGAGTACCAAAAAGGGAAGAAGGGCGTTTTAGGGTTGTTTATGGGTGAGATCATGAAGAGTTCAAAAGGCAAGATCGATCCGCAGAAAACAAACCAGTTGTTAATAAAAGAATTAGAATCAAAATAAAGCCTCACCCTGCCCTCTTCAAAGGAGAGGGTTCAAAGGAGCGATTTAAAAGTCCTCTCCTTTGGAGAGGCTTTAGGTAAGGCCAAATTTATAAATCAAAATAGAATGAAGAACCGCATTATCGCATCAGGTATATTTTTGCTAACCGCATCACTTTTTTCATGCAAGGATAAAACGGCGTTTACCATTTCGGGTACGCTCAAAAATCCTTCGGCTGTAAAAATTGTATACCTGCTGGAGGCTGATAGTACCCAGGTAAAAGTTATCGACTCCACCAGTTTAAGTGAGGACGGTAAGTTTAAATTTAAACATGATGCGCCTTATGCCAATCTGTATAAGCTGCGTACCGGCGATAATATATTTGACCTGATAGCCAAAAATGGCGATGATATTGGTTTTACTACCGACCTGAAGGATAGTACTCATACCTACACCATTACAGGCTCTGATGATTCTGATAAGATAAAGGAGTTTAACAAGATCAGCCTGTTTTACGGCGATAAAAACAATAAAGTGGTTGCCGAGTACCAGGCAAAATCACAGGCTCTGGGTAAACAGTCAGACTCGCTGATGAAAATATACATGCCTGTATTTCAAAAAAATATGGCCGATTACAGTACTGCCGTGCTGAAGTTTGTGAACGATAATAAAAAGTCACTGGCTGGTTTTTACGCTGCAACCTCATTGGATGTATTTAAATATGAGCCACAACTGGTAGCTTATGCCGATGATATCAAAGGCAGCTTTCAGGATAACCCCGGTGTGCAGCAATTTATTAAACAAATGGAGAGGGCTAAGCCTGTTTCTATTGGTCATAAAGCGCCTGATTTTACCACTGCCGGTATTGATGGCAAGCCGGTAAGTTTAGCCGACTATAAAGGTAAATATGTGATGATTGATTTTTGGGCTTCCTGGTGCATGCCTTGCCGTCAGGAAAATCCTAATGTGGTAAAACAATATAATGCCTTTAAATCAAAAGGATTTAATATTCTGGGTGTATCATTGGATAAAGAGAAAACAGCCTGGCAAAAGGCTATTAATGATGATAAGCTAACCTGGGCACACGGATCAGACCTTAAAGGTTTTGAAGGGCCAACTGAGCTGCTTTATCATATTGAGGCCATCCCATCAAACTTTATTATTGACCCCCAGGGAAACATTGTTGCCAAGAATATTACAGGTGCCGATTTGGAAGCTTTTTTAAACAAAACATTTAGTAAGCCTCAATAAATCGTTAATATAAGGTAACCTTTAACAATTTGTTAATATTAGCTTAACCTTTAGCTTTTGTAAAGCGTATACTTTTGTACAAAAAACTTAACGCATCATGAGCAACTCCTCAAAACAGAAAATACTTATTGTTGATGATGAACCCGATATTTTGGAGTTGATTGAATACAACTTGAAAAAGGAGGGTTACCAGGTATTTTTAGCACGCAATGGCCAGGAAGCCGTTGCCGAAGCAAAAAAATCATTGCCTGATTTGATCGTACTGGACATCATGATGCCCAAAATGGATGGCATTGAAGCATGTCGTATTATGCGTACCATGCCCGAGTTTAAAAATACTTTTATGGTGTTTTTAACTGCCCGCAGCGAAGAGTATTCTGAAATTGCTGGTTTTAACGTGGGCGCTGATGATTATATTGCTAAGCCAATAAAGCCACGTGCCCTGGTAAGCCGTATAAACGCCATATTACGTCGTAATGCCCCAACCGAAGATGCACCTGATAACAAACTGGAAATTGGCGACCTGGTTATTGACCGCGAAGCTTACCTGGTTTATAAAAATGGTGTTAAAGTGGTATTGGCTAAAAAAGAATTTGAATTACTTTACCTGCTGGCCTCAAAACCGGGTAAGGTATACACCCGCGAGGTGATCCTGAAAAACATATGGGAAGACTCAGTAGTGGTTACCAACCGTACTATTGATGTGCACATCCGTAAACTGCGCGAAAAACTAGGCGATGACTGTGTGGCCACTGTAAAAGGGGTAGGTTACAAGTTTGATGCATAAATTATCGGTTACCAAACAAAACTAAAACGAGGCCGTCTCATAAGTCAATTATGAGGCGGTTTTTATTTTGATTAAAGTTATTAGGTATCGATCATATCATCTGTAGTTTGAATGATCCATCCCAGATATAGGGGTACATCGGGCAAAAAGGCTAAAAAGCCTTAGGCTTTCCACTTTCTGAGGTTATGCGCGATAGAAAGCAAGCCAATCTCCACTTCTGTTTTATTTAGTCCCTTTAGCAGGAATCGTTTGAAGCCATGATTGCTCTTGATCTGCCCAAATACCGGTTCCACATCCACTGGGCGCTGCTTCCGGTATTTAATGCCTT
>JAUCSE010000011.1 GCA_030445275.1 Mucilaginibacter sp.
TCACACATGGCTAATAAAAAAGTTAAAACATTATTGCACCTGTCGGCCATTGTTGCCATACAATACAACCAGGATCTAAAGCTTTTTTATGAACGTAAAGTATTGCAAGAGAAAAAGAACAAAATGAGTGTCATCAATGCCGTCAGAAACAAACTCATCCTACGAATATTCGCCTGCGTTAATCAAAATAGACCCTATGAAAAAAATTATCAGAAAGTAGTTGCTTAAATCATAGAAATCGACTGTAGGGAGAAATCTTATACTTTATTAGAGTTCACAAAAAAGGAACGAAGAAGAAGATCTCTCCTCGTTCCTCGTCGAGATGACATGAGCTTTGAGTTTTATTAATTATCTGGGTTGTTGCATCACTTTTAAAGCTTCGGCAGGAGATGACAGGTATAGTTGATAAAGCTGCTCTGTCCCGGCAACCCTGATCTCATAATTATCGGTTTCCAAAGCAGCTAAAAATTCATCGGCAACCTGCGAAGCCGGAATGCCATTATGACCTCCAATTTCTGTTGAAAATTCAGTATCGACCAATGGCGGCATCAATTCAAATACTTTAACGGGTGTGTCTGTTAACGCAACCCTTAATGCCTGGGTGTAAGAGTGTAGTGCGGCTTTACTTGCTGAATAAGTTGCAGTTACCTTACCCGGTACAAAAGCTACTATGGAGGATACATTTACTATAGCTGCTTCATTTTGTTTTTTAAGCGTTGGCAGTAATTTTTCGTTAAGTCTGATGACTGACAGGTAATTGGTATGCATTTCGGCGCTTGCTTTTTCAAAAGTATCGGTATTGTTGAGCAGATCGCTTAAAGAGGCAGCGCCAGCGTTATTGATCACGATATTAAGATTAGGAAAATCGCTGGTTAACGTTGCCACAAGCGATTCCACATCGGCAGCATCTGATATATCGGCATTAATGGCGGTAACATTTTGCAACTGAGCAGCCGCTTTTTGCAAACGCTCAGGGTTACGGCCAATAATGATAACATGATTGTTTTTGGCTGATAATTGTTTGGCAATTTCAAAGCCTATGCCAGCGCTGCCGCCGGTAATAAGTACAGTATTTTGTGTGGTTTTCATTTGTTTTGTATTGATGATTAATTTAACAAAACAAAATTATACCAATCGGTATATTTTTACAATAGGCAATACTCATCTTTGTGTCATCATTGTAAATGTTGGTGAAATATGAGCTCTGACAGAGCTGCTTACTTCCACCACGTCATTGCGAGGAACGAAGCAATCCCCAATTTACAGGGCCATTCTGCAAAGTCGGGGATTGCCACACTGGGTTTGCAATGACGGGTTGCATAAATTAAATGGAAAAGTTATGTTAATATGAAAACCGATAAGCTTCTTGGCCCATGAGCCCCGATCACCAGTGATTGTTCAATATCCGCGGTTTTTGAAGGCCCGGATATAAATGCTCCGTAGCCATAATCGGCATTACCAATTTTGGCATAAGCCTGGCTCATGGTAGGTACCAGGTCATCCTTACTGATTATCACAGCCAGATGTTGGCTTATAAAGGGCAATACCCTCACATTCATTTGGGTTTCGGTTAACCACAGTGCTCCGTTTTCGGCAACACCCAGGTTTGATTGTAATATGGTCAGCTCCACATCGGCAAAGCTGTGCGATAGTTCATGGGTTACGTCACCGGCAAAGGTATAGTCGTCCAATCCCTGAATGCCCGATATTATTTTTACACCCGGCTTAAACTCTTTGTGCAGTATGGTCTTTATAGCTTCAAGGTCAGGTACTTCATAAACAAAACTACCCCCTGCGCTGGCTATAGCAGTATATTGCTGAATCAATGGTTCATTTGTTGCAGTTAAGGTGTTTAATATTTCCAGATCAGGTAGTTCAGCCCGGTTAAACTGGTTGCTTTTAACTGCTGCTAGTATTTTATCGCGACTCATTATTGCTGTCCTTCCTTTCTTTTACTATACCACTCGCCAAATGATTGCTCGGGCGCCTTGGGCATTTCCCGGTGTTTGTACCAGGGATTTAATTGATTGTTAACCGCAAAAGGAGCATACTTAAATGCCAGACGAGCAACTTTACCACCCGATCTGTATAGCGCAGGGGATGATAAAGTAAACGCCATAGCTTTCATCGCTATGGTTTTTGCAGTAGGGCTATAACCCTCCTTCACGATCACCTGCCGCCATTTATACAACTGATCATGGATATCAATTTTTACCGGACATACATTACTGCACGACCCACAAAGTGTTGAGGCAAAAGGCAGATCAGCATATTTTTTCATATCCAGGTTTGGCGCAAGTATGGAGCCAATAGGACCTGCAATAGCCGTATGATAGCTGTGGCCGCCACTTTTACGATAAACCGGACAAGTATTCATACAGGCCCCGCAACGTATACATTTTAACGAGTTGCGGAAATCCTCACGACCCAATTGTATGCTGCGACCATTATCAACAATTACAATGTGTATCTCCTTACCCTGTTGCGGTTTTTTAAAATGGCTGGAATAAGTGGTAATAGGCTGCCCGGTGGCGCTGCGGGTAAGCAGTCGTAAAAATACGCCAAGATGTTTCCTTTCGGGGATGATCTTCTCGATGCCCATCGAGGCGATGTGGATTTCAGCCAGGTGGGCGCCCATGTCTGCATTACCTTCATTGGTGCAAATTACAATTTCGCCGGTTTCGGCAATGGCAAAGTTAACACCGGTAAGTGCGGCACGGCGGGTTAAAAATACCTCACGCAAATGTTGGCGGGCGGTTTCGGTCAATATTTTAGGGTCCGATTCGCCTTTGGCCGAGCCTAAATGTTCATGAAAAATATCACCTATTTCTTCTTTCTTTTTGTGAATGCAGGGCAGTACAATATGGCTTGGCGGTTCGCCGGCCAGCTGCACAATGCGTTCGCCCAGGTCAGAATCAATCACATCAACGCCGTGTTCCTTTAAATATTCGTTCAAATGGCATTCTTCAGTAAGCATTGATTTGCTTTTAACCATGCGGTTGATGCCACGCTCGTTAAGCAGGGTATGTATTATTTTATTATGCTCGGCGGCATCTGCGGCCCAATGCACTGTGATGCCGTTTTTTATCGCGTTAGCTTCAAACTGCTCCAGGTATCCGCTCAGGTTTGACAGTACATTGTTCTTGATCTGCGACGCGGTTTCCCTTAATAATTCCCATTCAGGTATTTTGTGGGCGGCGATATCACGTTTGGCACGTACCCACCACAAGGTTTCGTCATGCCAATCAACCCGGGGTTCGTCTTTATTAAAGGCAGCGGCTAATTCCGCGTGGCTTTTTTCAGTAATGTTACTCATGGCTGTGATGATTTAAGATTTCGGCAACATGAATTACCTTAACATTGCTGTTTTGCCTGCGTAAAATGCCTTCCATATGCATCAGACAGGAAAGATCGGCCGAGGTAATATATTGAGCGCCATGTTCAATATGGTCGTCTACGCGGTCTTTTCCCATTTTTGAGGATACTGCTTCTTCGGCAACGCAAAACGTTCCGCCAAAACCGCAGCAATCGTCCTGCCTGCCAAGCGGTACCAGTTCCAGTCCCTGTACCATATCCAGTAATTGGGCGGGTTTGCTAAAAGCAGGGGCAACCAGTTCGCTCATTTGCGATATGCGTAAACCGCGCAAGCCATGGCAACTTTGATGTAAACCTACTTTATAGGGGAAACGTGCCTGCAGGTGATCCACTTTTAAAATATCAATCAAAAACTCGGTTAACTCATAAACCTTTTTCCGGATACTCACAGCCTGGTCTTCCTTTTCGGGCGAATGCAAATGTTCTTTAATATGCAGGGTGCAACTACCCGACGGGCAAACGATATAATCATAACCCGAAAAATTATCGATAAATAAATTATTACAGCCTGTGGTCAGGTGCTCATAGCCTGAATTGGCCATAGGTTGCCCACAGCAGGTTTGATTTTTAGGATAATGAACCTCAACACCTAACTTCTCGAGCAGTTCAAGCGTGGCAATAGCTGCCTTGGGATAAAACTGATCAACATAGCAGGGTACAAATAAAGCTACCTTCATTATTTTGTTTACTTCAATTGGTTAAAGCAATATTAATGGTTATAAATTGTAAAACTGTCACCATGTATCTGTAAGTATTGTTTAATGCAAGAAATAGCTTTTACAGCAGGTTATAAGCTATTTGTTTACAACATTACTTATGAATAAATGTGAACGGTACGGTTGTATACTAAGTGTGTGAAATTACAGTTATGAGCGACAAGTGTTATCAGCTTTTTTTGCAAAAGATTAATGGTATTTAGCAGGAAAACTTTTAATAATTTGGCCTTTGTATAATAAGAAATAACAATCCCCGGGAACATAAATTCCGATGTGGTTTGTAAAATAGTTGGTATGAATAATGCAGATATATTGATAATAGGGGCTGGGGCCGCAGGGTTAATGGCAGCTTATGAGTTGAGTAAGGCAGGTAAAAAAGTAATTATACTGGAAGCGCTTGACCGTATAGGTGGGCGCGCTTATACACTGCATACCGGATCTGGTTTGGCTACGATTGAACTGGGTGCTGAGTTTGTGCATGGCGACCTGCCCATAACCCTTGGTTTGTTGAAGGAGGCCGGCATTAAATATAACCTCGCTTCGGCTTCTATGTGGCAATACCAGAAGGGTGAGTTTACTGCTGATGAGTTTTTTATTGAACACTGGGACCTGCTGATAACCAGGTTGAACCAACTAAAGCAGGATATGAGTATCAATGCATTTATGCAGCGGGAGTTTTCGGATGATAAATACGAAACGATGCGCGAGTCGGTGAGAAAATATGTATCCGGGTATGATACCGCTGATCCGCAAAAAGCCAGTTGTTTTGCTTTATTGAACGAATGGCAGCATGAGGACGAAAGCGCACAGCATCGCATTGTGGGCGGATATGGCACGTTGATGAACTACCTGGCAAATGAATGTAAGGCAAACAGCGGCGAAATACATTTAAATACCATTGTAAAAGATATTTACTGGGAGCCGGGTAAAGTAAGCGCTATTACAACCGGTGGGATAGCTTATCATGCCACAAAGATGATAGTGGCTGTTCCGCCCGGTGTTTTACAGGCCCCGACGCAGGAAAGAGGCGCTATCGCATTCCATCCGCTGATCACCGAACATAGTGATACCATACAGCAAATAGGCTTTGGCTCGGTGATCAAGATACTGCTGGAGTTTGATGAGGCTTTTTGGGAGAATGAACAAACCAAAGCAACAACCGGTCATGATTTGAAGGATATGGGTTTCCTGCTTTCGGACGAGGATGTGCCCACCTGGTGGACTCAATTCCCGGAACGTTCAACACTGTTAACAGGTTGGCTGGGCGGACCCGAGGCCGAAGCAAAAAAAGATTTTTCGGAGGATGAGATACTGATGCAGGCATTGCAGTCGATATCCAATATTTTCAAACTAGGTATAGATGATTTGAAGCAAGGCCTCAGATACGGGCAGGTAGTAAATTGGACAACGCTGCCCTTTACTCGTGGCTCATACGCTTACGATAAGGTAAATAGCCCTGCCGCTCGTAAAATATTGAATAATCCGGTTAATAGTACTGTATTTTTTGCCGGTGAATACCTTTATGACGGCCCTGCCATGGGCACGGTTGAAGCAGCTTTTACGAGTGGTAAGTATGTAGCGGAGCGGATGCTAAAATAAAAAACGCGTCATTGCGAGGCACGAAGCAATCTCTATGTTATACAGAGCAAACTTGCATAATTGACCTGCCTAAGTAGAGATTGCTTCGTGCCTTGCAATGACGTGGTGTGGAATTATCAAAGATCACGGCTTCCAGTAATTGCCAGATACAATGATCATATCCAGCATTTTGATGCTGTTGTCATAATAATCGTAATCTTTTAGTTTAAAGCCTGTAAGATAATCCCAGAGTTTATTAAGCCAGGGCTGGTTACTTTTATCAACCATAGCCGATACAGTAAAGGGGGCAATAAAGCTTAGGGCTTCAAAATAGCGGCCCTTAATGTCATTACCGGCTAGTGTGTATCCCGCCGAAATATTATCCGGGTTGCCACTGGTAGTAAGGCGAATCCAATGATTTATTTTATCAACCATGGTTTTTGCACGTGCATCGCCATACAATAAATAATCGCTTGCTATGCGCCACGGAACGCGGCAGGCATTATAATTATAATAGCCATCATATGGCGATTCCAGATAGTTGGCTCGTACCGGGCGCGGGTTATTATTGATGCTGTGTATAAAATCAGGGATCAGGCCTGCATCTGGGCTGTATTTACTTTGCATTACACTAAAAAGCTGATAACTGTTACCGGTAACTTTTTGCCATTTACCGTTCTGTAAAACGCTTTCGAAAGCTTTAAAGTGGGCCGGCATAAAATCAGACGATCGTGTGTCGTAATAGTCCTTGCTATCATGCTCAATGGCATCGCTTAACAAAATAGTGTATGTTTTAGCGTTTATTTCGTGCTGCATAATAGCAGCTATCATATTTTGGGCTCCCTGCAGGTAATTGATATTGCCTTTAATACCCCATTGCTTTGCGGCCAATAGCAACGAATAGGCAATATCCATATCGCCATCGGTGGCGGTAGTTTGGTCAAGATCTTTACAGTTTTTTACCTGTGCCCATGCCATTAAATAGGGCGATGTTTTAGCCGGATGTGCTTTGTAGTAATTGTAAAGGCCATCAAAAGTAGTTTTGGCGGCCTTGTCATAACCAGCCATCAATACGGTTATCATCATGCCATAACCCTGGCCTTCAGATACGCACTGTTTGCCTGGTTTTTCAAACCAGATATAGCATTGGTCTTTTTGGCAACCGGCCTTTACGTAGCGCGCTTTCCACTGATCATAAAAGGCGCTTGTTTGCTTATCCAGTTGCTGTTGCGACACATGGTTTGGCTTGATGCTGCCAGTTATGTACTGGTTATGCTGCGGAAATGGTTTGAATACGGCCTGGGCATTTACCTGCGCGCCTATAAAAAGCGAAAGCAGGAGGACGTAGTTAAACCGCCTGCAATTCCAATAATTCCTCAAAACCCTCTTTTTCCATGCACATTTCATTTTCGGCAAAGTACATTTTCAGGCACGATAAAAAGTTCTGTATAACAGGCGTGTCTTTACAGGTTGCCGCATACCATGTTCGTTTAGCAACACTGTGGTGCAAGGGCTTAGCAACAACATTTCTGTTTTTTAGATACGGTTTCACTATCCAGTCGGCCATTACACTTATACCCAGCCCGGCGTTTACCATTTCAATAGTAGCATCGGTATAATGTATACGGTTTAGTGTTTTGGGTTTTATATGCTGTTCGTGTATCAGCGTTTCAATAAGTGGTGTATCCTGGTAGGTGGGGTCATAAAGGGCCAATATCAGATCCTGATCCTGAAAGTCGCATATATTGATCACCTCTTTTTGAGCAAGCGGATGATCTGCCGGTAAAATGGCATTCAGTCTGTCCTCAAAAATGGGTTCATAATTTATTTTAGTGTTCACCATTTGTGTGCGCACAATACCCAGGTCAAGATCGCCGCGCATCAGGTAATCAAGCGGACGGCGCGTAGCATCAGATACGATGTTGATATTAATATCGGGCCACTGACTTTTAAAATTTTTAATTACACCGGGCAACCAATGGTAAGCGGTGTAGCATTGCATGCTGATATTAAGCTTGCCGGTTTTGCCGTTCTTGTAGTTGTTGATATCTTCTTCCATACCCCTGATCTCGGCAATTATTTTTTCTGAACTGCGCAAAAAACGATAGCCAATTTCAGATAAATGTAATTTTTTACCCTCGCGATGAAAAACTTCGATGTCAAGCTCCTTTTCCAGCTCTTTTAACTGGTGACTAAGGGCCGATTGGGTAAGGTGCAGCGTAGCAGCTGCTTTAGTTAAAGTTCCCTCTTTTGATATGGTATCAACTAAGCGAAAGTGGTGGAGTGCTATATTCATTATGAATTTTACTAATGATTATGACAAAATTAATTCATTTTTTTCATATATCATATAGCCCTACCTTTGCCGTGTATAAAATACACAATATGTATAAGCTACCTTCAAAACAATTACTTCTGTTTTTAGGTGTTTTTTTAGTCATCCAGGCTCAGGCTCAGCAAAAAGTTTTAAATATCAAAGATGCTGAACAAATGGCACTCGCTAATTACGGTACCATCAAATCCAAAGCAAATCAGTTAAACGCTGCTAAGGCATACTTAAAAGAAACACGAACAGAATATTTACCAGATGTAAGTATATCTGCCCAACAAGATTACGGAACAGCAAACGGCCAAAATGGTCCCTTGTATGGTTATCATGGTTTATCAGTGGCCTCATCAGGTCCCGCACTATCAAAGCAAAACTGGAACGCGGCATTTGGTTCGCTATATCTGAGCAATGTAAGCTGGGATTTTTTCAGTTTTGGTAAAGCTGTTGAAAAAGTTAAGGTACAGCGTTCTGTTGTAAATCGTGAAGAAACCGACCTGGTACAAGAACAGTTTCAGCACGAAATACGGGTTGCCAGCACCTATCTTAATTTATTGGCGGCCCAGCAACTGGCAAAAGCTCAGCAGGATAATCTTAACCGGGCTATTGATCTGCAAAAGGTAGTAACAGCAAGGGTTAAAAATGGCTTAAATGCCGGAGTTGACTCCGCACTGGCTAATGCCGAGGTATCAAACGCAAAGATATCCTTAACCAATACGTTGCAAACTGTGCAGGATCAAAGCAACCAGCTATCTATTTACCTGGGTATACCAGCGCAGGAGTTTTTACTTGATAGCGCTTTTATTACCAAACCGCCGGTTAATCTGGGGGCACAAAGCGCTGTTTCATTGGCTGATCATCCGCAGTTACGTTATTTGCAAAACCGGATCAACATTAGTGATGAACAGGCGAAGTATTTAAAAACATTTGCCCTACCAACATTTAGCTTATTTGGAGTATACCAGGGCAGGGGATCGGGCTTTAACGCTGATTATATTAACGATCAAAGCAGTTACAGCGGTAGCTATGGCGCTGGGGCAAATCCAACCCGTTATAACTACCTGTTTGGTGTGGCTATGGTTTGGAACCTGACCAGTCCGTTCCGGGTACATTACCAGGTTCAATCGCAAAAATACACTTCAGAACAGTACAAAAATGATTATAGCGTGGTTGAACAGCAATTAAAGGCACAACAGGTACTGGCCGAAACCAGGATAAGTAATTCTTTAAAAAACTACCGTGAAGTGCCGGTTGAAGTTTCAGCTGCCAGCGATGCCTATAAACAAAAGTATACTTTATATAAAAACGGCCTGGCCAACATTGTTGATTTTACACAGGCTCTTTATACACTGAACCGTGCCGAGGTTGATCGGTATATTGCCTTAAATAATGTATGGCAGGCTTTACTGTATAAGTCGGCTGCCACCGGCGATTTTGGCGTATTTATCAATAATTTTTAATAACAGTTATACACATTTATAATGGGAATGATAAAAGGGGCCCTTCAGAAACCAATTACCATATTGGTTATAGTAGCCGGACTATTTTTTTTCGGGATCAATGCGGTACGTACTATCAAGATAGATATCTTTCCTGATTTGAATTTACCGGTTATCTACGTATCCCATCCATACGGAGGTTTTACCCCTGACCAGATGGAAGCTTACTTTGGTAAGCAATATGTTAACTTGCTATTGTTTGTTTCGGGTGTTAAAAGTATTGAAACAAAAAATATACAGGGTTTAACATTAATAAAAGTTACCTTTTATGAAGGAACTAATATGGCACAGGCCGCGGCCGAGGTCACGAGTTACACGAATCGAGCCCAGTCAGGTTTTCCGCAGGGCTCACAACCTCCATTTATTTTAAGGTTTGATGCATCAACACTACCCGTTGGTCAGCTGGTATTAAGCAGTCCTACACGATCCAATAACGAATTACTTGATTTTGCATTGGTGTATATACGGTCGTCATTTACATCAGTTCCGGGTTTAGTGGCTCCTGCACCTTTTGGAGGTAATCAACGTACGGTAGTGATCAAGGTTGACCCGGGTTTGCTACGCTCGCACAATTTAACACCAGATCAGATTGTAGCGGCATTACGTGAGAATAACCAAAACACACCTGCCGGTAACGTGCGCATAGGCGATTATAACTACCTGGCGCCATCAAATACTACCATTAAAAAAGTCGCGGATTTTGGCGATATCCCATTATATAAAAATGGCGTCCAAACCGTGTTTTTGCATGATGTGGCCACCGTTGAAGATGGTGCTGATATTACCAATGGTTATGCGTTAATAAATGGTAAAAGATCTGTTTACCTGCCTATCACCAAATCGGCAACCGCGTCGACCTGGGATGTGGTTCAAAATTTAAAGAAAGCGCTTCCCCGTTTCCAGGCGCTGGTACCAGAAGATGTGAAACTGTCGTTCGTATTTGACCAATCCATCTATGTAATTAACGCGGTTAAAAGTTTGGCCGAAGAAGGGGCCATAGGCGCGGTACTAACAGGTTTAATGGTATTGTTATTCCTTGGAGATAGGCGTGGGGCGTTAATTGTAATATTAACAATACCTACGTGTATCATATCAGCCATATTCTTCCTGTCGCTTTTTCATCAAACTATCAATATCATGACGCTAAGCGGGCTTTCGCTGGCCATTGGTATCCTGGTTGATGAGTCGACGGTAACTATTGAAAATATTCACCAGCACTTTGATATGGGCAAGCCTAAGGCATTGGCTATATGGGATGCCTGTAAGGAGATCGCTTTCCCCAAATTACTGATCCTGTTTTGTATCCTGGCAGTATTTGCTCCAGCTTTTACCATGACCGGCATACCAGGCGCGTTGTTCCTGCCGCTGGCGTTGGCTATTGGTTTCTCCATGATTATATCTTACTTTCTGGCGCAAACCTTTGTACCCATCATGGCCAACTGGATTATGGTGAACAAACACGAGGATCATAGCCATGCAGATGGTTTTGCTTTAGAGGATGAAGGCGAACCATGGGAGCAAAAAGAAAAAGCCATGAAAAGGGCGCTTGAACATACAGGCAAAGAAGTAACCCGGTTTGATAAGTTCAGGGATAGCTTTATGCACCTAATGGACAGGATGATGCCCAACCGTAAAATCCTGGTATCTGTTTACGTAATTGTAGCATTTGGATTAGCCTTTCTACTCTTTAATATCATAGGGCGTGATGTATTGCCAAAAGTAAATTCAGGTACTTTTCAGGTTCGTTTACGTGCACCTGATGGTACACGTTTAGAACGTACAGAGGTGGTAGCTATTAAAGCTGAACGTATATTGGGCGATATTGTTGGTAAAAATCATATTGCCATAACCTCAACTGTGGTTGGTACGCACCCGTCTTCGTTTTCAACTAACCCCATTTATTTGTTTATGGCAGGGCCGCAGGAAGCGGTTATGCAGGTGAGTTTAACCGAAGATTACAAGGTAAACCTGGATGATTTGAAAGAGCGTTTCAGACATGAAATAGCCAAACAATTGCCAGATGTGAAAATTTCTTTTGAGCCGATTGAATTAACTGATAAAATTTTAAGTCAGGGATCGCCAACGCCAATTGAAATTGCCTTAACCGGAAAAAATAAAAAGCAAAACCAGGAATATGCTTTTAAAGTACTGGATAAGTTAAAAACGATAGATTATTTACGTGATGCACAGATAGGCCAATCATTTAACTACCCGGCTCTTAATATTAATATTGACAGACAGAGGGCTGCACAACTTGGTGTGGGTTTAAATGATATTTCGCGCTCATTAGTTGCATCTACATCATCATCAAGGTTTACCGAAAAAAATAACTGGATTGATGAAAAAGCAGGATACAGTTACCTGGTACAGGTACAGGTACCAGAATACCAAATGGCAAGTATTAATGACGTACGCGAAATCCCGGTGCTTACCAATCAGTCGCGCCCGGTTTTGAGCGATGTGGCTGATATTAAAATGGGAGTTGCCAACGGTGAGGATGACAACATAGGTGCTATACCTACAATGTCTGTTACCGCAAACATTAATAAAAAAGATTTGGGTACAGCTACTAATGATGTGCAGAAGGCCATTGCTTCTTTAGGTAAGTTGCCGCGGGGTTTAACCATTGAATTACGTGGGTTGAGTCAAACATTGACCGAAACTTTAGATAGTTTGCAATCGGGTTTAGTGGTAGCCATCCTGGTGATCTTTTTAATGCTGGCTGCTAATTTCCAGTCGTTCAAAATGTCATTTGTGGTACTGTCAACGGTACCGGCGGTATTGTTTGGTTCGCTGTTTCTGGTTAAAATAACAGGGGCTACACTCAACCTGCAGTCATACATGGGTATGATCATGTCGGTGGGTGTATCCATCTCTAATGCTGTATTGCTGATAACTAATGCCGAAGAATTACGTAAGCATAACGGTGATGCATTAAAATCAGCCCGTGAAGCTGTTGCATTACGGTTGCGCCCAATTTTAATGACCAGTTTGGCTATGGTTGTAGGTATGATACCTATGGCATCGGGCCTGGGTGAAGGAGGCGATCAAACTTCGCCGCTTGGCCGTGCCGTAATTGGCGGGCTTATTGCATCAACCTTTGCTGCCCTGTTAATATTACCTTTGGTTTTTGCCTGGGTACAGGGTAACACCTCAACCGATTCTGTTTCGTTAGATCCTGAAGATAAAGAAAGTAAATTTTATGTCCCATTGCACCATCATGAAAAAGCTTAAAAATAAATCAATCATTACGCTTGCCGTATTAGCGGTAGCCATCAGCTTTCTGAGCGCTTGTCATTCGGAAGAGAAAGAAAAAGAAAGCGCGGAGGAACAACAGGAACAAGCTGTTGAAACCCCTGCTGTTGAGTTGACAACGGTTACAAAAGGGAAGCTGGGCAGCGCTGTTACTGTTCCCGGCGAATTGATCCCTTACCAACAGGTTGACTTGTACGCCAAAATTAATAGTTATGTAAAAAAGCTATTGGTTGATATTGGCTCGGAAGTACACCAGGGACAATTACTGGTTGTTTTAGAAGCACCGGAGATCAATTCGCAACTGGCGGGAGCACAGTCAAGAATAAAACAACAGGAAGCCCTTTATTTTGCCAGCAAAGCTACTTATGACAGATTGGTAAGTACCAGCAAAACTCCGGGTACAGTATCGTTAAATGATTTGGAGCAGGCTGAAGCTAAAAAGAACTCGGATTTTGCCAATGTAGAATCTGCAAAATCATCCTACAAAGAAGTTTCGGCCAATTTGGCTTACCTCGAGATCAGAGCGCCGTTTGATGGTGTGATCACCAGTCGTAACGTAAACTTAGGTGCTTATGTAGGTCCGGGAGGTAAGGGTACAGACCCGCTGTTTACTTTGCAAGATCAGAAAAGATTGCGTTTGGTGGTATCTATACCAGAAAACGCTACCGGTGGATTAAAAAGTAAAAGTGAAGTGACTTTTACTGTAAAAGCATTGCCAAGTCAAAAATTTACTGCGCATATAAACCGTTTGGCAGGTGCGCTTGATGAACGGTTAAGAGCCGAGCGTTTAGAAATGGACGTATATAATAAAGATAAAAATTTGTTGCCGCACATGTTTGCTGAGGTAAGCGTGCCTTTGCCGGGTGGCGATAGTACTTTTGTTGTTCCTAAAACTGCTGTAGTTACCTCAACCGAAAAGGTGTTTGTAATTAAAGTGGTGAACCATAAAGCGCAATGGGTTGATGCTAAAAAAGGTTTTTCGTCAGGTGATATGATCGAAGTTTATGGCGATTTGAAACCCGATGACAAACTGGTAAAAGTAGCCAGTGATGAAATACGTGATGGATCAACAGTGAAGGATAAATAATGAGTTGATAGGGTTGGATTGAGTTAATTCGTTTGACTGATTATTGAGGTTCGCATCCCGCTTTGCTATCGCAGAGTGGGATGTGATGTTTTAGGGGGAAGTATAATAAAGTACGTCATTGCGAGCGTGGCAGTCCCCGATTGGCAGGGCCGCTCTGTATAGTTAGGGATTGCCACGCTACGCTCGCAATGACGCGTTTTTAATTATAATTCTTACTGCAGCTTTTTCAAAATATCAGTACCAATGGTATCGGTACTCTCAGCAGAGTTTGACAATATTACTATGGCTAGGTTCTTTTGGGTATTAAACGCTAAAAAGCTACTGCTGCCGTAAGTGCCGCCGTTATGGAAGTAATACTCTACCCCGTCAACAACAATAATATGCCAGGCCAGGCCCAGTTTAAGATCTTTATTGAAGGTTATTTGATGTGTGAGTCCAAAAGCTTTTCCAAGCTTGTCTGCGCCTGGATTCATGTTGGCCCTGGCATATACCAACAAATCATTTACAGATGAATGGAGGGCCCCGCAGGGGGCTAATACGTTAAAATCCCAGGCGGGTGTAACACTGCCGCTTGCATTATACACGGTTACAAAATTGGTGAGCTTGGCCTCGCTTAAATGTTGTACGGTACTTTGCATCATTAATGGTTTGCATATCAGCTCGGCTACCATCTGATCAAATGGTTTGCCGCTTATTTGCGAAAGAATGGTACCCAGCAAACCCACGCCTAAGTTGGAATAGTCATATCTTTCACCGGGCCGACTGTTAAGCTTACAGGTTTTAAGATATGAAAAAAGTTGCTGTTTGTTATAGTTTTTATAAGGGTTAAGTGCATCGGCCCCTGAAAAATCTAAATTTCCGGGCATACGGGCAAGTCCGGAGGTATGGTTGCTTAATGATTGAAGCGTAACTGTTTTTAAAGCTGGATTAGCAGCCACAGAATCAGGTAGGTATTTGGTTACTGGATCATTCAATTTTACTTTGCCTTCGTTTACATAGTAAGCTAAAAGCGTGGCGGTGAACGTTTTGGTAATGGACCCAATCTCAAAAATGGTATTTGAAGTTGGCAACCATTTATTTCCTCTTGCTGTTTCGCCATAATTATAAGTGGTGATTTTGCCATCTTTTAAAATCCCGATACTTAATCCTACAGTGTTAGCCTTTTGAATATAGGGTCGAGCAACTTGTTCAACCAATTTATCCATTGAATTTAAAAGCTTGTTTGATGTAGCAGCGGGCGCAAGTTTATCCTCAGTTACCTGATTAAACGGCTGAAAGAGAAACATATCAAACTTGTCGTTTTGATCAAGGCTTATTTGAAACTGCATGGTAACCGCCTCAAATATGAGCTTGTATGTGGCTACACTATTGTTTACAAAACTCATGAGCGATGAGCCTTTAATGCCATTCAGCGGGAAAAGTTGCTGATCAGCAATTGATCTGAATGCTTCGCGGGTTAATGTTTTTTTAAAACGCTCGCCTCCCAGGGCATATAATGAATCAGCCTGTTTAGCATTAAAAAACTTTTGAACCTGTGCAAATACGGAATCCGTTTTTCGCTGCTGCCTACTTTGACCTGAGGCCGAAGATGCGGAAAATGTCATGATCAGAATAATGTACGAGTACCAGAAATAGTTAGTTTTCATTAGTGATACTTTGATTATACAACGTTTATAATGGCACCGATAATATAAATACAGCTAATAAATCTAAATGTATTGTTCAGCTCAGATATGCTGAATTTTTATGGGGTTTGCCCGGCAAGCAAATACAGCACTGCCATGCGTATGGCTACACCGTTTTCTACCTGATCCAATATGATGGATTGCTTGCTGTCGGCCACATCGCTGGTGATTTCCACACCGCGGTTAATAGGGCCGGGGTGCATTACGGTGATCTCCTTATCCAATGAATCCAGAATGGTTTTGTTAAGGCCAAAAAGCATGGTGTATTCCCGTAATGAAGGGAAGTATTTGATATCCTGACGTTCCAATTGTATGCGCAGCATGTTGGCCACATCGCACCAGTTAAGGGCTTTTATTAAATTATGCTCCACTTTAACGCCCAATGACCCAATGTATTTAGGGATCAGGGTGGTTGGTCCACAAACCATTACCTCGGCACCCAGTTGTTTAAGGCAAAGTATATTTGACAATGCTACCCGAGAGTGCAGTATATCGCCCACGATCACTACTTTTTTACCTGCCACATCGCCATATTTTTCACGTATGGAAAAGGCATCCAATAAAGCCTGTGTGGGGTGTTCATGCGCACCGTCGCCGGCATTCACGATCTGGGCTTTTACATGTTTGGATAGGAAGATGCCGGCACCGGCGTAGGGATGGCGCATTACCACCATATCTACTTTCATGGCCAAAATATTGTTTACCGTATCGATCAAAGTTTCGCCTTTGCTTACTGATGATGATGACGCTGCAAAATTTACCACATCAGCCGAAAGTCGTTTTTCGGCCAATTCGAACGACAGGCGCGTACGGGTAGAGTTTTCAAAAAATATATTGGCAATGGTTACATCGCGCAACGAAGGCACCTTTTTTATAGGCCGGTTTAAAACGGATTTAAAAGTATCGGCAGTTTCAAATATCAGTTCAATATCTGCCCGGTTTAAATCTTTAATGCCTAATAAATGTCTTGTGCTTAGTCCTGCCATATCTTTTTTATTTCGGATTTCGAATGTTCGATTTCGGAATTAATTATTTTAGTCCCGTCATTGCAAGGTACGAAGCAACCTCTATGCTGTACAGAGTAGCTCTGTAAATTGGGGATTGCTTCATGCCTCGCAATGACGCGCGGTTTTATTTATTATAAAAGCTAGTCCTGTACCTCTGATACCAGCACAATCTTATCTTCCCCATCGGTATCTTTCCAGCTTACCACCACTTTTTGCGATGCGATGGAATCAACCTCGATGCCTACATAATCTGCAGATACCGGTATATGGCGCGAGTATCGGCGGTCAACCAGGGCCAGCAACTCTATCTTCTCCGGGCGACCAAAAGCCTGCATAGCATCCATGGCCGCGCGTATTGTGCGACCGGTCCAAAGTACATCATCCATCATGATCACTTTTTTACCTTCAATTATAAAATCTATTTTAGTTTGATTAGGTACCAACGGTGATCCCTGCCTGCGAAAGTCATCGCGGTAAAAGGTAATGTCAAGGTCGCCGTGTAAAATGGTTTTGCCTGGTAATATTTTTCGTAATTCCTCGGCTACGCGTTTGGCCAGATAAATGCCACGGGGCTGAATACCAATTAATACTGATCCTGAAAAATCATTATGATTTTCAATCAACTGGCGACATAAACGTTGTATGGTGATCTGAAATTTCTGTCCGTCGAGCAGTGTAAGATTTTGCATCGTATGGGTGGATTTGGGCAAAAATAGTAAATAGTTTTGAGTTTTGAGTGATGAGTTTAAAAAGTAACCTACATAACTGTTAACGGAAGTATGGTGATTGATAAAACACTAGGTCATCCCGAATTTATTTCGAGATCCCATTATAAAAGTAGCCAATATAGTTTTATAAGTCTTGCAGATGGGATGCTGAAACAAGTTCAGCATGACTCATCACATTTAGAGAGACAACTTTTTAAGTGCTTCCATAGCCCTGTCTGCATCCTTCTTCGCCACAAAAATATGATCATGATAGTATGCGGCAACTACATTACAACTTATACCTTTCTGCGCCAGGATGGTAGCAAACGCGGCGGTAAGCCCGGTGGCCTCTAATGACGAGTGTATGTTAAGCGTTATCCAGGCGGCTATGTAACTATATTCCAGATTAAGCTGATCTGCCAAATCTTTTTTAAGGATAATGGTAAAGCCTTCGGTTTCTTTAAAAAGGCCTAAAATATCGGCTGGATCAATTGAATTAATAGAAAACACAGTACAATAAACATAATCGCCTGCATTTAATACAGGAGTCATGTTTTTTAGCAAGGTATTCAGGTTAGTTTCGCCGCTCATTGTGTAAATATAAATTTATATTAATATGTGTTATTTAGATATAATAAAACGTTGTCATTTCGAACGAGGTACGAGGAGAAATCTTATTAAAGTTGCACATTAAAGGTAGTATAAGATTTCTCTCTCCGTTCGAAATGACAAAAATGTCACCCTATAAAAAAAGCCCTTCCGAATTAACGGAAGGGCTTTGTGAGAATATTTACGTCAGTTGTTAAAGCTTATGCTTCTTCTTCTTCAGATTTTGATTCTTTAGCAGCAGGAGCTGGCGCAGCCTTGCGGGCTTTGTTTTCAGCACCTTCCATTTGCTCTTTTAACTGAGCTAATACGCTAAGATCACCTAAAGTTGATTTTTCAACTGATTCTTTCACTTTTTTAACCGCATTACTAGCAGATTTTGCTTCTTTTTTGCGGTTTTCAAATTCAACTACACGAGCATCAGCGCGAGCTTCTTCCCATATACGTGAGTGTGAAATAACGATACGTTTGTTTTCTTTGTTAAATTCAATGATCTTGAATTCAGAGGTTTCTTCAGCTTTTAAAGCTTTACCGTCTTCTTTAACCAGGTGTTTGGTTGGCGCAAAGCCTTCAACACCGTAAGGTAAAGCTACGATAGCACCTTTGTCAGTTACTTTTAACACGGTACCTTCATGTATTGAATCAATAGTGAAGATGGTTTCAAAAGTATCCCAAGGGTTTTCTTCAAGCTGTTTGTGACCTAAGCTTAATTTACGGTTCTCGATATCAAGTTCTAAAACAACCACATCTAATTTTTCACCAACTTTAGTGAATTCGTTAGGGTGATTTACTTTTTTAGACCATGAAAGATCAGAGATGTGGATTAAGCCATCAATACCGTCTTCCAGTTCAACAAACACACCAAAGTTGGTCATGTTTTTAACTGTAGCGATGTGCTGAGTGCCGATAGCGTATTTCTCGCCAGCATTTTGCCATGGATCAGGAGTTAATTGTTTAACACCTAATGACATTTTGCGTTCGTCGCGGTCAAGTGTTAACACTTGTGCTTCGATCTCGTCACCAACTTTCAGGAATTCCTGAGGGTTGCGCAGGTTTTGTGACCATGACATTTCTGATACGTGGATCAAACCTTCAACACCAGGGATGATTTCAAGGAATGCACCGTAATCAGCAACAGTAACAATACGTCCTTTAACTTTTGAACCTACAACGATACCTTCGTCAAGGCTTTGCCAAGGATGTGGAGTTAATTGTTTTAAGCCCAAAGCAATACGTTTTTTCTCGTCATCAAAGTCAAGAACAACAACGTTGATCTTTTGATCCAATGCCAGGATTTCGCGTGGATGCTCAATACGGCCCCATGAAATATCAGTAATGTGTAATAAACCGTCAACACCACCAAGGTCAATAAATACACCAAAGTCAGTAATGTTTTTAACAGTTCCTTCCAATACCTGTCCTTTTTCCAGACGGGCAACAATTTCTGTTTTTTGGTTTTCTAAATCGTCTTCGATCAGCACTTTATGCGATACCACTACGTTTTTAAACTCGTGGTTGATCTTAACAACTTTGAATTCCATTGTTTTACCTACATACACATCGTAATCCCTGATAGGTTTAATATCGATCTGTGATCCAGGTAAGAAGGCTTCTACACCCATTATATCAACAATTAAACCACCTTTAGTTCTGCTCTTCACAAAACCAGTGATGATCTCATCATTATCCAGAGCTGAATTAATGCGCTCCCATGATTTTTGAGTTTTTGCACGTTTACGTGAAAGTACTAACTGACCGTTAGCATCTTCCTGTGACTCTACAAATACGTCAACTGTGTCACCGATTTTCAAATCAGGTGTATCACGGAATTCTGATACTGAAACTAAACCGTCTGATTTAAATCCTACGTTCAGTACCACATCTTTGTTGTTAACATTAACAACTGTACCGGTGATGATTTCGCCTTTGGTGATAGAGCTGAAAGTTCCATCATACATTTTCTCGAATTTCTCACGGTCGCTATCGCTGTAGTTACCAAATTTTTTGTCATCAGCATCCCAGTCGAAATCTGCGCTTGGGGTTGATGCAATTTTTGATTTGATCTCTTCGATAGAGATTGAATCAGCTTCTGATTCAATAGTTTCTTTTTCGCCAGATGCGGTAACTGTACCCAGTTCAGCCTCTTTCGCTTTTAATTCTTTTTCTGCTTCTTGTTTTTTTGCCATTAAATAATTTTTCTCCTTTTCCCAATTTGTTAATTGGGACTGCAAAGGTAGGTATATTAATTTATTTGAAAAAGAATATTTTAATGTTAATTGCTGATATTTAAGCCTTTTTGCTGGAAATATGCAGATCTTTTGGGTTTTTCACCTTTCCTTAAAGGAAAATTAACGTACACCGACCTGTTTGTGATATGTGATTTTACAGAGTATCGCCTTAAATATCAATAAGTTTATTTTCTATCTCCTCAAAAATAGACATGAAATCAGGGAGCAGGTGATCGCGGTAATTGCCCAATACGTCGTTCATCTGTGCCTCATGCTGCGGGGTAAAAGGGTTTTGCCATATACGCATGCAGATACGTTTGAGGGCGTAGGCTATCTGGTGAGTCTCGGCATAGGTATGCAGGTATTGACTGCGCTTAAAATCTTCGTAAAACTTAAAAAAACGGGTACTGTCTTTTAAGCCCGAAAAACTTAGAAACTCGCCGATCACTGTTGTTTCGCAGCCCGAAAGATGCTTATAAAAATCATCAACCTCTATTTTTCCTGTGGTGAGCAGCAGATTATCAATGATAAGTTCAAGTGCTATGTGCCCCAGAAAAAATGGTTTTACAGGAGAACCCTCCATAGCAGGCAACAATTGTTTTTTTAATTCGTGTGAGTGGTGAAGAAAAAAATCGGATGAGTGGAAATAACGGTCAACCGCCAGATGTTTATTCCACCCTGCTATGATCGAATTAACGTTATGATCTGTATGCTGTAGCTTTTCAGGATGTATAATGATGCTTTTATCGGCATTTTTTAAAAGATCGGGCAGTACCGTACCTAATATATGGTAACAATTATTAACGTGCCGGTCAAAATAATAATGCGATAAAAAATTCATAAATGTTGTATTGCAAAATACCCTGTTTTGCTCAATATACAAAATATAAGTAATTATTTGAAATAGATTTTACCTGTAGTTAACCGATAAGTAGGTTTAAACAGCTTTCGACTCAGCCAATTATTCTTTTATATTTGCAGCTTTTGAAACAGCACTTAATATGAACTTTGTTGAAGAATTAACCTGGCGGGGTATGCTGCATACCATTATGCCCGGCACCGAAGAGATGTTGAATAAAGGCATGGCCTCGGGATATATTGGATTTGACCCTACTGCCGATTCGTTGCATGTGGGCCATTTAACCCAAATCATGACGTTGATCCATTTTCAGCGGGCTGGCCACAAGCCTTATGCTTTATTAGGCGGTGCAACAGGTATGGTGGGCGATCCATCGGGCAAATCGCAGGAGCGTAATTTACTGTCAGAGGATGTGCTGCAGCATAACCTGGAGTCGGTAAGGAAACAATTAGCCAGCTTTTTAAACTTTGACAGCGGGGTTAATAGCGCCGAAATGGTAAACAATTACGATTGGTTCAAGAGTTTTACTTTTTTGGATTTCATAAGGGATGTTGGTAAACACATCACCGTTAATTACATGATGGCCAAAGATTCGGTAAAAAAACGACTGGAGGGAGAAACCGGTATGTCATTTACCGAGTTTACCTATCAGTTGGTGCAGGGATATGATTTTTACTATTTATGGAAACATCATAACTGTGCCCTGCAAATGGGCGGCAGCGATCAGTGGGGTAACATTGTTACCGGTACTGAGCTTATTCGTCGTAAAGACGCAGGCGAAGCATTTGCTTTAACAACCCAATTGATCAAAAAAGCCGACGGCACTAAATTTGGTAAAACCGAAAGCGGTGCGGTTTGGTTGGATGCAGAGCGTACTTCACCATACCAGTTTTACCAGTTTTGGTTAAACACTACCGATGCTGATGCCAAAGCTTATATACGCATATTTACTTTATTTGAACGTGACGTTATTGAAGCTTTAGAGGTTGAACACGATGCCGCGCCACATACCCGGGTATTACAAAAAGCCCTTGCAAAAGATATTACCATACGTGTACATAATGAGCAGGAATATGAAAAGGCTATTAAATCATCCGAGTTTTTATTTGGTAACGTTGGTATTGAGTTTTTAAATGAACTAAACGATGCCGAAGTGCTGGCTTTGTTTGCTGGTGTACCTAATTTTAGTGTTGCCTTAGCCGAGTTACAGCAGGGCCTCAATGTAACCGACCTGTTAGCAATTAAAACGGCGATCTTTCCATCAAAAGGAGAAGCGAAAAAAATGATACAGGGAGGTGGTACAGCTATTAACAAAGTTAAGATTGCTACAGCTGATGATGTTTATACTGCAGAGTCACTGATCAATAATAAGTTCCTGGTTGTGCAAAAAGGTAAGAAAAACTACTTCCTTATTGTTGCAGAATGAGTTGGTCATTATAACCCATTTAACAAAAAAGCGATGGATATAAAACTCATCGCTTTTTTGTTGAATAAGATTTCAAAATACGACAAATAGTAATTATATTTGTACATATGTCGTATAAGTCAAAATCAAACAATAAAAAAACTGAGCTTAATGAACCCATGGCGGCTTATGCTGTACAGCGTACTATGCCTTCGTTTTATAATTTATTAGGCAGTTCTAAATCAACTCAGCTTTCTAATGATTTTGATATTATAAAGCTGGCGCGCCAGGGTTTTCCAAAGCGTGTTTTGCTTTCGTTGGCAAAAAAAATATCCTTAAATATTCAGGAGCTGGCCAATATACTCCACATCTCTGAACGTACTTTGCAGCGCTATGATGATGATGCCATTATCAAAACTGAATATGCCGAAAAAGCTGTTGAGCTGGCGCGTCTTTACACCCGTGGCGAGGAGGTTTTTGGATCCATGGATAAGTTTAAAATATGGATAAAAACACCCGGTCATGTTTTTAAAGGTGAGGCTCCGGTTACCATACTCGATACCTCCGCTGGTTTTGATATGGTTTTTAAGGAGCTTGGTCGTATTGAACACGGTATTTTTGCCTGATGATCCTGTATCGCATTGCCAATTGCAATTATGCCGGCGATCTGAGCGGAACAGGTGCGCGTTTATACGGCGGGCGCTGGAATAGCGAAGGTAAAGCTATGCTTTACCTGGCCTCATCAAGGGCGTTGGCTGTTCTTGAGGTGTTGGTTCATTTAAATCCCTTAATTATCCCCAATAATTTTTGCCTTGCCGAAATTGAGGTTCCTGACAATAGCATAACCCAATTGGATACCGCTTTGCTGCCCCATAACTGGCAGGATGTATCGGCCCCTGCTTTATTAAGAGAAATTGGTGATGCTTTTTTGAGAAAACAAGAATATTTGTTAATGAGAGTACCATCGGCGGTAGTGCCGGCAGAGTATAACTATGTGCTTAACCCGCAGCATGCGGAAGCTAAAAATATAAGGATTATCAATAAGAAGTCATTTAACTTTGATGAACGGCTTATATAATTAAGTGGTCATTGGGGTATTGAATATTTGCACTTTGTTGGCGTTGTCATCAACAAATATATTCGTATAGTCCTACTGACAGTGTTTTGTCAGTAGTGTTAAATATTTAAATGATTGATTACTAGGTGTTCATATATGTTCATGAGCGTTCATGATGCCTGAACGTGAACACCAACAACGGTTTGGTTATTGGGTTGTTGAAGCTTCCAATGACTTATGACAATAAAAAGGGGATGTGTTGATCAACACATCCCCTTTTTTATAATGACCCAATGACAAAATTATAAGTCGCTTAGCAGGTCTAGTTTTTTGTGGTTATATTCTTCTTGCGATATCAGGCCGTTATCAAACAGCGTTTTAAGTTTCTTTAATTTTTCGGTAAGCTCATCCGGTTTCGGCGCTTCGTGAACAACGGGAGCAGGTGCTGGTGGTGTAGCGGGTGCTGGTGCAGGAGCTGGTGGTGCAGCTACCGGAGCAGGCGCGGTAAATGTTTGTTGTGCTGTTGAAGTATGAGCTGCCGCAGGGTTATCAAATTGGATTGATCCTGATTCGGCACGTTTTTGCTCCAAATCACGCTGACGACGGGCTTCGCGCTCTACTTCCTTACGTTCCTGGGCATATTGATATAGCTTACGGCCTTGAACTTTAGGTAGGTAATCAACAGCCATTTCGGCTCCGTTAGTGGTTTTTACACTAAATACGGCTCCTATAATTTCTTCTTTGGTATGTACGTCAACAATATCTTTCCAAACAAAATCAACAAATTTGATAGATAGGCCTAAATTGGCCGGGGTAAAAAACAATATACGTTTGTTGGTGATGGCTATACAATCAGGAAATAAGTTTACCAACGGTTTTTTCTGTACTGCTATATAAATGATCTCTTCACCGGAAGAGAGCAGGTCGACTAAACGGGAATAAACTTTTTCAACTGTTTTAGGATCTTGTTCCTCGTTCAAAAATTTCTCAATCATGATTTTAGCATTTATGCTGTGCGCAAAAATAATAATAATACTTCAGTTGCCTATAAGTTTTAAGCAATCAGCAAATTACATCCTCTGATGTCTGACTGGTCAAACCTGCCTAAAACCTCAAATGAACCATCGGCAAAAGTTTTACCAAGATCCTGCGTGGCTATGAATGAACAGGAATTGATGTTGGCCAGATCGATCACATTGATGCCGCCTGTTTTGCCATTTGCTAACGTACTGATGGGGTCGTTAGTATCGCGAATGATAATTTTCATCCAGGGAGGGCAAACAAAAATACCATCGCCCAGGGAATAAGCTTGTGATAATAGTTCAGTCATTCCATATTCAGAATTTATGGCCTTAACGCCAAATCCTTTGCATAAAATATCATGCAGTTCCTCACGGATCATTTCTTTACGCCGACCTTTCATGCCGCCTGTTTCCATCACAATCAGCTCGGGGAAATTTATGGTATAGTTTTCAATAAAATCAAGCAGTCCGAAAGTAACGCCAATCAAAAGTGTTGGTTTTTTTGCCTTCTGCTGTTTTTTAAGTTGATGATAAAGTTCATCATGGTTATATAAAAAGAATCCGCTATCTGCATTTTCTGATTGGCTGATCAGGTCATTAACCATGTATATCAATGATGACCCCTCGCGCTCCAGGTAGGAGGGAAGCAACGCTAATACCGTATAATCCTTAATGTCACCATAAAACAATTTAAAAGCATCTCTGAAACTATCTTCATACCAAGTTTTATCAGTTACATAATGGCTGCTGGTGGTTATACCAGTAGTACCCGAACTGGTATAGGTTAGTTCAGCAGGTTTTGTGTTACTAAGTACCCGGTGCGATTTAAAGAATTCGATAGGTAAAAAGGGTATTTGTTCAATTGAGTTAACCGCAGCAGCATCAACCCTTAAGCCCGAAATAAATTGCTGGTAAACAGTATTGTTTTTTGCCTGGTGCTGAAAAATTTGAAGCGCCGCTTTATTAAGCTCTGCAGCGTTGCTGATGGAAAATACCTGTTGTTTATCCGGTGTACTCATTATGCTGCAAAGATAGTTTAGATGTGCAGATTTCAAATTACAGATTATATTCAGCAAGTTTCGGGTTTGTTTGGAGCTTTTATCAATAGACTTTTGGTGAAAAATAAAGCTCATGAAAAAATTTAAAATTGTACCGCTATCTAAAATATTTGCTCAAAGAATAAAGGATAGTATGCTTGATGATTTTGGAAACCCGGTTGTGGAGCTGCTTGCAACAGGCTTAGGGCCATGCAGGGTATCGTTAAAGCTATTTGAAAAAGGCGTGGATAAACGCCTGCTTTTTAAACACTCACCATTTGAACTTGAAAATCCTTATAACCAGCCAGGTCCGATTTTTATACATCAAAGGGAGGTGGAGGAGTATAGTGATATATTCCGGTTCCCGCCGGAGATAAAGGCCGATAAAAAAAGTTTTCCGTTATCGCTTATCGGCTATAATAAGCACCAGATGATGGTTTTAACAAAGCTGGTAGGGAATGATGATGTTGATGAATTAATAGGAGAAATATTTGACCAAAACGAGCAGATTGAATATTTGCATGCGCGTAATGCACAGGCTTGTTGTTTTATATGTAAAATAGAGCGGGTATAAGTGTAATATCCTATAATTTATACAAACAAGAACACGTTTGAGGGGTTAGTTAAATATATATAACATTGCAAAAAAATGTAATTTAAGAATCGACCCCATGAAAACATTGAAATTTTTGAAGTTACCACTTATATTAAGCTTATTCTTTGTGCTGATATCGGCTAAAACGGATGATAAAGAAACAGAGCGAGTTCATAATGCTGCCAACGTATTAAAAGAATTCAGTAAGATGAAAGAAAGTATCCCCCGGCAGTTGCTGGAAGAGTACGAGGGAATTGTTATTATCCCTAAATTGATCAATGCTGGTTTTGGCATTGGCGGCAAACGGGGTAGGGGTGTTGCAATGGTAAAGCTGGGCAAAGACAAATGGAGCGATCCTGTATTTGTTACCTTAACAGGTGGCAGCATTGGTTTTCAAATAGGTGTACAATCTGTTGATCTGGTTTTGGTGTTCCAACATAAGGGGGTATTAACTAAAGTTGAAAATGGCGACTTCACCATCGGTGGTGATATATCTGCCGCAGCGGGTCCGGTTGGTCGCAGTTCATCTGCAAGTACCGACTATAAGCTGCAAGCCGAGGTTTATTCCTACTCACGCAGTCGCGGATTATTTGCTGGTATATCTGTTAACGGCTCCAATTTAGCTATCGACAAAACAGCAAATAACAGGTTTTATGCCGATACCGCTTCGTCACAGGATATTTTTGCATCATCAAAAAGTGATAAAGAAGCTGTTAAGGTATTAAAGGAATCGTTAACTGCTTTTTAAAAAGGAAATTAAATAAAAATAGAAATGCCCGGCGGAAACGCAAGGGCATTTTTTTTAACTTATTTTTCGAATGCTCGTTTTAATAACAAACCTGAAAGAGCTGCAAAGCCACTTACTAAACCGCCAATTATCCCGGTAATGAGCAGTAAATAGCCCCAGCCGGGTAACTGGAATAGTTGGGCCACCCTTGTTGCCAGTATATGATCATTAGGGATGCTTTTAAATAAAGCCAACACCATCCACACAATAAATACAGCTAAAAAGCCCGACCAAAATGCCTGGCCAGGAGTTTTACCGATAAAAAAAGCTGCTGAAAAAGCTGCAATGGCAACTACCCACCAGGGTAAAAAGAAGCCGCTTGCAAATGATAATATGAGTATAATGAGGAATAACATAATTTTATTTTTTTAGTTAGTATCAAGTAGTTAGTATCAAGTATCAAGACATCCATTTGTTAGTTTCAAGATTTCCTTATTTAGTTTTATAAGAACTTCAAAAGTCATGATACTTGATACTAACTACTTGATACTTTCGTGCTATTTACTACCTATGGTTAAAGTTGTTTTAATACGATCTGACATTTCATCGGTCGATTGCAGGAAGAGTAATTCCTTCAGCTCGCCCTTTTGCCAGGTTTTTAGCATATCGTCATAAAAAAAGCTGCCGGGATTACCAGATTCGCCACCTGGTAAAATACCATAGCCCTGTACAGTAGGGCCCATTTGTACCACCATACGCCATGATGGGCCATGGCCGCCGGTTAAAGCGTTTACAGTTGAGCCGGTGCCGCCTGATTCAAAATTGCCCGAACTAAATGCTTCCTGCCCGGTAAGGTGCCTGATCTCCATTTTTTTAACCAAACCCCATCGCCAGCCTTTGCCAGGTTTACCATATTTTTTGCTTAGGTCATCAACTGCGGCTTTAAATGATTGGTTAACAATATCGGCACAGGTTTCTTTTGCAGGTGTGCGGATATCATCAAACCATTTAGAGTTGGGTTCTTTTAGTAAAAGCTGTTCGGTTCTATCTACAGATGGATAGTTGTTTTGCAAGCTTTTATCTGCAAAATCATCGCTCCAGATCATCTTATAAAGTTGAGCCCACCAGGTGCCAAGTATAGTTGCTCCGGTTGAATTAACTGTAAAATCCTTATCCCATGTTTTTATCATGTTTAGCGCAGCTAATTGGTCTTGATTCAATTTGGAAGCATCAACGTATTTGAGCATGGTTGGTAAAATGTCCTGTGCGCGAATGCTGTAAGTATCTGTTTGCAGGATGCGCATGCTATCAACCGTGGCCTTTTGCATGGCGGTAAGCCTGTCATTGATGCGTTTGCCACGTTCATATGGTGCAAATGACCAATTGATGTAATATGGGTAAGTAGGATCAGTAGATGATTGATTGGCCGAGCTTACAAAACCACGCGGTGGATTTTTAACCGTAGGATTTTGATCAAACGGGATCCAGCCATGCCAGTCATCAGCAGGGTCGGTACCATCCAGTATATATTTACCCTGATCCTTATACTTGAGCGGATATTTACCATTTGGGGTGATAGCTATATCGTTATCCTTACTGGCAAATACAAAGTTTGATGCCGGGGCGTTAAAATAGGTTAGGGCTTTGCGATAGTCAGCGTAGTTTTTGCCCCGATTTAAAATGTACATGGTCATCAGCTCGTCCGATTCATCATGGGCTATCCATCTTAAGGCATCGCCAACGGGTACAAAATCATGTGATCCTGCAGCCTTTTTTGTTTTATCCTCATAAACCACCGGGCCATGATGCGTGTAAATAACCGTATCATACAAAGGCTCCTGCCCGCGAATGTTGATCACCTCAACACGCCTGTTGGTTTTGTTCCATTGGTTATTATACCAGTATTCGTCCTTTTTATTGTCTTTAAATTTTACCTGGTACCAATCAAGCACATCGGCATCAACATTGGTAATGCCCCAGCTGATATTATTATTAAAACCCAGTATTACACAGGGTGCACCCGGGAGGGATACACCATAAACATTTACAGACGGAGCAGAAAGCTGTATTTGGTACCAGATAGAAGGAAAAGTAAGATCAAGGTGTGGGTCATTAGCCAGGATGGGATAGCCATTGGCTGTTTTACTGCCCGATACTGCCCAGTTATTACTGCCAATGCCTTCTTCTTTTATGGCACGCTTAACGCTATCATTCATCTGTCCTAAGAAGCTTGCTGATGGATGAGGGATAGGCAATGGCTTAAAATCCCATTTTGTACCCACGGGGATAATAGGATCCTCATGCATGGGATAATCCGGGAACAGGTCATTGGTGGTTTTAGCGCCAAACCGCCTTAAAATATTGGTCATGGCAAACTCGTTGGAGCCTCCGGCCAGTGTTTCAGACATGAGCTTGAGCAGGAACGCACAGTTAATAGGTTTCCATTCTTCAGGCGCATAATCCAGCATTTTAAACTCAATAGGGTACTGCCGTGGGTGCAAGCGATGAATATAGGCATTGATACCATCAGTATAAGCCAGTATCATTTGGCGCACTGCTGGTTCCTGCATCATGGCTTTTAAAGTTTTTTCGGCACCATATACCATGCCCATACGGCGGTGGTAGCGATCCGTTTCTAATGCCATAGGGCCCACAACTTCGGCCAGCCTGCCCGCTGCCTGACGGGTTTGTATATCCATTTGCCAAAGACGTTCTGTGGCTGTTACATAACCCTGCGCATAATACAGGTCATGCTCATTTTCGGCAAAAATATGCGGTATGCGGTTCTCGTCATATTTAATGGTAACCCTACCGGTGAGCTCCGGAAGCATTAAATGTGTGGTTGGTAAAATGTTTTTGCTTTCTGCATTTTGCCAAAAGCCATCTGCCGGACTTAAAAAATTACCAAGGGGAGGTACCGGGCCAAATTTTCTTTGAAGCGCCCATATCAATATCAGGGTAAAGGCAATGGATAAAAAAGCTTTGATAAACTTCATACGTAGTGTAATGGTTTATAAAGTTACTACTTTAGTAGGTATACCCAAATTTAGGCTAGTACTTATTGTAATGTTTTTTAGCCGGTTGCTGTCCATGGCGAAATTCCCAGGGTGGGGTAGGGTTGGCATCCTGCCAAAGGCCCAGTTTATTTGCACGGGCCTGCTGCTCTAAGCTAGCCAATTCTGCACTTTGCGAGTATTTTTTGTATTGCCAGGCGAAGCCATTTTTTACCAACTGGTAGTTTCCGTTGGTACCGTCGGTTAAAATGACCATGGCTACGGTACGGCCATAACGGTCTTGCGTATTGCCAATCAGGGTTACATCCTTACCAAAGCAAATATCTGAGGTGAATTTTTTGGCAGCTTGTCCAAATGCCTGGCTTTTTTCGGGGCAATCAATTTCGGCGAGGCGTACGGTAAGGGTATGTTTATCAGCGCTGAGCAGACCAATGGTATCGCCATCTTTTATTTTTACAACTTTATAAACATTCGCAGGCTTGGGGTTACAACCCCATATGGTAAAAACGATAATGATAAGGCAGGCGGAAAACTTTTTGAACATTTTTCAAATGTGCACATTTAAAATCAATCTGTATGCAAACTCACCGTATTACCATCCGGGTCTTTAACGTTTAAAAACTTGCCCCAGGGGGTGTGATCTATTTCTCCAACTTTAATGCCTTTGGCGGTCAATTCCCTGATATCGGCATCAATATCGTCAGTTCTGATCACGAGGCCGCGTATGCTCCCGGCAGCCATTTCCGGAAACCAGTTTACCAAAGTAATGGAAACCGCTGAACCCGGAAAAGCTAACTGTACCCATTGCTGGTTTGGTCCAAAGGGGGCTTCAACCAAAATTTCGAAACCCAGTTTCTGATAAAATTCTTTTGCCCTGGTTTGGTCAGTAACCGGGATAGAGATAACTTCAATTGCTTTCATCTTACTCAGATTTATATTGTTGATTTAAAAGGTCTTCGAGGTTTTGTAACTTGGTTTTCCAAAATTTGTCGAAGAAGTTTAACCATTTTTTAACTTCCTCAAAACCATCAAGATTAAGTTCACAGTAGCGTTCGCGCCCGCTATCTTTAATCAGGATGAGTCCGGCTTCATGTAATATTTTTACATGTTTTGAAATTGCCGGCCGGCTGATATCAAAATTACCTGCGATGGTGTTAATGGATTGTTTATCCCGCGAAAGCATCATTAAAATGGCGCGCCTGCCCGGATCAGCAAGGGCGTGAAAAGGGTCTGTGTTTGTTCTCATTGCATCCCGTTTAATATTTTGTCCATCCTACGTGAAATGCCTTTTTTCCAGCCGTTTTCCATGAACATGCTGGTTATTAAGTTTTTGAATCCTTTAAAACCACTATGTTCAAGTACCATTCGGGTACCTTCGCCCTCAGGGCTTAGTGTCCAGATAAGCAGGGTGTCAAGATCAATAACACCAGGGCGTGGTCCGCCTTTCCAGGTGTATACCAATTTTTTATTCGGCACAATCTCTAATACCTCGCAATAAACAATGCCATCCCATCCCATTTTTGGTAATGGCTTGCTATGAAATTGAAATTTATGGCCAACAATGAGCTTAAAATCATTTTCCATTAACCACTGATTCACTAGTTCCGGATTAGTAAGACATTCCCAAACCTTTTCGGGCGGGTAGGGAAAATACCACTTGATAACAAGATTTCTTCTCATGATGTGTAACCCTTAGGTTACTCAAATATATATGTAGCTTTTGGGTTACGCAAATAAAATTTAAATTACTTGTAGATCGGGATATATAACTATATCTTTAGTCTTAATTACCTTAACCTTATGAAAGCGATACTTACAAAAGTGTTTATCATCGCAGCACTCATCTTAGGATATTTTAACATCGCGCCGTTTGCCCAAGCTGTAAAGCAAAATACTGCTTTAATTAAACATATCGATTCTATGTTTAAGGATGACCAGTTTTGGCGGAAAGAATTTGGTAAAACTCAGCGAAAAGAGAAATCAGTTTATAGCGACGAAACAATTCAAAAAAAGTGGGCTGAAGCCGATAGCATAAATGAATTGAAAGCTAAGGCAATCATCAAAAAATACGGTTACCCCGGTTATAACCTGGTTGGTGAAACCAGTAATAAGTTTTGGGCTATTGTGCAACATTGTGATGATGATATCCCTTTCCAGGAGCATGTGCTTGCTTTGATGAAAAAAGAGATAGCCAGGAATAATGTGGACAAAGCAAATTATGCCCTACTTACTGACAGGGTGCTTGCAAATAAACATCAAAAACAAATTTACGGCACTCAGGTAAATGTTGATCCAAAAACTCATAAAGCAACACCCTTACCTTTGAAATACCCTAAGGAAGTGAATAAATTGCGTAAACAAATGGGTATGGAACCTTTAGAAAAGTACCTGAAAAGTTATGAATAGCTTGCATATTAAGTAAATGGAACTTTATTGTTTTAACTTTGTTAGGTTTTAACAAAGACAATAAACAATATCCTCATGGGTAAATTTACAATACCAGACAAAGTACTGTATGTATGCGTTGGTAGCAAATGCGGAAAGCGGGGCGGCAAGGATATGTACAAACTGGCTAAATCATACGCCAAGCATCATCAAGGGCGCGAAGAAATTGAAGTAATAGAAACAGAGTGTACAGACCGGTGCAAATATGCCCCTATATGCAGTATACAGCCTGGCAACACCTGGTTAAAAGAATATCATGCAAAGGATGTATTGAAGTTGATGGATTTGATATAAACCCCTCTAAATCTCCCCCGAAGGAGGAGACTTTTTTAATTTTTAATAAAATATTCTAAATAAAAATGTCCATCTGTAATTTACAGATGGACATTTTTTATAAAGCCCTCTCCTCTGGGGAGGGTTGGGAGGGATTTATGCCTCGCTATTGTAAGTAATCTGACCAACATGTTTGTCAATCTGCCATCTGCCGGTACCTTCTTCGCCAATAACTTCAAATAGTTCAAGGGCGCGACGGGCTTTGTATTCTTCTTCACGTTGTTCTTTCAGGAACCAGTTTAAGAATTCCACGGTCACAAAATCCTGCTCCTTCATGCAACGGGCATAAATGTTTTTGATAGATTGTGTAACACTGATCTCCTGATCTAAAGCTTCTTCAAATACTTCGCGGAATGAGTTAAATTCCTGTTTGATACCAGTAACTTCGGGAGATATAGAGTTGCCACCCATATCCAGTACATATTTGTAAAACTTCAATTGATGATATCTTTCTTCTTCGGCTTGTTTAAAAAAGTAATCGGCCGAAAAATCATAACCGTTACGGTTACACCATGATGCCATTGATAAATATATAGATGAAGAGTGTGCTTCTTTTTTTATTTGCTGATTTAAAAGCGCTTCTATTTCGGTAGAAATTAAGCTTTTTATGCGGATGAGGTCTTTCATAGTAATATTAAAATTGAATACTTAAATGATCTTATAATCAATATTATATGCAATAATAAAGCTATAAGTTCATACGGACTTAATTTAAATACAATATGAATTTAATCTAAATAACTATACGGGGATAATGCAAAGGCGATCGTGCAGAATGTGGTTCAATTCCAGCATAACAAAAGTGCCTTCTAATAACTCTTTAAGGGCTATAATTTGTACCAACGACAGCACATAACAATGATCGCAAGCGCAGATAAATATGATCTCAACATCGGGCGCTTTGCTACTGGTGAGTAAAACCTGTTCAATATCGATATGATAAACCGCTTTGCGTAGTTTTAATAAGCAACGGTAATCAAATTTGGCAACTTTACCGGCAAAATCAACATACCAGCAACGTTCTGCGTCGCTTTGGTAAATGGCCCCTGCTGATGTGTTGAAAACATCCGTCCACTGATCTGTTTCTGTAATGGTGGTAATCATATAACACCACAAAGGTTGTTATTATTTATAATTAATCCAAATAAAGAATGCATTTTAATTAAATTATCTCTCTGAATATAATGATCCCGGGTAAAGTGTCATTTTGCATTTGTGTCATAATTGTTTGTTTATAAAACATTATGACGAGTTTTTAATACTTTAGGAAAGTAAATACGTGATAAAAATGAACAATATAAAAGCCTGTATTTTTGACCTCGACGGTGTAATTGTCGATACGGCCGTATACCATTATAAAGCCTGGAAACGATTAGCCAACGAGCTGGGTTTTGATTTTACCGAAGCCGATAATGAGCGACTGAAAGGTGTTAGCCGCATGCGCTCGCTCGAAATAGTGCTCCAATGCGGGGGAATAACTAAAACCGAAAGTGAACAAAAGCTGCTGGCCGCTCAAAAGAACGCCTGGTATGTAGAAATGATAAATCAGATGACACCTGCCGAAATTTTGCCCGGAGCACAGGAGTTTGTAGAAGCTTGCAGGGCTGCAGGTATTAAAACTGCACTTGGTTCGGCCAGTAAAAACTCCATGACCATACTGGAGAAACTACATATCACCCACCTTTTTGATGTAATTATTGATGGTAATAAAGTAACTAAAGCTAAGCCCGATCCTGAAGTGTTTTTAAAAGGAGCAGAAGAACTGGGCATTGAACCCAAATACTGTGTGGTTTTTGAGGATGCCATTGCCGGGATAGAGGCAGCTAAAGCAGGCGGCATGAAAGCAGTAGGCATTGGTAAGCCGGATGTGCTGCATGAAGCGGATTTGGTGGTGAGCGGATTGGATAAGATGACCCTGAATAAATTATAATATTTTATATACGAACCCAAACGCGTCATTGCGAGGTACGAAGCAATCCCTACATAGGCAGGTCTATCTTGTTTGCTCTGTACAGCATAGAGATTGCTTCGTACCTCGCAAAGACGGTAGAATAGAAATTTTGAGATGAAAAACTATATAAAAGCCGGCGAGTGGAGCATTATTGAAGAGGGTTTTGATCCGCATCATCACCAGGTATCAGAGAGCATATTCAGTTTGGGTAATGGGCGTATGGGGCAGCGGGCCAACTTTGAGGAAGCTTATAGCGGTCAATCACTATTAGGTAATTATGTTGCCGGTGTGTACTATCCGGATAAAACCCGCGTAGGCTGGTGGAAAAATGGCTATCCCGAATATTTTGCCAAGGTGCTCAATGCTGCCAATTGGACAACTATCGACGTTAACATTGATGGTGAACAGCTTGACCTGGCAAAATGTGAAGTAAGTAGTTTCCGCCGGGAACTGAATATGAAAGATGGATATCTGAAAAGAAATTTCCGCGCTAAAACAACCTCAGGTAAAGAGGTGGAAGTAGAGGCTATCCGTTTTTGCAGCATGGTTGATGATGAGGCCACCGCCATAAAATATACCATCACCCCCATAAATTTTAGCGGTACAATAACTCTAACCCCGGCTATTGACGGTGATGTGGTGAATAAAGATTCTAACTACGACGAAAAGTTTTGGGACGAGATAAGCAAAGCAAACCAGCCTGACGGTGGGTATATAGTAATGCGTACCAAAAAAACTGGTTTTGAGGTGGCTACCGGTATGCGATTCATTATCCTGCAAAATGATAAACCATTGCAAGTTAATGCTCAATCTATCGGCAAAGAAAAATATGTAGCTTCAAAAATTGAAGTACAGGTACTGCAGGGGCAAAGCATCAGTATTATAAAATACGTGGCCAATTTATCTTCGCAGAATCATAAAGCCGAAGAATTGGTTAGTGAATTAAATAAAACACTAAAACAAATCAGCCAAAAAGGATTTGATACCATGCTGGCAGAACAGGCTGCCGCCTGGGCCAAAAAATGGCAGCATAACGATATTATTATTGAAGGCGATATATCTGCACAGCAGGCTATCAGGTTCAATATATTCCAGCTTAACCAAACCTATACCGGCGAGGATGATCGCCTGAATATTGGCCCTAAAGGGTTTACCGGTGAAAAATATGGCGGATCTACCTATTGGGATACCGAAGCCTATTGTGTGCCTTTTTATCTGGCCACAGCCGATCAAAAGGTTACCCGAAATCTGTTACTATATCGGTATAAGCAGCTGGGTAAAGCTATTGAAAATGCTGCCCTCCTGGACTTTAAAAACGGCGCTGCCTTATATCCCATGGTTACTATGGATGGTACAGAATGCCATAACGAATGGGAGATCACCTTTGAGGAGATCCACCGGAATGGAGCCATTGCTTATGCTATTTTTAATTATGTACGTTACACAGCTGATGAAGCTTACCTGACCGATTATGGTTTGGAGGTATTGATCGCCATTAGCCGTTTCTGGTCGCAACGCATTACCTGGTCGCAGGATAAGCAACAATATGTAATGCTGGGGGTAACCGGGCCAAATGAGTACGAAAACAATATCAATAATAACTGGTATACCAGTACGCTGGCCACCTGGTGTATGGATTATACCATGCAGGTAATTGAAAAAGTAAAAGCAGCTGACAAGGCGAAATATGATGCTTTAACAGCCAGGATTAGCTTTGACGAGGCCACTGAGACCTCCCGGTTTAAGCATATCATTGAAAAAATGTATCTGCCTTACGATACAGATCAACAGGTGTTTTTACAGCAGGATGGGTATTTGGATAAAGAACAGATCCTGGTAAAAGATCTGCCCGCTACCGACAGGCCATTGAACCAAAAATGGAGTTGGGACAGGATACTGCGTTCCTGCTATATTAAACAGGCGGATGTGTTGCAGGGTATTTACTTTTTTGAGGACAGGTACGATATCGAAACTATCCGCAGGAACTTTGATTTTTACGAGCCTCGTACGGTGCATGAATCATCCCTGTCGCCCTGCGTACACGCTATTTTAGCCGCTAAGCTGGGCGATGAGGAGCGGGCCTATGAGTTTTATCTGCGCACCTCACGCCTTGATCTGGACGATTATAACAATGATACCGAGGATGGCTGCCATATTACCTCAATGGCTGGCACCTGGATGTCGGTAGTGGAAGGGTTTGGAGGTATGCGGGTACGCGATGGTAAGCTGCTGTTTAATCCTTTTATCCCTGAAAAATGGACTTCGCTATCGTTCCACATTGGTTTCCAGGGAGCGTTGCTGAATATAAAAGTGAGTAAAGATGGAGTACAGCTCAAAAATTTGAGTGATAAACAAACAACCCTGGTAGTTTATGGTAAAGAGCAAACGCTTAATGCCAATAGCGAATTATTGGTAAAATCTTAATAAAATGAATCGTAACCAACGTCTTTTGATATCAATTTTAATTGCGGTTGCCTTTGCTTTGGTTGTGCGCGGTATTTTTGGCATACATAATTTGGAAGGGATATACAGTGTTATGACTGTTACTTTTCTTCTCGGATTACCATTTGGAGTTGGCTATTTAACAATTTACTTATGTAAGGATGATGTTGTTGAAAACTCAGCAGCTACTTTCTTTATACCATTTATACCTATATTCATTTTCTTTTTAATAACACTTTTTCTCAATATTGAAGGGCTTGCCTGCTGGCTGATGATCCTGCCCATTTTTTTAATCCTATCCGGATTAGGTGGCATAACGGCCAGGCACTTTAAGTTAAAAAAACGGGATAAAAATAAAGGATTTGTTTACGTGGTTTTGTTGCTGCCATTCTTTTTGGCTCCGATAGAAAAAATGATAGGCGCTATTCCGGGTACTTACAAAGCATACACCGAAATTGATATTCACGCCACAAAAGATCAGATCTGGAAAAATGTAACCAGAGTACGCGCTATCGACCAAAAACAAGATAGCGCTGCATTTACCCGATTCTTAGGTTTTCCCAGGCCTATCAAAGCCGAGCTGGATAAAGAGGCCGTTGGCGGCAAACGTAAAGCCATATTTGATAAAGGCCTGGTATTTGACGAAGTAGTAACCGCTTATCAGCCTCTTCAGTCAATGACATTTACCATACATGCAAATCCTTATGATATTCCATCAACTACCATGGATAAACATATTGTAATTGGAGGTGAGTTTTTTGATGTACTTAACGGAACTTATCAATTAGAGCAAATAGATACACATACCTGCAAACTACGCCTGTTTAGCACTTTTAAATTAAGCACTACCTTCAATTTTTATGCAGGCATTTGGGCCTCATGGATCATGAAGGATATTCAGCAAAATATATTAAAAGTGATTAAAGAGCGATCAGAACTAAAGATAAGTGCAGTGTCTGTCAATTAATATATACCTATGGAAACAGATCATAAACTCATCATATATCAGTTATTACCGCGCCTGTTTGGCAATATCCAAACGCGTAATAAAACTAGTGGCTCCATCGAAGAAAACGGTGTTGGCAAACTGAATGATATTACCGATAAAGCACTGCAGGAGATAAAAAACATGGGTTTTACTCATGTTTGGTACACCGGCGTAATTGAACACGCTACCATGACGGATTATAGGGCATTTGGTATCAGTAACGATGATCCGGATATTGTAAAGGGTAGGGCAGGCTCACCTTACGCCATCAGGGATTATTATGACATAGCTCCCGATTTGGCTGTTGATGTTAAAAATCGTATTGGCGAGTATGATGATCTTATAAAACGTACCCATAATAATGGTCTGAAAGTATTGATGGATCTGGTACCCAACCATGTAGCTCGTACCTACGCATCAGATGTAAAACCTGCAGGTGTACGCGACTTTGGACAGAATGATGATAAAACCAAAGCTTTTGATCCTAAAAATGATTTCTATTATATCCCCGGGCAAGCGTTTGTAGTCCCGGCTGGTTACAATCCGGGTGGTGATGAGTTTAACAGTCCACTTAAAGATGGCCGGTTTGATGAGAATCCTGCCAAAGCAACAGGGAACGACGTATTCAGCGCTACGCCATCCATCAATGATTGGTTCGAAACCATGAAACTGAACTACGGGGTTGATTATATGAATAATCGTAAGGGTCACTTTGACCCCATACCGCCGCTGTGGAATAAGATATATGATATTTTATGCTACTGGAGCAAAAAAGGAATAGACGGCTTTCGTTGCGACATGGTAGAGATGGTACCTATTGACTTTTGGGCTTGGGTAATACCAAAACTAAAAGCCACTTATCCCGGTGTTGTATTCATCGGCGAAGCCTATGACGAAACTAAATACTACGATTATATTTTTAAAGGCCAGTTTGATTACCTGTATGATAAAGTGGGTTTGTATGATGTGATCAAACAGCTTACCCGCAACGAATATAATGCTACAACCTGGGGTATCAACAATGTTTGGAACCACCATTGTAAGGATATTGACCAGCACATGCTGCGTTTTATGGAAAACCATGACGAGCAGCGCATTGCCTCCAATGATTTTGCGGGCAATCCATGGCTGGCTGTACCCGGTATGATCGTTACAGCCACACTAAACACAGGCCCGGTAATGATCTATTTCGGACAAGAGGTAGGAGAGCCTGCCACCGGTAACCAGGGTTTTAGCGGCGAAAACGGACGTACTTCTATATTTGATTATTGCGGAGTGCCCGAACATCAGAAATGGCTCAATAATGGTGCGTTTGATGGGGAGCGATTGGCTGATGATCAGAAAAAGCTGCGGGGTTTTTACCAAACATTCCTAAATGCCGTACACAACAATGAAGCCCTGAAAAGCGGTAGTTTTTACGAACTGATGCTGGCTAATGAACACCAGTCTGGTTTTGATCAGTTGTTGTACATGTACCTGCGCTATACGGATAGCCAACAAATACTGGTAATAGTTAATTTTAACCGCGATTATCGTAAAATATGGATAAAACTCCCTGACGATCTGCTGGCGAAGTTAAATCTGACCGGTAAAAAGGAATTTACTGATCTGTTAAGCAGTGCAAAATTCAATACAGATGATATTGGACAGGGAGTGGAGATTGAATTGCAGGGTTCGAGTGGTATGTTGTTGGGGATTATCTGAATCGGGATTTACAGAATTTTAGAATAAGGAGAATTTTACATCTTTAATAGTAGCCTCACGGGTTATTCTGTAAATCCTGATTCTGACAATAATCCTGATTCACAATTGTTAACAAAAAAATTAAATCAAAATAGCTCAAATTGTTCTTAATGCTATGGTTAATAATTTTTCATTAATTCAATTGTTGTATATTGCGTAACATGTACACTTTATACATATTTGCAGAGAGAACCCCTAATTAATTTGAATGGAAAGTAATACACCAAACGAGGAACAGATAAGCAGTAAGTTAGTTGATGCAGAGAATTTAGCTGAAGAGGATGAGGAGTTTCACCACTTAAATAATCCGGCAGATGCCATTAAGCCCATCATCAAAAAATATCTCGGCACCCCCAATCATGCCGATCAGTTGGGTAATAAATTCTACTTTACCGATGGCGATGCAAAAGTTGAGGTAATTGTTATCACTGATCAAATTATACGGGTACGGGTTGCCCCTCACGGCGTTTTTTTAGAGGATTTTTCATATGCCGTTCCTAAGCTTGAACACAAAGCTACCGAGTTTACCTTGTATGAGGATGAAAATGAATTTCGGGTAGCCACTAAATCGATAAACTGTCACATCCATAAAAAGGATTTTTTTATATCCTTTTCTGATAAGGATAGCCATGTTACCAGTATTGATGCCAAGCCAATGCATTGGGAAGAGAATGTGGAGTTTGGTGGTTACTATGTATTTTGTACTAAAACCTGTAACCCCGACGAAAGCTTTTTTGGCCTGGGCGATAAACCCACTGAGTTTAACCTGCGTGGCAAACGATTAAAAAACTGGAATACGGATGCTTACTCCTTTCAATGGAACCAGGACCCGCTTTACCGCAGCATCCCTTTTTATATTAGTGTAAATGAAGGCATAGCTCACGGTATTTTCTTTGACAATACTTTTAAAGCGCAGTTTGATTTTGGCGGTGAAGACCCCACCAAAACAAGTTTTTGGGCCGATGGCGGCGAACTGCAATACTACTATATTCACGGTCCGCACATGATGGATGTGGTAAAAAGCTATCACATTTTAACCGGTACGCATCCTATGCCACCGCTATGGGCTTTGGGTTATCATCAATGCCGCTGGAGCTATTACCCGGAGGCCAAGGTGAAAAAGATAGCCCGGGGGTTCCGCGAAAATAAGATCCCCTGCGATGGTATTTACCTGGATATTGATTACATGGATGGCTACCGCTGCTTTACCTGGAACCGCAAATATTTTCCTGATCCTAAAAAAATGATCAGCGAATTGGCGGCCGATGGTTTTAAAACGGTGGTGATCATTGATCCGGGTATACGGGTTGATGATAATTACGAAGTATTTAAACAAGGTAAAGAGAACCGATATTTCTGTCGCCGCAGCGACGATTACTTTATGGAGGGCCACGTATGGCCGGGCCGTTGCCAGTTCCCTGATTTTACCAACCCCGAAGTACGTGAGTGGTGGGGGGGCTTGTTTGACGAATTGGTACAAATGGGCGTGGCCGGTGTATGGAACGATATGAACGAGCCTGCCGTATTTGGTGCAGGTACTTTCCCTGATGATGTGCGCCACCAGTACGATGGTTTCCGCGGATCACACCGCAAGGCGCATAATGTGTATGGTATGCAAATGGTGCGGTCAACTTACGAAGGTTTGCGTAAGATCATGAAGAATAAGCGTCCGTTTACCATTACCAGGGCGGGTTACTCAGGCGTACAGCGTTTTTCGTCGGTTTGGACGGGCGATAATGTGGCCTCATGGGAGCATTTGAAATTAGGTAATATACAATGCCAGCGTCTTTCTATATCTGGCATACCGTTTTGCGGTACAGATATAGGTGGTTTTAGCGGCGAGCCTGATGGCGAACTGTTTACCCGCTGGATACAAATGGGTACTTTTTCGCCGTTTATGCGGGCGCACTCGGCGGGTGATACCAAGGAGCGTGAACCGTGGAGCTTTGGCGAACCATTCACCGCTATCAACCGTAAGTTTATCGAACTGCGCTACCGCTTATTGCCTTATTTATATTCTACTTTCTGGGAGCATCACCGCTACGGCTTCCCGATATTAAGGCCGATAGTGATGCATGAGCAGGATGTGAAACTAAACCACTTCCGCCAGGACGAGTTTACTTATGGCGATAAAATATTGGTATGCCCGGTAATGGAACCCGGCCAAACCAGCAGGAATGTATATTTGCCAAAAGGCAAATGGTTTAACTTCTGGACGCATGAAATATCAGATGGCGGTAAGGAAGTAGCCGTAGCAACACCATTGGAAACCATGCCGGTATTTGTAAAAGCAGGTTCGGTAATACCCGAATACCCGGTAATGCAGTACGTGGGTGAACATGAAATTGAAGAGGTTAAACTGAATATATATTTTACTGATTACGAAGTAAACTCCTTCCTGTTTGAAGATTATGGCGAAACCTTTGCCTACGAGCAGGATATTTATCTGGAGAAAAAATTTGTAGTAAATGGTAATTCAAGGGAGTTAACCATTAACCAAAGTATGGAGGGCTTGTATACCCCGCGCTATGAAGGTTATCACCTGAACATTATTGGCTTGCCGTTTAAACCAGGTAAAATTATTGCCGATGGTAAGGTAGTGAATGATTTTGTTATCCATACGGATGGTACGGTCGGGTTTAAATTCAGTAAGAACTTTAAGCATATCGAAATTTTGAAATAGAAAAGCGGCCGTCTCATAAGTCAATTATGAGGCGGTTTTTATTTTGATTAAAGTTATTAGGTATCGATCATATCATCTGTAGTTTGAATGATCCCTCCCAGATATAGGGGTACATCGGGCAAAAAGGCTAAAAAGCCTTAGGCTTTCCACTTTCTGAGGTTATGCGCGATAGAAAGTAAGCCAATCTCCACTTCTGTTTTATTTAGTCCCTTTAGCAGGAATCGTTTGAAGCCATGATTGCTCTTGATCTGCCCAAATACCGGTTCCACATCCACTGGGCGCTGCTTCCGGTATTTAATGCCTT
>JAUCSE010000027.1 GCA_030445275.1 Mucilaginibacter sp.
CAAAATGACTGTCATCAATGCCGTCAGAAACAAACTCATCCTACGAATATTCGCCTGCGTTAATCAAAATAGACCCTATGAAAAAAATTATCAGAAAGTAGTTGCTTAAATCATAGAAATCGAACGATAGTGAGAAATCTTGTACTTCATAACTTAGCGAACATGTAAGTCGTATAAGATTTCTCTCTATCGTTCGAAATGACATTCAGGATTGATTTTGGTATAATTATACTTCCCAATATTCAACAAAGAGTAGGGCAGTTTTAAGATCTAAGCGGTAACCGGTTCTGGTTGCGGAGTTTCCTGTTTAATGCCGATATGTTTCTTTAACCGTTTAATAGAGAGATAAGTAAAAAAAACAGCATATAAGCCTGCCACCAATCCATCAACAACGGACAGGGTTAACACATCAAAACTGTAATGTGCCGGCAAGCTGAAATGCACAGCCAGCATGATGGCCAAAACAGGCAGTAGTGTGCAGATACCATGAATGGCACCCAGCTGAAAAATAAATTTATTCCTGTTCAGGTCCTCGCTCAGTGTAATATCCATGGCACCCTCATCAACCGCCAGCATGGCTTTTTTGAGCGTATCAAAGGTGAGCATAAACGGTAGCAGGAACGACATCGGCAATACCAATCGCGCCAGGTTCTGGCTGCCTTCAAATAAATGAATACCATTAAACTTATAAAAACAGAGGTACGCAAAGGCGGTATTGAATATAATATTGGTAATAAGGTTAAGCCATATCTTATTCCTCACAAAACGCTCCAGTGTGGTTTTCTTTATTTTTTTAACTTTAGGCATGGGATAACTGCTGTAAGTTTGCAAACAATAATTCAATGGTAGTTGTTTTTATTTTTAAAGCTTCTGCTTCAGTCAAAAAAGAATCGTTTGACATCAAGGTGAAATCCATTTGATTTTTAAAGGTGGTTGCCACCAGTGTATTCGGATTACGCCATGGGAACGCTACCGTTGGGCTGTAAATAGTTTCCAACTCAAACGTCTGATAGTTTTCGGGGATATTGAGCTTGCCCATATTAGAGAAAGTGACATCGTGCGTGCCATCGGTAGCTCTTAAATATTTAACCATTCTGTGTACTGACGACTGCATGTATTCGCCCATCCATAACATTTCATAAACATTCAGGGCTTCTATTTTGGTGGTCAGCTCTGCTTTGATCTTACGGGCCATATTCCAGAAACCAATATCCTCAGTTTTACTGATAGTCAGTTCCACAATCGGTGCAAAGGCAAACATGGTATCCTGCTTTATTTCAAGAACAAAACGCCTGATATCAACCGGACTGATCACTTTACTATGGGCTTTTTTACCTCTTACCTGCTGAAACGCCTTCATAACAGCCACACATAATGCAGAGTGCACTGTAGTCTCTTCCATTTTACATCCGGCTATAATAGCCAGGGTTTGTTCTTCATCCAGTTTCCAATGCAATGCATAGTTATTGCCGATGTCAGATCTCTTTCGCGTGTTTTTAAAAAAGAAGAACATTTTGCCAAGAAACGAGAATATCCGGGCTTTGCGCACATTTTTAGCCGGGTCAAAGGTAGTCGGCATGATCTCTTCAATAGAATTAAAGGCTATGCTGGGTTCTAATTCCTGATCAGGATCATCAAGTAAGCTCAGCAATTCACGCATCAGGGTTACCGCAGTAGTTCCATCACAAATGCAATGCGGCATCACAAACAGCAGTTCAGATACCATTGCTGATCGCACCCAAACCAACCTGGCCAGCGGATCATCCTTACCATCAAAAAGCTTAAACCATTCTGTTTGTGATTCCTTTAGCCAGTCGTCGTCTGTATTCCGATTAACAACTCGTACAGGAATCACGTTAACAGCAGGGTTTAGTATAAAATATGGGCCACTTTCCCGTTCATCAATGTGTACGCGCAAAAGAGAATGTTTCTGCTGAATTTTAAAGAGCGCCGTATGTATGTTCTCTGGATTGATGCTGCCTCGTATTTTGGCAGCAAACACACAATTAAGTGGTGTTACAGGATCTACATGCATGATCCTTTCTACCATGATCAATTTTCTGTTCATGCTGTTACTGTGGCTGGTGTTAAATGCGCTGTTTGTTCCTGAATAATGCTGACAATTTTATTTTTTATAGCCAATGCTTCATCATAAGGCACAAACAACTCATTACCAATAAAAGTAAAATCCATTAATCCACGGAATGTTGAAGCCACAAACCCCGTGGTATTACCAAAAGGGCCAACCGCCGAAGGGCTGTAAATGGTTTCCACCTCAAATGATTTATACTGGTGCTCAATGACTATGCGCCCCAGGTTTGAAAACAAAAAGTCGTTATCAGGTTTGGTATACTTTAAAAAATCTATCAGGTAATTGATAGATGAATGCGACTGTTCAAACATCATAATCATCTGATGCGGATCAAGCTTAGCCGTTTTCGCATTGATAATTTCCTGCATTTTGCGGGCATTACTTATAAAATCGAGCTTATTATCAAAGGATAAAGCTACCATCGAAACAAAGGCAAAAATACTGTCTTCATTTATCCGGGGCATATATTTCCTGATATCTACCGGGCAGGCTATATTATTAAAGAATTTTTCTTTTCTGATTTCCTTAAAGGCATTTAATATGATCACGCATAACAGGGTGTTGATGGTTGCACCGGATGATTTAGACAGGCGGATCAACTGATCGCCAAGGTCCTTATCCAGTTTCCAATGTATCATATAATCTTTTTTCCGTTCGATAGCCTTTTTCTTGACAGGAATTATCCATAGCAGGAAATGATTCAGGATACCCTTGAATTTTGCTTTGATCCTCCGCTTCCTGTTTTCTAATATTTGGGCTGGTACAATATCATACATGCTCAGGATAGGGGGCTGGTAGCCAATAGCGGCATCCCTGTTATCTAACACTTTTAGCAGATCATTTAAAATTGACATGGCTGTGCGCCCGTCGCAAAGGCAATGATGCATTACCAGAATCAGATCAGAGGCTTCCTCGCCCTTTATCCATATCACCCGCATTAAAGGGCCTTTGTCGGTATCAAATGGCTTCGACCACTGGTTGGTAACTTCGGTTTCCCAATCATCATCGCTAATCCGTGTTACTACTTTTACCGGTATATCGTTATTGGCATCCTCATCAACCACAAACCATGGCATGTTATGCGCATCTGTTGCAATGTATGATTTAAGCAAAGGATGCTTTTCCTGAATCTTTCTTAGCGCATAATGTAAGTTTTCAGCCGGAAAACTACCGTTGATCTTTATGGGCACTACTGCATTAAAGGCTTTTTTTCCGTCACCATAAATCGCCCTTTCGGCAAATAACAGTTTTCTTTTCATGCTATACTATGCTTTTCAGTAACTATATGTTCAGTGATCATTTCCATCATTTTGCACTTGATAGCCAGCGCATCATCATAGGGCAAATATCCCTCGCTACCTATAAAGGAGAAATCCATTTGCTCGCCATAGGTAGATGTGGTAATAGCCCCGTTATTGCAATGCTGCCCCATGACAGTGGGGCTGAACATGGTTTTTATTTCAAATGATTTATACTGATGCGGGATATTAATTTTACCAAGATTGGAGAACATACAATCGCTACCGGGCTTCTGATTTTTTAAAAAATTCATTAATTTATGCAGTGACCTGTGCCCAGCCTCTAATATCATCATGATACTGTATGGCTTAAGTTTGGCTATTTTTTTCTCTATTTCTTTTTGAATGGCTCTGGCATTACTTAAAAAGTCAAGGCCAGGATATGCAGATACGAGGATCATCAATGGGAAGCCAAAAATATTATTTTTCTTTATCTGCGGAACAAAGCTCCGGATATCAACCGGGCATAAAAGTTTATTGAGCGCTTTTTTCTGCCTAACCTGTTTATAGGCATTCAGTATAATGTTACACATCACTGTATTTACGGTAATGCCCTCAGCTTTACACAATGCAATAAGACCGGCGCTAGTTTCCTCGCTTAATTTCCAATGAATATAATAATCATGTTGCCGCTCTACCTCACGCTTTCGGGAAGGTATAACTGACAATGCTAAACCCACTGCCGCCATGACCAATTTTGATTTTAGCTTTTGTATTTTGCTGTTATAAATTTCGGGCGGAATAATATCCTCCAAACCTAATATTGGTATTTCATGAGGTATTTCAGCTTCGATGTTATCTAACAGTTGTAAAAACTCATCCAGTACAAACACAATCGAACGGCCATCAAAAAGACAGTGATGCATCACCAGAATCATTTCAGAAGTATCCTCACCCTTGATCCATACCAGGCGCATTAAAGGCCCTTTACTGGTATCAAATGGGTTTGACCATTCCTTTACTGATTCTGCTTGCCAGTCCTCATCATCATTGCGAGGAACTATCCGTATCTGAATTTTAACAGGATTACTTTCGTCAACACTAAACCAGGGGCGGCCATTTCTATCACACTTTATAAATGCGTTAAGCCATAAATGCTTTTTCTGTAATTTCTCCAGTACAAGCTCTACTGCTGATTCCTGAAAACTGCCGCATAGCCTTACCGGGAAAAGGACATTAAATGCCTTATCTCCGTTGCCATGCAAAACCCTTTCCAAAAACAACAGTTTTCTTTCCATGATATTAATTTAAAGGTTCCAGAACTTTTTCAGTTTCGGCAAAATCTTCCAGTAGTTGTACTGCCTTATCGTTTCCGCCAGCAGCAATAAAGGTTTCCTTCACTTTTATGGCTGCTTCACGGTATTTTGGATTTTGCAGTAATTCAAAAACGGTATCTCTTAAATCGGTTATCCGCAAGCGTTTATAGCGTATGCTAAGCCCGGCACCTGAATTTTCAATCAATTTAGCTGTATGGAAATGATCATACGCAATAGGGGTGATGAGCATAGGCAGGCCGTTGGTAAACGTGTCATTTACGGTATTAAAACCACCATGACATATTACGGCATCCATATGCGGCATCAGCTCTGTTTGCGGCACAAAACCATTCACAATAAAATTATCAGGCCACACTTCAAAAATATCAGGATTGGTAGCCGCAATAATAGTTACCGGTTGGTTTTCAAAAGCAGTGATGAGCTTCTGGAAAAACTCCTTGCGGATATCAACCAGTAGAGTACCCAATGATACAAAAACCTTTGGTGTAGTAGCTTTTGATAATCTTTCCCAATCAAAGGGAGCTTCGTTTGGCCTGCCTTTTACAGGACCTACAAACTTCATGTGCGGCATAGGCTCATCAAAACCCGCGAAGGCTTGAGAGGTAAATACCATATTGAGCTTATGCGAATGGATAACTATATCATCACCATAAACACCAAACTCCTGCTGTAAACCTTTTACCAGGTTTTGCTGCCATTCAAATATTTTGGGCGCACTGTTGGCGGTATCACCCATAACATCGGGTGGTACGGGTGTGGTTGTAACTGATGGGATACCTTTAATATGAGCGCATAATGCACCTGCAAAGGTGATACAATCATTAATGACCACATCTGGTTTCCAGGCATCAACAAAATTGCTGAGGCCCGGCATCATGAGGCGGGCAATAGGTATATAGGTTTCTTCAAGGGCAAGCTTCATTACCTCGGGACCTGAGCACGATGGCCCATCGTCCTGTCGTTTTAATATGCGGGCAATTTCTTCCTGATAATCAGCCAGCTCTGCTTCGGGCAATATGTACTCGCCACCGGCAGGTACGTGTTTGGCTGCTAACGGTGTTATACCCAGCCATTTTACTTCATGGCCGCGGGCTATTAAGCTGGCGCCTATACTTAATGTTGGGCTGATGTGACCAAAAAATGGTGGAACAACAAATAAAAATCTGGCCATAACTATGCTTTAATTTTTTAATGCTTCTAAAGATTGTTTTACGCTGAATTGTTCTAACAAGTCAGCCGCGGTTGCTGTACCACCGGCCTCCAGGAATGATTGTTTAATCAATTCTGCGGATTCTTTATAAGTAGGGTTATTCAATACTGTATTAACCGCCTCTTTAAGGTGATGGGCTTTAAAACGGTTAAAGTTTAACCGTTCTCCGGCCCCCGTGCGAACCACGCGCCCTGCCACATGCGATTGATCATAGGCAATAGGGATCACTACCATAGGCAAACCGTTGAACAGGGTTTCGCAAACGGTATTATGGCCACCATGACACACAACTGCATCCAAATAGGGCAGCAGATCAAGCTGGGGCACCTGACGCTGTACTATAAAGTTATCAGGCCATTGTTCAAACAGGTCAGGATCAGAAACCACTATTGCGGTAATTTCCTCATTGCCAAAAGCTTCAATTACTTTTGCGAAGAAGTTCTTTTTATGCTCGTGATCAAAAGTAGTACCGATACTTACCAGTATTTTGGGCTTGTTGCTTTCGTTTAACTTATCCCAATCGAACGCTGTTTTAGTTGCCGGACGATTGATCACAGGGCCTGTAAAGCGAAAATTTGGGGTTAACTCCATGTCGCCAAAAAATGCCTGTGAGGTTAGTACCATGGTCAGCAGGTCTGAACAAGCGATTGATTCAGTTGCTTCAACACCGTATTCCTTTTGCAGTGTTACTATCTGGTTCACTTCCCATTCATGCACTTTTGGTAATTCTTCCATTACCTTTATAGCAGCGGGAGCTGTAACAGAGGTGGCGTAAGGCAGGCCTTTATTGGTGGCTGCTATAGCCCCGGCAAACATCTGGTGATCGGTAATAACCAGATCGGGCTCAAACTGATCAAGTAAGGCGGCAATGCCGTCATAGCTATGCCTGTTCAGAGGAATTAGCACTTCCTCGTAAAGAAATTTGAGACTATCAATACCATAAACTATTTTTTTGGTGATGATATCGAGGTATTTTTCGCTGTCTTGTTTCTGCTGATCATTCTCGTCATAGTTGATGTGCAGTAGCTCACCACCTTCGGGTAATCTTGATGCTAACGATTTATCAAGCGTTATCCAGGCAACCCGGTGACCGCGCTGCAACAAAACAGCGCCCATACTTAAAGTAGGGTTTATATGTCCGGTTAAAGGAGGTACAACAAATACAAACTTTGCCATAGGTAATGCTTTTTAGGGGTATTTATTAAGTTGAAAGTCTTAAGTCGCAAGTCTGATCCGGATTTTTCTTTACTCCGGACTTAAGACTAAGAACTAAATAATATTAGTTTATAAAAAATGTATTGATCGTATTACCGATCAATGCCGGTTCTTGTATCGGGATGTTATGATCACCGTTTACTGCTATGAGTTTCGAATCCTTTATTTTTTCATTCAGATCCTTTCCGGTATCCAGGCAGTCAGAATATGTCCCATAAAGCAGCAGGATTTCTTTATCAACAGCCAGAATGGCCGGATCACTAAAAAAACCCTTCTCGGCCACCATATCTTTTTTTATGCTGGTTTGATGAAACAGGTATTCATACATCCGGTGGTTACGTTCCATTTGGCGTTTACCCATTCGTACCTTGGTGGTATCCGTGAAATTTTCCACATAATGCTCCAGGAAATCCTTGCTGTAATCATCAATTAAACCATGAGCTCTTTCGTCATTAGGATTAGGAGCCTCAATAATGGCCAGTTTTTTTAACTTTTCGGGGAAACGAATGGCCATTTTCAATGCTATCAATCCCCCAAAACTATATCCTGCCAAATGCACCTTATCTAAATTCAGGGCTTCCATTAACGCGCATAGATCATTGGTCATATTTTCAAGGTCGTACCCATCCAACACGCGTTCGCTCAGGCCATGGCTTTTCAGATCGTACATCACTACATGAAAATGTTCGGCAAGTATAGGCGCTATATTAAAATAATACACAGAGAGATTACTGAACATGCCATGAAGCAGTAGCACGGTTTCGGCCGCGCCTTTATTAAGCTCCTGGATATGTACATCCCTGTTATTTACCTTTATTATTGGCATTCCTGAATGTAATTAATGATCGTCCCCAAGTTAAGATCAATAAGCTGATCAAGATCCATAGAGGATAACCAGCCGGTAAAATCGATCTGATCGCCAAAATGTTGCTTTATTTTTTCGGAGAAGGATACAATTTCAATGCTATCCATTTCCAGGTCCTTTGTAAAGGAGCTTTCTGGAGTTATGTCCATCTCTTCAACAAATTCCTCACCTATCACTTCAGTAATAAACTGTTTCATTAGATCAAAGATCTCGTCGTTATTCAATTTTGCTGTTGATGCTACTGTGTCCATCCGATTATATAGTTTTTATGTTTTATTGTTTTGATGTATATGTCATTTATACGCAACTCATCACCTTTAATCTCGGTAATGGCGTAGGCTTTAGGATTTCCCTGCAGACCTTTGCCCAGGTATTTTCCGTAAGCTTCCTTAGCTACCCAAAAGCGGGTTGCCCACTCGGCCTGATCTTTATCTTTCAATAGAGCGATCTCACCCTCGGTAAATACCATGTCGAAAAAGCCCGCGCTCCGTTCCTCGATGGTTTCAATATCAATACCAACAGGTTTATCAAACTGCGCTATACCAACCGCATCGGTACCTTTATGTGCAATGGACACATGTATACCATCGCTTAGGCCGCCATTGGGATAGGGTTTACCCAATTCGTCCGACTTTATTTCAAATTCAATAGGGAAACAGGCTTGCTGTTTTGCCCTGTTGAGTAAGCCCCGAACTGCGTCTTTTACGGCTACACGACTAACAACCCATTGTTTTCTTTTATTAGGTAACAGGTTATTATGATGCTTTTTTTCATCCTGGTTAAAGTAACGTTTGATGATAAAATCCCACGAAACCACACGGCTGTACCGGTTACTAAACATGAATATACCTGGCGCTATTTCTTCTGACATCCGATTATTTAAGGGCGACATCGATATCTCCCATAAAACCTCATCAATTTCCAATCGCCTGTTTTGCCAGCCGGTTACAATGGCCCAAACCTGGTTATCCCGTTTCATCACAAAATCCGCGGTGGCAAACTCGTCATTTAGCTCGGTTAATACACAGGTACATTCAAAACTTCCTGCCTGATCTTTGAAGTCGCCAAAAAACTCTATTTCCTGGATCTTCACCGGGAATGCTATACGGTCTTTGGTGAGAATAAGTTGCAGCCATAAGCCAAATAATTGCCCGGCATTATCTAATAATGAACCTTTACCAGTGCCACCCTCAATAATTCCGGTGATACCTTTTTCACCAAAAGCGATCAGTTTTTTTATGCCCTGGTAACCTGGCCCATGAAACATGTGTCTTTCATATATCTCTTTGGCAGTTTTATCAATATCTAATGGCTTACCTACATCAAAATTCTTTACTGGTGCTTCAGCAAGTTGCTTGCTTAGCAATACTTCGGCATTGGCAAAGCGTTCCAGGTTAAGATATGCTAATTGTTGATTTTTCCACTCGCCTACAATAGTTTCACGGAATGGTTTTGCAACGTTCATCCATTGAAATACCTTAATGTTCAGGATCTTTTGCATCCGCTCCGTTGGCGACTGTTCTAAGGCTATTTCGGCAAACAGCTCAAATATCATTGTCATCGGTATCACCGGATCCATATCCTCCACACAATGCCAGCCTTTAGGCTGCCTTAATAAGGAGTGATCTATCAGGTAAGCATGATTTTCAAGCGTAATATCCAGCTGCTTGGAGAACGGAACCCTTTGAGCTGGTGATGGGATCGGTGGCACCGCAGGCACTAGGTTTGTCCTGTCCACCGGCGGTTGTAAAGCCCTGTTCTGAAAAAGCTCCAGCATCTCGGTTTGTATGTTAAACATTTCGGTTACATTCTCACTGAAGGCCCTCATGATTGGATCAGCAACATCAACCAACAATGAATCATGGTTTATTGGAGCCCGCTGCTTTATGGCGAGATTTTTAAGCCCGGCCAAATCATGAATGATGGGTGAACCTAATTGCAGCTTGATTCCTTTAATAGTAACCGGTATAACTGCTTTTTTATGAACCATAAAATCCATGGCAACCTCTTTACCCTCAATATACAATGCGGCAATTACCCGTTGTAATTGGGTTAACCCTGATCGGGTAGGGATGTTGGATGCTATGGTACTAAAGTTTTTTCCTTTCAGGGTATCATCAATAAAACCCACTAAACCACCTGAGCCAACCTGGATAAATACCCGCGCACCTTCGCTATACAATTTTTCAGTAAGCTCACGGAAACGCACCGGTTTAATCAAATGCTCAGCGCTCAATTGCCTAATAGCGGCAAAACCTTTAGGATACTCCTCTAAAGTGGTTGCCGACCATAACGGTATGCCTGGCTTGCGGAATTTCATATGGCGCATGCCATCAAGAATTACGTCCAATTTATGGGCAATAAAAGGGGAGTGGAAGCCTGATTGAAAGGGCAGTACCTGATGAAATATTTGTTTAGCCTTTAGGATAGGCACCAATTCTTCTAATGCGGGTTTACTGCCGCACAGTATTACCTGCTGCGGACAATTATCGTTTGAAAGATATACATCCTTAATATCAGCTATAATAGGCTCCAATACGCTGATACCAGCGCCAACTGCAATAAACCTGGAATCTTTTAGTTCAAAAGTTTCTGGATTTAAAACACCCAGTAGTTCCATAACTGAATCTTCTTCGGCCAATCCTGATGAGTAAGCAGCCAGCCATTCGCCTAAGCTATGCCCGGCGTTCATATCAGATTTAACACCTAATTGCTTTAGGGCTTCGTCAATTATATGAGTTTTATCAAATATAGTTAAAGCCTCGTTTAATAAGCCTACCGCCTCGTTATCGTGATCAATTTTTATGTCAAAATAATCGGCTACACTTGTTATTTCGCCACCCGCCAGGCCATCAAAACCAGGAAATACAAAAGCTATTTTACCATCATGGTCAAGCAGGGGTTTGTTGGTATACCAAATATCCTGTTTATTACGCCATGGATGCTTTTTTGCAGCAATCTTAACAGCCTTTTTAATTCTTTCAGGTGTTGGGTTAAATACTGCTATCCGGAAATTACCGGTACCTTCTGCGTAATCGTGAGTTTCCAGCGCAGTAATTAACTCCTCATTAGTTTGACGGGCAAGCAATAATACTTCATCCTTTTTAGGTGCAGCAAACCCTTCTAACACAACGTGAGCATTAATACCACCAAAACCAAAGGCATTTACGCCTGCAATTTTGGGTAGTTTTGAACTTGTCCAGTTTTTTGCAACTTGCACAGCCGAAAACCGGGTTTTGCTCATTTGCGCCAAAGGCGTTTCGCAATGCAGGGTTGGAGGTAAGGTATCATGGTATAATGCCAGACAGGTTTTTATAAAACCCGCTATACCCGCGGCTGGCATAGCATGACCAATGTTTGATTTTACAGAGCCGATACCCGCATGAGGTAGTTCGGGGTGATGCCCAAAAAATTTAGCCAGGGTTTCCAATTCGGTTTTATCACCTAATGGGGTACCTGTACCATGCGCTTCCAGGTAACCTATATCATTAGCGTTTACACCTGCCTTTTCCCAGGCTTGTTCAACGGCTTTAAGTTGTCCTTTTACAGATGGACTCATGACACTGGTACCGCTGCCATCGCTGCTTACACCAATGCCTTTTATAACTGCGTATATTTTGTCTTGATCATGTATGGCATCCTCTAAACGTTTTAAAACCACAAATCCGCATCCTTCGCCAATAATTAATCCATCGGCGTGGGTATCAAAAGGTTTTATTTGTTCCTGGTGAGATAGGGCGCCCAACTGCGAGAAGATACTCCAGAAAGCTGCGTTTTGCCCAACATGTACACCACCGGCTATCACCATATTACAGCGACCGCTATTAAGCTCCTGCACCGCATGATCAATAGCAATAAGCGAACTGGCACAGGCGGCATCAAGGGTAAAAGCTACTCCACCCAAATTTAGGCGGTTAGCCACCAGCGAGGCTACCAGGTTAGGGATAAGCCCCATGGCAGTATCGGCACTAAAACGTCCTTTACGCAGTTGAAATTCACGTTTTACTTTTTCTATCTCGGCCTCACCAAGGTTTGGCAGGATATCTTTTAATATGGAGGCTATTTGTTCGCCGGTTCTTACAATTTCAATAGCGCGGGTAGCGCCAGGGCCGGCATAGTTGCCTTTGCCTATTATAATGCCTGTTTTTTCAAGCGTGACGTTTTTTTCAAATACCCCGGCATCTTCCAGTGCCTTATAAGCCAGATCGAGCGTTAGCAAATGATCTGGCTCGGTACCTTCAACAGCTACAGGCAAAATGCCAAAACGACGCGGATCAAACTCATAATCGGGTATAAAACCACCCCGATTACAATAAAAGCGATCAACACCGGTGGTGTCCTTTTTAAAGTGAACCGGATCTATCCGATCCGGTGGTACTATTTGAGTTGAGTCAACTTTATTGATAATATTTTTCCAGAAGGTTTCAACATCACCCGCGCCCGGGAAAATGCATGACATTCCTATAACAGCTACGTCGGTTTTCTTCATAAATTATTAGTTCAGACCTGCTGAATATTTACCAATTGTTCCCAGCCATAATAAGTACCTGGCTCTCTTTTCCGTATTTTAATTCATTTAAAAATATTTCACGGCCATCCTGTAACGGGATAAGTGCTATACCACGACGTTCATATTCTTTTTCAAGGGTAGGCGATACCATACCCGCGCCTTTCCACGGGCCCCAGTTTATAGATATTACTTTACCTTTTATCCGCTTGTTTAAAGCCCATGCATATTTGTCTAACACACTGTTGGCAGCAGCGTAATCTGTTTGTCCGCGATTACCATAAACTGAGGCAATGCTGGAGAAAAGAATTACAAACTGTGTTTCTGGTCGTAATTGTTCGGCCAGTATACGCAGCGGGGTAACCTTGGTGTCAAATACACGTCCAAATGATTCTGAAGTTTTACTTTGGAACAGTTTATCTTCCAATAAACCAGCTCCGTGAACTACGCCATCAATACGACCATATATTTCATAAACATCATCAATAAAGCTGCTTAGGCGAGCCTCATCGCACAGATCAAGTGATTTATACACTACGGTTGATCCGGTTGCCTCTATCTGGTTGATGGTGCTTAAAATTTGATTATTCTTATAAATACGGGCAGTTTCACGCTCAATTTCTGCCGGTTTTTTCAGGTCGCCCTGTTTAACCAAATAACTGCGGATCTCGTCTTTACTTTGCAGTGAATCGGCAGGGCTTGAATTTACTTTTCTTGGATCGGCTGAGCGACCTACCAGAATGTAGGTACAAGGATAATCTTTTGAAAAATGGATCATCAACTCAGAGGTTATACCCTGGGCGCCTCCCAATACAAGAACAACACCGCTTTTATCCAATTTAATATGTGATTCTTCTAAATCGGTTATCAACTGGGAAGGAATCAATTCCATTACGTGCCTTTGATGGTCATTATAAATGATTTCTGATGGCTTATCCGCATTAAGAATTTCCTTTAAGGTAATGTCAGCTATTTCTTCTGCCGACATTTTGGTTCCAAGGCTGATGCATCTGCATTTAGTATTTTCGAACTCACGGTCAAGACTTTTGAAAAAGCCTGCATAACCCTGATAACGTCTCAGTAAACTAATATCGGTAAACTCATTCAGGTGCAGTTTGGTATCAGATATCAGATATACCCATTTTACTGTTTCAAAATCAAGCTTTTTGATCAACGAAAAATGATCAATGATACCTACCCGTTTTTGCGCTTCGAACATATTCAGGATAATAAGACCCTGGTAACCTTGCAGGTCACTGCCCGGGTATACAATATCAGCCAGGGCTCCTTGCAGCTCAAACAGGTATTTAATTTTGATAGCCTGTATGCCTCCATCGTCGGTTATGGCAAAGCGCTGCCCTTTAATTATAGACGGTTCAATAGTAGCAGATGCCGTAGGTGTCATTTCAAAACGTAACCTGGATAAAGGCTCATGCACCGTTGCTTCGGGAATGGCTTCCACGGTGATCTTTTTTACCTCAGTAACCACCTCAACCACTTCTGTACTTTCTGATTCTATTTCAGATATCCAGTTTGCCAAACCATTCAGGGTTTTTATCGCGGCAAGTTTTTCCATGATATCATCGCTTTGATCCTGATCTTTACTAAAGCCTACAATTAGTTTCAGGTCGCCAATAATTTCCATCCGTTTGATAGAATCAATGCTCAGATCTGCTTCCAAATCAAGATCCATACCCAACATTTCCTGCGGATAACCAGTTTTTTCGCTTACTACAGTTAATATAGCGGCCTTTAATTCATCAAGGGAAAGTTTTGGTTTACCTGTTTGTACCGCAACTTCGGCATTAACAGTAACAGCAGCTGGTAAAGCAGCGGCCACTGCAGTAACCGGAGCAGCATTTTCAGTGATCCACTTTACCAATCCGCTTAGGGTTTTGATACCGGCAAGTTGCTCCATCATGGTGTCCTCGCTTTTATCACCCTGGGCAAAACCACCTAATTCAGTGCGTAAAGTGCCAATGATCTCCACACGTTTGATAGAGTCGATGCTAAGATCGGCCTCCAGGTCCATCTCCATGCCCAGCATTTCCTGCGGATAACCCGTTTTTTCGCTTACTACCTGCAATAAGATCTGTTTAACGTCTTTTTGAACTACAGCAACTGGGGCAGCAGGCTGTGCAACAACCTGTATTTCTTGTTTAGCAGGCTCAAGGCGTGCGGTAACAGGTAAGGTTTGTTGAACCACAGGTTGATATTGTGGTGTTTGGTAAGAAATTGGTGCAATGGTGGCTGGGTTTTGTCCCAAAAAGGTTAACATCACATCACGTTGAGCCTGGATCAGCATTTTCATACTGTTCAGGTATTCCTGCATCATCAATTCAGCTGCAGAATTTACGACTTGAGGGGATTCGGTTCGTATTTCTTGATTTTTCATTTTTAAGGGTTCAATAATAGGTAGGGCACCATTTGAGGGCAGCTTTCCGGTAGCCGGAACCGCATTGTGCCCATTTACGTACCACACAGCAGCGCTTTTTTTATACAATGCAGGCTCGTCCAAATTAAGGAGCTTTACATCGCGACCAGCAAATAGCTTTTCTAAGTTGATGTCGCGGCCTGTAGCTATATAATCAGCCAGCATACATAACAATTGGGTTATTTTATTCCGGCCATTATCTTCGGCGTATAACAATACTTCGTCTTTGCCTAAGCAGGCTTTGGCTAAGCCGGTTAATACCTTACCGGGGCCAACTTCAATAAATATCCTGGCACCAGCAGCATACATCTCCTGTACTTCGTCAACAAACTTTACCGGTTTTATTAAATGGTCGGTAAGTCTTTCTTTTATTTCACCAGCCCGAACAGGATATTCTTTAGCGGTGGTATTTGACCATACCGGCAGGCTCAGATCGTTGAATTTAACACCAGCAAGCACTTGCTGATACAGTTCTTTTGATTTAGCTACCAGCGGACTGTGGAAAGCACACGCTACTTCCAGTTTCCTGAATGATACTTTTGCAGTTTTAAGTACCTCCATTAAGTTTTGTATTGCAGGGGTTGAGCCGGCCAGTACACATTGTAATGGTGAGTTATAGTTGACTGCGTAAATATCTTTTAATCCCGAAATAACCTTTTGTAATTCATCCTGGGTTGCATTTACAGCAACCATAGCGCCTACATCACCACCCTCAACTGAGTTTAAGATAGAATTTGCACGCTCTGCACTTAATTTTACCAGGTCATCTTCTGCAAATGCACCGGCAAAACATAGCGCTGGTAATTCGCCATAGCTATGGCCTGCAACCATATCAGGTATAATACCCAGTTCTTTTAAAAAATTAGCTATAGCCAAATCAACAATACCTAGTAATGGCTGTGCCATACGGGTATCCTTAATGTTTTCTTTTTGTGCTTTGATCAATTCGGCATCAAATGCTGCGTTAGGGAAAAGTACTTTTTCGTATTCAGGATATTGCTTCAACAGGTTACGCATAGCCGGGAATACTACAAAAAGATCGCGTGCCATGTTGATACGCTGACTTCCCTGACCCGGGAACATAAAGGCAACCTTACCTTCCTGTTTTTTAACTATATAGGTGTCTTTACTTTCAATACCTGAGAGGGCAAGCTCAACCTTCATCATCAGGTCGTCTGCATGGTCTGCAACAATGCTGAGCTGTATAGGCTTTGTACTACCAGTTGCCAAGCTAAAGGCAATACTTTTCAGGTCAATATTATCATTTACCTCTAGTAATGCTTTAACTGAATTTAAGCGCATTTTTGCTTCCTCATGGGTATCTCCTCTGAAAACAAACAGCTCTGATGGCCATGATTTAAGTACGGGATTTTGTGTTGATACCGGATTGGTATTTTCAATTACCGCGTGGAAATTTGTCCCACCAAAACCAAATGCACTTACACCTGCATAACGTTTATCATCCATCCATAAACCAGCTTCGGTATGGAAAGCGAACGGACTTGTTTCCGCATTATAAAATGCATTCGGATTTTTTAAATGTATAGTAGGAGGTTTAATACCATGATAAACTGATAACGATGCTTTAATAAGTCCGGCTAAACCTGCCGCGCATTTGGTATGTCCGATCTGTGTTTTTACCGATCCAAGATGTGTTTGACCAACAAGCGCACCGGCTTGATTAAGCATATCTGTTAAAGCGCTCAATTCTGTCTTATCGCCAACCACGGTTCCGGTTCCATGGGCTTCTACCAAACCAACCAAAGATGGTGTGATACCAGCTTGATCATAAGCACGCTCCAAAGCACGAACCTGTCCGATTTTTCTTGGTGCGGTTAAGCCCAGAGCTTTGCCATCGCTTGATCCGCCTACACCTTTAATTACGGCATAAACGCGGTTACCATCGCGCAAGGCATCTTCATGTCTTTTTAATACCACCATGGCAATACCTTCACCCAAAGCTATACCATCTGCTTCGCCATCAAAAGTGGCGCACCTGCCTTTACGCGACAGGGCAAACGTGCTTGAAAACATCAGGTAGTCATTAATGCCATTGTGCAGATCGGCACCGCCGGCCAATACCATGTCTGATTTTCCCAGAAACAATTCCTGGCAAGCCAGATCAACGGCAGCCAATGATGATGCACAGGCAGCATCTACCGTAAAGTTGCGGCCACCAAAGTCCATACGGTTGGTTACACGGCCCGAGATTACGTTGGCCAAAATACCGGGGAAAGAATCTTCGGTAGTTTTTGGTAACGCTTCGTCTAGTTCTGGTGGTAATTCACCAAATACTTGTTTATAATATCCTCTGAAGCTATAGTTGTTAGCCAGATCATTACCACCTTCGGCACCAATAATTACCGATACGCCATCGTGGTCAAAGTTACCATCGGCATAACCTGCATTATCCATGGCTTGTTTAGCAACCAGCAGGGTTAACAGTTGGGTTGGCTCAATAGCTGCCAGCGACTGTGGTGGGATACCAAATTCAAGAGGATCAAAATCAATTTTTGGAATAAAACCACCCCATTTAGAATGGGACATATCCGTAGCTGTAGAGTCTGGATTATAATATAGTTCCTTGTTCCAGCGCTCGTCAGGAACTTCGGTAACACAATCTTTTCCTAATAGAATATTGCGCCAGTACTCTTCCAGGTCCTTTGCACCAGGGAAGATACAAGCCATACCTACAATGGCTACATCAAGCGACTTTTCTGTTGATTGGGGAACCTCTGCTGTTGCGGCATTTAAAATAAGCTGATAGTTATTTTCGGCAACATCCTGGTGTAATTCCAATAAGGAAATAACTTTATTATGCATCACAGCGATCTGGCCAATCATATACATGCCCAGGTTAAGCTGGTCGGCTTCATTAATGGTAACCAACTCATCGCCACGACGCTCAATACCTTTGGCCGCTATACGCAAACGGCCAACGTTAAGCGTTTCGAGCTGAGCCCATATTTCTTTTTTATCAACACCCGCTTTTTGTAATTTTTCCTTTTCAGTATTAAAGAAATCTGCAAATGGTGAGTTTAAACACCTGGTTTCATGACCAGGAGCTGTTTCAAGTAACACGGTGTCAGTTGCCTGCATAGCCTGCTCCTGGAATTTATCTTGAATAGCGCCGGTAATAACCGCTTCTTTAGTATATAAGTAGGCAGTACCCATTAGTACGCCAACTTTTACACCTTTGGCTGCCAGTGGTGCGGCCATGATAGCTATAAAGGCAGTTGAAAAAGCATCGTGTATACCACCTGCAAAAAACACGCTGATCTGCTCAGGTTTATCTTCCTTCAGTAAACGTTCAATTTGTTTTTCCCAAAGTACCATGCTGGATAGGGGACCTACGTGACCTCCGCATTCGCGGCCCTCAAAAACAAACCTTTTGGCACCTTCTTTTAAGAACATATCCAGTAAGGATACAGATGGTACATGCAAGAAGGTTTTTATCCCTATTTTTTCAAATGGTTTAGCTTGCGATGGTCTTCCACCGGCAATTAATACAACCGGAGGTTTGGCATCAAGGATGTATTGCATTTGTTCGTCGCGCAATTCCTGCGGAGCAAAACCTAAAATACCAACTCCCCAGGTTTTAGTACCGGCAAGTTTTTTTGTTACATCAATAACTTCCTTCGCTCTTGCACCTTTTAATAATGACAGTGCAATAAATGATAAAGCTCCTGCTTCTGCTACTGCATCGGCAAAGGGGGCAACATCGCTTACCCGGGTCATAGGGCCCTGGGCAATAGGATAAGTTATATTAAGGTCTTTTGCCAAAGCATTACCCGGACTGATCACATTTAGTGATTTTGCCTGGTTCAAATGCCCATATATGGCTTCATTGATACCAAATATAAGTTTGTTTAATTTTTTATACCGGTTAACCAGGTCTGTTGCCAAAGCAATATCCTGCCCCATAGGTATGTAGCTCTTTTCCAGTTCAAGATCATTAAAGTATGCTTTAAGATCACTGTAAGTTGCATTTTCAGGTAGTGTAGGGGAGTTAGGGCGAGTGAGAACGCGGCAATTGTCAATTAGCTTGGTTTCGGTACCGCTTAATTTGGTAATTACATCTTTGAGCGCTTTAGGAGCAGCACATTCCGGGAATAATGCTAACTGGCTGTCAAGCACAACACCGGCGGCACCCTGGGCCAACAATGCTGCTGCAGTATGTATACCAACACCACCTTGCACCCAAACAGGAATATCCTTAATTTCCTGTATAACACGCTGAAACATCACAAATGATGATTCATAGCCAACAATGCCGGCACCTTCATTGCCTTTTATAATAATACCGTCAGCAGCTTCGGCTTTTGCCAGCCTGGCCGATTCCAGATCATAAACCTGATAAATAAGTGCGGTTGTATCTTTCTTCCTGATCTTTACACCATAAGGTGCAATGATCATGCTAACCTGATCTGGAAGTTGAATAGTTGTAAGTTCGGCTGAAACAAAGCAAACCCCAAAATTACTTAAACCGCTTTTTACTAATTTCTCAAGGGCTTCTTCGGCGATTATTTTGTTGAGCCCAAGATTTAATACAGGAAATGCTCCTGCATGATGCAGATCAAGTGCAAGTGAGGCGTCGGGTTTTTCAAATGGAGTAATTCCAATTATTGCACGTTTTTTCATGATATGGGGACGATAAAATGTTAAACTTGATGGCTATCTGCAAAAAACTACCATTAATCCCAGATGATGGATATACAGAACAAGTAAATATGGTAGTAAAAATAATAAACACTTTGTGATATTTTAATCAAAAAGTAAAAATTTATCAATAAAGATAACTTTATCTTATAAATTATACAATAATAACACTAAATTTTTATATTTATGCATGCTGAATGCAAATGAACAAAAAGGAATAAGGCATTTAAAATGGCTCAAAATGATAATATTAGCTCATATAATAAGTTTTTTTTAATGCTGATGAAAGGATTTAGTCCAAATAATAATGATAATTATTGGTTAAAAAATAAATACCTTAAAGTTAAATAAGCTGTTTTAATGATATTTAATACCGATTTGTTAACCTATATCTAAAATGATACCTACTTTATTTGATCGATTTAACTGCTAAAGAAGTATTTTTTAACTGTTAATAACCAGTAAGTTGCATTTTTATAAATTAAAAAATATTCTTTGAGCTAAGGTTACAGAATTGTTAACTTTTAAAATCCATTAGAGTGGTATTTAAAACCAGTAATTGCTGCTTTTAAATGGTGTATTAAACCAGAGCGTGTTTTATGCAAATGGCTATAAATTGAGTGTTATTTTAATTTAAGATCGATTAAATTTTATCAAAAAGGATAGAATTGTTACAATGTTTTCTTCCTGATCTCTTCCCGATGATTCAAACCCCATTGAACCAGGGTTTCGGTAACGGGTAAAACACTTTGTCCGTAGTTAGTAATGGCATATTCAACGGTGATGGGCCTGGTATCCATGATTGATCTTGATATCAGTAAATTTAGCTCCAGATCCCTTAATTCTTTTGATAGCATTTTAGCAGAAATACCTTCAACCTCACGCTCGATCTTTTTAAAGGTGTTTTTTTCATCAGTACGGTTATTCAGATAGCGCAAAATCATGAGTTTCCATTTTCCGCCTAATATTTCTAAACTATCGCGCATGGCAAGTAATTCTTGTCCGCAACTTGCTTCCTGTGTTTTTCCGTTGATTGTTATAGTGGCCATAGCTTGATAGTTTACAACAGGTAACTAGTAACCTAAAGTTAACTCATAACAAAAATAAACTATTAGCTTTTAATTTTGATACATCATATTAATTAAATCACCCATGAAAGCCATATTATTAAAAGATTTCGGCAGCGCCGATAACTTTATTCAGAAAGACGATTTCCCTGTACCTGCACCCGGAAATACTGATATACTAATAAACATTAAGGCAGCAGCCTTTAATCCTGTTGATTACCAGATGCGTCAGGGTAAAACAGAAAGCAAACGTATGCATTCCCCAATACTGGGGCGTGAGTTTTCGGGGATTGTAGTAAAGGCAGGCAAACTGGTTAAGAAATTTAAAGAAGGTGATGCGGTATTCGCAGCCTCAGGGAGCATGGGGTCAAACGGTACCTATGCTCAGTATATAAGTATTCCCGAAAATATAGCAGCCAAAAAGCCTGAAAGCATAACGTTTGAAGAAGCCGCGGCTATTCCTACGGCATTTGTTACTGCGCTGCAATGCTATAACCGCTTATCATTAAAAGAAACTGATTCGGTTTTTGTAAGCGGCGCTGCTGGTGGCGTAGGTTTGGCTTTTGTAAAATTGTTGTTGGCTAAAAGACATAAACAGATCATTGTTACCGCAGGAAATACAGAAAGCAAACAACAGCTTATACAGGCTGGTTTATCTGAGCAGCAGATCATCGATTACAAACAGGAAGATCTGGCTTCTAAAATCATATCGGCCAATAAAGGCAATTACTTTCATCATTGTATTGACATGGTTGGTGGTAAAATGGCCGAGTTAAGTGCCGAAGTTCTGATCACTAATGGTACTTATGCTGATGTTACTGCATTAACCACCGAAGCAGCAAGGGGTAAGTTGTTTGATAAAGGCGCGGTGATCATCAATATTTCTAATTATGCTTATTCATCAAATGGAAACAAGGGTTATTATGGCGAAAGTTTAAATGAAATTACCAGGTTATTAGAGAATAATTTCATTACCCCACCACCGGTACAAATTGTTGGAGAATTGAGTGCCGAAACGGTAAAAAAAGCGCACCTGATGTTAGAAGACAATCTCACTAAAGGGCGAAAACTAGTAATGCAAATCATCTGATAAACAAAAAGCCTTCAGCTTTTCGTGGCCTTTGCGCAACAGGGCTTTAAATGGCTGAATAATTTAATTTGCAAAGCAAATGGTTATTCAGCCATTTGCTTTTACGGCTGATTTTGAAAGAGCTTATTAGGATCTCTATGTTTTTAATCCA
>JAUCSE010000132.1 GCA_030445275.1 Mucilaginibacter sp.
TGTCGGCGCGGCGGCGGATATTTTCCACTTCGGCCAGGGCGCGCAGGCGCTGGTCGCGCAGGGTTTCCACTTCGGCCTTCAGGGCCTCCAGCACGGCGAACTCCGCCGCATGGGGGTTCTCCGAATCCGGCAGCTGCATGAATTCTTCAGGGGTATTTGGGGGGGGATTTTGGGGCGTATCGTTCATGGGGGGCGTCCTTAAACCTTAAGCGAGCAATCGTCCAATGACTTTGGCGGTATGGTCGACCATGGGGATGATGCGGCCGTAATTCAGGCGGGTGGGGCCCAAAACCCCGATCACACCCACGATCTTGCCGGCCGCATTGGCATAGGGGGCGGCGACGATGGAGGAACCCGACAGGGAGAACAGCCGGTTCTCCGAGCCGATGAAAATCCGCACCCCGTCGCCCTCCCGCGCCAGTTCCAGCAACCGGATCAGGTCGCCCTTGCGTTCGATGTCGTCGAACAAGGTGCGGATGCGCTCCAGGTCGGCCTGGTTGTCCAAAAGGTTCGAGGCGCCGCGCACAATCAGCAGTTTTTCCGGCCCCGCCAGGGTCGCCAGTCCTTCGGCCACCACCTTGGCGGTGAGAACGTCCAGTTCCAGCTTTTCGCCGTCCAATTCCGCCAGGATTTCGGCCCGGGCGGTGTCCAGGGTACGGCCGCGCAGCCGCGCGCCCAGATAGTTTCCAGCCTCCACCAGCGCCGAAACCGGCAGGCCGGGCGGGGTGTCGATCACCCGGTTTTCCACCTGGCCGTCCTCGGTGACCATGATGACCAGGGCCTTGCCCGGCGCCACGCCGACAAATTCCACATGCTTGAAGGCGGAATCCTGCTTGGTCGTGACCATCAGCCCGGCGCAGCGCGACAGGCCCGCCAGGCTCTGGGTGGCCTGGGTCAGCACGTCTTCCAGGTGTCGCCCGCTGCCCGACATGCGGGCCTCGATCGCCACCCGCTCGTCGGGGGCCAGCTCGCCGATTTCCAGCAGGCCGTCCACGAACAGCCGCAGGCCCTTTTCGGTGGGGGCGCGGCCCGCCGAGGTGTGGGGGGCATAGAGCAGACCCATGGATTCCAGGTCGGCCATCACATTGCGGATGGAGGCCGGGGACAGCGCCAGCGGCAGGCGCTGGGACAGGGTGCGCGATCCCACCGGCTCGCCCGAGGCCAGGAAGGCCTCCACCAGATGGCGGAAGACCTCGCGGGGGCGCTCGGTCAGGCCGGGCGGGCCAATGAAGGGAAAGCGGGGATCCATGGGCAAGTTGTTGAAAACCTTGGAATTTCCGGTCGCGGTTGCGTCCGGCAGGCGCTGGGCCTAGGAAACGCGCCACACCCCCATATATGAGGCCCCATGCGTCCGTCCAACCGTTCCAACGACCAGATGCGGGCCGTCAGCCTGACGCCGGGCTTCGCCCGCCATGCCGAGGGCTCCTGCCTGGTCAAGTTCGGGGACACCCATGTGCTGGTCACCGCCAGCCTGGAAGAGAAGGCACCGCCCTTTTTGAAGGGTTCGGGCAAGGGCTGGGTGACGGCCGAATACGGCATGCTGCCCCGCTCGACCCATGACCGCATGCGCCGCGAGGCCGCCAGCGGCAAGCAGTCGGGCCGCACCCAGGAAATCCAGCGCCTGATCGGCCGCTCCCTGCGCGCCGTCTGCGATATGTCGGCGCTGGGCGAACGCCAGATCGTGATCGACTGCGACGTGCTGCAGGCCGATGGCGGCACCCGCACCGCTTCCATCACCGGCGGCTATGTCGCCCTGGCCCAGTGCGTCGCCTTCATGAAGAAGGTCGGCATGGTGACACAGCCCGTGATCAAGGATCATGTCGCGGCGATTTCCTGCGGCATCTTCAAGGGTACGCCGGTGCTGGACCTGGATTACGACGAGGACTCCAACGCCCAGACCGATGCCAATTTCGTCATCACCGGCTCGGGCGGCCTGGTCGAGCTGCAGGGCACCGCCGAGGGCGCGCCGTTCAGCGAGACGGAGTTTCTCGAATTGCTGAAGCTGGCGCGCAAGGGCGTGGGCGAACTGGTCACTCTGCAGAAGGAAGCGTTGGCGTGACCATAAGGCTGCCGCGCGGTTCGACCCTGGTCGTGGCCTCGCACAATGCGGGCAAGGTGCGCGAGATCAAGGCGCTGCTGGGCCCGCATGGCATCCATCCGGTGAGCGCGGGCGATCTGAACCTGCCGGAGCCGGAAGAAACCGGACTCACCTTTGCCGCCAATGCCGAACTGAAGGCGCATGCATCGGCCAAGGGTTCGGGTCATGCCGCACTGGCCGATGACAGTGGGTTGTGCGTAGACGCACTGGACGGCGATCCCGGCATATATTCGGCGCGCTGGGCCGGGCCGACCAAGGACTTCCGCATCGCCATGACCCGCATTCACGATGAACTGCGCCACAAGGGTCTGACCACCAGCAAGGCCAAGTTCGTCTGCGCCTTGTGCATCGCGCTGCCGTCCGGCGAAGCCATGACCTTTGAAGGCGAAGTGCATGGCGCGCTCACCTTCCCGCCGCGCGGCGACCACGGCTTCGGCTACGACCCCATCTTCGTCGCCGATGGCATGGACGAAACCTTCGCCGAAATCGATCCCATGAAGAAGCACGCCATGAGCCACCGCGCCAAGGCGTTCGAGAAGCTGCTGCACAGCCACATCTTCGACGAGTCGCTGTGAGCTTCGGCGTTTACGTCCACTGGCCCTTCTGCGCCGCCAAGTGTCCCTACTGCGATTTCAATTCCCATATCCGCACCGCGATTGACGAAGATGGCTGGGTCGACGGCATCATCCGCGAACTGGAATGGACCGCCGCGCATCAGTCCAATCGTCCCGTGGTGGAAACCATCTTCTTCGGTGGTGGCACACCGTCGCTGATGTCCGGCAAATCCGTCGGGCGCATCCTGCAAAAGATCGCCGCGCTGTGGCCGATGGCCAACGATCCCGAGATCACGCTGGAAGCCAATCCCGCCAGCGCCGATGCCGCCCGCTTTGCCGACTACCGGGCCGCCGGCGTCAACCGGGTCTCGCTGGGGGTGCAGGCGCTGAACGATTCCGACCTGAAAAAGCTGGGCCGTCTGCACGATACCGCCGAAGCCAAGGCCGCGCTGGCCATGGCGATGAACACGTTCGACCGCGTCTCGCTCGATCTTATTTATGCCCGCCCGGACCAGACCGATGCGATGTGGCGCGCGGAATTGAAGGAAGCGCTGGCCTTCGGCACCGAGCATCTGTCGCTCTACCAGCTCACCATCGAACCGGAAACGCCCTACGCCCTGCTGCACCGGAACGGCA
>JAUCSE010000036.1 GCA_030445275.1 Mucilaginibacter sp.
ACGGGGCCTGGCTCGCATTAGGCGCCCAATGCCACCAGATATTAATTGGCGAACCATCGCCAATAGCGGCAAACCAGCCCTGGTAGCCCACCGTAACTTTACCTACCACATCACCTACGGGCGAGGCAAATGTTTTTTTATTATTCCCATTCGGGGTATTCCCTGCGTTGTTACCCAGGTCCTTTTTTGAGCAACTGCTTATAATAGCCAATAAAGTTAACAAGGCTAATGTTTTAATATTTTTAAAGTTCATAGTTTAAGGTTTTAAAATTGGTTCAATGTGGATTGGTATTTTCAAATAAGCGCATTACCCCTAAGGGGGCACAAAAACATAATTTTTCATAAATACTAATTGGTTAAAATAAAGAGAGCTTTGAATATAAAGCACCTCATTAATAATTGGTTATCAGCATAAATTAAGCAGATGGATATTAAAAAAAACTTAATAAATGCTTAATTATTAAGTATTATCCAATTATAATTAGCGTATAGACTTTTTTATGCATATTAAAACCTATAATATTTTATTTAATAATATATCATAACGACAGGTATTTGTGCCTTGAATGGTTGAGAAGAGTAAATCCCTATAAAGAATTGTCATTTCGATGAGCAGCGGTGGGATAGGGTGAAGAGAAATCTTATACGTAATACAAAGCATAAATTGCGAATTTTATAAGATTTCTCCTCGTTCGAAATGACAATCTTTTCATTTCTTCCCAATACCTATGATGGTTTAGCCAGTGGAGGGCGCAAAAGAAAAAGCCCAAACGCGGTTGCGTTCGGGCTTTTATCATACCTGAATACACGGTATTCCAATAATACCGTTTGATCAAGAGTATCAGATCAGTACTTATATTCCTGTATTCATCAGTTTTACCTGCTTTTTAAATGAAAGTATACCTCTGCCAGCAGGAGCAGAATAATACAGGCTGTAGCTGCATACCGTACCAGGTTAAATATTTTATACTTTAGTGAACGGGTTATTTGTGCTGAACAATCATTTTCCTGCACCAGCTTTAATTTACGATCAAGCCTTTCGTGTGCCTCCACACTGATGTCCTGTTCCTGAGCTTTCTGGTTCAGATGTTCTTGTATGAGTTGATATCCATATCCACGTTCCCTGTTTAATAAACGGTCTAACACCTCATTTAATTCATCTGGCGAACATTCATTATTTAATAATTTTTTGAACAACAAAGATAAATCTTGTTTCATAAGCAGCACAGTTTCAATAATAATGCCCGGAAATTACCCTCCAAACAATTATTTGTTTAAATCATTAGTTAAAAAGTAAACGAATATAACGATTATTTACGGCAGAACCTCGCTTTAGGAAACGCGTCTGTAATAAAAAACAACCTGATTTTATGGGCCGATAAATTTGGCCGATGGTAAAATGGTTAATCAGGAAAATCAAAAAAGAAATAAGTTATGCCGAATTTTATCTACCGGAACCCTGCATATCAACACAAGTCATCAATGCGCTAACATCCGCACAAGACTTACGCTGAAGTAGATCAAAAAAAGCAAGGGTACGTGCGATTTCTTCCCTGGGGACGGGAAGGTAGGGGTTTGTAAATCATGCAGGGTCCATAAACCCCTCCCTGCCTTTGCACACAATCAACCGCACCCCTCCCGGAGGTTACTGTGTGGGCACATCTCTCTGTATTAAAAATACGCTGTCATTCGAACGAGGTACGAGGAGAAACTATCTCTTGAGCGATAGCGAAAAATCTTATACAACTTGCATAGCAAATTCGCCTTACAGGGCGTACAAGATTTCTCTTCGCACCCTACTCATCCCACCGCTTGCTCATTCGAAATGACATTTTCCTTTACTTAAAAAAACTTGTGTCTACACAGTGGCTCTCAGGGGAGGGAATTTAAAAGAACAATATAGTACAGGAGACGCATTACATGCGTCTCCCAATAGTTACCTCCATCCCCCACCCAGGGCGCGGTACAGGTTTACGATGGCCTGCAGCTCCTGTAATTTGTCGCTAACGCCGCTTAACTGGGCAGCTAACAGGTTTTGTTCGGAGGTTAATACATCAGTATAATTGGTTGCCGAATTGTACCTTAACAGCTCTTGTGTATAATCAACCGATTTTTGCAGGGCGGTGATCTGCTTGCTGCGCGAATCTTGCTTTTCTATAGCTGTTTCGTGGGCATATAAAGCGTTCGAAACCTCCTGCCCTGCGGTAAGCAGTGTTTTTTGGAAACTGTTCAGTGCTTCCTGTTGCTGTGCCTGCGCAGTATGTAGGCGAGCTTTATTTATCCCCTGGTTAAAAATGGGTTGGGTTAGGCCCGCAGCGACATTATAAAATATTGATTTGGTGAAAAAGTCTTTTAAATCTAAGCTGGATAAACCACCCGATGCCGTAATAGTAAACGACGGATAAAAATAGGTACGTGCCAGATTGGTATTTTCAAACGCCGCCCTGAAAGCATACTCACTTTGCTGCACATCCGGACGGTTGGTAAGCAATTGCGTAGGAATGCCTGTCTGCAAATCGCTGGTTACTTTTTGGTCGGCCAGTCTACTGCGGTTAACAGGACCCGGCGGCCGTGAAAGCAGTATATCCAATGCATTTTCTGTTTCACGGATACTGCGTTTGATATCAGGGATAGATACCTCGGCGGCATAACGGTTGGCCTCACTTTGCACTACCGCCGCGCCATTAACCACATCGCCCTCCTTCAGTTCCTTCATAGCCTCCACATCCTTGATCCTGTTTTTTACGGTTAGCTGGGTTATTTCCAGTTGCTTATCCAGGGCAAGCAGCGAGAAATAATTATTGGCAATATCCGCTATCAGCTGGGTTTGTACGGCTCTTTTGGCGGCATCGTTCTGTAAAAAAGTAGCCAGCGCGTTACGCTTGGTGCTGCTCAGTTTACCCCAAACATCGGCCTCCCACGAGGTGCTTAAACCTGCCTGGTAAGTGGTGGTTAGGGTATTGATATTAATCCCCGCAGGGAAGTTTAAACCTGCCTGCGACTGCTTTGACCGGGTAGCACTGGCATTGCCGCTTAAACTGGGCAAAAACGTGGCCTTACTTTGTTGTAATGCAGCCTTTGCCTCCAGTATTTTTTGCACGGCCGTTTTCAGGTCGAGGTTATTATTCAGGCCTTCTTGTATCAGCGATTTTAAAACCGTATCAGCAAACAGGTTTTGCCAGGGCATAGCAGCCATGGTTGCCGTATCTGTTGATTGGCTGCCGCGATAAAGGCCGGTGGTATTTACATCAGGGCGCTTGTAGCTTTTGGTTATCCTGCAGGATACCAACACGCTGAAAAGCAAGGCGACGGAGAAAATATATTTTAAACAGTTTCTGTTCATGCTTAATCTTTTTTATGGATGCATTAATGAGCCGGTTTTACTTCAACTGCCTCATCATCATCGTCATGATCTTGTTTTGCAGGTCCCGATACTTTTTCCTGCAAATGCTGAAAAATAATAAACAATACAGGGATCACAAATAATCCGAATATGGTTCCTACAAACATACCCCCTACCGCGCCGGTGCCGATAGATTTGTTACCATTAGCTCCAGCTCCTGTCGAGAACATCAACGGCATAATACCAAATATAAAAGCGAAAGAGGTCATCAGGATGGGGCGCAAACGCGCTTCGGCCCCGGATATAGCTGCCGGTATAAGGTCCATGCCCGCCCGCCGTCGTTCCAGCGCAAACTCCACAATCAGGATGGCGTTTTTGGCCAGCAAACCAATCAGCATGATCAGCGATATCTGCAGGTAAATATTACTTTCGACACCGAAAATTTTGGCGAACAGATAAGTACCGGCCAAACCTACAGGCAACGAAAGCAACACCGCAAAAGGCAGAATATAGCTCTCATACTGCGCACTCAGCAAAAAGTAAACAAACACCAAACAAAGCATAAATACGTAAGCTGATTGTGTGCCGGCGGTTAATTCTTCGCGCGTTAAGCCTGAGAACTCATAGCCATAGCCTGCCGGCAGACTCTCTAAAGCAACCGCCTTTATGGCATTAATGGCATCGCCTGTACTGTAGCCCGGTTTGGGTTGCCCCGTAACCGATATGGCCGTAAACAAGTTGAACCGGGAAATAGACTCGGGACCAAACACTCTTTTCAGGGATATAAAAGAGGTTATGGGTGCCATAGCACCTGCACTATTACGTACAAATATTTTACTCAGGCCGGTTTCGGTGGCCCGGTAATCATAATCGGCCTGTACCATTACCCGGTATTGTTTACCAAAATCGTTAAAATTAGAGGCATACAAACCACCGTAATAGCCTTGCAGTGTGCTTAATACTGAATTTACAGTTACACCAGCCTCTTTACATTTAGCCACATTAACATCAACCTGAAACTGCGGGAAGTTGGGGTTGAACGAGGAGTTAAGACTCTGAATTTCGGGACGCTTTCCGAGAGCGGCAATAAAATCGTTACTTACCTTATATAATTCGTTCACCGTATGGCCGCCTTTATCCTGCAGCTGAAACTCAAAACCATCGCTATTACCGAATCCATTTAAGGTGGGGGGCGAAAAATAAAATACGCTGGCCTCTCTTAATCCGCTGGTCTTGCCGTAAAGCTGCCCGATAATACTTTCCTGGCTATCATTTTTTGATTTACGCTTATCCCAGGTTTTTAGTTTCATGATCACCATGGCATAGGCACTGCCATTACCTGCTATAAAGTTAAAGCCCACCAGCTTCAATGTAGTTACAACAGCCGGAATAGTGTGCCCAATACTATCTATCTTGCTGGCAACGGCATCAGTACGCTCCATTGACGATGCCGGCGGCAGGCTGATCGCAGCAAACACAACCCCCTGATCTTCATTTGGTACAAACCCAGATGGTGTTGTTTTGATCAGGTAGATAAGTACAGTGGCAAATATGGCTATAATAGCAAGCGCTATCCACTTTTTATGAGCCAGAAAGCCTATCGATTTTTTGTATTTGCCACTTACCGCATCAAAAGCGGTATTGAATATCCCATAAAAATGATTGATAAAGCCATGCTTTTTAGTACCCTTTTCATGCGGCTTTAAAAACAAGGCACACAATGCCGGACTAAGCGTTAACGCGTTTATAGCCGAAAGCAGGATAGCCACAGCCAGCGTAATACCAAACTGTTTATAAAACACCCCCGTTGAACCCGTGATAAATGTTACCGGCAAAAACACCGCCGACATTACCAGCGTGATGGAAACAATGGCGCCTGATATCTCACTCATGGCATCGATAGATGCCTTGCGGGCCGATTTATAACCTATATCCAGTTTGGCGTGCACAGCCTCAACCACCACAATGGCATCATCCACCACAATACCAATGGCCAACACCAACGCGAATAGCGTGAGCAGGTTAATGGTGAAACCAAACAGGTTGAGGAAAAAGAAGGTACCCACAATGGCCACTGGAACCGCGATGGCTGGGATCAGGGTTGATCGAAAATCCTGCAGGAATACAAACACCACGATAAACACCAGTATAAAGGCTTCTATAAGGGTGCTGATCACCTTTTCTATCGAGGCATCCAAAACTTCGTTGGCATCAACCAGGTAGGCTATCTTCATTCCCTTAGGGAAAGTCTCCGAGGCTGCATCCAATATCTTTTTTGATTCGTTGATCACATCGCGGGCATTTGAACCAGCTGTTTGACTAATGGCCACACCTACCGATGGCTTGCCATCGGTTATAATATGAAACGAATAATCCAGCGAACCTAACTCCACACGGGCCACATCATTTAAACGCAGCAACTGCCCGTTGCCTACCGATTTAATGATCATATTACCAAACTCAGCAGCGGTTTGCAACCGCCCCTTATACCTGATTACATATTGAAAAGACTGATTACTATTTTCGCCAAATTTACCCGGCGCAGCTTCAACATTCTGTTCGTTTAATACATCGGTAATATCATCGGGCACCAAACCATAGCGCGACATTACATCGGGCTTTAGCCAAATGCGCATGGAGTAATCTCTTGATCCAAAAACTTCGGCAGTACCCACACCGGTTACACGCTGTATTTGCGGCACCAGGTTTATCTTGGCATAGTTCTGCAAAAAGGTTTCGTCGTACGTTTTGTTGTCGCTGTATAATGAAAAAATAACCAGGTTACTGCTCTGGCTTTTGGCCACCGTAACCCCCGCCTGGGTAACTACCAGCGGTAATAAACTGGTTGCCCTTGATACCCTGTTCTGCACGTTCACCGCGGCCAGATCGGGGTTGGTTCCTACTTTAAAATATACGGTGATAGATGCAGAACCATCATTACTGGCGGTGGAGGTCATGTAGGTCATGTTCTCCACCCCATTGATCTGCTCCTCCATCGGGATAATCACGCTTTTAAGCACTACATCGGCATTGGCACCATTATAACTTGCGGATACATTCACCGTTGGGGGCGCTATATCCGGGTATTGTGAAATGGGCAGACTGATAAGCCCCAATATGCCCAGTATCAGCAACAAAACCGAAATTACGGTGGATAGTACCGGGCGTTCTATAAATTTTTTAAGCATAGTATTGCTTTTTGCTGGATTGAAAAATTAAAAACTCGTTATTTAAGGCTACCGTATACCGAACCTTCGCTAACCGCAGTTGGTTTAATGGCTGTGCCATCCCTTAAATTATTGGAGCTTTGCAGTACTATTCTGTCGCCGGCGTGCAGGCCATCTGTTACTACATAAAACTGGCCGGCGGTATTATCCATAACCTGGATAGCCACATTTTTTACTTTGTTTTTATCATCAACCACGTAAACAAAACGTTTATCCTGTAATTCATAAGTGGAGCTTTCAGGAACCAGCAAGCCTGCTTTTACTGTATTAGGAATCCTCACTGTAGCGCTGCTCCCACTGCGGATAAGGCCACGTGGATTAATAAACCCTGCCCTTACATTAGCAGCTCCCGTAGCGGTATTGATCAGTCCGTTCACCGTTTCCACACGGCCGGTATGTTCATACGTGGTACCGTCTGATAATATGAGTGTAACATTAGGCAGCTTGCTTAATTTTGATTTAAAGGAGCCTGTACCCGTACTGTCTTTGCTAAAATCAAGCAGTTGTTTCTCATTTATGGCAAAATAGGCGTAAATATTGGCGGTATTATAAACCGTTGTTAAAGGATCAGTGGTGGTACTGGTTACCAGACTGCCCAACTTGTAAGGTAATGCCCCGATAACGCCATTTACCGGACTGGTAATGGCGGTATACCCCAGGTTAATTCTGGCATTTACCAAACTTGCCTTGGCCTGCGCCAATGCTGCTGCTTTTGATTGCGCTGTATACTCTGCCGATTCCAGCTCGTAATGGCTGATGATATCCTTATCAACCAGCGGTTTAACTTTTTTCACCTGCATATTGGCCAGACTCAGATCGGCCTCTGCCGTTTTAATTCCGGCTTGCGCCGTACGGACATCCTGCTCATACTGCGGCGCGTTTATGGTAAAAAGCAGCTGACCTTTTTTTACCACGGAGCCTTCATCCACAAATATCTTTTCTACATAGCCATCAACCTTGGGCCTTATTTCAATATTCTGTTGCCCCTGAATACTCGCGGGGTAATCAACATTTAAAGTGGCCGAACGGGGCTGCAGGGTAAGTACTTTATAATCCAATACTTCTTCGGCGGCACCTCCGGCACCTTGTTTTTTACTATTGCCGCAGGAGGAAATAATAGCCACTGATAAGGCGGATGTAAAAAACAGGATTAAGCTTTTTGGCAAAAAGATGTTATAATTTTTACAAGACATCATAGGTAAAATAATCGTGAAAAATATAGGATGTAGAAGAAACTCCCGCTAAATACGGCATATTTTTTTTACTTGGACAGTTAAATTATGTTAATGTTACAACCTTTTTATTAAAAAACCTACTTAATAGGCAACAAAAATATGTTTTAATATTAGCCGACAATGCCTGGTTTACAGCCTATCCACCGACCTTTCCTTCCCTCCACCTTTGGCGGATCACAGTGACATAAACATTATTGAAATAACAGCCTTGCGCTCGTTTGCAACCACGAGTGCTTATTATGGTGAGATGCATGGTGACCAATAGATGCTTCACTACGTTCAGCATGACATTAATAGATAAAGAAAAATCTGGAGAATCCTTTAATCCCAAAATCCTGGTTCAGACAAAAGAGATTGCGCGTAGAGACCCTCTCACTATGCTTCGACAAGCTCAGCATGACAGCTACCTATAAATAAGCTACACAGCATTCACTTTCAACCAACCCGTTATACTCATGCGGGGCTTATTGGTGCATAATACCTCATGCTCCAGCTCGCTGCTTTTAAAGAAAACACTTTTCCTGTTTTCGGGAGATATATGCTGTTGTTTATCACCATGATGAATACACAGTTCACCCCCATCGGCCTCCAGCCAGCCGGGGTTTAAATAGATGATCATGGAGTACTTTCTATCGTCATTGTTCCTGAACTGATCAAGATGTTTTTTATAGAAACTGCCGGTATCATATAGCGTATAATGAAACTCATAACCGGTAATACCGGCATAACAGGTACTGTTTAAATAACTTACAAAGCTATCCATCAGGTCAAAAAAATCGTTTTCGTGCCGGTCATTGTGTTTGCGATCGAGCCAATAAATACTATCGCCCCTTACTAATGTGTTATGTACAACCAATTTATCGTTCCCCGTTCCTGCAGCCAGGAGTAGTTTTTTTTGATACAGGGCCCCCAGGTTTTCTTTCAGATCGGCAGCAAGCGCCACGCTTAAAAAATGATCGGCTACGCCTACATGATTATCTATAAAGCTATCGATGAGTTCATTAAATACTTTTTGCAATTAGCTATGATTTAGCAGAGGGTGTGGGTAGTAGTATTAGGTGAAGGTAGCTTTAATTTACAACTAACCTTGCGCTCGTTTTTGGACTAGTAAACGATTGAATATGGCTCGTCGCAGGGATTGTCTGAGTGCGGCTCAGGCATTAATTAAAAATGACATTATTTTTTGATGCAGATTTTGCGCGTCAAAAGGTTTGGTTATAAAATCATTCATGCCATGATCCATGCATTTTTCCATCACCTCGCGGGTGGCATGGGCGGTTATGGCAATAATTGGAATGGTGCTTTTTTCATTACCACTGTTTCTGATGGCTGTAGCGGCCTGATAACCGTTTAATTCGGGCATATCCAGATCCATCAGAATGATATCGTAATAATTTGTTGCAAATTTTTCCAGCGCCATTTTACCATTGTCAACCACATCAACACTATACCCACGCTTTTCCAAAACTTTTCTGATAAGCAGTTGGTTCAAATGATTATCATCAGCAACTAAAACCTGGGCATTCTTTACTTCGCCTTTTGGGGTATTAGTTTTTGTAAACTGTTCTTTAACTACCAAACCATTTTTATAAAATGGCAGCAGAAATCTAAAATCAGACCCTTTAGGCGTACTTGATTTTATAAATATGTCGCCACCGTGCAAATCAACCAGGTGCTTGGCCGTAATGAGCCCCAATCCTATACCACCCAATTCGTGATTTTGCTTTACCTGGTCAAGACTTTCAAATATTTCAGTCTGCTTTTCGGCCGCAACACCTATACCAGTGTCCTGAACACTAAAGCCTAACCATACCATATCCTCCGTATCATCAATAACATAAACCTCAACATGAACAGAACCTGCCAGGGTGAATTTTATAGCATTAGAAACCATATTCAACAAAATATGGCTCAGTCGAACCTCATCGCCATAAACCTGTTTCGGAACATTTTCATCAATGCGATGACTCATCAGCAATGATTTTTTATTCACCTCAGGCCTTAACATAGAGATGGCGCTTTGAACAATACCCTGAATATTAATGGGATTTCTTTCTAACTGTACATCCCCTGCTTCAATTTTTGAAAGGTCAAGTATGTTATTCAATAAGCCTTTCAAAAACTCGCCCGATTTGAGGATAGCCCTGATATATTCTTTTTGCTCCCTGGTCATTTCCGATTCTTCAAGCAAGCCAGCGAAACCGACAATAGCGTTCATTGGGGTTAAAATTTCATGGCTCATGTTGGCAATAAACGCCTGTTTTATTTTTTCGGATGCATCGGCCCTGTCGTTTTGCTTTTTTCCCTTAATCTCGGCATCCTTCAGCTCGGCAATAACTTGCTCCTGATTTTGGGCCATTTGATTAAAGGTTGAGATTAAATCATCAATCTCATCTGCAGAATGTACCCGTAAAGGGCTTGTAAACCATTCATCCGATACCTTTTTTGTTGCAACGGTAATTTCTGTTACCCCTTTTCGTATTTTTTTGATGATAGCGCAAACAATAAGCGTGGCAGCCAGGCCAAAAACAAATACAAAGCCTACAATATAATAACGTACTGCTGAATATATTTTTAGAGGTAAAACAGAGATGATTAACCCTGCTATGGTTAAAAAAGCGATGATAAATATGATTAGGTATAGCTTTTTAACTATCCTGGCATTCTTAAACCACTTTATTGAAAAGAATGACTGCATGCTAAGGTTAAAAGGTTAGGGTATTTGAACCTCTAAAAATAATTCAAAGCACGATGGTATTTTCTGTTCATTTTGTTCACAAACATTACACATCAATGGATGCTATGCAAACAAAAAAGGCCGCCTTTTAGGCAGCCTTTTTATTATCAACGAATAATTACAGATTAATGAAATACAGACATAGCCGGATAATATGACTTCTTAGTCGAAGCAACATCCTTAATTATTGCGCCACTGGTTGCATTATAAAAATACAGATCAGTACCAACACTATAGTCGCTATTTACCGCATTAACAATCAACTGATTTAGCTTGGCGCTGTATGCTATACCTGCACCATAAAGTGATTTACCTGTTGGCAAAGTTATAAACGGCGTAGACGGTACGCTGGTTCCGGAAGTATATTTATAAATATCTGTACCGCCGCTATCATAAAGACCATTGTTATTGGCCAGATAAACGGCATTTTCTGTTGTTGAAGCGGTAATGGAACCTGCATGCCATGCCCCCCACCTGTCATTAACAGTAAAAGGTACGGTAATAGTTTGCGCCTTTAAAGTAGCGGGATCAATACGTACCAGTTGCGTGCCACCAGCGGCCCATATAGCGCCGTCAGGCGTACGTGCAAATCCTACCACCATACCGGCAATAGTAGCAGTACTAACAACCGAATAATCACTGGTTTTCAAAACAACCACGCCGCTGCTTTTTGACAGGGCAAATATATAGTTACCCGCTTTTATCAGGTCGCCCACCTCGCCGCTTACGCCGCTGATCTTGGTTCCCAAAGTAACAGTTTGCAGATTGAGCGGATAAATACCACTGCTTGTACTTACCAAACCGTTGTTACTATCAACCCCAACAAATGCCCTGAAATCATTTGTGGCAGCAGCAGCTATGCGGCCGGTTTCCTTTAGTGAATTGTCATCAGCCACTACCAACGGGCCGCCCACTTTTGATAAAAGATATAATTTATGGTTATAAACCGTACCAAATTCAAGGGTTGAAGTATTTGGATCAAATGTTTTACCAAGGTTTTCTGTAGTGAAAATACTGTCTGTAAGTGTCCCTTTTGTGTAATCATAAAAACTTACCGAGCCGCTTACACTCAAATATGAGCCTTCGTTAACAACAAAAAAGCCGTTCTCATATTTACCCGGCGGAGCTATGGTTTCTTTATGATCCTTTTTACAGGAGCTTACGGTGGCCATTAACAATACCGGGAAAAGGTATGCCAACAGCTTTAAAGTGGTTATTTTTTTCATGTTCATTGTTTTGTGTGATTATTGTTCAGAAAGATTTGATTAATGAAATACCGCGACAGAAGGGAAATAATATCCAATATAAGCAATGTCGTTTATTTGTGCTCCTGTTGTAGCGTCATAAAAAACAAGGTCGTTAAAGCTAAAGTTGGTGGTAAAACCAGAGTGAACCGTATTTATTACCACCTGGTTATGAGCAGGATCGTAAGCAACGCCAGCGCCATACAACTCCCTGCCGGTAGGTACGGTAATAAATGGCGTAGTGAACGATGCACTGTTGGTTGAGGTATATTTATAAACCTGCGTGCCGCCAGAGAAACTTGCGTTTTTAGCTATAAAAATGGCATTTTCGGTAGTAGATGCGGTAATTGAACCCGGATGCCATGCAGCCCATGAACCATTTATGGTAAAAGGTACCGTAACAGTGGTTACACCTAAAGTAGCCGGATCAATACGTACCAACTGTGTACCACCAGCAGCCCAGATAGCGCCATCAGGTGTGCGTGCAAACGCGCATAACATACCGGCAATGGTTTTAACAACTGCATTGGTAGATGCGTCGAGCACAACAACGCCGCTTGATGCCGACAATACAAATACATAGTTGCCCGCCTTGATCATATCGCCAACCTGGCCTGTTACACTGGTAAGTTTTGTACCCAATGCCAGTGTTTGCAAATTGACAGGGAAAATACCACTACCGGTGCTTATTAAACCTTTGCTGGCATCAATACCCACAAATGCCCTGAAATCATTGGTGCTTTTTGCGGCTATACGGTTAATTTCTTTCAGCGTGTGTGAGTCGGTGACAACAAGGGGACCGCCAACCTTGCTTACCAGGTATAATTGATCATTAAATATAGTACCAAATTGCAGGGTGCTGCTTGCGGGGTCAAGTGTTTTGCCCGGGTTTTCTTTGGTGAAAACACTATCGGTAATGGCACCGGTACCATAATCATAAAAGCTTACTGTTCCGGTACCATGTGTAAACCAGCCTTCATTGATCAGGAAAAAGCCATTATCATATTTTCCGGTGCCTTGTACAGTAAGGGTTTTGCCTGTTGATGTGTTTGATGTGCTATTGATATCTTTTTTACAGGAACTTACTATTCCCATGAATAGCACCGGGAAAATGTAAGGTAATAGCTTTAAGGCGGTAGATTTTTTCATATTCTTTTTTTTAGGTTTTAGGATCGATGTTCAGGTTTTTTATAATTGGTTTATTGTTTAATCAAACTCAGATCGGCCGCACCACCAAACTCGGTTGATTGTTCGCCAAGCCAGCCCATGTTATATAATATGCCGGTTTGTATTTTAATAAAATCTATCCCCGTAAGCTTTACCCGCTTTCCGCTGGCATCAATAGCGGTGGCAATATCAATTTTGTCGCCGCCAAGACTGTTATCGCTATAACCATAATCATAAGATGCACTGGTGATATAAGATGGATCATCATCATTAATATTGGTTGATGGCAATAAGGTACCTGTTAAAGTATAGCTATTGGCTGTAATATCTGCCGGATAATAGGCCTGTGAATGGAACATATTGGTTTGTACCACACCGGTTTTGCCTTTGTTATCTTTCCAGGGCACGCTACAGGTATCGCAAGCCGGACGCGTATAGGTTACTGAGTAGTTACGTACATAGCCATCTTTATGTGATGCGCTTCCTTCAATTTCATACCAGGTATCGTCAGGTTTTCCGTTTCCGTTGGTATCCTGCATCACCCAAACCACGCCCGGTTCTGAAAAATTGGCAAAGGCATTACCATACACTATAAAATCGGTTTTATCAGCCGCATCAACTACGGTATGATCAAAACCAACCACAATATAACCACCCCAGGCACCCAGACTTACCAGGCCCTGATCATTTTTCAAGGTAGTTAACGCGCCTTTCTGATTTCCCAGATCGGTATTAATAAACTGGCCTGGAGCTGATCTATATTCAAAAAGCGTAGTTACATACGCGTTGCTGGAAGATGTTGTTGGCCTCACAGGCGCTGTAGGATCAGGATTATTATGATCCTTTTTACAGGAGGTAAGCAGGGCAAAACTTAGCAGGGTAGCTACTGCCAGGATTCTGTTGCGGGTAGAGTTTGTTTTTCTCATTTTATTGGTTCAATTTTTAATATTCTGTTTAATAAGCAAATGCAAAGTGTCCGGGGATATTGCCCGTTAGTACCGACCATTTTTTCTTACCGGCCGGATCAAAGCAGTATAGCGTTCCTGGTGTTAAGTAATCTTTGGCATCGGTAACCAGCACCTCTTTGGTAACCGGATTTACAGCAATACCATAGGGCACACTTATCTGTGCATCGGTTCCGTCGGTAATAAACTTGCTGTTCAGCACCGTTTCGTCCTTTACGTTGAGCATGGAATAGGTGGTGGTATTTTTACCGGTTTTATAGCTAAACTCATAACTATACATATAGGCTATATCGCCATCTATCCACAGGTTACTTACGCCAAAATCAAATTCTTTTTTAACCTGGTCAGTTTGGGTATCAATCACAAACAATTTGGATGGTATATCATAATAATCGCCGCGGGAGGTTACATAGATATCGCCATATTGATCGGCCTTTACGCGGTCAAGATTTATAGCCACATCAATACGTTTCAATTCGGTAAAGGAGGCCAGATCAATCACCGAAACTGTACGCTCATAATTCGGGGGACTATATCCGCCGGAGTTAGCTACATACAGCTTCTCGCCCACTATGGCCATTTCTTCGGGCTGCCGGCCTACGGTAACCTTGCGGGTAATTTGCAAGGTGGTGGTATCAATTTCGTTAACAGCACCATTCGGTGCTTTAGGGTCGCCAACTATCCCCAGGTAAGCGCTTACGTAGGCCTTACCATTGTGGAAAGTAACATAACGGCAATTGGTAATATCAATTTGAGTTATGCGCTTATTGGTATGCAGGTTAAGCACCTCAACCTTGTTAGAATTATTAACAACGATATACACCTTTGACCCATATATACCCACATCATTACCTACATCACCCAAACCTTTCACTACCTGTGGATTTGCCGTACCATAGATATTTTTACGGAATTGCCCCGTAGTATAATCCAGGTAATCAAGTGATGCCTTGCTCGAGCCCATATTACCCTCATCAACCAGGTAAAAGCCCTTCACTACACTATTCGGATCGCCGGGAAACAAGGTTGTAACTACCTCCGGCACCGGTGCCTGTGTTTTACGGCACGAACTGTATACCAGCATGATACACCCCAGCAACAGATAAAATATTTTATAGCTAATATTTCTCATGACATTAAAAAGTTGAACTTATGGTGAAACGATAGTTACGCTCAGGCATAGGATAGTTAAGCGTTATATAATTGTACTGGCTAAACACATTATTTACCTCGCCTGTAAACTTTATTTTATGCTTGTTATAATTGGTGGTATAAGAAAAGCTTACATCATGTGTATACCATGGCTGCAAATAATTATCCGGAGAGTTTTCCTTTGAATCATACCTGCTGTCAACATACATATAACTGTAGTTAAAAGTGAACTTACGCCATTCGGCCCCAACTAATACCGATCCGCTGTTAAGGGGCGTATAAGGTATTTGCTGCTTGTAATTAATATCTGTTGGGTTGGTTACATCTATCGCTTTCTGATAGGTATAGCTGATACCTGTATTTATAAACACCTCGCCCGGTAACTGCCAGGTGGCCTGCGAATTTATCTCAAGGCCCCTGATGTGTACCTTACCCAGGTTATACATCGTCCACCGGGCCAGGTTTAAGCCTGGGATAGCCACTATTTTGTCTTTTACCGTGTTGTAATAAGCATCAGCCTGTACAGCAAAATAGATGAGCGTATGCTGCCTAAAAGTTTTATTATAGGTAAAGCCTACATCATATTGCTTGGTATATTCGGGCCTTAAAAGGGAATTGCCAATAAAGGTGTAATACAGATCGTTAAAACTTGGTAACCTGAAAATGCTTTTGTAAAAACTCCTCAGCCTGAAGTCGGGACTATCAAATGGCTGCCATGACAACAATACTGAAGGTGTATATTCTGTTTTTTTGCCAGCCGCTTGCAGCGTGTCAACCTGGTCATTTACAAAAGTACCCAGTAAACTTGCCTGCGCATTAAAACGTTTAAAATGCAATTCGGTTGCCAATACGGTTAATACGTTATTGCGCACCGGGCGCACAAAGCGGTATTGCGCCGAATCATTCTGTGTGGCATCCAGTGTATTACGCTGATAATCGACAGAAAGCGCTATATCCCAAAAAGAGTTGATGTGGAATTTATTGGCCGCCGACAGGTACAGCTCTCGCTCATCATACTTATCTTCAAGCAAGCCCCTCGTGGTGGTTATTTCCGGATCAAAGTAACGGGTATGATCATCCGTATACTTAGCGCTTAGCATTAAGCTATAACTTTTCCCAAACTTTTTATTATAACTCGACTGTACAAAGGCATCCCGCTCTGTTTGCCGCTGTTTAGAGTTGAAATTATTACCCACCGTTGGGCCGGGTAATCCCCTGTCTGAATGATATAGATAACCTTTAAGCGTCCATGAGCTGCTGTCTTTCAGCTTTCCATATAGGCCAGCTTCAATACGCTGTGCGTCAATATCGCCGTTATGCCTTATCGCTGTGGTATCATAACCGTTAATACCATTGGTTGTTCTGAACTTGTAACGGCCGTTGGCATGCATTACCTCGGTACTTATACTGCTGTATAAATTATCGCTTAATTTATATTGCCACAGTAATGATGGATTTACCAGCCCGAACGAACCTGTTTTAAAACTGAGTTTACCATTGGTACGGCTGCCCAGCTCAAAATTGGGTTGTTTGGCCACCAAATAAAGAGAAGCCCCTGCCGCGAAACCTTTGGCGGGTTGAAAAATGGTACTTTTTTGGGCGTTATAAAGATCTATTTCTTCAATATTATCCAGCGAGAACTTTCCCAGGTCAACCTGCCCGTTCTGGGCATTGCCAAACTCCACACCATCGTAAAAAACGGCTACATGATTAGTGCCCAGGCTGCGCACGTTAACCGTTTTTAAGCCACCTATACCGCCATAATCCTTTAACTGTACCCCCGAAAAAAAACGAATGGCATCGGCAACAGAAAGACTGTTTAGCTTTTCAAGATCGGCCCCTTTTAATATCTGAACCGGCGTGGCTGATGTATTACGTAATGATAATCTTGCAGCGCGTATAGAAACCTCCTTAAGGTGATGATTTTTTAAAGAATCTTTCGATGTTCGGACGGTATCAACACCCCGCGCCTGCAAATTGCCACAAAATGAACCATGTATTGCTACAAAGCAAATGGACAATAGCAGAAGGTACAAATAGTGGTAAAAGTGTTGCAATATTTTCTGTCCGTAACAAAATTAAACAAACAGCAAACAGGGCAATAACAGATGGAAATACACACGCGTGAGGTATCTTCATTCCAGCTTCAATCCCCGAAAGCTATGAATACATATGGTGCAATGGCAGGTCTTCTGACTTACTCCTGCTTATCCGGCCTTCCCATTCCGGTTATATCGCGGAACAGTGGCTAAGAAATGGATAGCAATTAACGGAGCTTACAGCTGCGGGACAGTCCCGGAATTACACCGGATTCCCTTTTAATCCCCAAACAAAGCAAGGGGAACCAAAAGCGATGCAAATATAGGAATAATATATACAGGTATTTTGTGGAACAAGGATTTATGGAGTAAAGACTTTTATGGAATAAAGACTTTTGGAGCAAGGACTTTTGGACAAAAGACAAAGGACAGGGGGATATGTATGTTGCGCTTAAATTCCCTCCCTTGGGAGAGTAATAGCCCATCAGATGACAGGTATTAAACTTCTATTGAGTAGGAGATCAAAATTTGATTTATTAGCTCTGTGATTATATTTAAATGTAAACTCATTTAAATAAGATTGCAAGTGT
>JAUCSE010000107.1 GCA_030445275.1 Mucilaginibacter sp.
CGCGCTTAATTAAGTTTCCTTAAGTTAACATTCAGAGCACTGGGCAGAAATCAGAGACGGTCAACGTCCGCAAGGACCATCCGTCTCCTCTGTTTTAATTAGACAGTCGGATTCCCCGAGTCCGTGCCAGTTCTAAGTCGGTTGTTTATTGCCGGCCGAAGTACAGGCCGAAACCTGCACGCAGCTGAAGCGCTCCACAAGCCAGCCTTACCGCTAGTCCGCGTTCGGCGTGAGCCTCCCGCAGCCATGGGCAAAGCCAGCAAGTTTTGCACAACAGCCCGACCGGCCCAACCCTTAGAGCCAATCCTTTTCCCGAAGTTACGGATCTAATTTGCCGACTTCCCTTACCTACATTATTCTATCGACTAGAGGCTGTTCACCTTGGAGACCTGCTGCGGATATCGGTACGGCCAGGCACGAAATTCATTAAGGCTCCGTCGCATTTTCAAGGACCACATGAAGCGCACGAGACACCACAGGAACCGCGGTGCTTTACGGAGCCAACATCCCTATCTCAGGCTGAACCTTATCCAGGGACTAGACTCCTAAACCAGAAAAGAGAACTCTGGCTCGGACTTCATGCAGCGTCTGCGACTTCGTTTGCGTTGCCGCCCTTGACTAATCAGAAGACTAGTCATCTCCGTGTCCTGGTGCGGGAATATTAACCCGCTTCCCTTTCGTCAACTGAGCGGAACCGAAAGCTCCACCCTCGTTTACTACGGCATTAGCCGATGACTTAGGACCGACTGACCCACATTCAACTGCTGTTCACGTGGAACCCTTCTCCACTTCAGTCTTCAAGGATCTCACTTGAATATTTGCTACTACCACCAAGATCTGCACTAACGGAAGCTCCAGCCGGGCTCACGCCCAAAGCCTTCGACGCTAACCGTTACAACCCTCCTACTCGTTATAACCAGGAGGCCCACACGGGGCTCTCAAGCCATAACGGTGGAGTATAGGTCTCCCGCTCCAGCGCCATCCATTTTCAGGGCTAGTTGATTCGGCAGGTGAGTTGTTACACACTCCTTAGCGGATTCCGACTTCCATGGCCACCGTCCTGCTGTCAATATCAACCAACACCTTTCATGGGGTCTAATGAGCGGGAAGTTTGGCACCTTAACTCCACGTTTGGTTCATCCCACAGCGCCAGTTCTGCTTACCAAAAATGGCCCACTTGGAGCCTATATTCAACGTCCTAGTTCAATCAAGCAACTAGGACTTCATACCCATTGAGAGTTTGAGAATAGGTTAAGGTCTTTTGACCCCAAGTCCTCTAATCGTTCGCTTTACCGAGTATAACTAATTTCACAGGCTCCAGCTATCCTGGGGGAAACTTCGGAGGGAACCAGCTACTAGATGGTTCGATTAGTCTTTCGCCCCTATACCCAAGTCAGACGATCGATTTGCACGTCAGAAGCGCTTCGGACCTCCACCAGAGTTTCCTCTGGCTTCATCCTGCTCAGGCATAGTTCACCATCTTTCGGGTACCAGCGTATACGCTCTACCTCCGCCCCACTGCAAGCAGTCGAGACGGGGCTATGCTGCTCCGCGTACACCGTAGTGCAACGGATCGCATATCAGCCTCATGAAGAGACCTTCACTTTCATTTCGCCTATGGGTTTTCCACCCAATGACTCGCGCATACGCTAGACTCCTTGGTCCGTGTTTCAAGACGGGTCGGAGAGATGACCAACTTTTACACCGAGGGTCGACCAGGGCACTGCCGTACCACCAAGACCAACCAACAAGACCTAGTCGCATGCGACCGGCCAAGCAGCTAGCCCGGCAGCACGACAGCGCGTTTGCACCTAGTCGCTTCGTCTACATGCAGCAGAAACCCGACTCCCCGCCTGTAGGTTTCAAGCCCGAAGGCGAGGCCTCTCCAGACAGTTTGCAGGACTCCGCCACACGCCTCAGCGCACATCACCCGCAAATGCACTAGCCGACCGCATACCGCACACACCCATGCACCCTGAACGAGCACACAGGCATGCCGCACGCAGCCGACTAGCTGAATACGGGCTTGTTCGTTGGCTCTATCCGTTTCCATCCTACCGGTTTCACGTCCTCTTGAACTCTCTCTTCAAAGTACTTTTCAACTTTCCCTCACGGTACTTGTTTGCTATCGGTTTCGTGGCCGTATTTAGCCTTAGATGAAGTTTACCACCCAATTTGGGCTGCGTTCCCAAACAACCCGACTCCAAGTAGAACGGAATCCAAGACGGCCATCGACTGAACAGGCCTTTCACCTTCTCTGGAACCCCAGTCAAGGAGAATTTAAGTCGACAGCCATCAAGGAAATTCGCCTACTATACGCTACACCTCCCGTTACCCGTTAGAGCAACAGGATTTAGCGCTGGGCTCTTCCCCGTTCACTCGCCGTTACTGAGGGAATCCTCGTTAGTTTCTTTTCCTCCGCTTACTGATATGCTTAAGTTCAGCGGGTAATCACACCTGAGTTGAGGTCGGGAGAGCGAATACTCTCAATACCAGGCACGTATGAAGCCCACTAGCTGTATCTCAGACGCCACAGAGTATATAGTTAGTATGATACCCGGTGACCGAGACCTATTGCTTCAGCTAATAGATCATCCGTGTGGTAGGCAATCACTCGAGCAGAGTGATTGTCCTCTTCTAGCATTATGGCAAAACACGTTCGGCCAGAGGCGGTAGGCCGAACTCGTGATTCACCAGCTATTTCTATTACAGCCATAGTCCTGCTGTTTTTGATCACGACCCTCAACCAGATGTGCCGCAGGGTAGGACTCCTACGGCGCAATGTGCGTTCGAAAGTTTAACGTTCAAAGCGTCTGCAATTCACGCTACTTATCGCAGTTTGCTGCGTTCTTCATCGATCCACGAACCGAGTGATCCACCGGTAAGACTGATATTTGTCTTTAGTTAAGAAAAATTCGTTGAAAAAAAGGTTGGTTGGCAGCTCCCAGGCGTGGAGCTCATTGAGTCTTCGCATCCGCTACCCCGACTAGCAGGACGTATGCGTGCCCCGATTCGTCAACGCAGCCACGGACTTAGGCAACAGCTGCTCAGAACCGGACAGACACCAACCGATCGCCGTTGGGTCACTGTGGCGTGCAGTCGTACGTCAAGCAAACGCACCGCACATAGTTCCTGCCACTACTATAGCGCCGAAGCACTAGAGTTTTTTGCTTAGCTCGATAATGATCCAGCCGCAGGTTCACCTACGGCTACCTTGTTACGACTTTTGCCCGGTTCAAGCCACTGCGATCAAATCAGTTTCCAGCGAACCGGACCTCCGAAGAGGCCACAGTCCACCAGTCCCTGATCTTCTCGAAATGGCTCAGTCCCGGGCAGCGACGGGCGGTGTGTACAAAGGGCAGGGACGTAATCAGAGCGAGTTGATGACTCGCACTTACTTGGAATTCCTCGTTCACGGAAAATAATTGCAATTTCCGATCCCAAGCACGGCAAATTTTCATGGGTTTACCAATCCCTTTCGAGAATGGATACAGCACGCTGATTTCGCCAGTGTAGCGCGCGTGCAGCCCCGGACATCTAAGGGCATCACAGACCTGTTATTGCTCAATCTCGTGCGGCTAAACACCGAAAATCCCTCTAAGAAGCAACTGAGACATTGATAATCTCGTTACTATTTAGTAGGCTAGAGTCTCGCTCGTTATCGGAATAAACCAGACAAATCGATCCACGAACTAAGAACGGCCATGCACCACCAACCACCGAATCATGAAAGAGCTATCAATCTGTCAATCCTTACGGTGTCCGGGCCGGGTGAGTTTCCCCGTGTTGAGTCAAATTAAGCCGCAGGCTCCACTCCTGGTGGTGCCCTTCCGTCAATTCCTTTAAGTTTCAGCTTTGCAACCATACTTCCCCCGGAACCGGAAGACTTTCGTTTCCGGGAAGCTACCCACCAGGGCTAAAAATCCACCGGCGGATCGCTAGTTGGCATCGTTTACGGTCAGAACTAGGGCGGTATCTGATCGCCTTCGAACCTCTGACTTTCGTTCTTGATTAATGAAGACATTCTTGGCAAATGCTTTCGCAGTAGGGCGTCTCTCTACGGTCCAAGAATTTCACCTCTCACGCAGAGATACGAATGCCCCCGTTTGTCCCTGTTAACCATTATCTCAGTCCACAAAACCAATAAAAGAGGACCGAAATCCTTTTCTATTATTCCATGCACAATCATTCAAGCGATACGCCTGTATTGAGCACTCTGATTTTCTCAAAGTAAACTCGCCAGCCACCCGCCGCAACCAGTGAAGGCTACGACGGGAAAACCAGCAAAAAGCCTAGGAGCGTAGTACGCACCCGAAGGTGGACCACGTCCTATGGCACAGATCCAACTACGAGCTTTTTAACCGCAGCAATAATTCTATGCACTTTGAGAGCTGGAATTACCGCGGCTGCTGGCACCAGACTTGCCCTCTCATAGATACTCGTTAAAGGGTTTAAATTGTACCCATTCCGATGACCGGCCTCATAAGAGAACGGTCTCGTTATTTTTCGTCACTACCTCCTCGTGCTGAGAGTGGGTAATTTTCGCGCCTGCTGCCTTCCTTAGATGTGTTCGCGATTTCTCAGGCGAACTCTCCGGAGCCGAACCCTTATTCTCCGTTACGCGTGATCACCATGGTAGTCAGATACACTACCATCGAAAGTTGATACGGCAGATACTTGAAAGACACGTCGCCGGTGCAAGACCATGCGATCAGCTCAGTTACTATGAGTCAACCAGAAACAGCCGAAGCCGCTTGGTTTTGTTCTAATAAATGCACTCTTCCCGTGAGGTCAGAGCTTTAATGCATGTATTAGCTCTAGAATTACCACAGTTATCCAAGTAGGATTGTGTCAAGATCAAGTAAATTATAGCTGTTATAATGAGCCATTCGCGGTTTCACGATTCAATCGTTTATACTTAGACATGCATGGCTTAATCTTTGAGATAAGCACATCAGTTCAGGCAGGATCAACCAGATAACTGATTGTTACAGCGAAAGTGTCTCACATCGTCCACCACACTAGCAGAAATCACTGCAAGCTGATGGGGGACTAGCGAATTCCACTATCACATACTCGTCAAACCTTTCAAGTCACTCATTGGACATTGTCTCTAGTGAGCTTTTCATTTCTAGGTACACCACGATAGTCTTTTCTCCTTAAAGGAGCTATAGCTTTCAGCACCGGCGGCTCGGGCCAATCTGAAAGCAGTAGGCCCGAAGGCCTGCTGCTCAAATCAACCCTCGGGAGAACGATACTGCGACCGATCTCCCTCCGCACCTTGGCGCATCCTCGCACTAGTTACCGATGCGCCGTCATAGACGTTCTCAGCGTTCCATCTCAATGGGTAACTTAATCCCAAGGCCACTTCCCGCTGAATATTCACACATCGGCGGACTCAAACCGACCAGAGGCTAGTCATTAGGATAGTCATAATTTTTTGGCTAACCCTTGTTTGACCAGACTACTCACTGCCGAAGCAGCTTTCGAATGCCCGAAACCTCTGGTACACCCTCTGGAAGGAGTCCTGACAAGTCTTCTGTGCTCACTCACTGAGTAGAACACTGCTCGCCATGAATAGAGAAAGTGGTATAAAGCGGTACAAAAACCGGACTCACTTCCATTCGGTGCATTTTCAGTGGACAAACCATAGAGAAGAACACTAAATTTCAATTTTCGTTTCGACTATTCAAATGAATATAAAAGGATACTATTTAAAGTAAAATATCGTTTTATCAATATTTTGTGACAATAACCAACCTTACCCAAACAATTACAAATTATTTTATGAAAAATGAAATGTTTATAGTAAATCTAGGAATTGTACGGGCGTTTATGGTGAAATTTAATTGTTTTTCGTTTAAGATGCTAACTTTTAAGCAAACAAAAGTACAAAAAGTGACAATCCTTGTCACCGGAGAGAGAAATATGCGAATTTTGAGCACAAATATAAATTGTTCATTGTGACAATGTTGACAAATTTTGTCCCCGAGTCCTTTGTCACCATGAAAATTTATGTTCGTGAAAAATTTCGCATATCTCTGGCCGGTGACAGGGACTTTTTATAACACGTGCATCCCTACTTCCTCAAAATTTATTTAATTTTTAAAATAGTCCATATAAAATTTCAATAAGTGAGTGAATATCTTTC
>JAUCSE010000003.1 GCA_030445275.1 Mucilaginibacter sp.
AAAAGAAATTCAGGTGCCTATATCGGCGGTGTCTACCTCTTCCCATTCCGAACAGAGAAGTCAAGCCCGCCAGAGCCGATGGTACTGCGGTAAAACGTGGGAGAGTAGGTCGGTGCCCAATCTTATCATCCTAAAGGGTGTTAAACATAAAGCCTTAGTAGCAATACTAGGGCTTTTTTGTGCGATATACTTTTTGTGTTTATACCTGTCTCTAGTGTTCATATTCACACCCGTGAACGCCTCATAATCAGGAAACTACACATTTAGCCGTACTGACAAATTACTGTCACCACTTCCATCACCTATAGCTATTATATTTATATATAAGGTACAACCTTTAAGTCAGGAGTTTTGAGCTACATAATATCATCTAATACATCGCCTTTAAGCTTTCATCCTTTCACCTTTATTCAAATGTCACAAAATCATTCTGCCGAACACCCCTTATATGTCGAAGATATCCATACGGTAGGTGGTGGTAGTGGCATTTTGTATGAAACGGCTAGGTACTTTGAGTACCTGGTAGCCCTTACGAGTATGAAAATCAGAGAGTAAATTTCATTATAGTACATAGAATGGATAGCAAAAGATTAGTTACTGTAGCTTGGGTTCCTGTATTGATCCCCAGACTAAAAAAATAATTTTCATATGTTTGCCGACATAACTAAAAGGGCTATTATCATCATGCTTTTTAAATATTTCGTTGTTACCATAATTCTTATCCTTTCAGGGCTTGCTTCCAATGCGCAAGAAGTTATTTATGCAATTCAACCAGGAAGGGGGATTAAGTCCTTGTCCTCATTCTCCGAAGGGCTGTCAAAGGCAAAAGTGGGTTTTGAGAAAACCGGATTTGTTGATACCACCGGAAAATTTATCATTGAGGCCGTATATGAAGATGCCGGTAGTTTTCATGATGGATTGGCGTGGGTGAGTAAAACTATTAATAATCATCTGAAATATGGCTTCATTGACAAAAAAGGGGATTTAGTTATCCCTTTTGTGTTTGATGAAGTAAAGGATTTTTCCTGTCATCGTGCGGCAGTAAGGAAGGAGAGCCAATGGCAATACATTGACAAGAGTGGGAAAATTGTGCTGAATACCGCCTTTATTCGGATCGATACGTTGATCGATAAAATGTATAATGGAGCTTATAACGAAATGAGGGCTAACCCAGAATACTTTAAAAATGGTTTATTATTGATTCGCCGTGGAAACAGGTTTGGTTATACTGATACTTCGGGTAGAATAATCGTACCACCAAAGCTGTATATGGCGAAAGCTTTTTTGGATGGTATTGCGCTTGTAGCTGCTGATACTGTAGTTCCAGTCCAATCGTCAGGAGATGATCGTTTGAATAAATTACAAAACAAACTTCCATCGAACGATGCGGTGGTTAAATGGAGTGTAATAGATACTACCGGAAAGTTGTTATGTACATTAGATTCTGCTAAAGCAATTAAAGACCTTGGTAATGGGCTAATTGCATTTACAAATGATGACGATTATTCAGCGTTGTGGGGTATCGTCAACAAAAATGGGAAAGTGCTTTTAGCTCCACAATTTGAAAAACAACCCATAAGCTGTTCAGATGGGGTTATTATTGTGCAGGTAGATGGAAAAGAGGGTGATAACAAAGATGGATATCTCTTAACCTTTGATATCACTGGTAATAGGATTGCTAAAATACCACTTTGCGGTACTGTTGGCTGCCTTTATGATTCCAATCTCAGTTTTCACGAGGGGTTAATAGCGGTTAGAGTAGCGAACGGCTGGGGCTATATGGACAAAGCCGGTAAAATAGTAGTACCATCGCAATTTGATACAGCCCTTGATTTTCAGGGTGGATTAGCAATTGTCGTAACAACAGATAGTCAAGTAGCAGCTATCAGGAATCCGTTAAAAGTGAGCGATGTTCAGCATAAATAAGTTTAAACATAGCGTATTTATAGCTAAGAATGTCAGGCCGGTAACCTTTAAACCGGTACACCAGGCATCAATGTTTTTTACTCAACCAGACCCTATTAAATAATAGTTTTTCGTTTTCTTTTAAGTTTACCCCAAATGTGATCTTATAAAAACCTTCTTTAGGAAAATTGAATACACCAATTTGGTTATTTACAAATTCATCTGTATAACTATCATGTGGCTCTACGACCACTTTTCCTGTTGGTTTTAATGATTGTGACAGATTCTGATCGCCGCCGCTAATATTTATCGTTATGTCTTTTTTTGAATCGTTATGGTAGGATAGATATGCCTGATAGGTTCCGGGGCCAGATACATACATCTGCCAGGTAAGTACTCCGCTTTTATCTATCACCAAATGAGAAGGACGTACCCCATCAAATGATACTTTTTTATATTCCGCTGTATTTTGCGATTCATTATTACTGCTTAATGCAAGTCCCCCGAAAGTAGATTCAGCCACTGTTTTCTCATCAAGTTCTACTGATTGCGCATACTGCAATGCAATTACAGAAACAAAATGATCTCCAGCAACGTCCGGCAATTGAATATGGGTATATGGGCCTGATTTTATAAAGTTTAAGGCGACTTTACCAGAGTCAGTTAACAGTTCCACTTTTTCGGGCTTTGACAAAATTCCGGTTAAGCGTAGTATCTTGTCCAATGGCCAGTTGTACACTTGTAGGTAAACGATTTGTTTTTTATCCAGTTTCTTTGTTGTTATTCTTCCCCAATCGTGCTGATCAGGTCGTAATTGGAGACCAGTACATCCATAAACAGATTCTCCATTTTTTGAAAGCCAGGTACCTATTTCATTCAATCTTGTTTGGTCTTCGTAGGGCACAGAACCATCTGCCCGGGGGCCAATATTTAAGGTAAATCCTCCGTTAAGGCTAACATTGCCTATTAAAGATTGTAATAACTGGCTGGTAGACTTATACTCATTCTCCAGAGCATTGTATCCCCATGAATTGGCTATTGTTCCGGATGTTTCCCAGGGATGATTCGTATAAACTGCTCCCAGTTGGTTATCACCCATCGTTTCAAAATCAATGCCCGGATAATTTGCCGGCAACCCCAATCTTGAATTGATAAGACAAGCCGGTTGTAATTCGTGTATCAATTTGATGACCTGATCCAGTTGATCTTTTTTTACTATGGTAGTTTTATAATCTACCCACATATCAAACCAGATCATGGAAATATCGCCATAATTGGTTAGCAGTTCGCGCAGTTGCGGCAAAACCTTTCCCTGCCAGTATTTATTGTATTGCTCATCCGTAATATGGCCGGTTATTTCCTGGTTGTGATCCCAACCGTCAGGATGTTCCCAATCCAGCCAATGCGAATAATAAAAACCCAGTTTCATGCCATGTTTTTTACAGGCAGCGGCCAACTCCTTAAGTACATCCCTGTTGGTACCGCTGAGTTTACTCAAATTATTATCACTTACTTTTGAATTCCAGATAGCTATTCCATCATGATGTTTGGCGGTAATGAGGATATATTTCATTCCTGCTTTTTTGGCCAGCAATACCCACTGTTCAGGGTTTATTTTATCCCAATCAAATCGTTTGGCTAACTGAACATATTCTTCTTCCGAAATACGATTGCGGTAGCGGATCCATTCAGCGTAATTATTTCCATTTCTGAGGCGTTCTCCTTGCCATATTCCTTCCGCGGCACTATATAACCCCCAGTGTATGAACATGCCGAAACGGGCATCGGTAAACCATTTAACTTTTTCATTTAGGCTTGATGCAGGCTGAGCACTACTGTAATATATGGTGAAGAAAAACAATAGAGAAAGTAGTGTGCGTTTCATCTTTTCTTAATGTGTTGATATAGATAATTAAAAATGTTTATAATGGTCTATAAAAGTATAAATCGTATTCCGATTAAAACTTCGTGAAGTTATCATATCATTAAAGAAAATTGGCAGATTTATACTTATTAGCTTCAAAATTATACGGGTGAGCTAAAGACACATCCGTGGCGGGATATTGGGCTCGGAAGGTAAACTATCACCCGAATACTGGTTACGCCAGATGTGAAAAGTGATCCAGGTCACATAAATATTGTCTCTCGTGGTAATGTGATCTAGGTCACATTACTACCTGAAATTTACTCCTCAACTTTGTTTTATGATTCAAACACAAAGAAAATGGAAAATCAAAAATTTAAGATCGTAAGCACCCAAAGCAATATTGATTGGGTAGGCACAAAGGTAACCGGCGCACACAATGGTACCATTGCCATTAAAGAAGGTGAATTGATTTTGAACGACGGTAAACTGACCGGCGGTAAATTCATTATCGATACCACCTCCATCAAAATACTGGATATAACCGACCCTGCAACTAATGCACAGTTCGCTGGTCACTTGGCTTCTGACGATTTTTTCTCTATAGAAAAATACCCGGAAGCATCTTTAGTAATCACTTTAGTTTCAGGCAACCATATTGTAGGCGATCTGACCATCAAAGGAATCACCCGTCCTGTTGCTTTTAATGCAGCTATCAATGTTAACGGCAATCAGTTGACTGCAACAGGTAAACTGGTGATCGATCGTACCAAATATGAAATGAGATTTCGCTCTAGTAATTTCTTCAAGGATCTGGGTGACACCTTGATTTATAATGATTTTGAACTCAATATAAATGTAACTGCTAAAGCTGCCTGATAAGCTGTTTCGGTATAAAAATTAAAGCCATGCCATACGTAAAAATAGAAGTAACCCGCGAAGGTGTTACAAGAGCACAAAAACAAGCGTTGATTAAAGGGATAACCGACCTGATGAGTGATGTATTAAATAAAGACCCCCAATTAACCTTTGTGGTGATTCAGGAATATGACCTGGACGACTGGGGCCATGCCGGAGAACAGGTATCTGTGTTGAGAGAAAAAGGTATAACTGCTGAAAGAAAAAAATAATAAAAAAACAAACCATAATAGTTACTGGTGCCTCATCCGGCATCGGCAAAGAAGTAGCCCGCCACTTTTTAGCAAACGGCGACAACGTAGTGATCAATTCCTCAACTGCTGAAAAACTGGAACAAGTTTACCAGGAACTGGGCGCAGGCGAAAACCTGGCCATGGTAGCCGGCGATGTAAGTGATAAAAGAACTGGTGAGAAGCTTTTAGCAACTGCTCTTGAAAAATTTGGTTCAGCAGATGTACTGGTGAACAATGCCGGCATATTTGAAACCAAGCCTTTCCTCGAAGTGGACGAAGCTTACCTCGACCGCTTTCTGAATACTAACTTGAAAGGCACCTACTTCACCACCCAGGCTATTATTCCTCAAATGCTGAAACAGCGTGATGGTGTAGTGATCAATATCGGTACTCCGCTGGTCAATCACTCCCTTGCAGGAGTGCCTATTACTGCACAAATGGCATCAAAGGGGGCAATACAAGCGCTTACCATACAACTGGCAGGCGAGTTTGGAAAAGATAATATCAGAGTTAATACAATTGGGCCCGGCACAATCCGTACCCCCATGCACGGTGATAATGCCGATCAAACCGCGGGATTGCACCTGCTGAACCGTGTGGGCGAAGTGGAAGACATTGCAGAAATGGTTTATACCGTTGCCAAGAGCAACTTTATTACCGGTGCTATCATCAACGTGGATGGTGGTATAGGAGCTGGGCGCAATCTGTGACAATATGAAAACGCTTTTACTAACCGCTTTTTTGTCATGCACAATGCTGGTATTAAAAGCACAACATTCAAAGAAAATGGAAACTAATCAAGATTCATTAGCAATCAGCCAGGTACTGGAAGATTACTACTTCAAAGGTATCTATGAAGGCGATGTTAACACATTGAACAAGATTCTAAATCCCGGTACACTATTATTCGGGGATGTAAAAGGGCAGCCTTATGCCAAAACCCTCGATCAGTACCTTGATGGTGTTACCAACCGGCAAAGCCCGAAGGGTTCCGGCAAACCTTTTAAAGGAACGATTATCTCGATAGAGGTAATAAACTCCATAGCTGTTGCCAAAGTACATGTTAAAATGTACGACTTTAACTATGATGAGCTCCTTTCCTTTCATAAGATTAGTAACCACTGGCTGATCGTCAATAAAATGATCACCGACGTGGCTGAATAAAAGCAATCAATAATATTGATCCCGGGCGAATTGCTATTGTAAACACGCAGTATCCATTAACTATGCCTAATAATTATTATTAAAAAACATCAACTTCTAATCAAATAAAAACAAACAACATGAAACGTACAGCAAAAGCTCATTGGAATGGTAATCTTAAAGAAGGTAAGGGAGAAATATCCTCACAAAGCACCATCCTTAATAAAACACCCTATTCGTTTAAAACACGATTCGATTCTGGTATCGGTACCAATCCCGAAGAATTGATAGCAGCAGCACATGCTGGTTGTTTTACCATGCAGTAAGCGCAACCTTGGAGTGTTCAGGTTTTATAGCCAACGATTTGAACACTGAAGCCACTCTCGATGTGGATATGGCTGACCTTAAGATCACCGGCATTCATTTGGATTTGAAAGCATCATTGATTGATGGTGTATCCGCCGAGGCTTTTCAGGAAATTGCAGAAGGCGCTAAAGCCAATTGTATTGTATCCAAAGCTTTGAGTGTGCCTATTACTTTAAATATTTCTTATCAATAATGATAGCGGTTTAATACTCCGGTTGCCCATTTTTATTTCGAGTGAGTGGAAGATGATGATACGCTCATAAGAAACTTACCAGGTAGTTGTAATTGCAACTGCCTGGTAAAATGGCCGGGACAGAAATGATACAGAATATCTAAGTAAAACGTTATAAAAACATAATATCATGAACACTTCAAAAGTATGGTATATAACCGGGGGCTCTCAAGGATTGGGACTCATCCTCATAAAAAAACTGCTTGAAAACGGTTACCGCGTTGCTGCAACGTCTCGCGACGCGCATACGCTGAGCCAGGCGGTTGATTTAATAGACATGGAGCGTTTTCTTCCGCTGGTTGTCGATCTGAATAACCTGGATTGCATTGATGAATCCAGACAGCAAACGCTGGCAACATTTGGACGGATCGATGTGGTGGTTAATAACGCTGGTTATGGAATGGCTGGAACAATAGAAGAAATAGCAGAACAGGATATCAGAAACATTTTTAATGTTAACGTGTTGGCAACAATTGATGTGGTAAAGAGTGTGCTGCCGGTAATGCGTAGTCAGCGATCAGGTTATATCATAAATATCGGTTCGGTGGCCGGTTTTGTGGGTGCTCCCGGCTGGTCAGTTTATTCTGCCACTAAAGCCGCGGTGACCGCTTTTTCAGAAGTGATCGCACTGGATGTCAAAGAATTTGGAATTAAGGTTACTGTAGCAGAACCGTCAGGTTTCCGCACAGGTTTTTTAACAAAGGGTTCGCTGGCACTGATCTCATCTAAGATCGAAGGTTATGAAGCTGTAAAAAATGCACAGGGCCGATACCTTTCGGCAAACGGACAACAACCAGGCGACCCAGACCGTGCAGCAGAAATATTTATAGAATTAGCCGAAAGTCCTGAACCACCAATGCACCTGTTTTTGGGGAACGATGCCTACAATAGGGCTTCGCAAAAACTGGCCGCTATGTCTACAGAATTGGAACAGTGGAAGTTAATCACTATTGGGGCTGATTTTAAATAATGGAACATATTAATTAACACACAGTGGTTATCGTGGAAAGTTACTATATAAAGCCTGCGTTTTAATATTAAGCTATTCTCCATCCAAAAAACTAAAATGTGAACGACATCTGGATATTTGTAGTCTGATGAGCTCTATGTCACGTCAGGCTTAAAACAAACTAACCTGATCGATTCCCGATCCTTGTAATTCCTGCTGATAGGTGCGGATTAAACCGATCAGTTCCTGCCCGTATTGCGTTGCTTTATGCGCACCGATCCCTTTAATTGCGCCCAGCGCTTTAAGCGTATCCGGTAGTTTTTCTGCTATGGCAGCTGTGGTTTTCTCAGAAAGTACCATATTGGGCATGATGTTTTCTTTAACTGCCGTTTTTTCTCGCCACCCCAGTATTTGTTCGTACAATTTTTCATTGGGCAGGGCGTTCAGCACCTTCAGATAGGAGTGGGCATTTGTTTTAATTTTGTTTTTGGTCAGTTCCAGATAGGAGGCTGTCGTAAAAGGAGCCTGCGCAAAATATTCCATCAGCCGGATACGGTTCATCAACCAAATGATAAGTTGGTCAGCTTTTTTAGCTAATTCTTTCGATTGTCCGATCAGGCCTGGTAATTGTTGATGCAGGCTTTCGGTAGCGATTATTAGTTTTTCGAGAAAATAGGTGGCGGCCTGTTGACTCCGTTCGGCTTTGAGTTGTTTAGTGAATTTGCCGGCAATGCTGATAATGTCTTTTTCCAAGTCAGGGAGCAGCATTTGGAAACCTTTGAGCCTGGTTTTTAACGCGCCGAAGTTAAATAGTTCACCGAGCAAATATTTTTCATATAGCAGTTGGTCGCGTTGAAGTGTGTGTGCATCAGGTGTGATCAATGTGGCTTGCTCGTTAAAACGAATGACCGCCGGATCGCCAATAATATTATGGGTGCTGATTGGATTGCGTAACACCATACCTGATAAAGTACGACAACGGCTCAGTGCAACATAGGCTTGCCCAGAGGCAAAGGCTTCGCTGACATCAATAATGGCTTTGTCAAAGGTTAACCCCTGACTTTTATGGATAGTAATCGCCCAGGCCAGTTTTAAGGGGATCTGCGCAAAACTGCCGGCATTGCTTTCATTGATAGCCTCACCGTCCAGTTGGTACTTAACATTCGTCCATTCTGCGGTTTCTACTTCAATCTCTTTATCCCCCTGGCCGCATTGAACAAACACGGTATTGCCCACGGTGCGGCTAACCGTACCGATCTTTCCATTATAATATAACTTTTCCGCTGAAGCATCATTCTTTACAAACATAACCTGCGCGCCGATCTTGAGTTTGAGCTTGGTTTCGGTAGGGTAGGCATCTTTAGGAAAATCACCACGTATGGTAGCTGTAAATTCAAATTCCTGTCCATGCAAAGCTTCCAGGAATTCCGTATTCACCTGTTGTGCAATACTGTTGTGCGTGGTCAGCGTAATGTAGGGATCATCGGCGGTAGGCTTAAAGTCTGGTATATACCGTGCATTCAATAACGTTAAACTTTCCGCGCGGATCTGCTGGTTTCGCACTTCATTCAGGATATCAACAAAGGCCTGTTCCTTTTGACGGTAGATGTGGTTCAGTTCGATCCGGACATAAGATGTCTTTTGCATCGCCAGTGCGCTGAAAAAATAGGGCGTTGCATAATAACGGCTTAATAATGTCCATTCTTCATCCCTGATGATCGGGCTCAATTGCGAAAGATCACCGATCAATAATAGCTGTACACCACCGAAAGGATGGGGAGATTCTTTAATATTTCGCAGAATCAGGTCGATTTGATCCAGTACATCAGGACGTACCATACTGATTTCGTCAATAATCAGCAGCTCCAAATTACCAAGTAATTCCTTCTTTTCCTGGCTATAATGGATATCGGGCCGCTCATTTCCGCCGGGTAAAAGAGGGCCGAATGGCAATTGGAATAATGAATGAATGGTCATCCCACCTGCATTGATTGCCGCTACACCAGTAGGTGCCGCCACAGCCAGTTTCTTTTTTGAGGTGTGCTTTAAGTTTTGCAGAAAAGTGGTTTTACCGGTACCCGCCTTACCTGTAAGGAAAATAACCGTATTGGTCGATTCCAGGTAATCGGCGGCCAGTTGCATCGCGGGGTTAAGTTCACTCATTCGTTTACAATAATAGCATTATCAATAGAATTTGTCCTATATGAAAAGCGCCTTCCGTGATAAAGGCTTTTGCGTAAAGGGCTAATGATGTCTGCTTTGGTTTCTGGCATAATTAAATAATGGATCGTAAAGTTAATACTAAAAATGTTAGTATTTTATTTATCTTTGAAAAAAGTTATAATCATTAAAAATGACCACTCATAGCTATCTGACCAGAGAGGCTAAAGCTTTTGTAAAGCGTATAAATGGCCCCGATGAAATCGTACGGGTGGTGCCTAGCCATCCACCTGGCAAAGCAGCCCAATGTTATCAGCTGTATACCGCTTTTGAAGAAAGGCCTGATGACCTCGGCTGTATTTTATTTGATGAGCAGGGATATTGGATTTATGACGGTGACCTGTTATCTGTAGGAGAACAGGAACAGCTTGCAGATTTTATCATCAATTATATAGAAAGGGTATGAGAAAAACGATTAACTATCGATTAACCTTGGCGGAAAAGGAAATACTTAAAACTAAAAAGGTAAACCAAAAGCTATTGCAGGACTATGCGCCGGACGAGATCGCCACTCTGCTGGAGGCTTCATCCCAACGAGCGAGGGAATTGAACGCGCTCAGGGAATTTCAAAGCATACCATCACTTGGTATTAACTTTGCAGAAGAGCTCATCAATCAGGGATATTATACGCTGGAACAACTCAAAGGAAGATCTGCAGTGGAACTTTTTGATGCTTTTGAACAGCACTGTGGTACCTGGGCCGATCCTTGTGTGGAGGACTCATATCGTCTGCTGGTACATTATATTGAAAACCGCGACGACAACAAACGCTGGTGGCATTTCACCGCTGAACGTAAGGCTTACCGGGAAAGATACGGGTTCTCCACAAACCGTCCTCAGAAGCCCTGGTATCAAAGTGAAAAGTATCCTAAAATGAATAACTATCAACGGGATTAATGATGGACACAATCGAGATTAGAATTTCTGGTATAAAGATATTATAAGGTTACAAAATATCGTGACTTCTTTTCCGGTAATCGGTAGGGGTTAATCCTGTTTTTTCTTTAAATATCTTAGAGAAGTAAAAGCTTGAATCAAAATTGAGGTCGATAGAGATCTCCTTAACGGGAATATTACTATTGCTCAAAAGCTCTTTGGCCTTATCTATTTTCAGTAGCAAATAGTATTGTCCAGGCGAAAGGCCGCTATAGTTTTTAAACAGTTTACGAAACCAGGAGTAGCCGACATTAAGTTCCTGTGCGGCTTGCTCGGGCGAATATGGGTTACTGATATTAGCGCGGAATAGTAATCTTGCTTTATTGATAAGCACCTCTTCTTCCTTATTCTCTACAGCATTTTGCTTAACTGTTGCATGGCAGCTCCCGATCAGGTGTAGCACAGCCCCGGAGATCAATGGCTGATAGCCAGGATTTTCAAGTTTGGTTTTCTCAATGATGCAACTAAATAGGTTGAAAACATTATCGTTAAAACCGATATAAAGACAGGGCTTTTCGGGTTTCAGGTACCCCGAACGTAATAGGTTATCGGCTATATCACCCTTTATGCCTACCCAATACTCGTCCCAACCGGTGCGGCTGTCGGGCTTGTAACGATGTCGCTCATTGGGGAACAGGAAAATTACTGTACCGGCTTTTACCTGCGTTTGCCTAAAATTTTCCGATTCAAATATCCCCTGGCCGTTGGTAATATAAATAACCTGGTATTCCTGTAATATACGCCAACTGTTCCAGTTGAAATTATGGTGTGCAGGGTGCCCTTTTAAAGGGTATGCATGTGTGGCTTCTATATGTGTACAGCCCGCGTTTAAAACTGTCAGTCCCCATTTCTCGTCTTCTTTACTAATAGGTAAATATTTATAAAAGTTGATCATGCCCTACCATATAAGATAAGCAAACCGGTTATCAGGTTTTGCTAATTGGTAATTTATAAAAATTAAGGTTTACAGATAAATAGAAAACTAATTTAGTTATAAAATCGGTACCAACATTTCTGACGGTACAATTATATCAAAAAATATGACTGAAATATCAAATTATTTGTTTCCGGGCAAATGTACCTCAATTAGCCCCTACCGCCAGAATCAAAATCTGCATTTCATTTATCAAAATCTCCATTTAATTATCCCTGGCCATCAGATATCTTTGTTTCACCGATATAAATCAACGTCATTTCTTTCCAGAAGTGATGTTAAACCAAAGCTGTTAATCAGGTTGTCGACGACGCGTCTGGCGGTAATGAAGCCGTAAGTTCTGTTATAACTAATGAGTCTATTGAAATGTAGCCTTTCGCTGTTAGCCTTATCGTGCTTAATAAATAATACAATGCAAGTAATATAAGCTAAAAAAATAGCTTTGATAAATCATTACCTTTTGTTGCTCAACCTGATAACGGTTAAAAATATGTTCAAAAAAACCACAATTGCATTTGTTTGTTTTTTATGGTTGGTTACAACGGTCAATGCCCAGCTTGGCCAACTTAAAGCAAACTTTGCCCACCCGGCCGACCATTACAAACCCGGTGTTTACTGGTATTTTATGGATGGCAATATGTCTGCCGAAACTATTACCCGCGACCTCGTTTCAATGAAGGAAGCGGGCATAGGTAACCTGATATTTCTAGAGGTAAATGTTGGCGTTCCTCGCGGAAAGGTAGGTTTTTTAAGCGATGAATGGATGGCGCTTTTTACTCATGCCGAAAAGGAAGCAAGGCGGTTGGGGATTGAGATAACCCTGGGCATAGGCCCCGGCTGGACAGGAAGCGGCGGCCCCTGGGTTAAAGCAGAGCAATCCATGCAACACCTCGTGTCAAGCAGTATCACGGTAAATGCTGCCGATCATCAGAAAATAGTATTGCCCATTCCTCCGCCAAAGAAGCCTTTTTTCGGTGAGGGAAGCCTTACGGCAGAATTTAAGAAGGACTGGCAGGCCTATTACAAGGATGTAGCCGTGCTTGCTTTTCCCGCTGGCCTGGAAATACCCAAAATAACTGATTATGAAGAAAAAGCGCTGTATTATCGTGCCCCATTCAGCTCGGGCATAGTGAAGCCTTATCTTCTATCACCATCGGTAAAGTCTGATCGTCAATCAGCAATTAAAAAAGATGACATATTAGATCTGACAGATAAATTGCAGCCCGATGGTACGCTTAACTGGTCGCCGCCGCAGGGTAAGTGGATAGTGATGAGGTTTGGTAGTCGTAACAATGGCGCTATCACACGCCCCGCACCGGTTCCGGGCTTAGGTTTTGAATCAGATAAGTTTGATACCGCCGCACTAAATTATCATTTGGATCATTATGTGGGCCGGATCCTGAAAAGAATAGGAGGGGTAGACCCTCATGCGACAGGTGGGCTCAAGAGGCTTCATATGGACAGCTGGGAAATGGGCGCGCAAAACTGGACCGGCACTTTCAGAAAAGAGTTCATAAAGCGGAGGGGTTATGATCCGCTAAAATACTACCCGGTTTATGCGGGTGAGGTAGTAGGGAGTTTAGCCGAAAGCGAACGCTTTCTTTGGGATTTAAGGCAAACTTCGCAAGAACTGGTTTTGGAGAATCACGCTGAACACGTTAAGGCCTATGCAAAAAGGAATCATCTTAGCTTATCTATCGAACCTTATGATATGACCCCCTTGGCCGATCTTGAGCTGGGCAGCGTGGCAGATGTGCCTATGGCCGAGTTCTGGAGCAAAGGCTATGGTTTTAATTCAACTTACAGTGTTATCGAAGCTACCTCTGTGGCACATGTTATGGGCCGGTCGCTTATGCCAGCCGAAGCTTTTACCGCGCAGGATAATGAAGGCTGGAAACAACATCCGGCTTCCATGAAAAACCAGGGCGACTGGGCTTTTGCATCAGGTATTAACCGTTTTGTATACCATACATTTCAAAATCAGTTTCTGGCCGATTCATTGAAGCCGGGCACTACAATGGGCCCCTATGGTGTACACTGGGACCGCAGTCAAACCTGGTGGCCGATGGTTAACGCTTATCACGATTATGTAACCCGGTGCCAGTATTTATTGCAACAGGGGCGTACAGTGGCTGATGTACTGTATTTAACCCCAGAAGGCTCTCCGCATGTATTTGTACCGCCATTATCAGCCATTAAAGGCGATACTATTGGCGATAGAAAAGGTTATAATTTTGACGGCTGTTCGCCGGGGCAATTAATGACAGCTACTGTACGGAATAATAAGGTCATTTTCCGGGGCGGGGCATCTTACGAAATACTGGTATTACCTGTATATGAATCCATGACACCCCAGTTGCTTCAAAAAATAAGCGAACTGATTAAGTTGGGGGCAACGGTTGTCGGCAGCCCGCCACTGAGGTCGCCAAGCCTGTCAGGTTATCCTTATTGCGACAGCAAAGTGCAAACGCTGGCTAAGTTGGTATGGGGTTCAAATACACCACCCGACAAAGAAACATACAGGCATTACGGTAAAGGAACCATTGTATGGGGGGGAGAGGTTAATACCAATATTGATCATCTTTACCCATCGTACAAGGTTACTTCCCAGATACTGAAAGCAAAAAAGGTATTGGAGGATTTTGTTACTGACGGTGCCGTTCGTTACACTCATCGCACTGATCCAAACTGGGAGATCTATTTTGTATCAAACACCACAGGACAGGATATCAATGTTGCGGCCGGATTCCGTACTCAAAAAGGGTCACCAGAACTATGGGATGCCATTTCAGGTAAAGTCAGTCGTATTCATCAATTTATAGCTGCCAAAGATATTACTAGCGTTCCCCTTCATTTAAGTGCATATCAAAGTTGTTTTGTTGTTTTTTCAAAGGACAATCAATGGGCATCATCCAGTGGTAGTATAGCTGCATCTAAAACGCTTATAACATTAAGTGGCCCATGGGATGTAAGCTTTAACCTAAAATGGGGCGGACCGGCACATACGGTATTTGAGAAATTGGCCGATTGGACCCAAAGTACAGAAGAAGGGATAAAATATTATTCGGGTATTGCGGCTTATCATAAAAAGTTTGATATAACCACCCCCTCCGAGGGCCCGGTTTATCTTGACCTGGGAAAAGTTAAGAACATAGCAAGAGTTACCCTGAATGGAAAAGATCTCGGCGTGGTTTGGACTGCGCCATGGCGCATTGACATATCACCGGCATTACAAAGCGGCAGTAATGATTTGAAGATTGAAGTGGCCAATCTGTGGCCGAACCGCCTTATTGGCGACGAAAAAAAGCCTTACGACGGCATTGTTAATGATCAATGGCCAACATGGTTGGTTAATGGGCAGCCGCGTACTAGCGGCCGATATACCTTTACCACAACACGGCAATACAATGCGAACTCGCCGTTGCTTGAATCGGGATTATTAGGCCCTGTTACTATCGTTAAAGAAGAATAAAAAAGAAACACAAATAAACAGATGTATAAAAAAAATAAGGTAAAAGTCGGCTTATTCGGAATAGGGTTACAGGCTTACTGGGATCAGTTTAATGGATTGAAAGAACGCCTTACCGGCTATTTGGATGTGGTGGCCCAACATATGGCTGCTTTTGATACCGAAATTGTAAATGTTGGCCTGGTAGATACGCCTCAGCTGGCTTTTGATTCAGGAGTTGTATTTAAGCGAGAGGATGTAGATATCATCTTCCTTTACGTATCAACCTATGCCCTGTCGGCCACGGTGCTGCCTGTTGTAAAAAAAGCCAATGTCCCGGTGGTAGTGCTTAACCTGTCGCCGCTGGCAAGTATTGATTATAAAAGTTTCAATAGCCTGAACAATCGCACTGCTATGACCGGCGAATGGCTGGCCCATTGTTCGTCATGTTCGGTGCCAGAGATAGCCAACGTTTTTAACCGAAATAAAATTCCATTTTACCAGATAACCGGTATGCTTAATGATGATCCGCACGTATGGAATGAGGTACAGGAGTGGCTGGATGCTGCAAGAGTAGCGCGTACTATGTACTATAATCGATTGGGGATAATGGGTAACTACTACAGCGGCATGATGGATATTTATACCGATCTGACGCTGCAATGCTCAACATTTGGAGGGCATATTGAAGTGATAGAAGTTGACGAATTATCTGATCTCCGCACATCAGTAACCGAAAAGGAAATAGCTGATAAACTGCTGGAAATTGAGCAGGAGTTTGATGTGCAGGACGATTGTCCGCCCGCAGAATTGCATCGCGCCGCGCAAACTGCTGTAGCCCTTGACAAACTGGTTCATAAACATCAATTGGGTTCGTTGGCTTATTACCACAAAGGAAGTGGTAATGCAGCTAATGAAAACACCGTTACATCGGTCATATTAGGCAACTCTCTATTAACAGGCAAAAACATACCTGTGGCAGGCGAGTATGAAATTAAAAATGTACAGGCCATGAAGATCATGGATAGTTTTGGTGCTGGTGGTTCATTTACAGAATATTACGCGATGGATTATAATGACGATGTGGTGTTAATGGGGCATGATGGTCCTTGTCACCCGGGAATAGCTGAGGGGAAGATCAAGGTAAAACCTCTACAGGTGTATCATGGCAAAGTTGGAAATGGCCTATCTGTTGAGATGTCGGTAAGTCATGGGCCGGTAACACTTTTTTCGGTAGTTGAAACAGGCGATGGAACATTGAAATTTCTCGTTGCCGAAGCTGAATCAGTGTCGGGCGATATTTTAGAGATAGGGAATACCAATAGCCGTTATAAATTCCCGATAGGTGCACGCAATTTTACAGAAGCCTGGAACCAGCAAGGGCCGGCCCATCATTGCGCCATCGGTCGTGGACATATTGCCTCAAGGATTAAAAAATTAGGTGCAATACTTAACGTACTCACCATAAAGGTTTGTTAAAGGGATAGTTGCCCTGTTAGTATTCTGTCGGTGTTATAAAAAAATGAAATTTCAGGCCGCGGTAAAGTTCGGCGTTAAATGTTTTACTGCCATTGGCGCTTAGCGCGGAACCGCTGCCAGGATAAGGTGCAAAATCATTAAGACAAAGCTATAATATGGAAGTTCCCAGGAGGCTTGACCATGTGATTCCGCGACAATCGATTAGTTAGTGGGGTTAGAACTAGAGTCAACAGCATATACATAATCAATGTGCCCTTCCTTGTTCACTGTCGGCCCCGCCGGTATCACGTTTATGCGGCACATTGGTTGATTTACCGAAACTATAAGTAAATGCGAGGGTTGCCACTTGTGTATCTACAAAGTTGTGGTAGGTTGCAGTAGCATCTGCAATGTTGGTAATGGTACCGCTTGGACTAAACGATTTAAATACGTCACGCATATTGAGCTTAATTGAACCCTTGTTGTTCAATATTTTTTTCTGAACAGCCACATTAAGCATCCCTGTAGGTATGGAAACAAACTGTCCGTAAGTACCCCCGGTATTATACCAGCCGCTTAACTCAGCGCTCCAGGTTTTTGATATAGTGAATTGATTATTTCCATTGGCGCTAAAAGTATATTGTGATTGATGGAGATAACCGGTGTAAAATTGCCCCTGGTAAGTATTATTATACACCTCGGCATACAGATTAGCTGACCACCATTTGGTAGGCTGAAGATTGCTATTAACAGAAAAATCAAGTGTTTTTTGTTGCCCTATGTTACCCGTAGTGCTGATAAATACATTGCCGCTTTTATGAATGGTTTCATTTTGAACATCAGTTGTATAATTATAAGCAAGCGCGACAGTAAACAGGCTTTTGAAGCTATAGGCCAGTTTATAGTTATCCGTAAACTGTGGTTTCAGGAAAGGATTGCCGGAAAAGTAAGTAAACTTGTCTACAAAAAAAGTAAAGGGGTTTAAACTTCCATAGCTTGGCCTTCCGATCCTGCGACCATAAGAAGCAACCAACACGTTATGACCGGCTGTATCCAAATTATAGGAAAAATAAGCTGTCGGGAACAGATTGGTGTAATGTTTAACAAATGATGAATCGGCCTTTTGCGCATTCCCCAACTGATGCCCGTTACCATTTGTATTCTCTAACCGCAAGCCTGTTTGTAATGAAAACCGGCCGAAAGTTTTATTGAAATTAATATATGCGGCATTTATATTTTCCTTGTATAAAAAACGGTTGGTATTGTTATAATCAATAGTACTTACGTTATCAATCACATTAAAGTAATTAGCGGCATTATCTGTATTAACATAGCTGCTCTTAACGCCAGCCTCCAGTTTTGCCTTGCCTTTAAGCGGATGGGTGTAATCAGCTTTTGCTGAGTAAATATTGATGGTGGAAGGTAAATTATCACTTATTGTTTGCGAATTTGTTAAGGTGCCACCGGGCAAAAAAGTATTATTTACAAACAGCTGATTACTACCCGATACATCGCGAATATAATCCAGGTCAAACGTGAGAGTTCTACCCGTGCTATCAAACTTGTGGGTATAATTCAGGTTTATACCTTTGCTGTCAAACTTATTTTTGGAAGTATTGAGGGTATTAATGGTTGAATCCAATTCACCGTTTTTGCCATATAACAAGCTGTATACGGGGCTGCTATCATGATCGCGAGATATGTTGCCTGTAAATACTATTCCCCAGGTTGTTTTTGGCGATATAAAATAATCTAAGCCAGCTTTGATATTGGTGTTGTTACTGGAAGGCCTGAAATAAGAAATATCTTTTAGAGAAGAGGCAAGATCTCCGTCCGCGTCAAAATAATTCCGGTCTATTTCGAGCCTTCTGAAAGTTTTCTGCTTGTTGTAAGCAACGTTGGCAAAAAAGTTAACCTTATCTATACGGTAATTAAAGTTGATGCTTTCATTGGTTCGGCCATAAAAACCTTGGGCCAAATTGGCTGATACCACTGCATTAAATCCCCTGGTGGTATTTTTTTTAGTTTTGATATTGATTACGCCCGCATTTCCGGCAGCATCATACTTGGCCGGCGGGTTATCCATCAACTCTATCTGATCTAATGCCGAAGATGGTAGAGAACGCAGGTACGTGGCCAGGTTGGCGGCCGAAAGATAGGTTGGTTTATCATCAATCATTACCATTACGCCGCTTTTTCCTTTAAAAGTAATATTGCCATCAGCATCTACCTGCACACCAGGGGTCTTTGCCAGTACTTCCAAAGCGTTGGCTCCGGTGTTGGATATCAGCGCCCCAACATTAACTACCGTACGGTCAATTTTTTGCTGTACGTATGATTTTTGGGCGGTTACGGCTACTTCATTCAACTTTTTTCCTGCCAGTAATAAAATAAATGGCGATAAATTAACCGTTTTTTGTTGACCGACCACCACAATACCGCTTCTGTAATTTTTATAGCCTATATAAGTCACCTTAATTATATAATTATTATCCTTTAAGTTTTGAAAGGCAAAGCTGCCATCTTGCTTAGCAAGTTGTGTATTTACTACTGCAGAATCCTTTGCGGTAAATAAAACCACGGTTGCGCCATCTAATGGTTTTTTAGCATCATCTAATGTCATCCCCGAAATTCTACCGCCCACGGTTTGTGCGTAAGTAAAATTGCATAGTAAAAACGCGAATAAGGTTAAAAATACTTGCAATAGTTTCATGATTATATGACTGCTGTTTTCCTGATATCGTTACATAAATCCTATAATTATAATCAAAAATCAGCCACAAAAAGATAATAAAATTTGATTTTCGCCACATGCTATTGACCTCACGTTCCAGAGTTACTTTTCAAGTAATTCCTAAACACTTTGATAGTGTTAATTAGTAGAAGTCATTTTAACCCTTCCTGAACGTATCATAAAGATCTGGATTTTATCCAGGAGTGGTATTAATTATCAATTAATGGCAACTAAAATGAGATTAAGGTTAAAATATGGTTATAACTCACCAAATTCTTAACAGGATATACCACCGGACAATCATAGATTTGACTTGGAAAACCAATAACCAATTAATACGCGTTACAAATCATTTACACCAATTATGAAACGTATATTTTCTATTCTATTTCTTTTGATTTTTACCTGTGGTGTTATTAAGGCACAAAATAAACCCGCCCGTGTCTTGATTTTTGGCCTTGACGGCTTTAGCGCCGAAGGCTTTAAAGCAGCTAAACACCCTAACCTGGACAAAATGGTTGCTGATGGCGTACTGTCTTTAACAACCAGACCCGTGATGCCATCTATCACTTTACCAAACTGGACCAGCCATATGACGGGTTCAGGCCCCGAGGAGCATGGTATTACCAGTAACGAATGGACCCTGGAAAAACATACCCTAGCTCCGATAGATACAGATCGGGATGGGTATTATCCCTCTATCTTCAAACTTTTAAAGGATAAAATTTCTGGTGTTAAAACAGCTTACTATTATAATTGGAAAGAGTTGATCAACCCGATCAATAAAAAATATTTAGATGAGATCTCTTTCGAAGAGAACGATCAGTACCAGGCTAATTATGCAAAAGCCTATGATTTTATAGTGAGGAATCAGAAAAACCCAACCCTGGTTTTTTTATATAGCGTGCATACGGACCATGCCGGCCATGGTTATGGCTGGATGACTCCTCCGTACATCAAGGCTATTGAAGACGCCGACATTGCTATAGGTAAACTGTTAGATCAGCTTAAAACAGCCGGACTATATAAAAGCACTCATTTCTTGCTGATAACCGACCACGGTGGTATTGGTAAGGGACATGGCGGTGTATCGATGAATGAAATGCAGGTACCCTGGGCTATAACCGGACCACAGATTAAAAAACGTGGACTCATTACTGAATTTAACAGCAACAAGAATACCGCCTTAGTTTTAGCCAAAATTTTTGGAGTTAAGGAAATTTCGGATAGTTGGACAGGTGCTATTCCAAAGGGGATATTTAAATGATCGTGTTTATAATTTGTAATTTATGCACTCAATAAATCAAAAGGGCCCCTTCTAAACAGCTTTTTCAAAAAAAGAATTTTCACTATGAAACGATTATTGTACATTATTATACTTTCTGGTTTACTACCTTTTAATTTGCAAGCACAAAAAATCATTATTGGAACCAGTGCGTTTGCTATCGTATACCAGGCGGATGCAGACGGGCATTTGCAGCAAATCTACCTGGGCAAAAAATTATCAGATACATCAGGGTACAGGAACATCAACGCATCGCTTAACCCGGCGTATGCAACCGGTGGGTCTACTTATCTAAATGAACCAGCCTTAGAAGTAAAACATGCCGATGGTAATATGTCGCTCGCGTTGGTTTACATGGGCTGCGAGGTCAGGAATGAGAGTCCGAATGTAAAGGTGACCAATATCAGGTTAAAAGACCCATCGTATCCATTTTACGTTACCCTCCATTACAGGACCTATCAAACACAAAATATTATTGAAACGTGGACAAGCATCCATCATGCCGAAAAAGAAGATGTGATACTTAACCGTTATGCGTCGGCTTTTATCAATATCATCGCACAGCAAAATTATCTTACCCATTTTTATGGCGAGTATAATTACGAAATGCAAATGCATAAGTTTCAGCTTCCCCCAGGAATATTCAGCATACAATCAAAACTGGGAGTACGAACAGCCTGCAATTATAATCCCTCTTTTATGGTATCACCCAATAATGATGTTACCGAAAATACCGGGCAGGTTTTTGCCGGTACGCTTGCTTACAGCGGCAACTTTGATATCCAGTTTGAATCATTGCAAAAAAATGTGGATATGGGTAATTCTTTAAAAATTATCCCAGGTATCAACGCTTACGCATCAGCCTATCCGTTAAAGTCAAAAGAGAATTTTGAAACGCCGCATTTTATATTCACTTATACAACCAATGGCGAAGGGCAGGTAAGCCGTAATTTTCATAACTGGGCCATCAATTACGGCATTTGGAACGGCCATCAAAAGCGGCAAACTTTGCTCAATAACTGGGAGGCGACCTACTTTAACTTTAATCAAGACACGCTGGTAAATTTATTCGACGGGGCTAAAAAATTGGGGGTTGATATGTTTTTACTGGATGATGGCTGGTTTGCTAACAAATACCCGCGGGATAATTCAAGGGCAGGCTTGGGTGACTGGGAAGCGAACAAAAAGAAATTACCAGATGGTATTGGTTACCTGGTAAAGGAAGCCACGGTAAAAGGCTTGAACTTTGGTATCTGGATAGAGCCTGAGATGGTAAATCCTAAAAGTGAACTATACGAAAAGCACCCCGACTGGGTATTAAAAGCGCCCAACCGGCCTGAACACCTTTATCGTACGCAATTAGTGCTTGATCTCACTAATCCGAATGTGCAGGATTTTGTATTCGGCGTTATTGATAAGCTGATGAAGGACTCTCCGAACATATCCTACATGAAATGGGATTGCAACCGCTCTATGGACAATGCTTACAGCCCCTATCTTGGAAAAGACCAGGATGCCATGTATGTGCGCTATACGCAAGGGTTTTATAAGGTGCTTGACCGCGTACGTACAAAATACCCAAATCTGGATATGATGCTGTGTGCCAGTGGGGGCGGCCGCGTTGAGTATGGTGCATTAAAGTATTTCCAGGAATTTTGGCCAAGTGATAATACCTATCCGATGGACAGGATAAAGATTCAATGGGGATATTCCTATTTCTACCCTGCACTTGCTATCTGTGCCCATGTTACTGCTGCCGGAAGCGAATCGCTGAAGTATAAGCTGGATGTGGCCATGTCATGTAAGCTGGGTTTTGATGTCATGGTTAAAAAAATGAGCGAGCCTGACATTGCCTTAAGCCGCACAGTGACTGACAATTACAAACGGTTGCAAAACGTAATCAATTATGGCGATCTGTACCGGCTTGTTTCACCGTACAAAACAAATTTCGCGTCGCTTATGTATGTAGACAGTACAAAAAACAAAGCCCTGGTTTTTGTCTATAATCTCGAAAGTATTGAAGCAGATACATACCCCGAGCTGAAAATGAATGGCCTTGACCCGAATAAAAAATACAGAATTATTGAAATAAATTTGAACACCGGGGCTAAGGTAACATTCGCGGAAAACGATCAGGTATTCAGCGGTGAAACGTTAATGGAACAGGGGCTGAAATGGTATTTGAAGCGGGCACGCACAAGTTCGGTATTGGAATTGGAGGCCATTTAAAGATGCGCTCCTGGCTCTGTAAACCAAATAGTTTAAATTGTGTTAGTTATCTGTTTTTTTTTTGATAATCACGAAAATTTAATCAATTGTTAACATAACCATAATGGATAAAAAAGTGCATAAATATTAAACATTATTTAGTTTTACTAAACAATGTTTGTGCCGTTATAATGCAATTTCAAAATAGTCCTAATCGCCTAAAAAAAATATTCGCTAATCCAGCTTGGTCATTGATCGCCGCGTTTGGTACCTACTTTTGTATGTATGGATACCGGAAACCCTATACAGCGGCGGCGTTTGCCGACGCTGGTTTATGGGGCTTAAGTTATAAGTTCGGAATGATCATTGCCCAAACTGCTGGCTATGTACTGGCAAAATGGATAGGCATCAAATTTGTTTCAGAAATCAAGCCGGGGAAACGTATAGGAGCGATCATCATATTGATTGGGTTTGCAGAAGCCATGCTATTGCTCTTTGCAGTGGTACCACGTCCCTGGAATTTGGTATGCATGTTATTAAATGGCCTGCCGCTTGGAGTGATATTTGGCTTGGTACTCAGTTTTCTGGAGGGGCGCAGACAAACAGAGTTTCTGATTGCCGGGCTTTGCGCAAGTTTTATTCTGTCTGATGGCGTTTCAAAGTCGGTGGGGGCCCTGTTATTAATGATTAACGTTGGTGAAAACTGGATGCCGTTTGTTGCCGGCCTGGTATTTCTGCTGCCTACATCGTTGTTTATTGCTATGTTGGCCAGTATACCGCAACCAACTGCTACAGACATAAGCTCACGTTCGGCAAGGGAGCCAATGACGACTGCAGATCGCTGGCGCTTTTTCAATAAATATGCGCCGGGTTTGATAGCCATTATTGCTATTTACCTATTTGTTACTTTATTACGTAGTGTAAGGGCCGATTTTGCTGTCGAATTATGGAATGGTCTCGGATATAAACAAACACCTGAATTGTTCACAACCTCAGAGCTAATTGTATCTTTCGGTGTCATCCTCATTACTGGCCTTGCGGTGCTGATCAAGAATCATTATCAGGCGTTCCGCTTTTCGATGCTGACCAGCTTTATTGGTTTTTTGATTTTGCTCCTTTCTATAGTCGGGCTATACAACGGTCTTGGAAAATTTACCTTTATGGTATTGATAGGGCTCGGTGTTTACGTGCCATATGTAGCCGTACACGCGGTTATTTTTGAACGACTTATTGCTATTACCCGTGAGCGGGCAACAGTGAGCTTCCTGATGTATGTGGTTGATTCCGTTGGGTACACCGGTTATATCGGGCTGATGCTGTTAAGATATTTTTCACATACCGGTGACTCTATATTATCGCTTTTTTTAAAAATATGCTTTTCCCTTGCTGTTGCAGGGATGTTGCTAATGCTATTCTGTTATTTATATTTCAAAACAAAACTAAAACCCTATGTACAAAGAAATTCCCAATTTCCTGCCGGGCAGAGCTGTAGTGTTTGATGGTGTAGGCAAGCCCTTCCGGATGGTCAAAGGGGATGTCCAGGTTGATCACGCAATTTCATTAATTGTCAAAAACCGATATACTACACTATGCGGAAGCGATATACATACTTTTTGCGGTCACCGACAGGAACCGGATCAGGTTGTTTTAGGCCATGAGATTGTAGGGGACATCTTATGGTTGCCTCCTGGGCAGATTGTTACAGATTTCAGGGGTGAGCCTGTTAGTGTTGGAGACCGGATCACCTGGTCTATTTTTGCCGTGCCGCCTGAAGTTGAAGCGTCGAGGCCCGATATACCGCAAAAAAGCGAACAGTTATTTAAATACGGACATGCACCTGCAATGCCCGGGGATCTGTTTAATGGGGGATTGGCTGATTATTGTGTGTTACGGCCTAATACAGCCTTTCTGAAAATATCGCCAGAAATCCCTTTAAAGGTTGCTGCCACCATCAGTTGTGCGCATGCCACGGTAAAAGGGGCGTTGCGGGTTGCTGGCGACATAGCAGGTAAAAACGTGCTCATTTTTGGTGCTGGCCTACTGGGTATATCATGCGTAGCCATGTGCAAGGAAGCTGGCGCAAAATGGGTTGGACTTATTGATAATGACGAGGTGCGCCTAACTTGGGGGGGCAAATTTGGCGTTGACGAAATATTTACCTTCTCCCAAAAAAACAATAACTTTCCATGGCCTGATGCCGATATTGTATTTGATATGACTGGTCATCCCGAGGCCATGAAAGCTGGTATAGAATCGCTCGCGCTTGGTGGCTGTGCCGTTTGGATAGGTGCTGTTTTTCCTGCTGCACCTGTGCCCATTGATGCACAGCTGATTGTACGCCGCGTGCTCGCGATAAAAGGGCTGCATAATTACAATTATGATGATTTTTTAAGTGCAGCCATCTTTATTGAGAATAATCACCGAAAATACCCTTTTGAAGATCTTGTAGAAAAAGAATTTACGCTTAATGAGGTGGATGATGCTTTTAAGTATGCCAGTGAAAGCAAACCCATACGTGTAGGAGTCATAATTAGTTAAACAATAAAAAAGTATTAAAATGCAGCATAATATCAAAATGGTCATTTTTGACATGGCCGGAACTACAGTTAACGAAAACAATCTTGTATATAAAACCCTTCAGAAAGCCATTAATGAGGCTGGCTTTAATTTGAATCTTGACCAGGTACTTGCTGAAGGTGCAGGTAAAGAAAAAAGGCAGGCGATTAGATCGGTTTTGGCCGTTTACGCAGGTATTAACGATGAGGATATTACAGGGAAAATCTATCAGAATTTTATGGAGCAACTCACGGAGGCTTATGGCAAAGCTGACATCCTTCCTCATAATAACGCCATAGCCCTTTTTAAAGCATTAAAGCAACGTAAAGTATATGCAGTGTTGAATACAGGATACGATCAGTCGACGGCTCAATCGATCATCAAAAAAATGAGATGGAAAGAGGGTATTGATTTCGATGGTTTGGTGACCGCTTCGGATGTCAGTAAGAACAGACCAGAGCCAGACATGATCTATTTCGCGATGAACAAATTTGGAATAGTAAATAGCAGTGAAGTGGTTAAGGTCGGGGACTCGATAGTAGATATTCAGGAAGGACAAAATGCCGGATGCGGATTAAATATAGGGATCACGACCGGTGCCCATACGGCGGAGCAGTTGCTTTCAGCCAATCCCGATCATGTTATCAATAACTTGATTGACTTATTGCCGATCATAATTTAAGATGACCCCATCATCGAATATTTTACACCTCATAAAAAAGGCCCTTTAATTAATTACAGGGCTTTATATTTTAAACGGAGAGCCAGGGTTGAAGGTGAAGATAGCAGGCTATAGAAGGCTGAAGTCGAGCGAGGGTAATATGTAAATCACATCGAAATAATCATTACTTATCAAAGATAGACTTCGGACATCAGCCCTATTCAAATTTCAAAATTAATTGCTTATGAGAAAGTTGTTGTTCAGGCAGGGACAGCTCATGGTGCATCACCTGGTTTGGCAGAAGTGTACTCGATAACCACGCCGCGCGGCGGGCAATACCAGGTTGTTTTGGCTGATGATACGAAGGTATGGTTAAACGCCGCCTCGAGTTTAAAATTCCCGTCAGCTTTTAAAGGTAACGATCTTAAGGTAACGCTTACCGGCGAGGCTTATTTTGAGATTACTTAAAATAAAGCGAAGCCATCCCGGGTTCAATTAGTGCCATATAATGAATTTTTATGGAAAAAGCGATCAATGGAAACAGAGGGGGCAAAACTTTGCTTTTGTGAAAATGATTATATATGCATTACCAATGCCACTTTTTCGACCAGGGGAGACTTTACTACCGTGGAGTGCGAAAAATCGGCCCTCAGTTGATTTCTCCGGTAATAAAATGCTCTTCGCGCTTAAACAGCGGGTCATCAACTAAAGCGTAAAAAATTGTAGAAAATGCTTCATTTATTTGGGGTATGAAACGTTATAAATCGTTATACAGGTCACAAAACAACCCCGGATTTTCTCAGCTGCTATTCTTTGGCCATTTTGAAGATTATTAAGAACCAACAAAGAAATCGGAAAGCAATCTGTTGTTTACACACAACACGAATGTGGAATTATTACATTAATCAATCCTGTGCCAATTATTAACTCCAATAAATTTATTTGATGAAATTAGTTAACGAAGAAAACTATTCTTACAAGCAATTATTATCGTTACCTGTACTTGTTGCCGCCATGGGCTATTTTGTAGATATCTATGATCTGTTGCTGTTTAGTATTGTCAGGATACCGAGCCTGAAAGGACTGCATGTCCCAGCCAGCCAACTTCTTGAAAAAGGTGTTTTTCTAATCAATTTACAAATGGCAGGAATGTTAATAGGGGGTATCCTTTGGGGTATTATCGGGGGTAAACGCGGGCGCCTGTCCGTTTTGTTCGAATCCATTACGTTATATTCCCTGGCCAATATTGCCAATGGTTTTATCGTATCGGTTGATCAATATGCCTTATTAAGATTCATCGCAGGTATTGGCCTTGCGGGTGAGCTGGGTGCAGGTGTAACTCTGGTTGCGGAAATACTTCCTAAGGCAATCCGTGGATACGGAACATCCATAGTAGCGGCTGTAGGTCTGCTCGGGACTGTTTTAGCCTACCTGGTAGCAGAGGCCTTTGATTGGAAAATGGCCTACATTATAGGTGGTGGGATGGGAGTGGCACTCCTGTTGTTGCGATTTAATGTGCTGGAATCGGGAATGTTTAGTCGCGTAAAGGAGAAAAACATAAAAAGGGGTAACATCCGGGCATTATTTACCTCATCACAGAGATTCATAAAATACTTGAGATGCATCATGGTTGGCCTGCCTATCTGGTTTGTTATCGGGATATTGCTCACTTTTTCGCCTGAGTTCGGTAAAGTAGTAGGGATATCTGTTTCTGCTTAACGCTGGCAAGGCAGTAATGTTCGGATTTATCGGTCTTTCTTTGGGCGATATCAGCAGCGGGTTGATAAGTCAATATTTGAGGAGCAGGAAAAAGGTGGTTCTTATTTTTTTAATACTGACCAGTTTTGCTATTGCACTTTTTCTATTACAGGAATCAAAAAATATCATCATATTTTACGGACTATGTCTTTTATTGGGATTTTCGATCGGTTTTTGGGCGTTGTTCGTGACTATTGCAGCGGAGCAGTTCGGTACAAATCTCCGGGCCACGGTGGCTACCAGCGTCCCAAATTTTGTCAGGCGCAGTATCAATATTTTGCGCCATTGTTTTTATTGGGAAAAGGTTATTGGGGGGTATTACCTGCAGCTGGTATTGTAGGAGCTTGTTCTATAGTGTTGGCATTGGGAGCGCTTTGGAAAATAGAAGAAACATTTCATAAGTACCTGAATTATCTTGAACCGGAATAATACTATTATAACCAGGATGAGTTGTGTATATGCTAAATGTAGTTTATATATAAATTAGCTTTTTTGTGGTAAACTGGAAAATATAAGGGGTACTTACTCTCGCAAGGCTTGACCCGCACCTTCCATAAGTTTTGGAGCAATTAAAGTATATAGAAATCATGAAAAGATAATTCACAATGGATCAATATACCGCCAAACATCCAAACCAAACGATTTAGAGCATGGTATTTATAAGGAAGTTTATGAGGGTAGTAAAGACGTTGATGTTTATCGATGAAGCATGCAAAAGCTATATTTATACGAGTTAATGACAGAAGCATATAATAAAATGGATATGGGATTTACACTGCTTGATCCAACTTATCATTTCTCTGCTACAGATGTAAGCCTTATTTTAAAGAATAATGGGAACACTTTACAGCCACTAGGGTTGATGCCTGGGTTTTTATTAGCGATGGTAATTGTATCGCCAATAAATGCCGTAGTTGTTGAAGGGTTACCATTTCCCGGGTTCGTTGGCTTGGTTGGGTTAGTCTTGGGATTTAAAATCTGTAGTGAATTACCTTTTTTATTACAGGCAGTAAAAAATATCAAGCAGACAAGGTTAAGATTTTTCTCTGTAATCACTCTTATTTGGTCAATACCTCTTTATCGACACTGAAAAATAAACTTCAATGGTCATACGCAATTGAGGTCATTAATATGGCAGTTCACGGTAAATGAATTCTAATTCATTGAAAAAAATGAGTGGAACAGCTGTAAAATGAGCATTTTTGTATGATGGTCGCTTTGATCCGAAAAAATTATAAAACAATTGTTAACCACCTGCTTTTTTGGTTGGCTTTCATCCTGTATAATCTTATCGATGCGGGATGGACAGACAGGGACTCATGGGAATTCGGTATACCACCATCGCTCGCAACCGATCTGGTTGTAATTATAACAGTAGTGTATATCAATCTTTATCTGCTTATGCCGGCACTTTATAGTAAGCGTAAATATGCCTGGTATATTTGCTGTTTTATTTTACTGTTATTTGCAGGCGGACTTGGAAAACGTTTTTTTGCATTTTCGATATGGCTTCCTTTAGAACATTTGAATAACCCGGCCGAATGGGAACCCGGAAATTTTTGGATCCTGGCTCGAATAATTAAAAATATTGCAAAAATATTTCCGGTGATTGCTGCTACCATGATCCTTAAATTGGTAAACAATGCTTACCTGCAGGAAAAAAGGCTGAGGGCGATAGAAAGAGAAAGCTTTGACGCAGAGATTGGTTTATTAAAAGCCCAGATTAATCCCCATTTTTTCTTTAATACACTTAATAGCCTTTATTTCCTTACGATGGAGGCTTCTCCTAAATCTCCAAAACTGGTAATGCATCTGGCTGAATTAATGCGGTATATGCTTTATGATACCGGCGCAAGTCAGGTTTTGCTTACAGATGAACTTGCCCATCTGAAAAATTATATAGGAATTGAACAGATGCGTTTTGGCGACCACCTTGATCTTTCTTTCCAGTATTCCGGTGACATCGAAGGTCAATTGATTGCCCCCCTTCTGTTGCTCCCTTTTATTGAAAATGCTTTTAAACACGGTGTTGAAAAGAATGAAGGCTGGGTGACCATCGATCTTAAGGTTAACGAAAAACGACTATATTTAAAGGTGGAAAATAGTTTTAAGGAAACCGCTGGTCAAAGACATCATGGAGGAATGGGACTAAAAAACGTAAAAAGGCGGCTTGCGCTAATTTATCCTTCACATCATCAATTGAATATAGAACACGATAATAACATTTATCAGGTTGACCTGAAAATAGATTTATGAAGAAGATCAATGACAAATAGACTGAAACATAAACGTTGATAAGTATCTCGGTAATTCCTTTGTTTATGAAGAACGCCTAGCTATACAAGGAGGACAGAAATTTCAGATTCGCCTCAAAATTATCCGGAACAGGAATAATATTATCGTAACGAGGATTAATTGTGTACATATTAAACGATGCTTGATTTTTCTTTAATATGTACACAAATTGATGATTGAGGCGTAGGGAATAGGTTTGCTTAAGTACCTTCTGGAATGCCCGTGTATCCGGAAAAAATATTTGTATTAGTGTGAAGGTTATTTGTAATCCTCAAAATACTGGCCCATCATTTTTTCCTCCAGGCGAATCCTTTTATATAAAGGAATTTAGTAAATGGGTAAACCTATTATTAAGGAATACCAGGCATGAAACAACAGTGCAAGTCCAATCAATTCAGGTAGAATATTCAGGAAATAATTAGGGTGCCTAAAAAATCTGAACAACCAGGAAGTGTTGATTTCGTGATACTCTTTGGGAGCAATAATCAGTTTAACCGTCCAGATGTGTCTAATGGAATAAATTACATAGTAGAGCATAAGTATAGAAAATACATAGATAAAAAAGCCGGTAAGGGCTATATCGTCATGATAAAAGGCGTTTTTAATGTAACCTTCCGTTAAACAAGCCGCATAATAAGTAAAGTGGACTATAACCAGAAAAAGAGAATTACCTCCAGGGTAGCTATAATTTTCATAAATTCTCTTATAGCGTTGACACCACACAGGTATTTAACATCAGCAAGAAGGATGGATTAAGTGCTGAAATTTCTGCTTACTACCGTGCGGCAGTATTAGCGGCATCTTCGGGCAGGGTAATATTGGTTCGGTTGATGCCGGTATTAAAGCCAATATACTCAGCGGAAAGGGAACCATTAAATTAGCAGCCGGAGACCTTTTCTTTACCAACAATTATAAAATAAATGTCAACTATCTTAACCAGAACAATGGATTTGTGCAAAGGAACGATACCCGGAACGCGACGATCAGCTTCTCGTACCGTTTCGGGAAAAATATAGCCGCTGCACGCACCCGTAAAACTTCTGGCGAGCAGGAAAAACAACGCGCCCAGTAGCGTGAAATTTCACAGGTGGGCGTTCGGGGTCAAAAATCAGTTAGTAGTTAATATAAATCCGGACGACCTGCTTGTAATCAGATTTTTTTTCGTGTTACGCCTGGTTTTCCTTAGCATCTATATAATTTGTTGTATCAACTTTGAGGTCGCCAAGAAGGGTTGATAAAAGATTTTATCGTTAGGCCATTAACGGCTTTTTTATATCCCTTGGACTATATCCTTTTTGCTTTCTGAAGAATTTATTTAGATGGCTTACATCGGTAAACCCAAATTCATCTGCAATTTCATTCATGCGCTTATCACTAAATTTTATTCTATGTTCTATCAGATTAACCTTGTACTTTGAAATATATTGCTGCAATGTATCATTGGTATGTTTCTTAAAATATCGTCCGACATAAGCAACAGACACTGAAAATACGTAGCTGATCTGTTCGGCTCTTAATTTTTCAGGATCATAAATATTCTGCTGTATATATTGCAAGATGTTAACAGCTTTTTCTTCAGTTGTTTCAGCTATATAACCAGGCAAAAAATTTGCGATATTCCTTGCTACAATTAAGATTAAAGTATTTACCAACTGTTGTATTAAGTCTTCGTTATATAAATCCTTAAAAGCTCGCTCCTGATAAATGGTTTCAACCACTGGTGCTACAAAGCTTCTATCAGTGATATTCTTTAGAATACATTCATTATGATGATTAGCATTCTGTAGAATATATTCCAACCGCTGTAAGCTATCTCTACCAAAATTTTTTTTCTCTAAATAGATATTATTGAAGCGAAGAAAGAAGAACTCCGTTTTCGTTTCGATTAAAAAATGATGCGTGTCTTCAGGTGTGACCAGGAAAAGTTGCCCCGGGTGATACTTACATTCGGACTGATTTAACGAATGCCTCCCGGTACCCGAGCGGATAAAAGCCAGTTCAAAAAAATTATGCCCGTGCTCAAACTTAGTACAGACCTCAGCTTCATCAAAGCTTATTTCATAAGGTACATGCAATGTTTCTTTCTTCATGATACAAATATACCTATTTATGGAAAACTTGTACTTTATTAATGTGATTTTTAGAGTATAAATTTGCATCGTAAATAAAGTATAATAATAATGAAAGCGATTTTTTTAAAAGAACCAGGTTCTACTGAGAATTTCATATATAAAGAGGTACCGCAACCATCAATTAGTGATGATGAAGTCCTTGTGAAGGTTAAAAGCATTAGTATCAACCCGATCGATATCAAGACAAGAAAGGGGCAGGGCGTTTTTATTTACGCTAATCTCGATCCAACAAAAGAGTTAATTTTAGGCTGGGATATTTCCGGATATGTTTTTCAATCCAACTCCAATTTATTCAAGCCCGGAGATGAGGTCTTTGGCATGGTCAATTTCCTCGGAGTGGGGGCAGCTTATGCTGAATTTGTAGCCGCACCAGCATCACATCTGACCCATAAGCCTAATAATATTTCACATTCTGAAGCTGCAGGTGCAACATTGGCCGCATTAACTGCTTGGCAAAACCTGGTAAAAAGAGCTCGTATCAAATCCGGTGACCGTGTTTTGATACACGCGGCGGCCGGCGGAGTGGGGCACTATGCTGTACAAATTGCTAAGCACTTTGGCGCTTACGTGATCGGGACTTCATCGGCCGCGAACAGAGATTTTGTATTGTCTATCGGCGCTGATGAACATATAGATTATAAAGCACAGAAGTTAACCGAAAGTGTTAAAAATGTAGATTTTGTTTTGGAATGCCTGGATAACCAAAGTATACTTGACTCGATAGAGGTTATCAAACCAGGTGGCCGTTTGATCAGCATCCTTAACGAGATCAGTCAGGAAGCAAAAGATAAGGCAGATATAAAGTCAATAGAAACAGCTTATACAACAGTGATTTCAAGTGGATCTGATATGAAAAGTATTGCTGAATTCCTTCGTTCCGGCGCAATAGAATCTCACATCTCAAAAGAGTTTGCTTTCGATAAAATGGCCGAAGCCCACAGCGAGCTAGAAAAAGGAAGAGCGGTTGGAAAAATCGCTATTATTCTATAAAACAAAGATTAGATATCATAAAATCTAATATGAATAAATAATGGATGCGTAAAGCTAAATGAAATCCCAGTTCATCTCTTTTATACCAAATACCGGAGCGTTCGATCTGTCATAATTAAATGGAAAGAGAAGGACGTATGCAGGTCTACAAATTGCTGAATAAATTTTACTGTTAAAAATCAAATAAAGATGAAAAAGTTAATTCAAATCATATTATGCCAGCTATTGGTGGTGGTTCCAATAGTAGTCTTCGGCCAACAAAAAATCTTGCCTGAAGACCTTAAAAGTTTAGGCCCTGAAAATACAATTATTGCACAGCGGGTTGGGATCTGGGAGGTTTCGGAAACCGTCTGGGCATCGCCTGGCGCTGCGCCGGTAACCACTACCGGACTTGTTGCCGAGCGCAAGATGATCGGTTCAATGCTACAGGAATTTTTAATTGATTCTACTAAAAATGAAGTTAAGCGTACTGATTTGCTTACGTTCAATCGTATTGAAGGCCGATGGGACTATGTTTCTTTCGATGCAAGAGACCCGCTTGGATTGATGCCGGCCTGGAGCTCTGTTAAAGGAGATGGTAAATCTATTGACTTCTATTTTTATCCATTTGCGCTTCCTGGTTCCGGCAACGTGATCAGTGGCCAAATGTTACGCATGGATCAAACGATCAGGTACCTTGGGTCGGATCAAGATGTTAAGGACCAGTATTTTACATTGGCTGATGGTACTGCCACCCGGTGGCTTGCTCACCGGTATGCTTATACAAGAAAAGGCACTAAAGCCGCGGTGTTGCCTGCTGCAAGTGAGAACAGGAAAAATTGATGATTTAAAAAAGGAAACTTTAGTGTAGCTGTCCTGGCGGGAAACCCATGGGTAAAAACGGTAAATGTATAGTGGTCATCAAAACCCAACAGGAACAAGTCTCCTTTTTTATAAGCCAGGGTTTCTTTATTAATTTCCTTGTGGGATATAAATTAAACAGTAAAAAAGCAATCAATCATGCAGCAGAGCATAAAATACAAATTTATAAATACAGGGGTACTTTCAGTTATTGTGTGTGCCTCAGTTTTTTTACAGTCATGTTCATTAAAAGCAGAACCTGACAAGAAGGAACCGCGGCCAACCGTATCGACCATTACTATTAAAACGGAATCCGTAGAAACATCCAGACAGTATGCTTCCATGTTGGAAGGGGTTGCCAATATAGAAATAAGGCCACAGGTAGAAGGCTATCTTGAAAAAATATATATAGATGAAGGTGCCCACGTCAGAAAAGGACAACCACTGTTTTTAATAAATGACAAACCCTTTACTGAGCAATTAAACCAATCAACCGCAGCATTAGGAACGGCAAAAGCCAATGCCAACAAAGCAGAAATTGAAGTTGCCCGATTAGAAAAACTGGTAGCTGCAAAAGTGATTTCGCAAGTACAGTTGGATAATGCCAAAGCTACGTTAGATGCTGAAAATTCAAACATTGCACAGGCAGAAGCAGCACAAAAATCAGCAACAATCAATAAAGGTTTTACATTGATAAAAGCACCAGTGAGCGGCTATATTGGAGGCTTACCTTATAAAGTAGGCAGCCTTATTGGCCGCAATGAGCCGCTCCCATTAACTGTTTTGTCTGATATACATGAGATGTATGCTTATTTTTCCATGAGCGAAAATGAGTTTTTGCTATTTACAAAACGATATTCCGGAAAATCAATGGAAGATAAGATAAAGCAGGTGCCCGGCGTTTCGCTAATGCTTGCCGATAATTCAGTTTATGGGGAAATGGGTAGAGTAGATATTGTTAAAGGGCAATTTGATGAAACGACTGCCGCCATTACTTTTCGTGCTATTTTCCCCAATGCCGGAAGTTTGCTACGTTCCGGCAATACCGGAAAAGTTATTATACCTATTCACTATCCTGATGTTATCCGAATACCTCAAGCTGCAACTTTTCAAATGCAGAATAAAATATTGGCTTATGTTGTTGGTAAAAATAATACGCTAACCAGCGTGCCCTTAACAGTTTTGGATAAGGATGACCAATACTACATCATATCGGAAGGAGTAAAGCCTGGTGATAATGTGGTGGTTAAGGGAACCGATCGCCTGCGTGAAGGCATGGTAGTAACACCAAACAATAATAACTAAAACGAAATGCTAAAAAAGATTCTTGAAAGGCCGGTACTGGCCACGGTAATTTCTATCCTATTAGTTATACTGGGCACGTTGGCAATAGTCAAACTACCTATGGAAACTTTTCCCGAGATAGCGCCGCCATCTGTTGTGGTAACGGCACGTTATCCTGGAGCAAGCGCCGAGGCTATTGCCCGCTCGGTAGCTACACCCCTTGAACAAGTTATTAATGGAGTGGAAAACATGATTTACATGACCTCTTCGTCCTCTAATGATGGTACCCTAAACATTACTGTATACTTTAAATTGGGTACTAACCCCGATCAGGCGGCCATCAATGTGCAAAACAGGGTAACACAAGCCACCAGCCAACTACCGCAAGAAGTGCTGAGAACAGGTATCACCACTACAAAGCAGAATAACAGCATGGTAATGATTGTTGACTTTGTAAGCAAAGATTCGACCAAATACGATTCTAAATTCTTAAACAATTATGACCTCATCAATGTAATACCCGGCATAGAGCGAATACCTGGAGTTGGTCAAGCATCAGTTTTTGGCAGTAAATCGTATGCCATGCGGGTGTGGCTTAACCCTGAAAAGTTAGCCACATATGGTATGATGCCAGGTGAAGTGATGAAAGCGGTAAATGATCAAAATTTAGAAGCCGCACCAGGTAGACTTGGCGAAGGAAGCGCCGTGCCTTTTGAATATACCATTCTTTATAAAGGAAAATTGAAAGAGGAATCGGAGTATGAAAATATTGTGATTCGTGGTAACAACGACGGGTCGGTATTGCGGCTGAAAGATGTAGCGAGAATAGAATTGGGATCACTGGATCAGGAATATGCCGTCACGCAAAGAGTAAATAGACATCCAGGTATTGGAGTTGCTATATTTCAAACTCCCGGTTCGAATGCCAATGATGTACAAATAGCTGTTCTGAAATATTTAAAGAAGATAAAGCCCAATCTTCCAAAAGGTATTGAATATATTATTGCTTTCAACACTAAAAGTTTTCTGGATACCGCCATCGAGCAGGTGAAACACACTTTTGTTGAGGTGTTTATTTTGGTATTCATCGTCATATTCGTTTTTCTACAGGACTTTCGTTCCACGCTCATACCCGCCATTGCCGTTCCGGTATCCATCATCGGTACTTTTTTCTTCATGAATGTGTTTGGATTTAGTATCAACCTGCTTACGCTATTTGCATTGGTGCTGGCTATAGGGATCGTGGTAGACGATGCAGTAGTGGTGGTGGAAGCAGTGCATAGTAAACTGGAACATGGCGCTTCTGATGTGAAAAAGGCAACGATAGGTGCCATGAGCGAGATTACGGGAGCCATCGTATCTATTACCGTTGTAATGGCTGCTGTTTTTCTTCCCATCGGTATGATAGAGGGCCCGGTAGGTGTTTTTTACAGGCAGTTTGCTTTTACACTTGCCATTGCCATTTCGTTATCAGCCATTAATGCCCTTACATTGAGCCCGGTATTGTGTGCTATTTTTCTTAAAAACAAACACGAAGAACCGCAAAACGAGAAAAATAATAAAGGCATCCAACGGTTTTACGAATTGTTCAATATAGGGTTTCGTGCCACCACAAAAAAATACACCAATGTTGTTCGCTTTTTAATCCGTCGTAAATGGTTGGCCATTGCGGGGCTTGCAGTAATATGCATTAGCAGTTATATGATGATAATACATACCCCACAGGCGTTTATTCCCACAGAAGATCAGGGTTTTATAACAACTGCTTTTAAAATGCCGCCCGGCACCTCACTTAGCCGAACCAAGGCAGCTGTTAAAAGCTTAGAATCTTTGATTGATTATACGCCGGTGTACCATAGTGCTGTTGTGGCTGGAAGCAATATGTTGTCAAACAATATTTCTCCTTCTTATGCTGCTATTTATACTCTTTTAAAACAACCGAAAGACAGGGGAAAAGTAAAAGACATCAACGTCATTATGGATTCTGTGCGACGCAGGGTTAACGCTTTGCCCGAAGGCAATTCTTTCACCTTTGCCGCACCTACCGTTCCTGGCTTTGGCGCCGTAGATGCTCTGGAAGTTGTGTTGAAAGATAATACCAATGGAGAAATTAGAAAGTTTGCAACCATAGGAGATGATTTTAAAGCGGCGTTGCTAAAAAGGAAAGAAATCGGTTCCGTGTTTACCACTTTTGATGCCAATTTCCCCCAATATATGTTAGATGTAGATAACGTAAAAGCTAAACAATTGGGCTTGGAAGTAAGCGATGTGTTGCAAACCATACAGGCGTATTATGGCAGTGTTTATTCATCCGACTTTATACGGTTCGGTAAATATTACCGCGTTGTGGTTCAGGCTGAAGCACCTTACCGCGCTGATGAAAATTCCTTAAACGAAATTTTTGTAAAAAATATTTTCGGTAAAATGGTTCCGGTAAAATCGGTTGCTCAATTAAAACCGATGTTTGGCCCGGAAGTAGTTACGCATCTTAATCAGGCAACTTCCATCAATTATAATGTACAAGCCAAGGAAGGGTTTTCAAGCGGCGATGCCATGAATGCAATTAATGAAGTAGCAGCACAATTGCCGATAGGATATTCCCATGAATATGTAGGTATTTCAAAAGAAGAAAGCGATGCCGGAAATCAAAACCTGTTTGTTTTTGCGCTCTGTATTATTTTCGTTTACTTTTTATTGGCTGCACAATATGAAAGTTATGTGCTGCCACTTGCAATCGTTTTGTCATTGCCTACCGGTATTTTTGGCGTTTTTGCATTCATTAATTTAGTAGGCGTTACCAATAATATCTATGTGCAAATAGCACTGATTATGCTCATTGGCTTGTTAGCCAAAAATGCTATTCTGATAGTAGAGTTCGCACTGCAACGCCGTCATGCAGGTAAAACATTAATCGAAGCCGCCATGGAGGGCGCGGCATTGCGTTTACGCCCCATACTGATGACTTCTTTTGCTTTTATCGCGGGATTGTTGCCACTGTTCTTTGCAGGGGGGGCAACCGAACAAGGTAACCGTTCCATTGCCTCCGGGGCTATAGGTGGGATGTTGTTCGGTGTAGCATTGGGCATTTTTATCATCCCTGTTTTATTTGTCATTTTCCAATCCCTGCATGAGCGCATATTTGGTATTAAACAGATTGTGATAGAGCATACAACAGATTGATTTATTTTAAAGCAGTACAGGAAATGAACAATATTAAAAGTATATACAGCGTCATTATAATCGGCTTGCTGTTGGCTTCTTGTCATATAGGAAAAGAATATAGCCGCCCGCCTTTGGAAACATCGGCCTCATACCGAAGTTCTAATAACGACGTTCCGCAAGCAGACACCAACAGTATGGCCACTGTGCGATGGAAAGATTTTTTTACCGATATCGCGCTACAAGAAATCATAGACAGCGTATTGCATCGTAATTACGATATGGCTACGGCATTAAACAATATTAGGCTAAATGATGAATACTTGAAACAAGCAAAAGTATCATGGCTGCCTTCGGTGTCGGCGAATGTTTCTGCAAGTTCCGACCGTTTTTCGGATAATAGTTTAGATGGTAAATATGGCATTAGCCTTGATAATTCAGCTAATCATTTGGATGACTATTCGGCCAGTTTGGGTGTAAGTTGGGAAATAGATATTTGGGGCAAGATAAAAGATAAAAAAGAAGCTGCATTAGCAACTTGGTTACAAAGTAAAGAAGCTACAAAGGCACTTCAAACCAAACTTATCGCCTCAACGGCTTCGGCTTATTATAATCTGTTAATGCTGCACGAGCAATTGAAAATTGCCAAAAAAAATCTTGTGCTGACCGACAGTACCGTTCAAATAATACGCGTGCAAATGGAAAACGGCGAAGCAACAACATTGGCAGTGCAGCAAGCCGAAGTACAGCAGAAAAATATAGCATCGCTGATACCCACGCTGGAACAAGCTTTGGGCATACAAGAAAATGCTTTGAGCATTTTAATGTCACGTCAACCAAGTGCTTTAATCATTACGCAGGATTTGTTCAGTTTTATTGTTCCTGACAATTTTAAAACAGGCATACCTGCCAACTTATTAAGCCAACGACCAGATGTAAAAGAAAGCGAAGCGGCACTTCGTGCCGTCAATGCACGTATCGGAGTGGCGCAGGCAAATATGTATCCATCATTAAGTATCAATGCGGCAGGCGGGCTTAATTCATTTCAATCCAGTAAATGGCTCGTGTTACCGACTTCATTGTTCGGTAATGTTGCCGGAAATCTTTTGCAGCCCATATTTAACAAACGGCAACTAAAAACGCAATTAAACATCACCAAAATCGAATATGAACAAGCAGCAAATAACTTCAAAAGCAAGCTACTGAATGCAGCTGCTGAAGTATCGGATGCTTTGATGCAATCGGAAAAGTTGAAAGAAAAAATAGAGATCGCCCATTCACAGAATCTTATTCTGCAAAAAGCTCTACCCAACGCACAGCTATTGTTCACAAATGGTATGGCCAACTACCTTGAAATAATTACCGCACAACAAAGCCTCTTGCAAAACGAACTTGGATTTGCGGATTTAAAGCGGCAACAAATAACAGCTTATATACAATTGTATCGTTCGTTAGGCGGCGGTACACGATAGAAAACAAGTAGCTCCCGTCATAGATTAAACCACATTGTTTGCTGAACATATAAAATGTTTTACCCCTATTCCTAAATATACTTATGAAACAAAAAACAGGTCAACCAAAAATGAAACACGAGCTGGGCTTGCTCGATGGTACTATGCTGGTAGCAGGCTCCATGATTGGGTCGGGCATATTTATTGTTAGTGCCGATATTATACGTAATGTGGGCTC
>JAUCSE010000032.1 GCA_030445275.1 Mucilaginibacter sp.
AAATTCATTCGCGGTTTTTAACTTCAGGAATTGTTCCGGGGAATCAATCGGGAACTGCCTTTCAAGCAATTCAAAAAATTGTGCAGTTATTCTTGCGGCTGCACTGGTATTGGTTTCTACAGTGTTACCCGGTGTTATCTTTAATGCCTCGTGCATGATGATGCGCAAATAGTTGCACAGCAGGTCATATTTGCCTGCGTAATCCGAATCCATCTCTTCCATCATTCTGCCCAATATCCCCGTCAGGAAAGTTAACTGGGCCTCATCCGGAAAAATAATGTGGCTGCCACCCACTTTAAACAATGGAAAATCCTGCAAAGCGCTTTTATGCTCGTGCGATTCGATAAACACATGAGTGAATAAGCAAAACCAGCCTGACTGAGGCCCGGGTCCGGTTTCCCAGGATGAGGGAACTGATGGGCTTGAGAAGACTAATGCAGGCCGGTCGATCACCACCTGCTTATCCGAATAAATCAACCTACCTTTTCCAATGACCAATTGAAGTGCGGGTAGTAAGGTCGACTGTTATATAGCAAGCGGGGAGATGTGCGTGCTTTTGAATATGTAATAATATATTTATTATTACACGATTATTGGTAAATTAGATTATATATTCTTTGAATGCCGCTTGAATCGATACACTTCAATCAGGAACAAGTCTTACTTGCTCAACTCAAAGAGGGGGAGCCACGTGCATTTGAGCAGATTTATCAATTATATAGTCAGCGCATATATGGACGCCTGATCCGTTTACTGAAAGATGAGGATATGGCAGATTCTATTCTACAGGATGTATTTCTACGGATATGGGAGCGCAGGGTACAAATCGACCCTGAGCAGCCCTTTAAAGCTTACTTGTATAAAATTGCTGAAAACTTTGTTTATGATTATTTTAGGAAGATTGCACGTGACAAAAAATTACAAGTAAAACTTAGAACCGCTACTACAGAATATTACGACCAAATCGAAGAGAATATCTTCAAAAAAGAAAATGAGGCACTAATTGGTGAAGCAATCCTAAAGCTCCCTCCTCAACGTCAAAAGGTTTTTCTGCTTTGCAAAATAGAAGGGAAAAGTTATGAAGAAGCCGCCGGACTGCTGGGCATATCTGTCTCCACCGTAAGTAATCAATTGGTTAAAGCCACAAAGTCTGTAAAAGAGTATGTGTTATCTGCTAATGGAATGGCCCTCACCATCTTCCTGGTAGCTTTCAAATGGTAATGTTAAGCGAGTTGTCAATAACATCTTATGATGTCTCACATTTACATCATTTAATGTCACATTTATTAAAGAAAAAGCCGCTCACCAATTAGTAAGAGGCTTTCCATTAACCTAAAGCATCAGCAATTTTCAACCGACCCTAACCTCATAGATTTTATGATAAAAAGTATAAGATACCGCGCCGACGATAATCGGCAACAGCATAAAGGATAATGACGGCTTGAAACCGTCCGTTGAACCAACAGACCAGATTGCACCAATCAAATCAAAAAATAAACCGGCATAGGCCCATTCCTTTATTTTTTGAAAGCCTGGTATCAGGATCGCAACGGCTCCTAAAATCTTAGCGACACCTATAAATACGGTAAATAATTAGGGTAACCCAGATGGTGCATAAACTTGACGGCATCGGGTACGAGCATGACATCTGGTATGGCGGTAAAACCCATGAATACCGAGAAGATCACGGTAACTATCCAATAAATTATTTTGTTTTTTCTCATCGGTAAGGTTTAATTAGTTTTCTCTATGGATATAGTTAACCATCCAGTTAACACCAAATTTATCTGCAAAGGCGCCATAATACGAACCAAAGAACATGTCCTGCATGGGCATTTCAACGACGCCGTCTATAGATAACCCATCAAAGATACGGTCGGCTTCTTCCTTTGATTCGGGCTCCAGGCAGATGTGCATGTTGTTTCCCGGCGTTATTTTAAAGCCCATGCTCTCCGGCGCGTCTGTCGCCATTAAAATATGACCACCGAGAATCGGTAACTCCACATGCAGGATCAAGTTTTTATCGGCATCCGACAATGGCGGTTGCCCGTCATGCGCCGGCACATCACTAAAGCGACGGATACCTTTACCCGCAAACTCCGTTTTGAATACTGATCTGTAAAAGTTAAACGCTTCTTCGGTATTTCCATTAAAGTTCAGATAGGTGTTTACTCTGGCTTTGTTATCAGTTTTTAACTGTTGTTGCAACCTGAAGCGCGATTCCAGATATCTTTCCAACTGATCGAATGTGCCTTTAAAACCTTCCTGCATGTTGGCATTGATGGAAGCATAGGTTGCTTCCTGCTCGGGTGTAGCGTTTATTGGGTGGCCCTGTAGCGTCAAAGTTGTTCGCCCATTACTATCCGTCAATGTCAATTCATTATAAATCTCCAATGGGAAATCCATCGGGAACGGCGACTTGCAGACATTGCCTTCCTCATCCGAAAATGAACTGATGAATTCTACCAGTTCAGGACGTGTAATTGTTACATATCTAAATATACCCCACATGGTTTGGCCGTTGCCTTCTATTTTATAATGGAACTTGCCGCCAGAAATAAAGTCGAAACTTTTTACCGTTACCGGCATTCCGGCCGGCCCCCACCATTCGGCCATAGCTTCGGCGTTGGCAAAGGCTTCAAATACAACTTCTTTGGGTGCGTTAAAATACCGTACTATTCTCAGTACCGGTTTTTGGTCTGTTTGATCTGTCATTTTGGTTGATTTTTGCTTTGTATTTTATTGATGTATTTATCCAGTGAATCAAATTTTTCCATCCAGAATACCCGGTATTGGTCTACCCAGTCTGATACCTCGGCCAGGGTTTCCAGCTTCGCTCCGCAGAACCGCTCGCGGCCCTGTTGCGTGATGACGACCATGCCGCATTCGGTCAATATTTTTATATGATTGGAAATGGCGGGCCTGCTGATATCAAACTTATCGGCAATGGCGTTTAAATTCATGGGTTCGTGAGCTATCAGGTTGATGATCTCACGCCTCGTGGGATCGGATATGGCCTGGAAAACATCTCTTCGTGCAGTTGCTGACATATTGCGTAATCAAATGATTACACAATAATATATGTAATCATTTGATTACGCAAATTTATTTAAAAAAAGTTCCGACTGCGCTTAAGTGATGGCGATTATATTTAAACAAAGATGATGACACCGGGAAGAGTGAAGAAAATGAAGAAGTACTGATCAAAGCTTTGATACTAAAGCAAGTTCATCTAGTGTGACATTAAAAGCGGTAGATGTGAGACATCATAAGATATTATTGACACTAGTTAAAAAAACATTAATTTATTTTAAATGCAAGTAGTGTGTTTTGGGCCGCCCGGCGTATTAGGAAGAAAACGAAGCAAATGGCAGCAAAACCGCACATTAAAGTATTATTTCAGCGCTACCTGGATAACCAATGCAGCCCGGATGATCTCGATCTGTTATTCGGTTTTTTCGGTACGACAAAAGAGCTGGAATTGCGTGAAATGATCAGCGAAGCGCTGTTTGCGGAAGACCATGCAGCAATATCAAGCCGTCAATATGAAAAAAAGCTACAAATGATTTACCAGAACCTTAGCAATGAAATGGTCGAAGTCAATCAAAAGGTAGCAGTACCCGTGTTAGGCAGCAGGTCTGTTTGGCCACGTATCGCCGCCGCTGCTTCTATTATCCTGTGCCTGTCTGCTGCTGTTTTTTTGATATTACATAAAACACCGATCAAGCAGCAAATAGTTAAAAATCTGCCTTTAAGAAACGATTTTTTACCGGGGGGCAATAAAGCTATTTTAACTCTGGCTACCGGCCAACGAATTGTTTTAACAGGCGCTCAGAACGGAAAACTTGCCCAGCAGGGAAATGCTGTCATAATGAAAACTGCAGACGGGAAGATCGTTTACAACGCGGCTGATGAATCGGCTGCTGTCGAGGTTTCTTACAATACTACCAGTACTCCCCGTGGGGGGCAATTCCTGATTGTTTTAGCGGATGGGACAAAAGTATGGCTTAATGCCGCCTCCTCCATAACATATCCAACATCGTTTGCGGGAACCAACCGGGAGGTGGCGATCACCGGGGAAGCTTATTTTGAAGTAGCGCATAATGCTGCAAAGCCTTTCCGGGTAAAGAGCAATGGCCAGGTTATAGAAGTCCTGGGTACCCACTTTAATATTAATGCTTATACAGATGAACAGGTAGTAACCACTACTCTGTTTGAGGGTTCTGTCAAGGTGACAAAGGGAACAGCTTCGGCAGTTCTTAAACCTGGTCAGCAGTCGCAGGTAATGGAAAAAGGAAATAACCTGAACATTAAAGTAGTAGAAACCGTTGATGAGGATCAGGCACTTGCCTGGAAAAACGGAAAATTCTATTTCACTGACACAACTATTGAAGAAGTCATGCGGCAGGTATCCCGTTGGTATGATGTAGACATAGAATATAAGGGTAAAATACCCAATAAGCGACTTTCCGGTTCCTGCTACCGAAATCTGACGGCTTCAAAGGCATTAGCCATATTGGAATACACAGGTATTAACTTTAAAATAGAAGGGAGGAAAATTATCGTCCAGTAATTTTACTACAGCTTAAACAGGTGGCAAGGCTACCTGGATTGGTTACCTGTTAAAAAAACCGGAAAGTGCGCTCACACTCTCCGGCCAATTGCATGGGTCAGCCGAATATAACTATTGATCGAACAACGTTTTTCACAAACCCAAACATACAAAAGTATGCAAAATTTCACTTTTTTCCTGTCTTGCCATCAACGCAAGCGGATTAAAAAATTTCTCTTGGTTATGAAACTAACCACCATTTTGATGATCATCGGCTTTTTACAGGTAAGTGCTGTGTCCCATGCGCAGCACATTAACCTGTCGGCTAAAAATATTTCCTTAGGGAAACTATTCCGGCAAATTGAAAAGCAAAGCGGTTACGCTATATTATATGACGCAGATATTCTGAAGGATCTCCCGGATGTCAATGTGGAAATTCACAATGCAACGATAGAAGAAGTAATGACCAAGTGCTTTCAGGGAAAGCCATTGGATTATAAGATCGTAGATAAAAATATCGTAGTAAGGCGTAAGCAGGAGGTTTTCACCGTGCTGCAAAAAGCAACAGGCGGAGTTTTTGCAGGTGCTGTATTTGATGAACATCAGCAACCATTGCCGGGGGTCACTATTAAAATTAAAGGCGTTTTGGCCGAACAAACGGTCTCCAACGAAAAGGGTATGTTCAGTATCCTGGTTTCGGATATTGAAAACGCTGTCCTGCAACTGTCTTATGTCGGTTACAAAACGCAGGAAGTTCCCGTCGCTCATCTTCGGTCCCCGTTTGCAGTTATGATGCAAGAGGATATCGGTAAATTAGACGAAGTACAGGTTATAGCCTACGGAAATACTACCCACAGATTAAATACTGGCGATCAAACAAGTGTTGCAGCCAAAGACATTCAAAATTATCCTGTTGGTAACATATTGTCTGTATTACAGGGAACAGTTCCGGGTATGGTGATTAGTCAAACTACAGGGCAGGCAGGAAGCACTTATAAGGTAGTCATCAGGGGGCAGAATGGTATGAATACCAGTTCGGATCCGCTGTATATTATTGATGGTATTCCTTATAGTGGAGGGGGATATTCTTCGCAAAAATCAAACTACCTGGGCTCGAATAATCAGGCTTATGACGCATTAAGCTTTATTAACCCGTTAGATATTGAAAGTATAAACGTACTGAAAGATGCAGATGCCACAGCAATTTATGGCTCAAGGGGTGCCAATGGTGTTATCCTGATCACTACCAAAAAAGGCAAAGCCGGCGATACAAAAGTTGACGTAAATGTTTACAGTGGAATTAGTGAGGCGGTAACGGTTCCGCAATTTTTGAATACGCAGCAATACCTTCAAATGCGCTGGGAAGGCAGAAAAAATGACAATCAAACTACGTTTGGACCTACCGAATATGACCTTAACGGCACATGGGACACTACGCGTTATACCAACTGGCCAAAATTGTTTTTAGGCGCAAAAGGCAATACGACTAACGTGCAGGCTAGTATATCCGGCGGCAGCAATAACACCTCATACCTGGTAAGCGGCAACTTCAGGAACGTAACAAATGTTCAGCCATTAATCGGGAAGGGGGATCAAACTGCATCGCTGCATTTCAACTTAAATTCTTCCAGCAATAACGGACGGTTTAGTATGACCTTAACAGGTGGCTATACTTCTGACATTAACACCATACCTTCGGCTGATCTTTCTAGCTTCGCTAACCAGGCTCCAGATGCTCCCGCGCTTTACACCCCGGATGGTGCCCTGAATTTCCAGAATAATACTTTTATTAATCCGTTATTAAAAGGTAATCTCCTGGCAAATACAACTGTATCCAACATAACAAGTAGTATGGTGTTAAGTTATGTGCTGGCTAAAGGGCTTCGGCTGCAAACTACCTTAGGGTACAATAAACAAAGCCTCAATGAATTCCTTGGCGTGACACTTGCATCCTACCAGCCTTCGTCTCTGGCTCTCGGAGCAAAAGGATCGAGTAATTTTAGCTATGATAACAAAAGCTTTTGGAGCCTGGAGCCCCAGTTAAACTATAACTCCCAAATAAGCAGAGGGACACTCGAAATTACCGGAGGAGCAAGCTTACAGAAACAGCTCTATGATGCCATGCAACTGCAAGCCAGCGGTTATACTACAGATTTGGTAATCAATAATATTGCAGGAGGAACTGGTATAACGGCTGTTGGACAAGGCTACAATGCTTACACCTATAAATATAGCGCTATTTTTGGCCGGGCAAATTATAATTGGGAAAATAAATATATCCTTAATGTTTCTGGTCGGTATGACGGTTCAAGCAAGTTTGGCCAAAACCGCCAGTTCCATTTATTTTATGCCACAGGCGCTGCCTGGCTGTTCTCTTCTGAAGACTTTGTTAAAAAGACCCTACCCTTTCTTAGTTTTGGAAAGTTAAGAGCCAGCTACGGCATAACCGGAAATGACCAGATCCCTCCTTATTTATACTTAGAAAACTTCAGTCTGGTTACCGCTGTAAACCCCTACCAAGGCATTCCCGGCATTTTGCCTACTAACTTGCCCAACCCCTACCTTAGCTGGGAAACCACAAAAAAGTTAAATTTCGGGCTTGAGCTACAGTTTTTCAATGGTCGTATTAGTCTTGAAGGAAACTATTTCATTAACCGTACTGATAATACGCTTGCCAGTGCACCACTGTCGTCAACCACAGGATTTACCACTATTAATGAAAATATCTCGGCTAAAGTACAGAACAAAGGCGTTGATATTACCTTGAACACTATCAATATTCAAGGGCTGGATTTCAACTGGTCAAGCTCGTTCACCTTTAGCCGCCAGCGCAATGAACTGTTAAGTTACCCTAATGCAACGCCAGCCATTGCTCAGCTATTGAATAATTCAGTTAATGCAATTTATACGAACAGGTACGCCGGGATAAATCCGCAAACAGGTCTTTATCAATTTTATGACCGTAACGGTAATATTGTAGCCACGCCGGCCAGCAATGGTAGTGACCAAGTGCATATGATCAATACCAATCCGGATTACTTCGGAACGATGAGTAACACATTTAGTTACAAAGGTTTTTCATTAAACGTTTTATTCCGGGGAGTTAAACAAATCGGTCAAAGCTCTTTCGGTCAAATCTTAACCAGTGGTAGTCTTGTACCCGGTATCCAGGGAACAAATTATCCTATAGCAATTTTAGATCGTTGGCAAAAGCCCGGAGACGTTGCCACTTTCGGGCGATACGCAAGTACACTCGGCGCCTCGTTCACCAATGCACAGACAATTAACCGGGCCGTTGATGCTTATTACGGGGATGCCTCTTACATCAGGCTTCAAAATGCATCTTTAGGTTATCAGTTTTCGAAGCAAATTTCAAGTAAACTTCATCTTAAAAGTCTGCGGGTTTATGCTTTGGGCGAAAACCTCGCCACTATCAGCGGGTATAAGTTCGTGGATCCGGAAACCCAGACCTTCCTGAAGATACCTCCTTTGAGAACAATAACTTTTGGTTTACAAGCATCATTTTAAACAAGAAACCATGAAAATTCAACATAATTTTTCGAAACATATAGGCCTCGCCGTTTTAATCGTCCTTTCCTTGAGCAGTGGTTGTAAAAAAGCGATCGAAGTAGGGCCATCGACGGTGATGGCAAATAGTGACAATGCTTTTTCTTCCAACAGCTTAGCAGAGTCTGTAGTTGCCGGTATATTGACAAAAATGTCCTCCGGGGGCTTTTACCAGGGGGCGGCTAGCGTTAGTCTTTGTATGGGTTTGGCCGCTGATGAATTAGTTAATATTGGCTCACCAAACACTTCATTTGGCACTTTTTATCTAAACAGTTATACAGCAATTGTAGCACCCCCGTTTTGGACCGAGTTTTACAAAGAACTGTTTTATTGCAACAGTGCAATTAAAGGGATAACCGCGTCATCACAGATAACACCGTCGGTAAAAGCACAGTTGTTAGGCGAAGTAAAGTTTTTCCGTGGGTTTATTTATTTCTATGCAGTCAACCTGTATGGCACGCCGCCCTTAACTATTACCGATGACTACACAATTAACAATACAATTGGTAACAGTTCTCCATCAGATGTTTATGCCCAGATCATCCAGGATCTTAAAGATGCCCAAAGCTCTTTAACGGACAATGTTTACGTTGATGCTACAGGCAGTACCTCAGCAGACCGGGTGAGGCCGAATAAACAAACTGCAAGCGCAATGCTGGCCCGGGTTTATTTGTACATGCAGGATTGGAAAAATGCGGAAACACAAGCATCAGATGTTATTGCAAGCCCCAATTATTCGATTGTAACTAACCTTACCCAAGTATTTTTGAAGGCAAGCAAAGAGACAATATGGGCCTTACAGCCAGTCATACCAACAACTGTTAATACTGTTGACGCTAATTATCTTATCATTAATGCATCTTATAAAACAAATACGCAATTAGCTTTAAATACGCCGCTTGTAAATGCATTTGAGACCGGCGATGGGCGGCGCATCAATTGGGTGGGGGCTTTTACCACAACAACAGTCCCTATTACCACTTTTTACTACGCCAATAAATATAAAGTAACCTCATTAAGCGCAACCGGTGCGGCCACAGAATATCCTATTATGATGCGCCTCGCCGAACAATACCTGATCAGAGCGGAGGCGCGTGCACAGCAAAGTAACTTGACAGGCGCTGCCTCAGATCTTAATGTCATACGTACACGCGCAGGTTTGGCAACAACTACCGCTTCTACACAAGCAGCAATATTAAATGCCATTTATCATGAGCGCCAGGTAGAGCTGTTTACCGAGTGGGGACATCGTTGGTTGGATTTGAAGCGCACAAATAACCTTAATAGCGTTATGGCTACTGTCGCACCCGTCAAAGGCATTACATGGAATAGCTATGAGCAATTAATGCCTATTCCTTCGACCGATATTTTGGCTAACCCTAATATTAAACAAAACCAGGGCTACTAACCCCCTTAATTAATTGCATACCGGCAGTAGTTATTTCTGCCGGTATGTATTTTATTTTCATTTTCAAATTAATTACTGTTATGAAAACCAAAAATTTTTCGATATGCTTTATTGCCGTTTGCTTTTTTTCGGCGCATGGCTTTGCGCAAACCGCTACCTATACCATTAATGGCAAGTTGGAGAATATCTCGCCAATGCCTGCAAAAATGTACCTGTCTGAAATTATCAGTGCAGGTATGCTTGAAAAAGCGATTGATAGTGCAGATGTAGTGAATGGGCAATACCGGTTTAAAGGACAACTTACCGCTGACGAAGCCATCGGTGTAAATATTAGAGCCTCAAAAAAGCAATCCGGCGGTACCAATAATATCCCGGTGATCCTGGACAAGGGCGAATTAAACCTGGTATCAGTGGGAACACTGGATAATTTTACGGCTTCAGGCTCTGCAGCGACGGCCCAACACCAATTCGAAGGCATGAGGAGCGGTACCAGGCAAGAAACGGATACTATAAACAAACTTGCTGCCAGCGAGGATTATAAAACCAACAAGGAGTTGCAGGCAGAAGTACGAAAGCGGTCTCTCGGAATGATCGGTAAAACGGTATTTGAGATGTACAGCTATATAAAGAATAATCCTAACAACCGCGTAAGCCCTTACGGCACTTTCTTTCTCATATCAATACCCTATTTAAACCCATTAGGAAAAGACACGCTGATGCAAATTTTGCCCGCCAGTGTAAAAGGTGATAGGCTGGGAGCCGCTATCATGAACACTTATACCAACAGTAAAACCAAGAGCGACTCTGCAAAGAAAGTTGCCTTAGCCAACCACGAAGCCAATATGAGCAAGGTTGCCATTGGCAGCAAAGCACAGGATTTTACACAAAATGGTCCTGAAGAGAAACCAGTAAGCTTATCTTCTTTTAAAGGCAAATATGTACTGGTTGATTTTTGGGCAAGTTGGTGCGTGCCGTGCAGAGCCGAAAACCCCAATGTGTTAAAAGCTTACAATAAATATAAAGACAAGGGATTTACAGTATTGGGGGTTTCACTTGATAGCCAATCAGCGAGGGCAGCATGGCTTAAGGCGATCAAGAGCGATGGTTTGGTGTGGACGCAGGTATCTGATCTGAAGGGCTTTAAAAACGAGGCGGCCATAATGTATGATATAAAAGCTATCCCGCAAAACTTTCTTATCGACCCTAATGGGGTGGTGATCGGTAAAGATCTGCGTGGTGATATGTTAGATGCGAAACTGGCTGCAATTTTTAAATAAGCTGCCATTGGGTATCATACGTAGAAACTCATGCTATTCTCGTCGGCTAATCAAACATAAAAAAATCACAAACCACCCATTCATCTAAAAATGGAAATTAAAAAACTATTATTACTTGCTATAGTCACTATAAGCAGTTATGCAACCGTCGCTCAAACTATCCCGATGGATCCGGCTGTGCGCACAGGAAAGCTGAACAATGGATTTACCTACTATATCCGGCATAATGAGGAGCCGAAGAAGCGGGTAACGTTATACCTGGTGAACAAAGCCGGTTCTATTTTGGAGGATCAGGATCAGCTTGGCCTGGCCCATTTCATGGAACACATGAATTTTAACGGAACCAAACATTTTCCTAAAAATGACGTGGTAGACTACCTGCAAAAAGCGGGGGTTAAATTCGGAGCAGATCTAAATGCTTATACCAGTTTTGACGAAACTGTTTACAAGCTGCCAATTCCTACTGATGATCCGAAAATGACCTTGGAAGGCCTTAAAATTATCAGGGACTGGGCCCAGGAGGCAACTCTTGACCCGGTTGAAATAGACAAGGAGCGCGGCATTGTATTAGAAGAAGAACGGTTAGGTAAAGGGGCAAATGATAGGATGGCCAAGAAGTACTACCCGGTAATTTTAAACCGTTCCCGCTACGCTCAGCGACTTCCCATCGGAACCGATGAGATACTTATCAAGTTTAAACCAGAAACAATTAAACGCTTTTATCATGACTGGTACCGCCCCGATCTTCAGGCACTGATAGTCGTAGGAGATGTCGATGTGAGTGTAGTCGAAAAAATGATCAGGGAAAAGTTCGCTGATTTGAATAATCCATCCAATGAAAGGCCAAGACCCCCATATACAGTTCCGTTAACCGGGCGCAGCCAGTTTTTAACGGTGACGGATAAGGAAAAAACCTTTTCAGAAATAGAAATATTATACAAACATAAAGCCGTTGCCCTGCAAACTGAAGCAGATTATCTCATATCGATGAAGCTTACCTTGCTAAATCAGCTAATTGCCTCACGCCGGTATGCAGAAATAAACCGCGAAGCTAAACCGGCATTTACAGATATGGGCGCAAATATTCAGCGCCTATTGGGAGGTCTTGATGGATTTACTTTTGACGTTAGACCAAGAAATGGCCAAATAGAACAGGCTTTTAAACAAGGCTGGCAAATTATCGAAAAAATGAAACGTTATGGCTTTAGCCAGGCAGAACTTGACCGTGTCAAACAAAGCTATGTGAAGTCGCTTGAGGCAGGAACCAGGGAAGAGAATAAAACGCCGTCCATTAGTTTTGTAGAGGAATACCAACGGTTGTTTTTACAGCGAGAAGCGTCACCGGGTATATCCTGGGAATATAATTTTGTGAAAAAGCATATCGATGAAATCCAACTGACTGACATAGCAGCCACCATGGCTGATTATTTTAAATCTCCCGATGTAGACATGCTAGTATTGGCTCCCGAGAAGGAGAAAACCAGCCTGCCGGATTCTGCAACCTTGATCTCATGGATAAATAAGGTAAAAAATGGTAATATTGAGCCATTCAATGATGAGCAGGTCGATAAAACTCTGCTTGCCGTGAAACCTGTCGCAGGCAGCGTCATCGCTAAGAAATCGATTTCTCCGCTAAATATCACAGAACTCACCTTAAGCAATGGTGTTAAGGTTGTTTTAAAACCTACGGAGTTCAAAAATGATGAGATCCGGTTTACAGCATTCTCACCAGGCGGCACGTCATTATATAATGATGCTGATTATGATAATGCAGCGAACGCGGCGGCGCTTGTCAGTAGTTTTGGATTAGGAAATTTAACGCCTGTGCAACTGTCGAATATTTTAAATGGCAAGCAGGTTAAAGTCGCCCCGAGCATAGGGCCGCGTACAGCTAACATCAATGGCAGCAGTTCGCCTGCCGATTTTGAAACAGCGCTCCAACTTGTTTATATGCAATTTACCCAGCCGCGTAAAGACAGCGTACTGTTTAACACGATTATTAACAATGCAAAAGAAGCGCTAATAAATCGTTATGCTGATCCGAATAAGGTGTTTACTGATACCATCAGCTACGTGATGGGAAATTACAATTTCCGCACGTCGGCCTCAACAATTGAAAGATTGGATAAAATATCACTGCAAAAGGCATATGATATTTATAAAGAGCGTTTTGCCGATGCTTCTGGTTTTACCTTCGTGTTTGTAGGCAACTTTACACCTGAAGGAATAATGCCTTTACTGGAGAAATATCTCGGCTCACTGCCGTCCCTTCATAAAAATGAAAGAGCACGCGATGTGGGGATTCATGTTCCGGCAGGACGATTAACAAAAAAAGTATATAAGGGAGCTGAGAACAAGGCGATAGTGCGGCTTGTTTTGAGCGGTGATTATCAGTTCAGTGAGACTAACAACCTGCTGTTAAAAGCACTCGGGGATATATTGCAGATTAAATTATTGCAACAGTTACGAGAGAGCGAAAGCGAAGTTTACAGCCCTATTGTCCAGGCTATTTGCAATAAATATCCGCTAAACCGGTACGCCCTTATCATATTATTCGGGTGTGCGCCTAAAAACGCGGATCATCTAATTGATATGGTTGAAAAGGGAATGGTTGCACTAAAAGAAAATGGGGCCGAAGCTGACGATATCCAAAAGTTCAAAGCAGCTTATGAAAAAAATCTGGAACTGGCTTTAAAGGATAACATTTTCTGGCTGGGGTATCTTTCCACGCAATATGAAAACGATGAAGATGTTTTGAGCATTCTCGGTTATACCAAAAAACTTGATCTGATAAACTCCATGGCGCTTAAACATGCCGCCGGCACTTTCTTAAACACCAGGAACGAGATTTCTTTTGAACTATTGCCGGAGACTGTGAATGAAAAGGCAGCAACGACTAATATTAAACCATTTTAAAGTAGAAATAATGAAAGCATATTTCATCAGTCTATTTCCCGCGCTGTTATAAATCAATAATAATTGACACGGTAAAAAAAGTGCCATCGTAAGTGGATGGCACTTTTTCCGAAGGGAAGGGATGAGGATAAACGACTCATTGGCTTCTATGACAAAAAATAACAAGAGTATGTTAATAAAATCAAATATACCTAATATGATAAAGTTACTAAATCCAGATGATGGTGACCGCCTAAAGGATTACATTGAAAAAGCCTTTGAACGTTATAAATATTTTATCGGTTATCCGGTAGCCCAGGATTTTGATTATTCAGAGCTTTATCCATTATTTAAGCTGCCTTTAAATAATGTGGGCGATCCGTTTATCGAATCTACCTACGACCTTAATTCGCGCTCAATAGAATTTGAAGTTTTGCATTTTTTTGCAAAGCTTTTTAAAGCGCCCGAAAACAACTGGTGGGGTTATATCACCAACGGTGGTTCTGAAGGGAACCTTTATGGATTATACGTCGCCAGGGAATTATATCCTGCCGGTATTGTTTATTATTCAGAAGCTACGCATTACAGCATTCAAAAGAACATCCATCTATTAAACCTTCGCAGCATCATTATCCGCTCGGATGAAAACGGTGAAATTGATTATAATGACCTGCGCCAGATCATGCAAATGCACCGGGAACAGCCGGTGATTATGCTGGCTAATATTGGTACAACCATGACGGAGGCTAAGGATGACATTAGCAAAATCAAAGCTATATTTCGCGAGCTGGCTATCAAAAACCATTATATCCACTGTGATGCCGCGCTGGCGGGCACCTACAGCGCTCTTTTAAATTTACAGCCGGGCTTTGATTTTCAGTACGGGGCGGACAGTATCGCTATAAGCGGCCATAAGTTTATTGGTTCACCTATTCCCTGCGGCCTGGTATTGGTAAAAAAGAACTACAAAGATCGGATCGGCGAGGTAATACCTTACATCGGAACTTTGGATACCACGATTTCGGGAAGCCGCAACGACCACAGCCCGGTGTTTATGTGGTATGCCATTAAAAAATGGGGGTTGAAAGGTATGCGGCTGCGCGCATTGGATTGCTTGGAGCTGGCAGTATTTACTGTAGATAAGTTTAAAACTGCCGGCATTAATGCCTGGAGAAACCCATCGGCAATAACAGTTGTTTTCCCTGAACCATCATTAGTGCTGCGTCAAAAATGGCAAATAGCGACCGAAAACGGATTTAGCCATATCATCTGTATGCCTGGTGTAAGTAAAGCTTTAATCAGCCAATTTATAGAAGAATTAAAAGAGGAGAATACATAGTATGGAGCTGATAGGGCCGGAACCGGCAACGCTTTAAGGCTTTATAAGGGAATAAAAATGATTATAGAATCATAAAGGGAGGAATTGTCATTTGCGCTATATCGTTTACATCATGATTGGTTTCAAGGAAAGCCATCATGTGATAATTATAAATGATTACTAAAAAGCTTGGAAACATTAACGGCCCATTAGTGATAAAAGAATACTCAATAGTTCCTATTCCACCTTTAATAGCGGTTAAAATGAGCATATTCCCCAGCGGTATATCTATTTTGTGATGGCATTCCCGGTGCTGGTAGAGCTGCTCAACCTGAAAATAAAACGTAGACAAAAAAGATTAACGTTAAACAACTATGAAAGCCGTGTCCGTTATAACACCTTTCCCCAGATCGCGACTATGAAAGCTTTTTTTTTGGACGAAAAAACCTGGGCGATTACCTACATGTTCACAATATTTATGGTGGATATTATTGCACCAAGGCGAGTCGCTTTTGATGTTTTATATATCTGCTGTATCCTGATCGTTTTCAAGCAGAACCGGCGGACCATTATCTTATCAGGTCTTGCAGCAATTATCATGATCATTATCAATTGTCTTTTTGACAGCCTGTCAAAAATCGATGGTACAACCTTGATCAATCACGGTATTTCTGTGGTCGCTGTGCTAATCACCAGCTATATTGCCGTGCATTATCAGACCGTGAATGAGCATAACCACAACAAAGAGCGGAAGTATGTAGCCGAATTACAAGAAATGCTCTTTATCACTTCTCATAAAGCTCGCAGGCCGGTAGCCAATCTATTAGGGCTGTTGGATTTGGGTAGCGCGGATATTTCCATCATGTCCCGGCAGGAGATCGACGATTTGTTTTTTAAGCTCAATTTTTCTGCAGAAGAAGTAGATGAGCTTTTGAAAGAATTAAACCGGTATATCGAGTCTATTAATCACCATCAGCTTTAGATCATTGGCTGCTGAATTTTTAATCGTAGTCACCACAATTATGATCAAATTTACAACCTGAAACTTTTTGATGTCATTTTCATGAAAGGTATTTATTTACCCTATTTTATGTCTTTTTTTCGCCTTTGCCGCCTGTAGCCAGGCACCACATCAGGACAAACCGGCCGCTACCGATGATGCGGCTAAAATGGCCCTTTATCAAGTTCGGACGACTTATTTTCAAATAAGGAACCAGATTCGGCTATTCATTATGCGGACCTGGGATTAAAATTAGCCCGGCATTTAAATAACCAATCCTTAGCAGCAACCATGCTGAACCACTTTGCCCGGATCAATGAACAACATGGCAATATCAAACTGGCCATCAAATATCAGCAAGAGGCAAAGTCTATCCTTAATACCTTGCATGACCAGTTAGCTGCCGCCGACGCCTCGGCTAGTCTCGGTATCTTAGAAGGCAAACAGGGTCATTTTAATCGTGGAATACAATTGATCATCGAAGCTTATAACGAGATCTACCGCCGCTATTTCTACCTTACCTACACCCACGACTATAAAAAGTTGCGCGACAAGGAACAAGCGAAAAATGTGGTACAAGATGTCTTTACCTCACTATGGTTCAAAAGAGAAACCAACTTGCCTAACTCCAGCTTAGGCGGATATCTATACACCGCAGTATGCTATAAAATCTTCGACCTGTTCGCCCACCAGGAAGTTGAATCCAAATACGTGGAATCGCTTAAAGATTATCTGAGCACCCATAGCAGTGCGCCGACCGACCACCTTATTCGGGAAAAGCAACTCCAGGCCTACATCGAAAAAGAGATCGATGCCCTGCCTCCAAAAATGAAGCAAATATTTTTATTGAGCAGGAAAGAGAACCTCAGCCACCAGGAGATCGCTACGCAACTGGACATCTCCACTAACAATGTATCCAAGCAGGTAATGACGCCCTCCGGATATTAAGGACTAAACTGGGTATCGTGGTATATATCTACTTTCTCTTGAGATTCTGAAATAATAATGAAAATAGAAATTTCGCCGGGTCAGTATAGCTTTTTCATATTTCTATACAATATGATTATCGGTAAGATTGAATGCAATCCTAGCAATAGCAGAGGTAATATCGTTAAAGATATCATCAGTGCATTCGCAAAAAATAAAGAAAATCCTATGCCTGGGTTAAATTAACTCTCGAGGCATAGGATTTTTATTTATTTATTATTAAAGATTATTTCGATTGAACGATTACCACATCCTTTGTTCTACTGGCAGGTGTTACCTGTAAGTGGGATAACTTTCCCTTTTCTACATGTCCCTCCACAATGGTATTGCCGGGCGCATGGAGCTTAAAATCGGCAGTCCAGTCAGATGGCCAGGCCGGAGTCAGTTGTATCCGCTGGTTATCACATTGCATCAGCATATTTTGAAGTGTGATCATACCCGATCCGCCATTGTCAAGGTCGGGTATCCAATCATGCCCGGCCTTCCAAAACCACTGAAAATGCTCATCGCCGTAATTGGTAAATTCGGCGGTGGCTGCCTTTTTTGCTACTTCGGTAAGGCCAAGTATCGACGCTTCTGTACCGTCTTGTCCCCAACACACATTTTCCGAAAAACGTTTTGCAGCAAATGTGTTTTGCGCCAGTTCGAGATCCGGTTTTCCAACACCATAAATACGGTACGGAAATGCGGTATAAAGCTCGGGGTTTTCGCTGTTAGCTGTTTTGTCGTATTTTTCTGCAGGAAGTATCACGGTTGTTCCGTCAGCATCTCCTGCACCCAATGGCGGTGTCTTGCCCTTAACGGTCTTACCCATCGGGATAGGAGGCAGTTCGCGAAGCACACGCGACCAGTTATCCCGCTGTGATCCTGTAGTCATTTCGTGCGGAAGCGCCAGTAAACGGGGTATAACGCTCATTAGGCCGGCAATATCTGGCGTTGGGTTTGCCGCATTAAGCTGGTAGGTTTCTAACGATTGCGTCGGATACATATAAATTTTACCTTTAGCATCTTTTTGCCAATGTTTGCCATAATAGGTTATGATGGCGTCGGCAAATGGCACCATCGACGACTTTGCAAATGCCTTATCACCATAAAAATCATATTGATCAAGCATTTCGGCTATTACTTCAAGCGTACCTTGTATGTGATAGCGCTGCCAACGGCTCTGTATCTCATTTGTGGGATTGTTTATTCCAAAATCAGTTACCTTTGGCGTACCCCAAAAGTCCATTGTTTCGGGATAGCTTGCGCCATCATGGTTATAGTACAAAAAGTTTCGGGCCTTGGCAAAGTCAAGGTGGTTTATGTACATATCGAACCAGGGTTTCAGCAGGTCGTTGTCGCCGGTCATAACCAGTGGCCAGTAGAGTAAGCGGTTATTCTGGTTCCAATAGCAATTGCCCCAATCGCGAAAATCAGGGTCATGATCGGTTTTACTTTGTTTAGCTCCTTCAGCCATATCATGCCCTACCGTGAACAAACCGCCGTTAAATTTAACGGCCGACTCGCCGCGCGAGGATGCCGCCATCATATAACGCTGCATGGCATAGCCATGTGATACTTTCTGCGCGTCCTCGGTTCCTGTCACATGTATCCAGCTGCGGTTCCAGAAATCGGCCCACCACTGTTCATGCGATTGACGTAAATTGCGTATGTCGTACCCTGAAACAGTATTAGCAAGGGCATTAATCTTGCTACTCCAGCTGGCGGGCGAAACTGATTTAGTATCCGTTAGCGCCACAATATCAAGCCGCAACTGGCGTCCCGCCTTGGCTGATTTTAGGGAGCGGTCATCCTGCTTTACAAGGCCGGGGCCGGTTATCATCGCGCCAAAGCAACGCTGATAAAGCGGATCAGGAAATTTAGCCTGTAAGCTTTCCAGGTGTTGCTGCTTTAATGTATACGGATAAAAACTATCGGCATTATAATGACACCACACCAAGCGATTTTGGTTAACAGGAAAAACAAGGTCGGGTTTTAGTTTTGGCTGGCGGTTGCCGCTCATGACTGATGAAAAATCAGATCCGCTTGCTGAAAACTCTCCTACAGGTTGAATTTTGCGCCAAGTTTCAAATCCGGCATTCAGCGTACCCGCGCTGGCCATATCTGCCTGTACATGTATAACGGGATGGTTGGCATCAATCCAAACCAATATTTTGTTGTTGCCACGTTTAATTTCAACTGTACCGCTTTCAACCAACAACGCTTGTGTAAACCCTACGGTGTCAGCAAATGGTGCTGGTGATAATTTTATGCGAACGCGACCAAGTTTAATAAGGCTACCGGTTTCTGCCCAGGCATCGGCCTTAGCAATAAGTAGTACAATATCACCGTTTTTTTCCGTCCAAACATTGGCGGCAATGTCTCCGTTACCTAAAGGCATGGAGTCGTTTTCGTTATTACCTAAGGCTTGCCACGCGACATCATTAGATGCAGCCGCCAAGGTAGCAGGTAGCCGTGTGACCTGGGCTTGTGATGTAAAGCTTTTTGTTAAAAGCAAAATAAGTAATAATGGTAAAAATTGTCTGTTCATGGCTTATAAAGGTTGGAAAAAATGAAGGAGTTTATAAAAAAAAGAGGTAACGTGCAGATGAGCTGTACCCAATATCTTAACACATACTGACGGTTTAAGCAAGATGATTGTTCTGTTTTATGCATATCGAATTAAGGTTTTGGTAATTAATTAGCTTTTACAATTGTAATTGATGTTACGAAGAAATAACAATAGATTAATAAGATATTAAAAAATGAATAATCGGTATAAAATTGGCACGGCACCATATGCCATCAATGGTTAAAAGAGATGCTATCACGCCGCGTTTCTGAACAAATGAAAGAGTTTGCTGATGATGATAGGTAAAACTTCAAATTGCTGAGGATCCTAATAAATACCGCGCCATTAAAAGTGGAAATAATGCACCTCTAAAAGAAGAAATCATGTCAATAACATCTTATGATGTCACACTTATGGTTAAACAAATTATAAGTGTGAAGTTTTTCATCACAGCTGCTTGCAAATTCAGCCGGCAAGTGGCTGAATTTACAACTTATAGATGTTAGCGTCAATAAAGCAGGAAATAGAAATTGCATGAATAAATTAACCGATTGGTTTTATATTTTATTTGACTTTCCGAGCAGGCCTTTTTCTTCTAATGCTTTTCTTAACAGAGGAATGGAACCTTTTCCAAAGCCGTGAAATTTCAGAATTTCTTTTTCAGAATACAGCGAAAGCTCATTCAACGTAAAAATGCCATGATGCGCTAATGCTCTTCTTGCGGGTACATAAAGTAACGAAAGAAATCCATCAAGAGGTTTTCTTTCCTTTTCACATATCGGACAGGTAGGGAAATTTGCGTTTTTTTTAATTCATGCCCTTTTTTACATACTTTTAAAGTTCCTTTTGTTGTTTACAGCGGGCTATATTTTGTGAGGTCACTTTACGATCACCGCGGCCTGCTTATGTACTTACTCTTGTATTCAACCGGTGTCATGCCGGTTATCCGTTTGAAAACTTCCCTGAATGTCGGAACATCACTGTACCCGACATCCAGCATGATTTCCATGATCGGTTTTCTCCCGATTTCCAATTGTTTCTTTGCAGCTTCTATTTTCACGCGTTGTATATATTCCGCCACCGTGTTTCGTGTGCCTTTCTTAAACCTTCGCTCAAAGGTTCTGCGGGTTAGACCGAAGCGGGATGCCAGTTCATCGACAGAGAATTTCTCCGGGTAGTTTTGTTCGATGAACTCCTGCGATTTGATGATCACTTCATCTCCGTGATCTTTCCGGCCGTTGAATATGATAAATGGGGATTGCGTGTTTCGATCCAGGTCAACTACAAAATATTTTGCTGTATGGATCGCAATCTCCCTTCCGGCGTATTTTTCTACCAGATGCAGCAAAAGGCTCCACCAGGTATTATTTCCCCCACTGGAATAGAGACCATTCTGATCTGTAACGGCTTTCTCATCCACCAGCGTTACCGAAGCATAATGATGCCTGAATTCATTCGCATACAGCCAGTGGGTAGTGCATTGCCTGCCCTTAAGCAATCCGGAAAAAGCCAATAAAAAGGCTCCGGTACAAAGGCTGGCAACTTCTGCGCCACTTCTGTATTGTTCGTTGATCCAACTTACATAATTGATATTAGTAGTGGTGGCTGTAAATATATCGCCGGATAATGCAGGGATAATGATCAGGTTCGTGTTTTTGATGTCGTTTATCATCACGTCAGGATGGATTGAAAATAACCCGCCGTTCAGCTTAACTTCTCCTTCAAAGCCCACCACCTGTACATTGAACAAGGGGGCCTTACCTGACTTTTTCAAAAACTCATTCACCATAACAAATACATACCTCGAATCTGCTACAGATGCAAGTACCGCGTTCTTCAGCGCCAATATGGAAATATCGATCATCTGGCAAATGTAAATGAAATATTTGTCGCAATTGCCCACTAAAGAATGCCGTATTCACACACCCACAATATGATATTCAATCTATAGTTTTGCTGCCGAACTAAATCCAACTTAAAATGCTTAGAACAAATTTTTACTTACACTTCATGGGGAATACGGAGGAGGCCATGAATTTTTACAAATCTGTATTTGGAGGAGACTTTGAGTCCTTTATGCGTTATTCGGATGTTCCGGGCGGCGAAAAAATGCCAGCCCATAACCAAAAGAAGATCATGCATGCAGCTTTACCCATTTCCGCGGGACAAATGATCATGGCCACTGATACCCTGGAATCGATGGAACGTGGTGTTATATTTGGCAATAACTATCATATTTCCCTTGACGCGGAAAGCGAAGCTGAAGTAGACCAAGTATTTGCCGCCCTTTCTGCCGGTGGTACGATAGAAGTACCCTTAAATAAAACCTTCTGGGGTGCGTACTTCGGCATGTTTGCCGATAAATTCGGCGTTCAATGGATGATCAATTATACATATCCTAAAAAACCTTAATCATAGAAATATAAAAATGGAAACACAAACGATTATTTCAAAACCAGTATGGTGGGCAGGAACTATCTTAAAAGGGCTGGTATGCCTTTTTTTATTGCTCGATGCGATTATGAAAGTGATCAAGAGCTCACCATCTGTTGAAGGTACAAAGCAACTCGGCCTGCCCGAAAATTGTATTCAATTTCTTGGAATTTATTTACTCATCAGTACTGTTCTTTACATTTATCCAAGAACTGTAGTATTGGGATTTCTTTTTCTCTTTGCTTATTTAGGTGCGGCAGTTGCTATTACTTATCGGGCAAATGTTGGCGGACATTCCTATATTTTTCCGATCGCGTTTGCGATTTTTATTTTGCTGGCAGAGTTTCTGCGAAATACAGCGGTGAGAAATATGATACCACTTATATAGATCTGTACGTATGTCATTTCAAGCCTATATTGATAACATTAAGATAAAAACGGGAAAAACGCCCGCTGACTTTAAAAAATTGGCCGAACAAAAGGGCCTTCTGGAAAACGGACAGCTAAAGGCGAAATAAAAGCAGGCCAGGTTACCAGTTGGATGAAGGAAGGTTTGATCTGAGGCACGGCCATGCAATGGCTATTTATGCCACACTTAAAGGGAAAATAGAATAATAATTTCGGTTCAATGCCTATACTTTTACGGGTGCGTTGTGTGTCCGGCCTTCTCAATGCCGCGCAGCTTTCAATTCGCTGCTACTGTTTTCGCGACATATTATTGTATATAAAGGATTTTTCATCACCAATTGTTACAACAGGAATTGTTATAGTTGGCCATTTGGTGAGCCGTAATGGCACCATCATTAATCAATTCCCCATCGTAAGGTATTTATTAACCAAATTGCAAGGTGCCAAAAAATTCAGGTAGATGAAAATCTGGATCTGCACTTTTGATAGCATTCCAGGTCAAAAAATGCGGATCGGGTAAGTCATCGCCACATTTAAAAAAATTACCCCGGCCATCTTTTTTATTAAACGAACTTAAATTCGAATAAGCAAACACTTCAGTTGGTATAGCCAGGGTTATTTGCCATTCGAAATTTGTAGCGGCCGATTCATCGGCCGTCTTAATCAAGATAGTTCTTTTAATTTTATTAATGATATTTACGGGAAGGTGTTCTCTGGGTGTCCTGCCTGATCCGTAACCCATCAGGCAAATACCAAAACAATTGAATTCCAGGTTATAGTATTCCCTTTCGTGGCCAAAAGAAACAAAAAACTCAACGCAATTATCTTTATATACCGGATCGTTTGTTTTATACATATTGGTTTTAAGAATATCTTCATTCACATAAAATTTCAGAAAGATGGCGCGGCCACAATGAGCGATGGAGAAATTTGTTTGGCAATTAATCTCAAGTTTAGCCCAGGGGGCAATATCGATTTGATGTGTTGGCAATGAATCCATTAGCTTGGATACGTCTTCAATAATAATGTTTTGGCTTACCTGATTAACTAATGGTATATGTATAGTTTTCATTAAATATGCTGTAGAAGTTTATTTCCCATTTTGAATTGAGTGAAGAAAAGACTTTGGTATAGGGAAGGAAACCACGTAACGGAACATGGCCGATGTAACATCGTGCCTTACATAGGTAAAATGGCTCGTTCCTGTTCAATGATTTTTATGTGTGGCTTTTAACCATTCATATCCGCTATATTCATTCAGGAGATAGGGTGCCAGGGAAAATCAATCGGCACCCTATTCCCGAATAAGATTAGTAACCTGGATTTTGTGTTAGCGTGGCATCTTTGTTTAAGTTGATCTCGCTTTGCGGGATCGGCAATAGTGAATTATAAAGCTGGATCGTGGTATTTTCCAGGATGTTTAATTTTTTAACACGATCCAGCAGTGTTCCGGTTCTCACTAATGTCATTCGGCGGTTTTCTTCTCCAATTAATTCCCTGGCGCGTTCATCCAAAATAAAATCCATTGTAATGTCAGAGGCGGTTACCGAAGAAGCTTGTGCTCTGTTTCGCAAAACGTTGATGCTTATTGCTGCCTGGTCTGGATGACCAAGTTTAAATTGTGCCTCTGCAAGTAAGAGATAGGTCTCGCCCAGGCGCATCATGATCAAATCTTTATAATCGCCTGTACCATTGATGTCGTTTGGTAGAAAGAAATTCCATTTGGTGGTGTATGGAACAATACGAAATAAGGTATCAGCTGGAGTTGCGATTACTTTTTGACCATATTTAGGATTTGTTGGATCATTATAATAAAAATTACGACGAAGGCTATACGGAGAATTCCGCATGTCATTACCAGCATACAAGTGATTGATCAACCATGGGCTAAGGCGCAACCTGCCCAGGCCGCGGCCACCTAATGAGTCGCAAATCAGTATCCCGCTAAGCTGGTAAGAAGCCGGTACCCAAACGCGCCTGTGCTGGTCAAAACTTGAAGAGCCTCCCGGAACGTTATATTGCTGTTCTTCAACCCAAATGGCTTCTTTATTGCCTTCTCTGCGGCGTTGATTGCCATAAATAAACATGTCAGAAAAAGGATCTCCTGGCAAGCTGGCTTTAATCCCGTATCTTGCTGTTGTAATTGAGAACTTACCACTGTTAATTACCTTCAGCAGTTGAATTTGAGCAAGGTCCGGCCGTCCTTCACGCAAGTAAACTTCACCAAGCAATTGCTGCGCAGCTTCAACGCTAATTCGTCCCGGCAGTTTCACTGCGTCGATATTGGGAAGATTGGCTGCAGCAAATACCAGGTCGTTATTAATAAAGTTATTCAAAGTATCTAAGGGGGCCCGGACAAAGTCTGTTTTCGCTGCCGTTATGGGTTGAGAAATGAGTGGAACACTTCCCCATAAGGTAACCAGGAAATTATAGGCGTAAGCTCTGAAGAACTTGGCCTGGGCTAGGAATGAATTGCGGCCAACTGGGGTAAGCGGTGTTGAACTATCAGATGCTCCCTTGATAATTTGGTTGGCATTGGTAATGACCCGGTACGCCCATGTCCAGTAATACAACGCAGCCGGATCCTGCGAGTTCAGCGTAGCATAATTATGATAAGGGTATTCTTCTCCGTTTCCGTTGGCATCTATACATACATCGGTTCCAACCTGGAAAATACATAACAAGGATTGTGTTGATTGCATGGTGTATTGTTCACGCACCGATTCCTGAAGGCCCGCGATTGCCGCGTCCAACCCAAGCGAATCTTTAAGCGTAACCGTGGGCGCATAAGCCGAATCTGATTTTTCATCCAGGAAAGTCTTTTTACAAGAGGTTAAACCAAGTGTGGTCAATATAAAGAGTAATAATATATGAAGCTTTTTCATTGTTTTATAATTTAGAAGTTCTTTTTAGCGTAAACTAATATTTACACCTAAAACATAGGATGCTACTAATGGATAAAGGCCATAACTTAAATTAGCATTGGCCGAGCCGGACTGATTGGCATTGACGCTCAATTCCGGATCAAGACCAACCCAGTTGGTCAATGTGTAAATATTGCGTCCGCTGATATAAGCTGTCAGGCTTCCGATCTTTAATTTATCGGCAAGGGCTTGCGGTAAGGTATAGCTAAAGGTGACATCTTTTAACCTGGTAAAATTTTGAGGCACCGGGTAAGCATACAGTCGCGGATTGATATAACTCAATGACGGACGGGTGTTACTTTGGTTTGCGGCGGTCCAGTAATTACCCAGCTGAACCGGAATATTTACGCGGCCGCCATAATTTTGAAGGTCTAAAGTGGGGTTATTGATAATTGAGCCTTGTGTGGTTTGAATAAATACGCTCAGGTGAAAGTTTTTATAAGAGAAGTTGTTGATCATCCCACCGGTCCAGTCAGGTAAACTGCTGCCTTGGTATATTTTATCCGCAGCTGTTATTTTTCCGTCGCCGTTTTCATCTACAAATTTCAGATCACCGGGTTTTGAGCCCGGATCAATTTTTGAGGCATCCTGACCTACTTGCCAAACACCTGCCAATTTATAATCATATATTGCGCCCAGCGGTTTGCCGATGAACCATTTGTTAACCAGATCGTCGCTGTTATTTCCATAAAGAGAAATGATGCGGTTACGATTAGCAGAAAAATTAAAATTAGATGACCAGGTGAATTTATCGGTCTTGACGTTAACCGTTGCCAAAGAAAGTTCTATCCCTTTGTTGGCTATACTTCCTAAATTATCAAGTAAGTTGGGGTAGCCGCCAATTGCCGGCAGTAATCTGTTTAACAGCAAGTTTTTTGTTTTAGTAGAATATAATTCAATACTTCCGCTGATACGGCTTTTAAACAACGAGTAATCGATCCCTAAATTTGCTCCCGTAGTGCTTTCCCAGTTGAGGTCAACATTGCCGAGTACGCCGTTAACGTTTAGGGCGCTCGATACCAATCCTGTTGTGGGTGTTCCGTTATAGATATATTTGGTTATGCCCTGGGTGGTGATTGTTTGATAAGCGCCTACTGCCTGGTTACCGCTTGTTCCATAAGACAGGCGCAGTTTTATATTATCAATCTGCTCTATCGTTTTTAAGAAACGCTCATCCGATATATTCCATCCCAATGCAACTGAAGGGAAAAAACCATATTTGCTGGTTGCTGAACCAAAAGCTGAATAACCATCGCGCCTTGCCGTAACGGTCAGCAGGTATTTGCTGTTATAGGAATAGTTGATACGGCCCATCTGTGAGAGTAAGGCATCTCGGCTGTAAAAAGATGCGCCTGTAACCACACCTGCTGATCCCATGTTGTTAAAAGATAAGTCATCATTCAAGAATGTGCTCCCTGTAATAGTGGATGAGGTATATTCTTTTTCCTGTGCGCTGTACAATGTAGTTATATCCAAATGATGTTTTTTCCAGGTCTTATCATACGAAAGTATGTTTTCAATCAGCCAGCTATCTGTTCCGGTGTTATTGATCACAGCTGTACCGCCAACGGTATTTCCGGCACTCAGGCCGCTATAGGTATCGTTAATGGTTGGCAGATTAGTGTAATTCGCGTTCACCCTGAATTTCAAGCCATTAATAAATTTCGGCTTGACCTCAATATAAAATGTTCCGTTCAGGTCATTGTACCGGTTAACAGCAGTTGAGTTCAGCCCCAATAAAGGATTGGTATACAAGGTCTCCGGAAACATCGGATAAATGGTATATTGTCCCTTCGGATTATACTCAACACCGTAAGGGCTCATTTGCATGGCCAGGCTATAGTTGGCAGTACCCCCATCGTTATTGTTTTTAGCAAAAAACAAAGAGGTGCCTGCGGTAAGCCAGTCGGTAAGGTTAGCATCAAAGTTCGAACGGATGGCAGCACGATGATGCTGATAGCCTTTCAATACGCCTTTCTCATCCTGGTATTCTCCCGAAAGAAAATATTTTATGTTATCTGTTCCGCCAGAGATACTTAAGTTATGATCCTGAATAAATCCCTGCTGTGATATTTCATTGAGCCAATTCGTTGTTGTTCCTGATTTATAGTTTGGAATTTCATTTAAATTGGGTACAGGTGGATTATTGGGGATCAGGTTCATTTGCTGACTGTAATCCAGGTATTTTTGTACATACTGCTGTCCATCCATTGGCGTAAGGGTCTCGTGTTGAAACTCCGGCCCACCGAATGCGCTATACCTGATCGTTGGTTTACCTGTCTTACCCCGTTTGGTTGTGATCAGGATCACGCCGCTTGACCCCCTGGTACCATAAATGGCTACGGCCGAGGCGTCTTTCAAGATTTCAATGGAAGCAATGTCATTGGGATTAATATCATTCATTGAACCACCAAGGTTACTAAACGGCACGCCGTCAACAACAATTAACGGCGATGTACTGGCATTAATAGAATTTGCCCCTCTAACCAGAACCTTTGGTGAGCTTCCTGGAGTGGATGAGTTTTCGGATATGTTTAATCCGGCAGTTGTTCCTTCAACGGCTTGCATGACATTGGTAACGGGTAGGTCCGACAATCTTTCTTTAGGTACAGAAGATACAGAACCTGTAATGTCCGAACGCTTTTGCGTTCCGTATCCAACGATAACGACGTCATTTAGCTTTTTACCAACCTGGTCCAATTGCATGGCAACATCGATCCTGGCCTGATTGGTAACAACTATTTTTTGCGGGACATAGCCGATAAAACTAAAAACAAGCGTGCTGCCCTCGGGCACACTCAACTGGTATTCGCCATTGATGTTGGTTGAAGTACCTTTAGTCGTGCCCTGAACAATAACATTCGCACCCGGAAGGCCTTCACCTTTCTCGTCAACTACTTTTCCTTTGATCGTGATGTCTTGTATAGCGGATTGATTATTAAGCGTATAAAATGAGTCATTCGGGTGTTTGTTTACGTTCGCCGCATTTTCTGTTGCAGCATTTCCTGAAATTAAACCGGCATCTGATCTTGTGTCTGCCATTACATGGACGTTGCTCAGTAAGGCTAGTGCCAAAACGCAGCATTGCTTTGGTTTTAATATGCTGGTCACATCAATGAATGATATGATACTATGATTTCGTTGTTTTTTCATAGCTTTGTGATTATAAAGTGAACATTCTGTGATTATACGGGCGTCCTTAATCGCCTGATTAAAAGGTTGGAAACTTATGAGGAAGATGTTGCAAGCATCTTCCTCTTGCTTCCTTAGATGTTTATTTTTCAATTATGCCATAGTTTTCTTGATTTAAATTTGGGGATTAGTCGTTTTTTCTCGGTTATGCTATTACTTTTTTCTGGACAGACGGTTATATAAATTAATGATTTTGATATTTCTCACCTGATTTTCATAGTCAATATCAGCTGGATTTAAATAGCCTTTATTTAGCATGGTGAACCTGTCATCTATCCCTTTTGAATTTGCGATTAATATTTTTAGTTTTTCAACAGCTACCGGGGTTGCGGCAGCATTAAAGGCGATATCGTTAACCTGCTTTTCGATAACCTGGTACTGTAGGTAATAGTCACGGATATCAGCCATTAATTTAAAGTGCGCATACTCCTCCGTGTTTTTTGCTGGCTTAAGCGAATAGAGTATTTTTACCGCAACGCGGTTACTATCCAGCAATTGCTGCACACTCATAGGGGTTGAAGAGACTACCTCACCTTGTTTAATCTCATAGGGCGTCATCGTTAGTGCAGTCCAAAAAGATATGGATTGGGCTTTGTTAAAACCAAAGTGATCTTTACAGTATTTTTGTATAAAATCTTCAATGTTCAATGGCTGCTTGGAATTCAACCCCTCCTTGTAGGCATCAAACAGGATGTTAAAACCTGAAAGAGGATACACATGACGGATAGGATACAGATCAGCAATATCAGTTGAGGATTCGAAAACCGTAGAATAAATGCCGGATGTTGACCACGAGGTCATGATCATGCCTTTGTATCCCAATTTCTCTGATACCGGGATAAAGTCCCTGATATTTTTAAAGTGTTTTGCCCACTCGGTTAAATTATAGTTATCAGGACTTGACCTTATTGCAGGCGATCCCCATATTTCATAGCCGCTTTCCATTAGTTTTTGGTGGTCGCCAAAGCGGCTCATGTCCCAGCCATAATTCCAATCAACAAAAACGGTCCCTTTGGGCAATGACTTGATGGCATCCGGATATTTTAATGCGATATCTGCCCAGAGAACAGGGCGCTTGCCGAGTTTAATAACAATATTGCAGAGCATTTTAATATAATCAATATACAATTTTGATTTCCCTTCCTGTTCAGCTTTAAGCCGGCATTTTTCATCATGACCAAGCAGGTAGGTTTCATCGCCGCCAATATGGATATATTTCGAGGTGTGGGTAGTTCCTAATTCTCTATATAAATCAGTAAATAAAGCACTATCGCCCTTGGTTTCAAGAGGGCATACCTGCGAAAAGTCTTTTTGATCTTCGCGAATGTCTTTGTATCTCTCGTTACGCAATATATATTCAACATGGCCAAAGCTCTGCTGCAGCGGTATAACGTCAATGCCCAGGCTGTTGCAATATTTTATAAATGAGACGACCTCATCCTTGGTATAAGCATATCTATTTGGTATCAGCGGGTGTTTTTCATAGGGATAGGTGCCTTCCCATTCCATAACCAGGGTATTCATCCCCGCTTCATTTAATTTTAAGGCAAATTTTTTAAGGGCATCCATGGTCATTACCTGGTTTCTTAAATCCAGGTGAAAACCTCTTACCGGAAATCTGTTCTCCCCGGGGGAGGCAGATTGTGCAAACGCCGTGTTGAACACGATTAACAGGAATAAAGCGGATAATAATTTTTTCATTGATTTAAAATTTAACATAAAATATGAGTGATTATACCTTGTAAATACGATGTTATAGCCAGTTCCTTAATTTGAAACCATGAAAAGCATAAAATATCAGGTACAAATAGCATGGAAATAACACCCAATAGGCCTTTCTAACATTAAATAAGTCTGCAAAATGCCCGTACAAAAGTGGCAGTATAGCGCTTCCGCATAGGCCCATAACCATAATCGAAGCCCCCAGCTTAGTGAAACGCCCCAGGTCACTTAGTGCCAACGGCCATATCCCCGCCCATACCATTGAATTTGCTAAACCTAATAACACGACAAACCAAATAGAAATATCCGTAATATGACCAAGTATGCCGACTTTACCATGCGCAAAAATGATGAGCAGCGTGAACAGAATACCCAGTATCGTGCAACACCGGAGGGCATTCACCTGACTGATATATTTAGGAATGACTACAATACCGATAACATAACCGCTGATGGTGGCAAATAAAGTATAGGATGGAAAGACTTTGGCTTCCATTAACGGAATATGCATCGAGTCAGCATAACCGATGATGGTATCAATTGCAATAACTTGCGTACCTACGTGCAGAAAAATGGCCAACGCGCCGAGTATAAGATGAGGAAACTGAAATATATTTGTTTTGCCCGAGTTCGCGTAGGCAAGCGCAGAGCTCTCACTTTCTGCATCAATTTCAGGCAGGGGAGAGTAGCGTATAAAAACGCCAAAGCCAAACAACACCGCTCCCACAAAGGCATATGGAAGAATGACCCTTCTGATCAATTCATCCAACGCCTCTTTCTTATGAACTGTATCCATCAAAGGCAATTGCCTGAACAGTTCGCTATCTGTAACTTTAAGAACCATGCTGGCGAATAATAAAGGCGCCAATATGCCCGCTCCTTTATTGCATATACCCATAATACTAATGCGTTTCGCCGCTTTATCTTTGGGACCAAGAATAGTGATATACGGATTTGCGGCTGATTGTAAGATGGCCAGCCCCGTTCCTATGGTAAAAAGGCCCAGCAAAAAAACTTCATAAGTTCTGGTTAGCGCGGCAGGTATAAAAATAAAAGCCCCAATAGCCATCACCCAAAGGCCAAGCATGATCCCTTTTTTAAAACCAACCGTTTTCAGTAAAAAAGAAGACGGAACTGACATAATAAAATAGGAGATATAAAATGCAAATGTGACCAGATAAGATTGAAAATTTGAGAGTTGGCAGGCTATCTTAAAATAGGGTATTAAAATAGAATTGACCCAGGTTACAAATCCGAATATGAAAAATAGCGCACCTACAATAAGCATCGAAATAAAGGTCTCTTTGTCGGTCAAAGAGCCAGTTTTAAATGCGATTTCTTTTTTTATCCTTATCCCCATTTTCAATATCTCCTTTATTAATAATCTGATTATTTATTTACGGGTACGTACCCGTAAATGAGGCAAAAAAAAGGTTTTAACAAATACGCCAGTTTATTGAACTGTACTAAGTTTATACTAATTATTGTCCTGTCCATTTTTATAATTTTATTCCGGTTACGTACCCGAAAATAAGTTTAATTTTATTAAGTTCAAAATAAATTCGACATTTTATTAATATTTCGTATTGTTTTTGGTTTTTTATTGAAAAAAAAGCTAATTTATCGCAAAGATGTTACGAAAAAATAAATTTCTTTAAAAAATCAAATCAGTTTCTTCCTGTTTTAATATAAAAAATGATTTTTATCCACTTATAGGGCAAATTCTTTGAACAAAAGAGGAACAATGCAAGAACGGAAGATCAATCTGACCTCTCTCGTGATTAATTTCTGTAAAACCGGTGATTCTGTTTGGTAATGATATCTATCGGCATATAATAGGCTTTATCGACAGCAACATTGAGCACTAAATTTTGGTAGAGCGCCATTATGCCTCTATATCCCTGTTCCTGTGGCTTTTGACAGATCAGAAAATCAATATTTCCATTTTGCAGATATTCAATGTTTTCTTTTAAAAAATCGTAACCAATCAATAAAATACCATTCATAGGGGAGCCGTCTAAAAATTGAGCCACTGAAAACACCCTGGAGTTGGTTACAAAAATAGCTTTGATATCCGGATGAACCCTTAATAAATCTGCCAGCTCAGCTGCTACTGAGTTATAATCAGTTTGCCTGATATCTGCTTTTATAATCTCATTAAGGCTATTATTATCACGGAAGTAAGCCCTGAAACCTTCTTCTTTTCTTAAAAGATGGTGATCATTGTCTATTTCTTTAGAGATGTTAATAATGAGCATCTTTCCATTTTTTTCGACTGCATAGTTTGTCAGATGTGCACTTAAATAACCACTTTGGAACAGATCAGGTCCAATATAACAAAGGCTGTCCTGATTAGGAATATCAGAGTTGATAAAAACATAAGGTATTTTAAGTTCCTGACATAGTTTGGTAAATGCCAGTGATTCTTCAATAAAAGAAGGTGCCATTAGAATTCCATCAACCTTGCTTTGAAGTATTTTTTTTGTTTGGCTTGCAAATGTGCTTTTATCATTCTGGTCAAAGAAATATTTTTCAACAACAATTCCGTATGACTTTATTTCTGATTCAGCCTGTTCGATACCGTTTAGCGGTGCCTGCCAGAATTCCGTTTCCTGCGAAATCGCCGGTATTAAAACAACAAAATGCAAAAGCTTTTTTGAGGCAAGCCTTCTGGCCAGAATGTTAGGTTTATAATCCAACTCCTGAATGATAGCCAGAATATTGTCTTTTGTTTTTTTAGATACGCCGGGTCTGTTATGAATAACCCTGTCGACCGTCGCAATGGAAACATTTGCTCTTCTGGCTATTTCCTTTACACCTGATAACGCTATCTCGTTGTCCTTTTTCATGTAATCTTATCGGATTCTTTTTATAAATAATTGTTACCTCTTTTTTAGTATAAACTTAAATAACAGCAGACCGCATAATGCCCATTTCCAGGCCGCGGAGCTCCGCCAACCCGCGCAGGCGACCAATTGCCGAGTAACCGGGATTAGTTTTCTTATTCAGATCGTCCAGCATTTGATGGCCGTGATCCGGCCGCATCGGGATATTGTATTTCCGCTTCTGCATCACCTGCAGTATTTCTTTTACGACATTGTACATATCCACGTCACCCTCCAGGTGATTATCTTCGTAAAAGTCGCCAAACTCGTTACGGCGTGTACTGCGTAAGTGTATAAAGTTGATCCGCTCACCAAATTGCCTTACCATTGCAGGCAATTCGTTATCCGGACGCACACCGAACGAACCCGTACAAAAACACAAGCCATTGTTAAATGAAGGCACGGCGTTGATTAAAGCTTCGATATCTGTAGCGGTGCTTACCACGCGCGGTAAACCTAAAATCGCATACGGCGGATCGTCGGGATGGATGACCATTTTTACATCATGCTCATCGGCCACAGGGATTACCTGTTGTAAAAAGTAGATTAGGTTGCTGCGTAATTTATCGGCATCAATGCCTTTATAAGCATCCAGTGCCTGCTGAAATTGTTCTGTCGTGAAGCTTTCTTCACTTCCGGGCAAACCAGCTGTAATGTTACGTTGTAACTGCTTCTTCTCATCGGCATTCATAACCTCAAAACATTTATCGGCTATTGCTATTTCCTGATCAGTGTAATCTAACCTTGCATTTTCCCGTTTCAAAATAAACAGATCAAAAGCAATAAAAGCAGCTTTCTCAAAACGAAGTGCCTTTGAACCGTCTGCTACAGTATAGGCCAGATCAGTGCGGGTCCAATCCAAAACAGGCATGAAATTGTAAGTGACCGTATGAATGCCACAGGCAGCTAAATTCCGGATGGTGCATTTGTAATTTTCCAGGTATTGTTTGTAATTACCGGTTTGAGTTTTGATCGCTTCGTGCACCGGTACGCTTTCAACTACGTTCCAGATCATTCCTCCATTTTCTATCGTTGATTTCCTGTTTTGGATCTCTTCCACAGTCCAAATATCTCCGTTGGAAATATGATGCAAGGCAGTCACAACCGCTGAGCACCCTGCCTGGCGGATGTCAGATAAACTTACAGGATCATCGGGGCCGTACCATCGCATGGACTGTTCCATTTTAAAAGAATTCATATTAAATTATAAAGAGTATTTGTTGTTGACATCGGTCTTATCATGACTTGAATGATGAAAATTATCGGTGACGGCAGCCGCTAAAATATCAAATAAGTACGCTGCTTTTTTCATCAATAAACAAGATCGCATTGGGGTGTTTTCGTAAAATGGTTGAAGGGTACTTTTCTGTTATGCTTTTGGTTAAAGTCTGGTAAACAGCTTTTGCTTTTTTTTCGCCGGGAACGATACAATACACATAAGTGGGCTTAAGCAATGTCGGAATGGTTAATGTTAAAGCGTGTGTAGGTACTTCTTTTATAGTATCAAAACAACCATCATTAACTTGCTGCTGCCTGCATTCCATATCCAAGTCTACAATCTTGACGATATGCTTATCATTGAAATCAGCCACATGCGGATCATTGAAAGCCAAATGCGTATTTTCTCCGATGCCCATGCAAACAATATCGGCAGGATGGGAGGTCAGTAAATTTGAGTACCTTTCACATTCCGCTTCCAGATCGTCCGCATTGCCATTAAGATATTGGACAGAACGAAAGGGTACTTTTTTGAATAACCGATCTTTTAAAAAATTACCAAATCCTTGCGGAGCCTCTGCGTTCAAGCCCACATATTCATCCATATGGAAAGCATTGATACGGTTCCACTCGATATCTTTCATAGTCAATTGGTCTAAAAAATCATTTTGTGATGGAGCTGCTGCAAAAATCATGTTAATAGACTGTTTTGTTTTTAACAGGTCCCGGATTTTTTCACTTACCAGGTTTGCAGCAGCTAAGCCCATCAATGGTCTGGATTCGAATACTTTTATAGTCAGAGTGTCTTTGTAGGTTGTATAGGGCATTGTTTTAATGGTTTAAAGGTATCAGTTGTTTAATAATGTGGTCAAGTGCTATTATTAGTTTTCGAAGTCGGTCAATGCTCTTTCTGATAAACTATCTTTCCTTTGATCACCGTTGTATCTATTTCAATATTATCGTTAAATATGACCGCATCCCCGTCCTTTCCGACAACCAATGAACCCTTTTGGTCAGCTACTCCGATAATTCTAGCTGGGGTTATGGAAATCATTCGGATCGCTTCTATTAAAGGGACATCAGCCATGTCAACCATCGTTCGCACGAGCCTGTCTGCAGTTGCTACACTTCCGGCAAATGCCGAACGATCGGGTAATTTGGCCACACCATCTTCTACAATGACATGCAGTCCGTTTTCTTTACTGCCTAAAATACTCTTGCCGGGCGGCATGCCGGCAGCGCGCATTGCATCTGTAATCAATGCAATACGGTCAGGACCTTTGATTTTGTAAATTAATTTTAATAATGGCGGTGGCAGATGAATGCCATCAGCGATGATCTCAACGTCCATTGCATCAATAATAAATGCGCTTTCTATGACACCCGCAAACCGAAAGGCATTTCTTCGCGTTACACCGGACATGCCGGAATAAAGGTGTGTTGCCAGCGTGTAGCCGTTTTCAAAAGCATCAACGACCTCTTCATATACTGCATCAGTATGCGCTATTGCGGGCAATACTCCTTTTGATAATAAATACCGCCCAAACTCAATTGCGCCTTTTAACTCCGGGGCCGCGCTCCAGCGTTTAATAACGGAAGTATGGGATAATATTTCCTGGTATTCTTGCGGATCTGGATCACGGATATAACGCGGGTCTTGCGCCCCGCGCTGGCTCATTGCAAAATAGGGCCCTTCCAAATGCAAACCCAGAAACTGTGCTCCGGAGTCGTTCCTTTCATTTGCCAGCTTATACGTTGCTATTGTTTCCAACAAATGTTCTTTTCCGCTTGATAAGGTTGTTGGTAACATGGCCGTGGTGCCGTATTGCGCGTGGACTTTTGCAATTTCTAAAAAGCCCGCCTCAGAGCAGTCCATGAAATCGTGTCCTCCACCGCCATGTACATGCAGGTCTATAAAGCCCGGGGCAATAAATTTACCCTTTGCATCTATTTCTGCTGCCCCTTCTACCGGTATGTCTCCGGCAACCACCTCCACAATTATTCCATCTTTGATTAAGATCGTTCCGTTGGGAATGATCCGGTATGGTGTAATTATCTGACCATTGAATATTTTTATCATTATCGAAGGTATCAATTGAATAATGTTGAAATTTACATCTTCGTGTACGTACACGAAGATGTAAATTTTTTCTCACTTATACAATTGATCGGTCTGATTTTCGTTTCGTAACGAAATATTTACATAATGTGGCGCTGAATTTGCAGATAACCTCATGCTGTTTTATACCTCTTCCCGCTCGGATTTGATTCAGTCTTTAAAGCTATGGTCTGGGCCCGGCGCCGCGGTATAAAGCAATTGCGTCTTTGTTTGATTAATTATAAAGATATATTTCATAAAACAATCAATCGTTTCAATTGGTAAGGTGTTTGTAAACTAAAACAATACAATGAAAGAAAATCAAAAAAATCGGAGCGCCGGTTGAAATATTTGCAATCGCATTTTTCTTGTCAAAAAGTATTTGTTCAGGAAAAGGGTATACAAAAAATACCGGGAATAGAGCATAACTCCAGCGGGATAGATCGGCTATTGAATAAACAGCATCCTCTTCCCGCAGATGCTGTTATCACTCTAATTAACTGATCTATAAAGAACACAGTGAAGAACTTATAATATACCGTCCAGGTCATCTTTTCTCCTATAACGGTTAATTAACATTTTTATAATCACATACAGGGACATCGCTGCAACAATACCCAATACCAATATCGCTGCAATTAAACCCGGATCCATCATTTTTCCGATAAGCTTTTAAATCATTTTCCAAAGCTTTGATAACCGGAACTATCATAATCAGCGCCACGTAGCGGCAGGAATAAGTTCCCATCTCTATCCGATAGCACGTAAAATGGCTCCGAATCGGGCTGAAAGTTTGTGGCTTCCAGATTGCTTCATTTACTGAGGCAAGCCCAATTGCTGGTTTTTTTTTTCAAAAACCTGTTATTTTACCTCGATGCTGAACTCGATCTCTTCAGGCGGCAAGCATTGGTGGTCATTACAAGCCATAAACGCCAAAGTTCCTTGTATTGTAGCCTTTCCGGTCTTTAATTTAACCTTTGTTGAAAGATCGCCTCGTGTTCAAAATAGCTGACGGCCATACTAAATACCTTTTCATATTTGATAATAGGCCTTGGCCCGATCGTTTACCGATCAGGTTATAGGCCTTTGTGCAGGGAATGTAAAGGTCGTTTTTACTGGTCCACCTTCTTTTACAGTTTGCGAGTATAAATGCCAACCGTCATCAATGCTGGCTTTCATAAATACAACAACTTCATCTTTGCCGTTCTTTTAGTTGCGTAGCTCCAATGAACAGGTGCTAATATTTGTGCTCTTAACGTGGTCCCGACAAATAACAAGGCCGCTACAATGATTATCTTTTTCATGGGTTGCTTTGAATTAATTATGAACCAAAAATTTCTTTTAACTTTTTATTAAGGCCTCTCCGCGAAGACTTTTTCCTACGGTCTTCCCGGTCGGATCGATTAGGAAATTTTGTGGAATATAACGGATACATATTGTTGAGCAACATCGTTGTTCCAAAACTTTAAATCAGAGACTTGTGTCCAGTCTAATCCGTCTGCTTTAATCACGGCTAGCCAGGCCTCTTTTTTACCTAGCTGATCCAAAGAAACACCCAGCACAGTAAAAGTTTTATGTTTATACTGCTAGATAGGCCTTTACTACATTGGGGGTTTCCACGCGGCAAGGACCACACCAGGATGCCCAAAATCTACCAATACATATTTCCCGCGAAAATCGCTCAGGGTAACCGGTTGATCGTTCATATCATTCTGCGTAAAAACAGGTGCAATAGCCCCAATAGCTATTGCGCATGCTCGTTCTATTGATTTAGCAAATTCGAGACCTGAGGTACTATTCCGTATTTTTAATTTACCACTCAGTCGGTAATTTAAATAGGCCATTGCATGAGCATTTTCCCGGTCGATATGGCTTGTTGGAGTATATGGACTGTTTGGGGCCATAGACTTTGAAAGAGTTAATACTAACGCCAGTAGAAAAAATATTTTCATGTTAATTTCTTTTTTATTGTTATCATAACCTGCTCATTTGGTTTTGCTTGAAATACCAGCTGTCAAAAACGATTACCTGGATAATTTTTGATAGAGCCAATTATTCATATCTATAATCGCGATTAGCGGATTAAAAGTTTAGTTGGTACTGAACAAACTCATTGTTTTGAAACAGATCAAACCAACCATTTTGTTTACTTAAAGTTTACAGGTTTGCCCCTACATCAGGGTAAAATAAGATCTATCCCATTACGATGTAAGATCCAAAATAATCTTGATGGCCTGGTCAATATAAATATCACTGGACAAAGATTGTATCCATTTCTCATTTTGAGCAGCTGACATTGCATTTCCTGTAGCATTAAAACTCATTTTTTTATCCGGTGGTAATTGTTGCAGAGCTTCGTCGCTTTTCATCATCGCCGCAAAGGTTGTCATATCCTTTTTAACCTCAGCGATTTTTCGTGTTCGTTCGCGACTGTCCAAATAGTCTTCCATCCAGATGTTTTGTTGTGCGATGGTTTTAAAACGGACTTCGGCCGCTAACCTCCGCCTCGCCTTTGTTATAGCCTGATCAAGCGCTGGAATGTCTTTTAAAACAAACTGGGAAGGATTGATCATATCCCAGTCCAAAGCATATGGCATTTTCCCTTCCCTAACAGCAAGGCTTTCGAAGGCAACAGGCAGGATCACGTCCGGTATCACTCCCTTCATTTGTGTAGAACTACCGTTAATGCGGTAAAACTTCTGGCAGGTAATTTTAAACGCACCATATTCACTTAAGCCTAATGGCAAGGTTTGCTGTACTGTTCCCTTACCAAAAGTTGCATCGCCGACGACAATTCCTCTTTTATAATCTTGTATTGCGGCAGAAAATATTTCTGATGCCGATGCGCTGTGCTCATTCACAAGCACAGTTAACGGGCCATCGTAAATAGCCTTTTGCTCAGAATTATTTAAAACTTGTACATGCTCCGCATCAGTTCTAACCTGCACCACTGGACCTTGTCCCACAAAAATCCCAACCATTTTGATGGCTTCCCTCAATGAACCACCACCATTGTTGCGCAGGTCGACGACAATTCCGCTCACATGCTGCTCCTTCAATCGGGTAACCTCGACAGCCATATCATTAGCGCAATGCGCACCTTTTTCATTCTGAAAATCATCATAAAATGAAGGCAGAAAAATATAGCCTATTTTTTTTCCACCCTTAACAACAATTGCGCTTCTGGCAGATCCATCCTCCTGCTTCATTTCCTGGCGGATTAGTGACACGGTAATTTCTCTTCCATCAATTTTTCGACACACGACCCTGACTGTACTGCCTTCTTCGCCCCTGATCAAATTCACGACATCAGAAAGTTCCATGCCGGCAATATCAGTCATTTCAGCCTTGCCTCCTTCGCCTATTTTTATAATCTTGTCATTGGTAGCCAGCAACCCGCTTTTAGCTGAAGGACTACCAGGCTCAATAGAAGTAATGGAAACATCCCCATCGGTTTCCTTTAGCACCGCCCCGATACCGCAGAAACGGTTTGCCATTGTTTGATTAAACATATCCCTCATTAATGGTGGGAAGTAATCTGAATGCGGATCCGAATATCTTGCAATTGCATTAAGATAATTGCTAAAAATCCGGTTCTGATCATATTTGGCAATACGTACCAGAAATCTATTTTGCTGCTTAAGGATGCTTTCCCGGGCAGATTGCTCAAGCATAGCGTCCGTTTTGTCCTTAGATTTGTTATCTTGTTTAAGCGCAACCAATCTTTCCAGCGTCATATATTTGAGCAACCGGGTCCAGCGCTCTGTAAGCTCATTATCGTCTTTGGCAAAAGTGGATAAATCCGGCTGGGTGCCAACGCTGTCCTTATCCTTAAAAACAAAAGGTTTTGCCAGTATCTTACGAAAAATTACCGCCGCTTCGCCATATCTTCGCATATAAATACGGGTTACTTCAGGTAAAAATTTAATAGAATCGCCCAGTATTTCATTATCCAGATAATTGTTATAATCCTTAAGCCGGTCAATGTCCTGTTGCAAAAAGATAATCTTCCTGGCATCCAGTTCCTTCAAGTAGGCATTCCATATTCCCAAAGAAAACTCATCATTAATTACAGGTTTTAGATAATGTTTTTGACTCAATATCTTTCCAAAAAGCACAAGTATCTTTTTTTGCGCCGGAAGCGGGTCTTCATTTTTTTGATTAACAAAAGAAAAACATACCGGTGCAAACACCAGCATTGCCAACACTAACTTTTTTCTCATAATATATTTTTTTTCAGAATCCCCCTGAGTACGGGCTCATCCGTAAAGCCAACAATTTTTTGTATTAACTTCCCTTCTTTGTCCACCAGAAACAGATTAGGGTACCCATTGACACCATATTGTTCCGGAAGTGTTTTATCATAATCCCATAACTGGAGCCAGGGGGCAGCATCGTCAGCTACGGCTTTACGCCACTGCGGCTCATCTGCCTTGGGATCGACCGAAATACTGATGATCTCAAACCCTTTGGGATTAAACTCGGTGTACATCTTTTTCAGCGATGGAACCATTCTTCTGCAAAAATTACAGTTGTAAAACCAAAAATCGATCAGCACATACTTACCTTTAAACGAAACTAAATTTACTACCTGCCCGGTAAGGTCCTTCAGCTCAAATCCTGGAACAGGAAAGCCTGCTTCTGCTTTCACCATATCCTTATAAAAGTCAGCAATGTATCCATACCCGGGATCAGCAGAAAATGTCTTAAACATTTCCAGATAATTGCTAATGTTACCGGGTGTTTCATTTCGATATACTGACATCAAAACTGCAAACCTAGCGAAGTCTTTATCCTTCCGTATTAATGGCCCGGCAACAAGCACCTTTTTTTTGTTCAAACTGTCGATGCTCAACTGGATCTTTCGCTGATCCTTAGCCGGGGCCTGATAGAGTTTTTCCTGCAATACGGTAATCTGCTGTTTGTAAGGGGCCAGTTGGTCTTTAACTAGCTGATAATCTCGGTTGTTCTTAGTGCCACCGATCCTAAACTCCCTTTTTACCAGACTGACGCGAATCACTCCATTTTCAAGAATAAGCTCAGCGGGGATGCCATTTCCTCCCCCAACTTCAATCAAAGCAAGGGTGGGGCGATTGACCTTACCGCGAAATTCGAACCGCCCATTTTTAATCTTAATCGTGTCACGGCTGATCCGATTATTTAGCACTAAAAATCCGTGTTTAACATCGCTTTTACCGGTTATTACATATCTCTGTGAAGAAGCGCGGTTGCTGTAACACAAAGCAGGCAGAAGCGTGCCGATCATTAATAATATCTTTTTCATGAATATATCCTTTCGTGAGAAAGCCACCCACCCACTGGCCTATCAGAAAATGATTTTTCGTCAATTCTGTATTAAGGGATAAAGATGGCGGCTAACGTAACTTGTCATATTTTAGTTTGATAGGATCTCTGAGAGTTTATCCAGCAATACTTTATCCCTTAGATTGGTAGCGATGATTTTCCCGGAAGGGTCTATTAAAAAGTTCATTGGAATACTGCTCACTTTGTAAGCTTTACGCGCTTCATTATCCGCATTTTGAATATCAGCCACTTGTGGCCAGATCAAGCCATCTTTTTTAATAGCCGCCAGCCAGGCATCTTTATGTCCCTTTTCTTCAAGTGCCACTCCCAGGATAGTAAAATTCTTATCCTTAAATTGTTGATAGGCCTTGATCAGGTTTGGATTTTCTCTGCGGCATGGCACACACCATGAGGCCCAAAAATCAACCAAAACATATTTACCTTTAAAATCACTCAGTTTCACCGCCTCCCCATTGACATCAAACTGAGTAAAGTCTGGAGCCTTTACACCGATGGCAAGTGGTTTGGGTGGTGCCAACAATGCAGCACGTTGAGCTACTTTTTCGGGATGAAGCCTATCGTCCAACGTTTTATTTATCAAAGAATCCGTTGAGGCAGCATCCGGACTTTTGTGCAGCCGATCTGAAAGGCCGGCAAACAATGTCCTGGCTTCATTTACATCCTTACCGTAACGGGCGATATCTTCCACAGCAAGAAAACTAAAGTATGAATCCGGGTTTTCTTTTACATATTTACGTTGATAATTAAGCTTTTGCTGTATAAAGCCATCCATCTTTTTAAGCGTTGCGACGGCCTTTTTATATTGGTTGACCTTTTCGACACTGGAAGTATCTATTGAATTTCTGTTGATGCCAAATATGATCGGAGATAGCCCATTGATATAAAAGCCGATCTTTGCAGAATCCGCCTCTGGAATATACATATACCTAACATAATTCTCCTTCTCATTTTCAATCTTATTGTTTGACAACTCAGCCATACGGATGGATTGTTTGATGTGGATATCTGTCCCGTATTTATCAACCAGAAAACCCTTGGAATCTCTAACATCTTCCCTCTTCAAGCTTTTGCCATCGTGCCCGGCATACATCATCACACTTACCACCAATCCGTCCATTGGAACAACCAATTGAAACTTTCCATCCTTTATTTCCACTGAATCCAGCGTTTTGCGCTGTGTAGCCTTGCTATAATAAATTGTAAATACCTTTGTTAGATCTTTGGAGTCTACGGTGCCTTTAATTAGTGTATTTTTTTCTTGTGCAATACTTACTATTGGCAACAAGCAGGCTATATATAATATTATTTTTTTCATGGATATTTTTTTGTTAAAAGTTATAGGCCTGCATAGCTACAGCTTATCATCACAATTTGTAAGCCGTAGCTTATGCAAGTTAAATTAGTAGCCTGGGTTTTGTTGGTTGGACATATTTGGGTCCAACGTGATTTGCGTTTGCGGAAGCGGAAAAAGTTGATCCGTTGTTTGCCACTTGGTAGTACCTTTAAAAGCCTTTAATACCGCATCTACAGCACCCGTTCTTTTAAGATCCAGCCATCGGTGTCCCCATTCTGTAAAAAGCTCTACCTGCCTTTCGTGAGCTATAGCAACAAGGCATTGCGCCTGGCTCAATGAAGCAGAGTAATCGGGAAGATCTGTAGAAGTCGCCCTTGCCCTAGCCTGAAGAACATTTAGATCGCTCACAGCGCCTGAAATATTATTCAGATGTGCGCGTGCCTCTGCCCTAATAAGATATTGTTCCGCAAGACGGAAAACCATGTAATACTCAGTCGAAGGCATATTAGCCTGACTTACTTTATACTTGTAAGCAAAGTGGAGCCCTGAATAAGTACCCATCCAATTAGTTTTTCGTTTATCCCCAGGATAACACGCATTCCATAATGGGTCAGCCAAATATGGGCGTGAACCAAAAGCACCATTCAGAATATAATTATATCCCGAATAGCCATTAAGGTAAGATGGATTGCTCGGCATCAGTTGCCAAATCGTTTCCTTACTATTTTTTAAAAATACCTGGTCAAGACTGCTAAGCAAGGAATACGACGGATTACCGATTAAAGCCGCAGCCTCTTGTTCTGCCATTGCCCAGTTGCCCATGTACAGGTAAGTTCTGGCTATTAAAGCAGAAACCACCGCTTTGTTGGGCCTTACCCTTTCAACAGCACTTGGGCTTGGGTAAGCCCCATTATTGCCGTTTACATAGTAATCTTTAACCAACCCGCGGGCATTTAGTAAATCCTTCAGAATTTTATCATATACTTGTGATACCGGCTCCCTGAAAGCCACGTTGGTCACTCTGTAGTCGGTAGTATCAACGTAGGGTATATCTCCAAACAGATTTACCATATAAAAATGACAGAATGCCCTGATAAACAAAGATTCCCCTATGAGTTGCCGTTTTGTTGAATCGGTAAGCTTGGTTGATTTCTGAACCCCTTCCTTTACGGCATTCGCCTCATAGATGAAATTATACCCCTTACTCCAGAAATCATCATTGCCTGGGGTTAACGCATTGTTGCTGTATGCAGCGGGAGTGGTGCTGTAGGTGCCAAGTTCGTCGGCAGTATAACCCAGGTAAGATGAACAATAATCACTTATAAAGTTATTGTTGCTCATCATATCACCATAAATACTTACTAAAGCGTTAATTGCAGTGACCTCATCGCCATATACCAGTTCAGAAACCACTTCTGTTTTAGGCGGGCCAATATCAACAAACTTCTTACACGATACACAGCCAATTATAATCAGTAAGATTATAAGCAACTTGGTTTTAAAAGAATATTTAATAAATTTCATACAATACGTTATTAAAGTGTTAATTGAATACCTCCGGAAATGGTTTTCATCGGAGGGAGTACAAGACCCTGCGTTTCAGGATCTGCACCCAGATAGTTTGTAATTGTAAAAAGATTTTGTGCCTGGCAGTAGATCTTTGCAGATTTTATAAACATCTTTTGCAGCAAGCGGGGATTGATCACATAAGAAACCGCTACGTTTTTGCAACGCAAGTACGAAGCATCTGTCCATCCCTGATTACTGGTAGCTGCTGCAGTGCCTGCGGTTGATGCAGCGCCATAAGTCTGTGTATAGCGCTGTATCGTGGCGATATCCCCTGGTTTTTGCCACGCGCCCAGGAAAGCCACTGGCAAGTTGTTGGCGCTGCCAATTAAGTTTGACCAACCCGTAAGCAGGTTTTTTCCACTTTGCTTAACAAATTGCATAAATATATCCAGCGATACTCCCTTATAGGTAAAGCTGTTTTGCAGACCGCCATAAAACTGCGGACTGGCGCTAAAAACAGTAGTATTATCCGTTCCATAAATAGGATTGGATGTTAAGGCTCCTGCTTTATTAATAAATTGATAAAGTCCTGTAGTAGGATTTACACCAGCATAGTTATATAGTTTCAGAATAGTTACCGGCTGACCAACGATATAAGTGTTTTTGTAGGAAGAGTTATCTAAATTAGGAAATGAAATCAGCTTATTCCTGGCAAAAGTAATGTTTCCTGAAGTTTTCCAGGTAAAATTCCTGCTTCGGACATTAACCGTATTGACCATAAATTCCCAACCTGTATTCTGTACCGTAGCCGGTAAATTGGCCGTTACCGAGGTGTTCCCTGTTGCAGGAGACAATGGCACATCTACCAGTTGATTGGAAGATCTGTTTCTAAACCAGCTGGCTGACAGGGTAATCCGGTCGTTTAAAAATCCCAGTTCCATAGCGGCTTCCAGCTTTTTATTGGCTTCCCATGCAAAATCAGGATTATAAAGGCGCGATGGCTTTAATCCATTCGATCCCTGGTAAGTATAGGTTGAACTCGGTGTATAAGAATCCAGATAACGATAATTTGCGACCTGATCATTCCCTGTTATCCCGTAGGAACTTCTAATTTTACCAAAGCTCAAAAATGAGAGATGATCCTTAATAAAGTTTTCGTCAGAGAATATCCATCCGACGCCAACAGCGCCAAAGTTGGCAAACTGGTGGTCCGGTCCAAAACGGCTGCTTCCATCTCTACGGCCAGTTAAATTAAATACGTACTTTTCTTGGTAATTATAACTGAAACGACCGAAAACCGCTGCATACTTATATTGACTGTAAGAATTGGTAATGGTTTTGGTAGTTGCAGCACTGATATTGTTCAGAAAAGCATCTGATTTAAAAATGCCGGTAATTATTTGCCCATCCGATTCATTTCCCTGCAAAGTTGAGCCGACCAATATCTTCACATTTCCTTTCAGCATGTTCCTTTCAAACTCTGCTTGCGGTTCAAAACTCCAGGTGTTTCCGTTTCTCGTTCCAAAACTGGAGTTGGCCTGGGTTATATTGTATGTAGTTGGTAACATTGACGACGCAGGATTATTTCTGGTTTCAGAAAAATTTGTGCTGGTATAACCAAATACAGCTTTAATGTTCAATCCCTGAATCACTTTATAACCAAGCTGGCCATTTGCCATCAGGTTTTTGGTTGAAGCGTTATATGGCCTAAGTAAGGCCGCATAGGGATTGTTTACATAGTTGGTCCAAAGTAAAGATCCGTCCGGATTAAGCATATCAGGTGCATTGGGTGCAAGGCCAACGTTACCATAAATATCCATCCCCGGAAGATTGTTGTTATCCACGCTATAAGTGGAACCAAAACCCATCGTAAAACGCCCGTTCTTGGAAGTATTGTTGATGTTAAACCTTAGCGATCCCCGGTCATCTGAAAAGTTGCCACTATAAGGAGGATTCTGTTTGCTGTAATCAAAGCCAAGCTGGTAGCGGGTTTGAAGGGTTCCTCCAGATACAGACAACTGCGCGTTTTCGGTAGAACTGTTATTTCCTATCAATGCCGTTGTCCAGTCTGTGTATTTATTTTTATCCCAGGTGGTAACATCATAGTCTGATGGCCCCGGTTTGGCATTATCATTTTTAAATGCCTCATTACGCATTTCCAGATATTGCTGTGTATTCATAAATGTGGCAAGCCGTGTGGGTACGTTGGTTCCATAATTTACATTAGCAGATACCAATAAGGGCCCTGCCTGTCCCTTCTTTGTTGTGATTAGAATAACTCCGTTAGCTCCCCTTGATCCGTAAATAGCTGTAGCATCAGCATCTTTAAGGATCTCGATACTCTCCAGATCAGCGGGATTGATATTGTTAAGCGGACTCAGTCCACCGAGGCCTGCGGCTGAACCCGGAGCCGTGGGAGAACCTGTACCGGTGTATCCCGAAACCACTTGGCTCAGGTTATCCGAGGAATAAGGAATTCCATCAACAATATACAGCGGATCATTCCCGTTCAAAATACTGTTCTGACCACGAATCTGTACCGTGAAGTTACTTCCAGGCACACCACTTTGCTGGGTAATGATCAAACCTGGAACCCTCCCCTGTAGGGCCTGCAGGAAATTTGCTACCGGCTGCTTTTCAATTTCTTCAGCAGTTATTTTGACCACATTTCCTGTATTTAATCTTTGAGTTGTGGTATAATATCCCTTATTCACCACTACTTCTTGCAATTGCGAGATCGTCGTTGCCAACCTGATCATCACATTATTTAACGTGCCGGTTAAAAGTTCGCTTTTTCCCCGCCTTGAGGTGGTATCAGATTTCCGGTTCTTACCGTTTTGGATAATAGGTGCTTTGACCACGCAAGTATGATTGATAATTTGTATGGTTATAGGCGAATAGCCAACAGAGGAAATTGCAATCACTGCGTTTCCAGAGATACGGGGAAGAAGAAACAGCCCCTGATCATTGGTTGTGGTATACCCCGGTCCGTTGACCACCCTAACTGTAACCCCGGACAGACCTTTGCCGCTGGCATCTTCAATGCGGCCACTAACATCTACATTGTCAAAAACACTGAGAATCCTATCCAGTACAGAGTGTTCTTTCTCTTTCAACACCACTGTTTTATTAATCACTTCGTAAGTAAAGGCATCATCTTCAAGTACCTTATCCATAACTTGATCAAGCGGGGTATCTTTAAAAGAAACAATAATTCGCTTTTTTGCATCAAAGAGGTTCGAAGGCCAGATCACGCGGTACTGGGTCTGCTTCTTAATTTCAGAAAACACATCCGCAATGGACACTTTGTTGCGGTTCATAGTAACCTTCTGGGCGAGCCCGGATGCACTTACCTCCATTAAAGATATAATCAGTATGATTACCGTTAATTTCATAGTTTTTAACAATTGCGCTAAGCACGGAGGCGCAAACCATTTCTTGGTATAAGTTTTATACATTCTATCATTTGTTGTGACAAGACTTAGTGGTATGATATAAACCATTGATATTGCTTTAGTGAGCAATAATGTCTAAATTTGCTTGTCTTGTTAATCTGTTAAATAGTTGTTTCCTCAATTTTTTGGCGTAGGATAAGGCATTTACCGTAACTCTGATTCGACCCTGAGTTGCGGTTTTTTTTATTGGCGCCATTAATGAAATCAAACTATGGTGCTCTATTTTTCATCTGTTTGTTGATTTAAGCCCGTCTTTACTGACCAAGACTGGCGGGTTAGGTAATTTGTCGTTCATGATACGCTATTTAAACGGACTAATGGTGAGCTGATTTCCTTCAACCTTAAATTTGATCAGCTTAGTGGACTCCAGTACGGAAATTAACTGAGATATGTCACCAAAACGCGAAACACCCCCACTAAAAGGTTGCTGACGAATTTGGGTATTTGTAAAAACTACTTTCACACCGTACCATCTGCCCACTTTATGCATGATGCTCTCCAGAGATTCTTCATTAAACACAAACTCTCCATTCTTCCAGTCTATAACTGATTCGGCATCTATTTCGTGAACATAAATTTGGTTTGAACGGTCCAAAACTGCCTGTTGATTAGGTTTTAATAACCTCGACTCAGAAGAGCCGATAGCAGAGACCTTAACCGCACCTTCCATTAAGGTACTCAGGGTACTCTGCTCATCAGAATATGCGGAAATGTCAAAGTGGGTACCTAAAACTTCCACCTTTTGGTCAGCAGTATACACGATAAAAGGAATCCTCAGGCCCCCGTCCTTACCCTTTTTGTCCATTCGGAGCTTAGATACTTCAAAGTATGCTTCTCCGGTTAATTTAACTGTTCTCTGCTTTAATCCTGCAAAGCTGGCTGGAAACTCCAGCTTACTTTCCGCATTTAACCATACGTGGGTACCGTCCTGCAAAACAACCTGGTAAGTCGCCCCAACTGGTGTACTGGCCACCAGGAACTGTTCGGCTTTAACTTGCACAACATTACCACTAACTTTTTCCTTTTTCTTATCCAATGTATCCACAACCGAGCTGCCATCATTATATTTGAAGCCCGATGCCGCGATGATTACTCCGCTTTTTATGCCACTCAAATTTATTGTATGGCCATTGGCAAAGGTTAAGGTTGCAGTATGACGACCAATGGGAATCTTTTCGGTATTATGCTCGTTTTTAAATCCAGTATAATGTAAATTATAAAGTAATAGCCCTGAACTAATTACCAACAGCAAAGATGCCGCAACAGCGATCCATCTTCTAACTCCCAGACGGTAAATACGACTGCGGGAACCTTCTTTCACGCTACCGCTTCCAGCCTGTTCAGTTTTATCTCCGATAATATGCTGAAATATACGCGCTCTATCTACTTCAGAAAACAGATTATCCTCTGGCTTAAAAGTACTCCAGTATTGTTCCATCAGGTCATGGACCTGCCGACGGTGTGAATAATGTTCAACAAGTAAATAAAATTCCTCATCTTCTTCACTCGATGCCAATTTGTTAAAGTGCTGGTGAAATAAGAATTCTAATCTGGTTTGTGACATTATTTCCCTTTATAACTTAAACAGCTTTCGCTGAATATTTGCCTAAAGACGTATGCCTCAAAAAAAGGGGGTAGTGGAAAAATAAAAAAATAAATTTCGTTGTACCGGTCTAATCTCCCAGACCGGGGTGTGAGAACTTCTTTAACAGCGCGATGGCGTATAAAGCGGATCAGGTGAGAAGAGCATAACGAACAACAAACCAATCTCACAATAACGTTTGCCCGGCTTTAAGCCTGAACCAGCTCAGACTATTCAGCATCGGCAATTAATCATCTTAAGCCTATAGAGCCAATCAAAGATGCTACCTATTTCCGTATTAAAGGACTGAGCAGAATCAGCAGGATTCCCATATCAATTTTTGCATGAACATCTTTCTTAATAAAATTAACAGCATATTGAATATGCTTTTTTACTGTTTCTGGCGATATATTCAAAAGAATAGCAATTTCCTCATATTTTAACCGCTCATGGCGGCTAAACAAATAAACTTTTTTGGCTTGAGGAGGCAACCTATCAACTGCGTTGTCGATCAGTACCCGGTAATGATCAATATGAGCCTCGGTAAATTCGGTTTCCGATTCTTGCTGGAAATATAGTTCAAGCTTCTTTTGCATGTTATGCTTGTAGGCAACTTTTCGAAGTTGGTCATACGTTTGGTTCCTGCAAACAATAAACAGATAATTCCTAAAACTTTTCAGCTCCGACAGGATTTCTCTTTTTACCCATATTTTAATAAAAGTATCCTGAACGATCTCTTCGGAAATGGCTAAGGAATTAGTTAGTCTAAATACATATTCCCCTAAATCACTATAGTAAAAATCAAACAGCTCTTTAAATGCACGTTCATTGCCCGCAGCTACCTTAACCAACAAGACACGTTCATTTACAAGAGATTTTATAGCCATTACTTTACATTCCCGCAGCACTTAATTTGGTGTGTCTTCAGGCAATGTTAACAATTTTATCTGAAAACACCCCTCTTAGACACCGAAAAACCTTAGTTATAGTGTTTTTTGTAACTAAATCTGAATATAACGATGAAAATCGGATAAAATTGGTTTATGTATAGTAAAAACGTTTGATAAATCCGAAAATAATAAAATTCTTCCGATAGCTTTTTTTAATAAAGATCCGTTGTAAACTGAACCGATACAAGCCGATAATATAGGGATTAAAAGTCAACAAAAACGCAGGATGCAATTCTGCCGAGTCAAGAGGGCAAATTGCTAGTTTAGCCCTTTAAAACCTCTTTAAACTACCTTTGGAGGTTACTGAAAGGTCACTGAAAAAAATGGCATAAAAAAAGGCACCTATGAACATCATAAGTGCCTGATTATCAGGTGGAGAATATCGGAGTCGAACCGATGACCTCTTGCATGCCATGCAAGCGCTCTAGCCAGCTGAGCTAATCCCCCATTGCGGGTGGCAAAAGTAACAAAAAAGTTTTTCCGTACAAATTAATGTTTAACAATTATAGCGGGGCACAATACAAATTGTTATAAAACAGCAAAGCCTCCTGATGGGCAGGAGGCTTTTACTAACCAATTATAAACCTAAATTATGAGAAGACTTTTTTAAACATCAACATCGCTGTTGATTTGATAGTGTAAAAGTAACACTAATTTACATACCCCGCAAATTTTATTTGTAATAAAAGTGTCACAAACAAAGCATTTTTTTAAATAGTCTACCAGTTTAGTATGATATTAATAACAATTTTAACAAAAATTTAACACTTTTAAAACGGTCTGTTTATTCGTTTTATAAAAAGTATATCATATTAAAGCTACATTTGACTTGCAGAATTACTACATTAAACCTGACCGGGGTCATTTATCGTTTCAAAATTTGGTAATTTAGCAACGATATGAAAAACAAACCTACCATACTTGTTGTAAACGACGACGGCATCACCGCTCCGGGCATTAAAGCGCTGATGGATACTATGAGCCAGATCGGCCATGTAGTGGTTGTAGCACCCGATAGCCCGCAATCGGGCATGGGGCATGCCATTACCATCGGCAAGCCGTTGCGTTTAGATAAGGTTGATATTTACGACGGTATCGAAATGTACCGCTGTAGTGGTACACCCGTCGACTGTGTTAAACTTGCCGTTACCAAAATATTTAAAGGCAAAAAACCCGACCTTTGTGTATCGGGAATAAATCATGGTTTAAACAATGCTATAAACGTGTTATACTCAGGCACCATGTCGGCCGCTGTTGAAGGTGCTATCGAGAGTATCCCATCCATCGGTTTTTCGTTGGACGATTATGGGCTTAACGCCGATTTTAGCCACTGCCTCAAATTTGTAAAGTCGATAGCATTACAGGTATTGCAAAACGGCTTACCTCCGGCTACTTTATTAAACGTAAATTTCCCAAATACAAAAGATATTAAAGGCGTTAAAATATGCCGCCAGGCAAATGCCAAATGGGCCGAAGAGTTTGACGAGCGCCTCGATCCTTACAAAAGGCATTATTACTGGCTTACCGGCGTGTTAGAAAACAACGACAAAGGCGAAGACACCGACATCTGGGCGCTTGAGCATAACTATGCATCGGTGGTGCCGGTTCAGTTCGATCTTACGGCGCACCATGCTATCCCCGTATTAAACAGCTGGACGTTTAACGTTTAGCTTTGCTGGCATAAAAGTTGTTGGTTAGTATAGCTAACGGCACACCTATCATGACCATTAAAATCAGAATATTAATAATGGTTTGTGGTGCATGCATATGCCTGTGCGGAATTTTAGTGAACGGTACTACAACCAGATTCATCAGCAACCATATAAACAGACCATACAATACCCCTATCAGGATGCTGTTTTGCGTAGCTCCGCCTAAACGCGGGTATAAAAAGAAATAAAGTGCGGTAAAAAAGTACGCAATGGCGTAGTGCATCAGCAAACCATAGATCACAATATCGGTACCGCCGGTAATAGCCGTCGGGCCAAATAATGCCGAAGCAATATATTTCAATACCGATATCGGCCCCATCTCAAACGAGATGTAGGCATTGGCAAACGCTGCCAATATATCCAAGGTGCCAACTAACAAGCCGCACCACAAAACAGTTACGGCTACGCTTTTTTTACTTTTTTTAATCGTCATAGCATTATTCTTTAACGTTTTTCAACTCAAAATCAATCCCACCGGGGTTACCTATAAACTTGCATATCACCGGAAAATCGGGACTGTTGATTATCCACATCTCCATCTTACCATTAGCTGTTGATGCGTGAAAGGTATCTAAAGGCTTACCACCTAACTCAAATGGCTTATCACTTGGTTTAACCGAAAACTTCACTTTATTCATAGTAAACGCCTGATTTTTAACCATATCATTAAACATGGCCTTTGAGATAAACATGATGGTTTCGGTATCGCCAAACTGGGTATCCACGTTTGGCATAGGTTCTTCCAAACGCATGCGGGTGCCGCTTTCTAAGGCTTTCGCCGGAATAATGAAGCTGCCTGTGCCGAGGCCCGTCAAGGTCCACTTCTCTTCATCGGGTCGTTTAATGAGATGATGTTTAATGTAAGTGGTATCTGCTGACCTGTAGAAGTAGCAACAACATTATAGTTAAGCACACTCCCCACACCAATTTTAGGGTTAACAATCTGGGCGGCAGCAATATGGGCTACAATTAAAGCAACAATCAGCAGGCTAAATTTCTTCATATGCTAAATGTACTTATAATTCTATAAATACAAATAGCACTGCGAAAATCTATCTTGCCGGTCGACCTTTATTATTTAATATAATCCAGCAGCAGGTCTACACCATAAGTGCCGTTTTTGGTTTTACATATCAGTGGAAAGTCGGGGTTGTTTAATATCCATAGCTCTGTTTTGCCGTTAACCGCTTCTGCGTGTACTACATCGAGCTGTTTATCGCCAATGGTAATGTTTGATAGCTGGTTTTTGCTCAAAACGTACTTCAGGTCGCCAAATTCCATCTCGCGCTTCTGGGTAATGTCTTTAAAAGCATTTTTTGAGATAAACGCCATGGTTTCATTATCCGGAACCTGAATAGTGGCATTAGGCTGTGGCGATTCCAGGTACATTCCTTTTCCGCTCTGCAGGCTTTTGGTGCTCATCTGATAACTTCCAGATCCATAATCGTCAACTTCCCAATTCATTTTCAGCGAGTCGGCAGTGCTGCTCAGTTTTAACGAAAAGCCAACCGTTTGCCCGCCCAGCGAAACCGTGTACCCCATCTCTGTTCCGGTTTTAATTTGCGGAACAAATTTTTGTGCCGATGCTGCCTGGCAGATCAACACGAACAACGTAAATCCGTAAATTTTTTTCATGCCCCAAATTAGGCATGGCCTGTTAAGGCTAAATTAACAAAAGGTTGTGTTTCAGCACTGTTGAGAAATAGAGTCAATGTTAATAAACAGGGTTTATTGTATACTCACCAAATTAAGGTCGGTACCGTCGGCATTGTTTTTAGTGCGGCATATCAGCGGGAAGTCGGGGTTGTTCAATACCCATATCTCGCCTTTACCATTGGTGGCCACAGCATGTATCACATCCAGTGGTTTATCATTCAGTTTAATATTAGCCGTATCTGTAGGTGTAACACTGTATTTAATATCGTTATACTCAAAACCCTGGGTTTTTACCAGGTTGTTGAAAGCATCTTTTGATATACACGCAAAAGTTTTATAATCAGGTAGTTTGGTCAGTACATCGGGCTCGGGCGCTTTAAAATCCATGCCCTTACCACTTTGCAGTGCTTTGGCCGACATTTCGTACGATCCTGTTCCGTAACCATCAATGCTCCAGTCCATTTTGGTTGGGTTACCAAGGCTGTTAAACGTTAACACCAGCGGCAAACTTTGCCCATCGCTGCTATAGATATAATTAATAACACTGTTCCCTTTAATCCTCGGAACAAATTTTTGTGCGAATACCGTAGTACTGAGTACTATACCGAGTATGATGAATGTGAGCTTTTTCATTTTATTTAAGGTTGGTTTGTTTACTATTAAATACGATCAATAAGACTGCCAAAGGTTTAAGAAGTTCTGCGTGTAACCGAATTGTTATTGCAAGTCCTGACCGATAAAAAATAACCTGTAATAGCCCGGTGTCTTAAAATATTTGTCATTTTTGTTTTTGATGATCTATACACTAAACCATAAATTATGCGGTACTACCTGGTAGCCGGCGAAGCCTCGGGCGATCTGCATGGCGCCAACCTGATGAAGGCTCTAAAAGACTTAGACCAGCAGGCCGATTTCCGCTACTATGGTGGCGATCTGATGCAGGCCGAAGGCGGCCGACTGGTAAAACACTACGCCGACATGGCCTTTATGGGTTTTGTAGAGGTGATTGCTAATCTACGTACCATATTAGGCAATCTTAAAAGCTGCAAGCAGGATATCCTGACTTATAAGCCCGATGTATTGATCCTGATCGATTTCCCCGGATTCAACCTCAAAATAGCCGAATTCGCCAAACAACAGGGCATTAAGGTTTGCTACTATATCTCACCAAAGGTTTGGGCCTGGAACCAAAAACGCGTATTAAAAATTAAACGCGTGGTCGACCATATGTTCTGCATCCTGCCGTTCGAAGTCGATTTTTATAAAAAGTGGGATATGGAGGTCGACTATGTGGGCAACCCACTTTTGGATGCGGTAGCCGCTTTTACGCCAGACCCCAATTTTGTACAGAACAGCTTATTAACCAATAAACCAATAATTGCCTTATTACCCGGCAGCCGCAGGCAGGAAATTAATTATCTGCTTCCGCTGATGGTACATATGGCTAAACAATTTCCCGGTTATCAGTTTGTGATAGCAGGTGCACCATCGTTCAACATCGCTTTTTACAACCAGTTTTTTACCGATGGTACACCTATTCCAGTTGTATTTAACAATACTTATAACCTGTTAAGTAATGCCCAGGCGGCCATCGTGGCATCCGGAACGGCTACTTTGGAGACTGCCCTGTTTAATGTACCACAGGTAGTAGTATATAAAGGTAACCCGGTAACTATTGGCATTGCCCGGGCACTGATCAAAATAGGCTTTATATCCCTGGTGAATTTAATTATGGATAGGCTGGTGGTTAAGGAACTGATTCAGCGCGATTATAACACAACCGACGTTAAAGCCGAGTTGGATAACCTGCTGCACGATAAAGCTTACCGCGATACGATGCTCAAAAACTACGATGAACTGGACGTACGGATGGGCCAACCCGGCGCGTCGGCAAAAACAGCGGCATTAATTGTAAAATACACCACAAAAAAATAGGCCCCGGTTTATGCCAGGGCCCGTTGTTTTTTATAGGTAGATGTAGAATATATGATGGTCAGGCTATCGATAAACTGGTAGCCTGCGGGATGCCATTTAATATCGCACTTTTAGCAGTTGTGATAGCTCTGATCGCTTTCAGATCGTTCACCAACAAAGTTTTCAGTTCGTTGTCAAAACGTTCCATTATCGTGCTTACTCTTCTCGATTTTATAACTTTCATGGTCTTGTTGTTTTAAGGTCGTTGTTGAATATTAATGCTTATGTTTCTCTATTTCTTCACTATCGGTCAGGTTTTCGTTCCTTCTCTTTGCTTCTTCAAACTGACGCTCAATTTGCTCTTTCTCCCGTTCATCTGATGGTGCTTCCGGGTTAGCCGGGTTTTCCCATTTCTGGTTGTCATCATTAACAGGTACGCTTTTTTTGACAGCTTCCATTTTGTATCCTTTCACAGATACTTACTCCATTTCAGTGCCAGTTATCGCGAAAGCACATATCTTTTCTTAGAGATTTATGTACAAGTAGTTTAAAGCGATTTTTAAACCGTTAAGCAAATTATTCCGCGATTAGCCTGTCCAAAAAACAGTTCGTAAAAAACTACACCGTGTCGGCTGTAGGGGTCAAAATAGCCCCACCCAAACCCTCCCCGGTAGGGAGGGCTTGCTAAAACGGATCAAAAGTCTCCCCTACCCGGGGGAGATTTAGAGGGGGCCGATGCTATATGCGCCAGCAACGCAGCAATCGAGAATACTCCACCCATTACACACACGCCTGTCCATTGGTAATCGTTCCATAACAAACTGGCCACATAGGTACCGAATGCACCACCTAAAAAGTAGGATACCATATAAACCGTATTCAGGCGGTTACGTGCTTCGGGACGCAAGCTAAATATCATGATCTGGTTACTGATGTGGGTCGATTGTACACCCATATCCAGCAAAATAACACCTATCACCAAACCTATAAAGCTATGGCTCGATAAACCGAACACAATAAACGACAACACCACCAGCGAAACAGCAACGGTAATCACATGGTGCGGGTTCATCTTATCGCTTATGCGGCCCATGGCCGAAGCTCCTAACGCGCCAAACACACCAACCAGCCCAAACATGCCTGCCATTTGGCTGCTGCCGTTAAATTGTGGCTGTTTTAATAAAAAGGTTAAGGTCGTCCAGAATGCACCAAAGCAGGCAAAGCACAACGCCCCACGCACAGCGGCTAAACGTAGTTTAGGTTCTTCTTTGATCAGGGTAACCAACGATCTCATTAAAGTGCTGTAATTGCCTTTATACTGCGGCTCCACCTCAGGCAGCATAAAATATAGCAGCGCCCAGATCACCAGCATCAAACCCGCGGCGATTAAAAACATGCCCCGCCAGCCAAAATGGAAGCCTATAAAACCACTGATAGTTCGCGAAAGCAAGATACCGATGAGCAAACCGCTCATTACAACCCCAACCTTTTTACCACGTTCGTGCGGCTCGGCCAGGTGAGCGGTCATAGGTACCAGCATTTGCGGAATGGTTGATGATGCCCCGATCATAAAACTGGCCGCCATCAACACACTAATGGTTGGCGAAAATGCCGCGAGCAGCAATGACATCACAATAAATATAAAATCAACCATCATCAGCTTTTTGCGCTTTTTCATATCAGCCAACGGTACTATGAGTAGCATGCCTGTGGCATAACCCATCTGCGTAAGCATCGATACCAGCTGCGCTTTATCTTCGCTGATATGAAACGTTGTTGCTATTTGCGCCAGTAGCGGTTGGTTATAATATAAATTAGCTACGATCAGGCCGGTAGCAACCGTCATCACCCAAAGGGTAACAGTGGTTAGTTTAGGATGGGCATGTTTAACGGCAGTATTATTCATGCCGCAAATAACCGTAAATTGGTTTTATCGGTTTATATCGGATTTGTTTTTTGACGCTTTACAGATATACGGTATGATATCCTTATATTTAAATAACCAATTGTGGCAGGGTATTAGCTATTCACCAATTAAACCAGATATTTTTTATGACCCCTAATGACGATAACAAAGATAAAAGCTCCGCTTTTGAGCGTATGAGCACAGCCATTATAAACTTTAGCGCTACCAGCGCGATGTTCGGTATAGCTATGGCCCTTATTATTATCTGGATGGTTACCGGGCCAATTTTCGCCTACTCAAACACCTGGCTGTTGATTGTTAATACAGGCACATCCATCATCACCTTTTTAATGGTCTTCCTTATCCAGCGTTCACAAAATAAAGAGTCGATAGCGGTTCAGCTTAAGCTGAATGAATTGATAGCCGCCAATAACTCGGCGAGTAACCGTTTGTTAAACATCCAGGACCTGAGCGAAACCGAATTGAATACCCTGTATGAGCATTACCGCAAGCTGGTTGAGCTAACCCAACAGGCACCATCAAACACTCAGAGCCACTCGGTAGAAGAAGCCATTATCATTAATGAAGAGCTCGACGCTGCCCAAAAAGCCGAAGACGATGAGATAGCAGCGACTAAAAAAGTCGAAAAAGAACAGGCAGCCGGAAAATAGTTATTTAACCAAATTGCTATATTTATAGGATAAAACATCCTTATCCTATTAAAAATGCACAGAAGAAACTTTATTAAAGCAAGCTCGTTGGCGGGCTTAACCTTAACCTCTGTTTTAGCGGCATCGTGTAATACCACTCCGCTCCCAGCCGAAAAGGAAGATGATAACAAAAGCGAAGATGCCAACCCGGCCGACAATTTTGAACTGAACGAAGTTACTATTGCCACTTTGCAGGAAAAAATGAAAAGCGGCGAATATACCTCCCGCTCTATTACCGATATGTATTTAAAGCGCATAAAGGCTATCGATAAAAACGGACCAAAACTTAATGCCGTTATCGAGCTTAACCCCGATGCCTTACAAATTGCCGATAAACTTGATCACGAACGGAAAGCAGGTAAACTACGCGGACCAATGCATGGCATACCCGTTTTAATTAAGGATAACATTAACACCGGTGATAAAATGATGACCACTGCCGGTGCCCTCGCCCTTAAAGGCAACCACGCGCACGAGGATGCTTTTATTATCAAGCAACTGCGTGCAGCCGGCGCGGTAATACTGGGTAAAACCAACTTAAGCGAATGGGCCAACTTCCGCTCCAGCCGCTCAACCAGCGGTTGGAGCAGCCGGGGCGGCCAAACCAAAATGCCTTATGTGCTGGATAGAAACCCAAGCGGATCAAGCTCGGGCACCGGGGCAGGCGTTGCAGCCAACCTTTGCACGGTTGGCATAGGTACCGAAACCGATGGCTCCATCGTATCGCCGTCGTCAATAAGCGGACTGGTTGGCATTAAACCTACTGTTGGCTTACTGAGCCGTTCAGGTATTATCCCCATCTCCAAAACTCAGGATACCGCCGGGCCGATGGCGCGCACCGTTGCCGACGCCGCTACCTTATTAAGCGTTTTAACTGGTTTTGATGCCAATGATCCGGCTACAGCCGACAGCAAACCCGCTCAGGATTACACTACCTATTTAGATATTAACGGCCTGAAAGGCAAACGCCTTGGTATCGAAAAATCATTCCTCAAAGGCGCTAACGAAGATGTGGTCGACCTTTTGAAAAAAACTATCGATGTACTCAAGGCACAAGGCGCCACAGTTGTGGAAGTGGACCTGCTCGAAAAACTAAAAGAGGCAGGCAAAGCCGAGTTTACTGTGTTGTTGTACGAATTTAAAGATGGTTTGAATAAATACCTGGCGGGATCGACCAATAAGATCAAAAGCATCAAGGATGTGATCGACTTTAACAAGGCCAACCTCGACACAGCTATGCCTTACTTTAAACAGGAGACTCTGGAACTTGCCCTAACCAAGGGCGACTTGAACAGCAAAGAATACCTCGACGCGCTGAGAATATCGCTGGGAACTACCCGTAAAGTTATTGATACTATCATGAAGGACAATAATCTCAATGCCATTTGCGGCACAACCAACGGCCTTGCCTGCTGCATCGACTTAGCCAACGGCGATTACGATACTGGCTTTTCATTCTCCTCTCCTGCCGCCATGGCCGGTTACCCGCATATTACCGTGCCAATGGGTGCCGTGCATAATTTACCTATCGGGTTTTCCTTTTTCGGTAAAGCTTACAGCGAAGGCGAACTGATCAAATTAGCTTATGCCTTTGAACAGGCTACCAAACGCCGCCAGAAACCGGAGTTTATTAAGAATTTGTTGGGGTGAAAAAGGGCTGTCATCCTGAGCCTGTCGAAGGATAGAGCATAGGCCTGCCCGCTGTGTTCCGACACGCTCAACATGACAATTCCGCTCTATTTACATTTAAATTATATCTCAAAAGAAATTAAATTAATCAAAACATTATATTTACCCTTCGGTTATAATAGTATAAACAAACAACAAATACTATGGAAACCAAGGAAGCAACAATCGATGTTCTGAACGATCTGGTTCAGATCAACAACGACCGCATTGCAGGATACGAACGGGCGATGAAAGAAGCAGGTGACGAAAATGCCGACTTGAAAGCATTTTTCACCAGGTATATTTCCGACAGTCATCAATGTAAAATGGAACTCGGTACCGAAATACAAGCCTTAGGCGAGGACATGGATACCGATAGTACTACCAGCGGCAAAATTTACCGTGCCTGGATGGATGTTAAGGCAGCATTTACAGGCCACGACCGCAAGGCCATTTTAGAGAGCTGCGAGTTTGGCGAAGATGCCGCTCAAAGGGCATATAAAGAAGCATTGGACGATGATGAACTTCCATCATTTTTACGCGAAACCATCACCCGCCAAAAAATGCGCCTCAGAACCGCACACGACGAAATTAAGGCTATGCGCGATAGCGCATAATTAGGGTAAGTAGAATTGAATGGCCGCCTGTTCGCTCATGAACAGGCGGTTTTTTACCTCCCTCTCTGACCGCCACTGCCTAAATTTACGCCGAAACGGAAGCCCTGAGTTTGGTGGCCGGTATTATCCCACGACCAACCATACATAGCCCGAATCCCTAAATACTCCACTCCAACACCAAACTCACTATAAGCTTTTAAAGCTGGTGTGGCCAGGTAGTTAAAATCAACTATTTCCTGCAGTTTGGCTTTACGTATCACAGGCAGCTTATTGAGTATAAAACCCGAAAAGTTATGCTCTAAATGTCCTTCAAAGTACTGGTCGGCAGTGCTGTATTGGTACGGGTCGAGCAGTAAAAACTTATTGGCGCCCGGGCTGTACTGTTGTACGCTGTTGCCGTTAAATTGCTTATAGTCGGTATAATAAATACTGTTGGTGTTTAAAAACTTACCCGCACCTACTAAAAACGAAGTGTAACCATACAGCCCCATTGGTATATCTGCTTTAGCTATATTGGCGCTTAGCAGGTCGTAATCCACATCCGACCCGAACAACCCTTTAATGCCTTTGGTATAACCTATCATTACCCGCGGGTATTTAGATGGGTAATAATACCGCCCGTTAGGATAGGTGGCATAGCGGCTGCTAAAATCATAACTGGTGATGAACTGCAACTTAAATGCCTTGCTATTGGCAAACAATGGAGTGTTGCCATAAGGGTCGAAGGGGTTGTTCGAGGTGTATTGCCTGTCGTTAACGTAAAAAAATGAGTAGTTTGATGTATTGTTGAGCCATTGCCTGTTTGATGCTTCGGCACCTAAACTGGCAAGCCACCCGCCCGCTACCCTGCCCCCAAAAGTTACCTGCACAAACTGCTTATCGTAAAACTTCTCGTAGTTCCACCGTGAGAACAAGCTATACTCCATATTATCGCTTTTACCGAATGGCACCTGGTTATTCAGATCCAGCACATCGCTGCCCACGTTAAAGCCCAGGTTAAACGTATTCATCGGGATGTTACCGGTTACGCTTCCATGCATTTTTTCACTGGCAAAACCATAGCGCACTTTACCACGCAAAAACAGGTATTTGTTATTTAAGCTGTCAATCTGTTTGGTATATGAGGCTTCATAATCCAATACAAAACCTTCTACCGTATTGAAATTGACAGCACCCAGCACCGAACTCAAACGGATATATTCTTTATCGTACCGGTTACGATGAAAATAACCGCTTCCCACCAAAAATTGTACCGGCTTAAATTTATTATT
>JAUCSE010000130.1 GCA_030445275.1 Mucilaginibacter sp.
CTGGAGCGGCAAGCCAGTGATGTTCGCCGAGAAGGGCAGCAAGAACAGGGTGTTCGAAGACTGCCGGTTCAACAGCTCCAGCAACGAACCGAACAGCTGGGGCGCAGTCGGCCGCTACGGCGAAAGCGAGTTCCTCCGATGCAAGGCCCGATGGTTCAATCTGCGGGGCCATGCCAAGCTGATCATTGATAGCTGCGAGTTCGACAATGTCGACTGCGCCACCGACCCAAGAAACTCCGGCATTTCAGCCGACGTCTCCATCACCGGCAGCAAGCTGCGCGGCACATTCAACTTGGCTGCATCGAACCTGCAATCCCTGACGATCCGGGACACCGTACTGGACAACCTCGAAATGACCAACGCCGCGGTCGAAGGTGACGTGTTGATGGACCCCAAGCTCAACCAAAGCTTCACCATCGTCGACAGCCGGATGGGCCGGGTGGATGCGAGCTACCTCAACAGCACAAGGGTGCGCCTTGAGCGCAACATCTTCGACAGCCTCGACCTCTCCAACAGCCGCATCGCCAAGCTCGAACTGACCGGCAACACCGTCGCCCGCTCCGCGGACTTCCGCCAGACGCACGTCGAAGAAAGCAAGCTGCAGCGCTTCGCCAAAGGACAAGCCAACTCGAAGGCTCCAACATCAAGGCCGACTGAGGCCAGCCCGAAGCAGGCAACTCAGCCGCCGTCGCCCCGCACCTGCGACACCATCAACTCCAGTCGGCCCAAGTCGGACACCAGCAGCGCCTTGTCATCCTTGCGCAGCACCCCGCTGCGCACCAGCACGTTCAGCTCACGCGTCACCTGCTCGCGGTTGGTGCTGATCTGGCTGGCCAGCGCCGCGTGCTTGGGCGCGGGGTCGAGCCGGGCCTGGTTGGCGTCGCCCTCGTGGGCGCCGGCGGCGCGCGCCAGGCGCAGCAGTTCGGCGTGCAGCCGGTTCTGCACGCCCAGGGTGCTCAGGTCGATGACCCGTTCCGACAGCTGGCGCACCAGCGAAGCCAGCCGCTGCATCACCCGCTCGGCCACCAGCGGCTCGTCGCGCAGCAGGGCCATGAATGCGGTGCGGTCCAGGCTGGCGACCACGCTGGAGGCCAGCGTGACGACGTCGGCGGAGCGCGGGCCGCCGTCGATGGCGGCAATGTCGCCGAAGTGCTCGCCGGCCTCCGAATCGCGGAAGGTCACCTGCCGGCCGTTGGCCGAGTAGGTCGTCACCCGCACCCGGCCCGAGACCAACAAGAACACCTCGCCCTGCTGCTCGGCGCGCAGCAGCAGCGGCTTGCCGACCTCCACGCTGTGCCACAGGCATTGCTGGGCCAGCAGGTCCAGGCGCTGGTCCGACAAGCCTTCGAGCAGCGCGACATGGCGCAGCGCGAGGCTGGACCGGGAAGGCGTGGAGACAGCGGAAGGGAGAGTTTCAGGTTTGGCCATGCCAGGGGTCGGTGAGGGCGCGCGCATTATGCTCGGGTGCCGTTTCGAACCCGTTCATGGACAGACGTTCCCCCTCCACCCCTTTTTCGCTGAGACCGCCCACGCGGCGCAATCTCCGCTGGGTGAGCGGGCTGGTGCTGATGGCCTACGTGACGGCCCACCTGCTGAACCATGCGCTGGGCATTTATTCGTTCGCGGCGGCCGAGACGGTGCTGCGCGGGGTGCAGAAGTTCTGGCACAGCCTGCCGGGCACCGCGCTGCTGTACGGCGCGGCCGCCACGCACCTGGCGCTGGCCGTGCTCGCGCTGTGGGAGCGCCGCACGCTGCGCATGCCGCCGCTGGAAGGCCTGCGCGTGCTGCTGGGCTTTGCGCTGCCGCTGCTGCTGGCCACGCACCTCACGGCCATGCGCGGCGCCTACCTGGCCTACGGCATCGAGGGCTCGTACGTGCGCGTGGTCTGGGGCCTGTGGGACTGGCAGGGTGCCGCCGCGCAGCTGGGCATGATGCTCGCGGCCTGGGCGCACGGCTGCCTGGGCCTGCACTTCGCGCTGCGGGTGCAGCCGGCCTACCGGCGCTTCTCGCACCTGTTGCTGGCCGTGGCGGTGGTGCTGCCGCTGGCGGCGGCGATGGGCTTCGTGTCGATGGGGCGCGAGTTCCAGTGGACGGGCGTGCCGCCGGTCGTGTTGCCCACGCCCGCGCAGGGCCAGGCGCTGGCCACGGCTGAAAACTACATCAAGTGGGGCTACGGCCTGGCGCTGCTCGCGTTGCTGGCCGCGCGCTGGGGGCGCAGCGGCTTCGCGCGCATGTCGCGCCAGCCGTCGGTCACGCTGCGCTACCCCGGCCGCACGGTGCAGGTGCCGCGCGGCTGGAGCGTGCTGGAGGCGAGCCGCTCGCACGGCATCGACCATGTGTCGATCTGCGGCGGCCGCGCGCGCTGCTCCACCTGCCGCGTGCGCGTGGCCGGCCCGGCCGGGCACATCGGCGAGCCGGGGCGCGACGAGCAGCGCACGCTGGAGCGCGTGCGCGCGCCGGGCGACGTGCGCCTGGCCTGCCAGCTGCGCCCGCGCGGCGACATCGAGGTGACGCCGCTGTTCGCGCCCCTGCCCAACGAAGGCCGGCCCGCGCCGGTGGGCAACTTCGGGCGCGAGCGCGACGTGGCCGTCCTGTTCGTCGACCTGCGGCGCTGGTCGGGCCTGTCGGAGCGCCAGTGGCCCTTCGACCTGGCCTATGTGCTCGACCGCTATTTCGCCACCGTGGGTGCGGCCGTGCGCGAGAGCGGCGGCGTGCCCAACCAGTTCATCGGCGACAGCGTGATGGCCATCTTCGGGC
>JAUCSE010000114.1 GCA_030445275.1 Mucilaginibacter sp.
GAAAATCTAAAGGACTTGGAATAGGACTAATACGAAGCATAGGTCTTTAACCTGGGCCTTGACTTGGTTCACCTTATTCTTTGTCAACAAGATACTTTCAATAATAATCACACAAGGCAAATCTAAAGGGCCTTGACATTTCATCCGGCTCGCGCTTTTGGTGCCTAAGCGTTGAAAATGGGATGGGGTGTGCTTGTGCTTAAAACTTGGGGCGATTAAGAATGCTGAAAAACGAGTGAGGATAGCCATTCTCTAATAAATCTGGCAAGTCCTCTTTTTCTTCTTCTTTTACGTTTGGTATAGCTCTTTTTGCAAAATAAAATTTTAATTTCGACAGCGCTCTTTGCCTGCTAAAATCAAGGTATTTTAATTGTGATCGAGTATATTTATTATTTTCAATTAACTTAAATCCAGCGCCCCAACACATCGTCACCTGGGTTTCTTTATATGTACTTATATTTATATTACCCACCGCCATCGCTGCCAATTTGCTACTAAAGCTTCTCCTGATGGATAATTCTTGATTAATTAGTTCTGTATCGGAATGCTTATCCAAACGTTTAATTACTTTCAGTAATTCTGCGTTGTGTTTTGATGCTTGCTTTTCTATAGATTTCTTTCTTACTTTCAAATCACCATTTTCATGAACCATATAACCCAAAAAGCTTACCCAGGGAGAATGAGGGTGAAGCCCTGACTTTTTAATGCTCCATAAATACACATCCCTGGATTTAATATTATTACCCCAAAAAACCTTGGTATAATTGGGCCTCAATTCGGGAGGATCGTGCGGGCTTAAATTTAATCCTGATAAGTCTTGGAAATAATTATCAAAAAGGATTTTGCATTCTTTTGCCGATTTGTGAACGATAACCATATCATCGCAATACCGTAAATAAAGGTAGTCCTTATTCCAGTTTTCCAAATTTGTAACTACCCGATCTAAATCGTGCATCAGCAAATTTACTATTAACCCTGAAAGCGCCCCTCCTTGCGGGATGCCAATGCTTCTCGAAATTAATTCACCGGCATCAAATTTTTCTTTCAGTTCAGGAGTCCATTTGAATTGCCCTCCAACATCACTGGCGGCCATCCAAAAATCGTCATTAGTATTCAAAGGGAAAACCGAGCCACTAAACGAATAGCAATTAAGGTACTCTTTAAAAATGATTTCTGCTGAAGGATGGATTTCAATATTTAGCTCCAATAGTACGTTTTTATTGTAATTGTATTTTTGAACCACGACTTCATGATCAACGCAATCAAAAAACTTCTTTATATCACACTCAGCTACATATAGGGGTGTCTCAAGATGCTTTATTCTGAATTTTTTGAGAAGTTCGACCGCATCATGATAGGTAGGGCCTTTCATGTATGAGTTTCTGGACCGAAATGCAAAAGAGCAATCCAAAAAGATATTATCAAACAATTGAGTTAAATACTTATTAGTTAAACTCAAAATTATTTTATCTTCCACAAAGAATTTTGCAATAGGTCGACGCTCTATATCTGCTTTATTGTAAGGAGGTTTTCTCGCAGGAAACACGGTCGGTTTTCTTAATGAAAACGACTCCTCTTTAAAAACCCTCTTTTCGAGGTTGTCAATGAACACTCTCAAATTTTGATACCAAATGGGAGTTTCTAAGAGAGTTTTTTGGCCTGTAATAAATAGCCTATGTATATGATAGACCCGATTCCGTATTGATTGTTGATTTAACTCTATTGTGGAATCAAAATGTTTTCTGTTAACGTGCTTTTTGGGCCTTGACCATTCTTTTCTTGATGGAAGAAGATCACTAATAATTTGGATTTCTAATGCCCTGGCTTTGTCCTCTATAGAAAAGGGTTTACTCTTACAGTATCTATCTAAATAAGAGTTTTTATGAATATAGAATGCGATTTTAGATCTTGAAATTATAACTTGTTCTAATATGCTGTGAAAATCGAAGAAGCTTTCAAAATCTTTCATATTAAAAAAAGAGGGCAGCGGCTAAAAGGAAATACTTCTATTGTTGTGGTTGGTTTAAAACCGTGGTTCTCATGTTAAGGTTTAAGCCCTACGCATATTGGCCCAATTATTATTATTCTCGGACTGAGTTTTAATTAACTTCTACAGTTTCGCTACCCTCGGGATAAATGTATTACTTTTATTTTTGAAAATGTTATGAAAGATTTTAAAGTGGGCTACTATTCTAAGCCTTTTAAGCACGAATTTAAGACAGTTGATTTGGACGCGATGCTTAATAGCTTTAGAGAGGGGGTTTTTAAGCCTCTAATTGAAAAAGCCCGAAAGCTTTATTCCGATAATGAGTTTGAAAAATATACACTGTTAAAAAACACGTTGCCGGCAGTCACATTTTCCGGTACTTTCTCTCCTTCCCGAACAGCTGGGAATTTGGCAACATACAGTTCTCTAATTGTGTTAGACATTGACAAAGCAGGAGCAGATTTGAACATTATTAAAGAATTGCTTTCCAAAGATCAGTATATTCTGGCTGTATGGCTTTCGCCGTCAGGAGATGGTTTGAAATTTTTGATAGTGAGCGAAAATCGCGAGGATCTGCATAAGATAGCTTATAAGGCAGCTACTATATATTACAAAGAAAAATATGAGATTTCTGTTGACACATCCGGGTCTGATGTTTCGAGATTGTGTTTTGTTTCTTATGATCCCGATATTAAGGTAAATGTTAATTACAAAGTTTTCGATCAATTGCATTTGGTTGCTGAAAAGGTTGAAAAAACAATCAGTAATGAAAAAAAGTCTTATTCAGGAACACCTTCGCTATTGAAAGTAACGCTACCTAATGATGAATTATCTAAGCTTACTTATAAAAAAATCTATCATTTTTTAAATAAACGCGGGCTTTCAATTACCGAGTCTTACGAAAGCTGGGTTCGTGTTGCGTTTGCTTTGAGTAACACCTTTAACCCACATTTGGGTACACAATATTTTTTAGAACTATGCAGGCTTGATGGAGCAAACCATGATGAAAATCAAAGTGAAAAACTAATTCATTCTTGTTATCAGAAAGGATCTTCTCAAAGTTCATTTGCGACCTTACTTTACCTCGCAAAAGAAAAAGGATTTGACATTCATTTTAACAAGAAAATGAATGTCAAGAAAACAAAAAAATAATGCCCACCGTTATTTAGAGGTAACGCTTCCCTTGTCAGTTGACTTAAAAGTGCCTTTCAACATTATTTACAATCCGCTATCGATTTAACGATGAATATTCGCAGTGGATCGGTATTCTATTCATAGAATCACATAATCTTACTTGTGGATACACAAAATAAAACACAAGAGAAATAAATAGAAAACAATAATAAAAGATAAATTTATTTTTATGTTTTTTGAAATTCTAAATTTAGAATTTAAAGGGAGAAAAATGTTTTTTCAATTAAATTTGGAATTGTCGATTATTTTTTGCAATATTTGTATAATGAAACCGAAAATTTTTAAAATTGAGATTAACAAGGCGAAAGCTACTATTCACAGTACAGGAAAATTGGGATTCAATATAGAGGCTATAGAAGTTATGCAATTGAAGAACCAAGGTTCTTATTTGTTAGCTACAGATGAAGAGGATGAGAATGTAATGTATTTAATACCTACAGATACAGCAGATGGTGTAGGAAAGGTAGCTAAAGCTGGAGATTACTATTATTTGAACGTTGGTGATGCCTTTCAGAAATTAGGGTTTAAATACAAAGAGTACACTATTATGTTTGATATAGAGAAAAGCGAATATGAAGATAAAGAAATATTTATCCTTAGAAAAAGGAAAGACATTAAACGTAAAGAAAAAAGCACTTCTAATGAGGGAGGTACGGTATAAATAAAATAGGTTGTTACTTGCAATAACAACCTATTTAAAAAATTACTTGGTGAGAGTAATTTACTGTTGGCTTACCACCACGCAGATTTTTCTTAATCTTTTTACAAAGTTATTAAAGTTACTTTAATTTTTTAATTAAAGTGAAATTGTAATTTCTTTTTTACTCACCCGGCTTGTGGTTGTCTGTTTCTCCGCCATTTTAATCAGACAGCATTTACATTAAATTTCAAAATTAATACTTACAGGAATGAGTAATAGAATTACACATGTTAGAAATGTCGGCTGAAACGGATTCGGCCGAACATATTGTTAGAGTTAAGGGAACTAACTCAAACGGGAATTGGGAAAACTCAGTTCCGGAAGTTGTTTCTTATTTAAAAACGGGCAATTATAGTTTTTATGTGCACGCTGCTAATAGAAGCATTAATGTAACACATCAAAAGAGTGCGGCTGGCAATGAATATATTAAAACAGAGCCTGACAGTACAAAGAGGGATAACCTTCTCAGTTTGCCCCGATTTTAATATCTCTTCAATAATTAACTATATGCCGTTAACCAATGGTTGACGGCATTTTTTCAAAACTTTAATAAAAATTTATGCCAACTTTAGACTATACACGAAGATTAACGAATCTTCAAAACAGAAGGTTCGATAAAGAATTGAATGAATCAGCATTAACTAAATCATTTAGTTCATCAAGCTTACCGCAGGACATCAAATATCTAATTGAATCCATGCAGCCAATCGGCGATAAATACAACGCCAAAACAATCGCTGCTGCAAACAATGTTCAAAAACATTTGGAACGTGATTTTGATCTTCATTTTAACAGAGCATATAGAACACAGGGCTCGGTTATGACGTCCACCAATATCAAGGTACACAGTGATTTTGACCTTTTAACAGTCATTGACCGTTACTTTTACCCACAGTCGCAGCCTGTTAATCCATATAGGGAATCTGACCCGGATGTTGATATATGTGAGATGCGCAAGCAAGCCACCGCAATAATGAAGTCACAATATAATATTGTTGATGACAAAGGTGACAAATGCATTTCGATAGAAAATCAAAATCTAAATCGAAAAGTGGATATTGTATTTTGCTATTGGTATTACTCTGATAAGTTCAACGAGACGAACGACGATCATTACAAAGGGGTATATCTATATGATTTTAAAAACAAAACCAAACACCGGGATTTTCCATTTGCAACAATAAACAATGTTAATCATAAAGGCGACAATACGTATGACGGATTTAGGAAAGGCGTTCGTTTGTTGAAAACGCTTAGGGCGGATTGTGAAGTGGAATTGAAAACGCTAAAAAGTTTCCAATTGACCTCGATAGCTTATTCTATGGAAAATTCATTGTTAATGTATAGTACTGGAAGTGAATTACAAATAGCGAAGAATTTATCGGCTGAAATGAAATTGCTTATCGATGATCCAATTAAGCGAAAGGCTGTATTAAGCCCTAACGGATTAGAACGACCATTAGCTAAGGATGAGGTTGTGCCTGATATGATCCGATTAAAGCAAGATTTGGATGTCCTGATTGAAGATGCTTCAAAAGATATCGCCAATAGCTATTTTGTTCAACGATCAATTTTAGCTTATTAAACCATGACAGATTTAAAACCTAATATTTTCATTGGCTCGTCTGGTGCAGGCTATGAATACGCAACAAAAGTAAAAGACTGTTTGACCGGAATTGCAGATTGTACTTTATGGCAAGATCCGGGTGTATGGGAACCAAACAGCAGCACGTTTGATAATTTGCTGAGAATGGTGAGTTTTTTTGATTTCGGTATTTTTGTAGCAACCGCCGATGATTTGACGTTGACGAAAGATGATAAAATAGTTATCGAACCCAGGGATAATGTGATTTTGGAAATGGCGTTATTTTTAGGTGCTTTAGGCAAGCATAAGTCTTTTTTATTAGTGGAAGATGGTGTAAAGCTACCGAGTGATTTTAAAGGTATTTATACGCCCCGATTTAAAAGAGTGGATAATACTTCTATTGAGACAGCCTGTAAAGAATTTTCTGCTAAAATTGAAGAACATTACAAGCTTGGGCATTTAAGTTTATATCCAACAACCGCTTTAGCCATCGGCTATTATAAAAATTTCATTGCGGGGTTGGTAGATAGTGTCCAAAACACAAAAGTGTTAAAGATCAATAACTTGAAGTTTACCAAATTTAAGCTTAGAGTTATCATGCCGAAAGATTTAAAAGGGTTGATCAGAGAAAAGGCCGATCAGTTTTATAAACGGCATGGGTTTATCGAAAACACTATGCAAACTAAATTCAGGAAACATCCTGCGTGGTTTCATATCGACGAACACAACGCGCCGCAAGCGATCATGTATGATATGCCGAGTACCTTAACTGGTGTTGACGATGCCATAGAAATGATTTTGCAAAAAGGATTCCAAGGCAGTACCCAACTTCAGGAGGTTATCGAAC
>JAUCSE010000136.1 GCA_030445275.1 Mucilaginibacter sp.
GGGAGCGTTCTCGAACAGGTCTTCGAAGCCTTCCGGAGCGGACATGGGAGGGGGGCTGATCCCCGATTCAGACAAAGGTTTGCATCGCCAAGACGACTTCCTTCGGTGCGCTCAAATTTGGACAGTGGCCCGTAGCATCCAACACAACCATCTTGCTTCCGGGAATCTGGCGATGCACGAACTCGCCAACTTCCGTGGAGGCTATGATGTCCTCCCTGCATTGGAGGATCAGTGTGGGCACAGACACCTTCGGCAGGTCGGCACGGTTGTCGGAAGTAAAAGTGACGCGGGCGAACGCCTTAGCGATCTCCGGGTCCGTGCGGCAGAAGCTGTTGGTGAGCTCCTCGCCGAGCTCCGGCCGATTGGGGTTGCCCATGATGGACGGGGCCATTGCGGCGGACCAACCCATGTGGTTGTCCTCGAGGAAATCGAGTAGTTCTCCGATTTGCTTTTCGCTAAAGCCACCGACGTAATTGCCGTCGTCGATGTAGCGTGCGGAAGGGCCGACCAGAACCAGTTGCCCGAACATATCGGGCGCCTTAAGGGAGGCCAAAACGCCGATCATCGCGCTGACGGAATGACCGACGAACACGGCGTCATTCAGGCCCAATTCACGCCCAATCTCGATGATGTCCTCGGCGTAGCCGGAAAGCTCTGAATACCTGCGGTGGTCATAGGCCGCCAGGTCGGAGCCACCGGCGCCGACGTGGTCGAAAAGCACCACTTTGAAGTCACTTTCGAACTCGGGCGCCACGAAACGCCACATGTTCTGATCACAGCCGAAACCGTGCGCGAAAACCATAGCCCGGTCTCCGCGTCCACTCACGTGGACGTTGTTTCTTACCAAGACGTTCAACTGCCTAATCCTTTAAGCCGCAGCTTAACATTACCCGATCCGGTCGGGAATCTACTAGCCAATCGCGCTTCTGCCTCAAATGTGTAGAGAAACTTGACGGCTGGAACTTGTACGCGCCTCGGATGTACCGGCGTCATCCCCAATTGCAATCAACCATTTGCTCGACGATTTTGTTCATTTCAGGCACGGCGCTCGGTAACAAGCTTTCACCGGCGAACGTCCATGACATGTCCGTTGGGTCATTCGCGTCAGTTTAGCGATGTCCGCGTTGCTTCCGCCTTAACCCTGAAGGCCGACATTCATCGTAAGTGGAGGCATGTCCCAAAAGGTGCCAAGATCGCAATTGGCGCTTCCCTCGAGGCATTCTTGTCGGACGAAAAGGCAAGTCCGAAGAATCCTGTCTAAGCCGATCAGTGCCTTTGTATATCCGGCCGACTGCCGCCTGCATCAGGAGCGTTAATAAGCCAAACAAACGGGTTGTGCGTCTCATACGAATTGGCCTATTGCAGCCGCGTTAGCGCGCCCCTCCGCAAGTTTGTGCGTATCGGATTTAGCGCCTCTAGCGATCGCCCGCTTAAGCGATTTTAGAACTGAAGGATCGCCGGGCCAATGGATGCGCTTTCTGGCCCAATTCTGAAGCTGTCATTTCGCCACGCTCGCGAGAGGCATTTTCCTCGGCTGGCGACACGGTGTGAGAGGCGCGAGGGTCACTGCAGGCCCGTCGAAGCGCTGCCGGTCGGCAAATTTCCGGGCATCCGCCGACTGTTGCAGCGTTCCTCGCGGTCGCAACAACGAGAAGGCTCCGAACGGCGTTCCGGGCCTTCTCTTGCCTTGTAGTGTACATCCGCCCCTACGCAGCAGAAGCCTTCTTGTTAACGCCCTTGCGAAGCGCGACGCTGTTGAGCTTGGTATTCGCCGCCTTTTCTTCGTTGAGGTTTGTCGTCAAGAGCCTGACGACGTCGTCATGGCCCAGTTCTTCTGCCCAAGCGATCAAGGTGCCGTAGCGGGATATCTCGTAGTGCTCAACCGCCTGAGAATTGGCCACAATGGCCGCGTCCAGGACAGCTTTGTCTTCGATCTCGCCCGCGGTCGCGTTGGCTTCCTTGATCAGGCCGTCGATGGCTGGGCAGTCGGTGCCTTTAGGCTGCTGACCGAGCTTGGCGAAGACCTTGTCGAGACGCTCGATCTGGTTCTGCGTATCGATCACGTGCGACTTGAGGCCGGCCTTCAGGTCGGCGTTGGTTGCCATTTCCGCCATTTTCGGAATGGCCTTCGTGAGCTGCTGTTCCGCGTAGTAGATGTCCTCCAACTGATGCAGGAACAGATCTTCCATCGTTTTGATGTCTTTGGTGAAAATGCCCATCGTCGTACTCCTCCATGTGGACTCCAAAAACAGCAAACAAGTTGTTTCGTTCCCTGATCCCGTCCATCCAACACCGGAGCCTCGCGCCGCTTCAGTGACGATCTGCCCGGACAAGTATTCAGCCTTAAGCCGAGCCCTCATCGAGCAGAAAGAAGGAACGATCCGTCCTGTCGACGGTTCAACCCGCGCTGCAATATTGTCGGATGTCCGACATCTCGTGCAGGCGCCGGCGGTGTGAGCATGCCCCCAATGAACCGACTAAGCCGGCTTCCGACCTCCGTCAGGCGAAACAGGAACGTTGCAGCGGGCCATTCGTATGCGGTCGCCGCAGTAGTTGCAGCAGGCGCGCTGGCGGCGACGGCACTTCTGAACCGTCATTTTGCGAGGAAGGCAGAGCATGACAATCCGCCCGCCGGCCGGTTCGTTGAAGTGGACGGTGTCCGGCTGCACTACGTGGAACGAGGCTCGGGCGAGCCGCTGGTGCTTCTGCATGGCAACGGCAGCATGATCCAGGATTTTGAATCCAGCGGATTGGTTGACCTGGCTGCCAAGAATTACAGGGTCATCGTTTTCGACCGTCCCGGTTTCGGCCACAGCAGCCGACCGCGGAATGTCGTCTGGACGCCCGATGCACAGGCCCAATTGATCCGGCGCGCGCTCGAGCGGCTCGGCGTTTCACAGGCGATCGTACTCGGGCACTCCTGGGGCGCATCGGTCGCGGTCGCCTTGGCTCTCAAGTTTCCCGACTTCGTGCGCGGCTTGGTTCTCGCCTCGGGATATTACTATCCCACCCTGCGTCCGGACGTCGTGGCCCTGTCCGCCCCGGCTGTCCCCGTTGTAGGCGATATCATGGGCCACACGCTGTCGCCGATGATCAGCAGGCTGATGTGGCCGCTCATGATGGCAAAGATCTTCGGACCCAAGTCGGCGCCTGCCAAGTTCGACCAGTTCCCGAAGGAAATGGCGCTTCGTCCTTCGCAGATCCGTGCCTCGGCTGCCGAGGCGGCGCTCATGATACCGGATGCATTCCATTTCGAGGACAAATATGCGGAGCTGAAGATGCCTGTCGTCATCATCGCGGGCGAAGACGACCGCCTGATCGATATCGACAAGCAATCGGCCCGATTACATTCCGACATTTCGCAGAGCGCGTTTCACCGCATTCCCCAGACCGGCCACATGATCCATCAGACAGCGACGGGCGAGGTGATGGCCGCGATAAACGAAGTTGCCGGCAACGCCCCCTAGGCCGCAATCAAATCACGAAGTGTTTTCATGATTTGAGCAGGGCTGTAGGGCTTTGGCAAAAAACG
>JAUCSE010000133.1 GCA_030445275.1 Mucilaginibacter sp.
GCGGCGCTGGACGCCATCAGCGCGCCGCCGGTGCAATATCCGCACTGGATGGTGTCGCGGCTGGACGCCCTGCGCCATCCGAAGTAGGTCGCGCCGCGCTGCCAGGACCATCGCGATTTCGATCACCACGTCGCACTGACGGATGATGACGTTGAGTTCCGCGCTGCGGCGGCGCAGCTGTGTGCTGTACAGGCCGTGGATCCAGCGGTTGCGATTGCCGGGCTGTCCACCGCGTTTTCTTTTAAGCCTCAGAACCGGCCTGACATTCGCTTCCATTCGAACCACATGAACTTGAGGGGGTACCCCCCTCGTCTCCGCTTGAATTCAGGCGGCGATCATAGGCGCGTGGGACGACGTGTGGATAAGGGCGCGCCGCGGATGTGCGGCCAAGCGTCGGACGCGGCACGTGAAAATAAATTGAGCAGGTAATGGATAGGCGCTGCAGTTTCCCTCCCCCGTTTACGGGGCAGGTGGCGCGACGGCGCGCAGCGGCGGCGTGACGGAGGGGGGAGATACTCCGTCGGATATCGAGCTTACTCCCCCCTCCGCTTCGCTGCGCTCAGCACCTCCCCCGTAAACGGGGGAGGAAAACAAGAAGCGGAGGAAAAGAAGGTCAGAGGAAGTTATACTCGGTAAAGAGGTGGCTCATGTCCTTGCCCCAGACGCCGTAGTAATTCTTCAGCATCTCTTCCGCCCGCGTATAGCCGCGATTGACCAGCTCGCGCAGGGGATTGAGGAAACCGTCCTCGCTCATGCCAGCGCCGTCCAGGGCGGCACGGCGTTTCAGTCCGGCGGTGGCGATGTCCAGCATGCGGTGCGAAAGTTCGTGCACCGTGGCCTTGCGGAAGGGGGTCTTGAAGCCCTGCTTGCCGACGCCGTCCCGCAGCGCCTGGCGTTCTTCGGCGGTCCAGTCCTTGACCAGGTCCCAGCAGGCGTCGAGCGACTGGCTGTCATAGAGCAGCCCGACCCACAGCGCCGGCATGCCGCAGATGCGCCGCCACAGGCCGCCATCGGTGCCGCGCATTTCCAGGAACGACTTCAGCCGCACTTCCGGGAAGATGGTGGTGAGATGGTCGGCCCAGTCGCTGAGCATGGGTTCGATATGGGCGACTTCGGGAATTTCGCGGGCGAGGAACTTGCGGAAGCTCTTGCCCGCCATGTCGATATACTTGCCGTCGCGGTAGAGGAAATACATCGGCACATCCAGCGCATAATCGACATAGCGCTCAAACGACATGCCATCCTCGAACACCCAGGGCAGCATGCCGGCGCGGGCATTGTCGACGTCGGTCCACACCTGGGCGCGATACGACAGGAAGCCGGACGGGCGGCCTTCGCGGAAGGGCGAGTTGGCGAACAGCGCCGTGGTGATGGGCTGCAGCGCCAGGCCGACGCGGAATTTCTTCACCATGTCGGCTTCGGATTCAAAGTCGAGATTCACCTGCACGGTGCAGGTGCGGAACATCATGTCCAGGCCATAGCCGCCGACCTTGGGCATGTATTCGCGCATGATCTTGTAGCGGCCCTTGGGCATCATCGGCACTTCGTCCAGCCGCCAGGACGGCGCGAAGCCGAAGCCCAGCACCCCGACACCGATCTCGTTGGCGACTTCGCGGGTCTGGTCGAGATGCAGGTTGGTCTCGGCGCAGGTGTCATGGATGGTTTTCACCGGCGCGCCGGAGAGTTCAAACTGGCCGCCCGGCTCCAGCGACAGAGACGCGCCGTTCTGGGTCAGGCCGATAATGTGCTCGCCCTCGCGCAGCGGCTCCCAGCCGAAGCGCTGCATGCCTTCCAGCAGCTGGCGGATGCCGGGCTTGCCGTCATAGGCGACCGGCTTGTGGGTCTTGAGGTCGTAAACGAACTTTTCGTGCTCGGTGCCGATGGCCCAGTCGGCGCGCGGCCGGCAGCCTTTCGACAAATGGCGAACAAGGTCATCGCGGCTCTGGATCGGGCCGCTGCCGGACTGGGGAATGGACATGAATGAAGCACCCTCAAGGGATCGGTACTTAGGGGCCGGGCGTGACGGGTGCAAGACGTCGTATTTTCGTGTTGACTTAATTAAGTTAGTACGCAATCAATAGCCCATGACCGCACTTCAGGCCCTTTCCGACCCCACCCGCCAGCGCATCGTCGAGATGCTGGCCGCCGGCGCTTTGTCGTCGGGCGAGATCGCGGGCCGGTTCGCGCTGTCGCCACCCGCCATCTCCCAGCATCTCAAGACCCTGAAGGCGGCGCGGCTGGTGACGGTGCGGGCCGACAAGCAGAAGCGCATCTACACGCTGGATCCCGATGGCGTGGCCGAACTGGGCGCCTGGGTGGACCAGATCCGCGCCTTCTGGAATCCCAAACTGGATGCGCTGGAAGCGGCGCTGAAGAAAGACAATTGAAGGGTGATGACATGAGCGCATACGGCAAACTGGTCAATCCGCAGACGGTGGTGTTCGAGCGCCTGCTGCCCGGACCTATTGAACGCGTGTTCGCGTTCCTGTTCGAGGAAGACAAGCGCAAGCTGTGGTTCACCACCGGCGCCATCCCGGCCACGCCGGGCGAGAAATTCCAGATGACCTGGAAGCACAGCACTTATTCGCCGAACACATCGGTCGCGCCGGAGTCCATGAAGGAGATGGACGAGAAGGGTCACTCTTCCACCAACACACTGCTGGTCTGTGAGCCGCCCTATCGCCTGGTCTTCACGTTCGGCGAAGGAAAATACGGCCCCGACAATGCCACCGAAGTGGAATTCCTGCTGAAGCCCGAAGGCGAAAAAGTGCGGCTGATCCTGACCCACAGCAAAATCCCCGAGCGCGGTTACGCCCTGGGCGTATCGGGCGGCTGGCATGCCCATCTGGATGTGCTGGAAATGCAACTCCAGGGCGAAACGCCGCCGGGTTTCTGGGATGTGTGGCGCAAATATGAAGGCGTGTACGACAAGCATTACGACTGAATCGCTGCTAGCATCGCCCCAGGGTTCAGGGGGTGACACAATGTCAAAAATTCCTGTCGGCGCGACCATCGCGCATGCGTACCGTTTTGCGTTGCGTGACTTCCTGCAGATTTTCGCCGTGATCTGGCCAAGCTGGGCGATCATTTCCGCCGGCAGCTTCCTGCTGCGCAACCAGATGGCGGACCTGTCCACCGCCATGGCGGCGCGCGACTTCCACGCCGTCGCGCATGTCTGGTCGATACTCCTGCCCTTCTATCTCGTCCTGCTGGTGCTGATGTTCATGCAGATGGTCGGCATCGCGCAGCAGGCGCTGGGCCTGCGCACCGGCCCGCGCTGGTTCTATTTCTCGCTGGGCGGCAAACTGTGGCGCTTCATCGGCTCGGCCCTGCTGCTGCTGCTGGCCATGGTCCTGGCATGGCTCGCGGCGCTGCTGGGCAGCCTGCTGCTGGGTATGGTGATGAAAGGGATCGGCAACGCCGTGCCCGCCATCCAGATCGTCACCAGGCTGGTTTCCGCCGCGGGCTTCATCGCTTTGTGGTGCGCAGTATTCTACGCCTGGCTGCGGCTGTCCTTCCTGCTGCTGCCGGTCATTGCGGCGGGGGAAAGCGGCATGGCGCTGGCGCGGTCCTGGACCCTGGGCAAGGGCAATTTCTGGCGGATGTTCCTGGTCCTGGTGGCGGTCATCGCGCCCTTCATCGTCCTGGAAGTGACTGTCCTGTTCAGCGTCATGATGCACGGCATGCCGCACTTCCCGCCGCCCCATGCCAGCCCCGAGCAGCGCATGGCCTTCAATGCCGCGCTGCAGGCGCACAACACCGCCATGATGGGTCAGCTGTATGGGCGGTGGTACATCACCTTCCCGCTCTTCGGCATCTTCACCATCCTGTTCTATGGCACGGTGATCGGGGCGCAATGCTTCACCTGGCGCGCGCTGACCTCAGCTCCAGTCGCCGGCGACGGCCTGCCAGACTGACAGCGCCGCCAGCGCGGCGGTGTCGGCGCGCAAAATGCGCGGGCCCAGCGTGACTGGCACCACGAAGGGCAGCGCCCGCAGCGCCGCGCGCTCGGCCGGATCGAAGCCGCCTTCGGGACCGGTGAGGATGCCGGTGGGGCCGCCGCGGCTTTCGCGCGCGGCTTGTGTCATGCTTTTGGCATCGCCCCCCTCGTCGCAGAACAACAACCGGCGTTCGGGAGGCCAGGCCGCCAGCAGCTTGTCGAAGCTGATCGCGCTGCGGATCTCCGGCACCGACAAGCGGCCGGACTGTTCCGCCGCTTCCACCGCATTGGCGGCCAGCCGTTCTTCATTGATGCGGGCGACGATGGTGCGGCGGGTGAAGACCGGCTGCAGCACCGCAGCGCCCAGCTCCACCGCCTTCTGCACCAGATAATCGGACGGCGTCTTCTTCACCGGCGCGAAGGCCAGCCAGATGTCGGGAACACCGTGCTGCGCTTCGACCAGCTTGCGGCAGGTGGCGGTAACGCCGCGCTTGGTGGTGGCGATCTCCGCCAGCCATCCGCCGTCGCGGCCATTGAACAGCGACACCAGGTTCCCCGTCCTGGCCCGCAACACATGCAACAAATAGTGCGCCTGCCCCTCGTCCAGGGTCAGCGCCACGCCTTCGCCCAGATCGCCGGTCACATAAAGCCGGGTTTTGCCGCCCGCTTCTGTTAGTTCGTCTGCCATGCCACAATTGAACCCGATGACCACAGCTTCACAAGCAAAACCCGCCGACGCCATCCCTGCCAGCTGGGTGGAGCACATGCCGGCGCCCGTGCGCCCCTATCTGCAGCTGATGCGGCTGGACCGGCCGATCGGCACTTGGCTGCTGTTCTGGCCCTGCGTCTTCGGGCTGGTGCTGGGGGCGGCCGCCGATGAGCGCCGCTTCCTGGACTGGCGCGACTTCTATTATGTGATCCTGTTCGCCGTCGGCGCGGTGGTGATGCGCGGCGCGGGCTGCACCTTCAACGACATCATCGACCGCGATATCGATGCCCAGGTGGCGCGCACGCGCGGGCGACCCATTCCGTCCGGCGCGGTGACGACAAAACAGGCCGCCGCGCTGCTGGTGGCGCTGTGCCTGATCGGACTTGCCATCCTGCTGCAATTGAACTGGTTCGCGGTCGGGCTGGGCGCAGCCTCGCTGCTGCTGGTGGCGGGCTATCCCTTCATGAAGCGCATCACCTGGTGGCCGCAGGCCTGGCTGGGGCTGACCTTCAACTGGGGAGCGCTGCTGGGCTTCGCCGCCCAGACCGGGCGGCTCGATATCGGCGTCGGCACGCTCTATCTCGGCCTGATCTTCTGGACCTTGGGCTATGACACCATCTATGCCCACCAGGACAAGGATGACGATGCCCTGATCGGCGTGAAGTCCACCGCGCGGCTGTTCGGCGCCAACTCGCGCGCCTGGATCCTGCGCTTCTATGTCGTGGCCTTCACCTTGATCCTGGCAGCGGGCTTCATCGAGCATGCCGGTTGGCCCTTTGCCTTTGTCATGCTGGCGGCGGGCTGGCACCTGCTGGGCCAGGTGCGCAAGCTGGACATCAACAATCCGGAAAACTGTCTGCAGCTGTTCCGCTCCAACCGCGAGGCCGGCGCGCTGGTCGCGCTGGCGTTTCTTGCCGCATCGTGGTTCGGCTGATGCCGCGCGTGCCAGCGTGACTCCCGCCGACTTCATCACCACCAATGCCGCGCTGATCTCGCCGCCGCTTGTTCCCGAAATCAAACTGTACCTGGCCACCGAAGTGCTGCCGCTGTGGCATGCCACCGAGGAAGAACTGGCGGAGAATGGCGTGCCGCCGCCCTATTGGGCCTTTGCCTGGGCGGGCGGCCAGGCGCTGGCGCGCTACATACTGGACAATCCGGACATCGTGCGCGGCAAAAAAGTGCTGGATGTCGGTTCGGGTTCCGGACTGGTGGGACTGGCGGCGGCGAAGGCCGGCGCGGCGCAGGTGCTGGCGGCGGACATCGACGCCTTTTCTTGCGCCGCCATCCGCCTCAACGCCATCGTCAATGCGCAGGACATCGCGGTGACGCAAGATGATGTCATCGGCACGGATCATTTTCAGGCGCGGGGCAATTGGGACATGATTCTGGTCGGCGATCTGTTTTACGAACGACCGCTGGCCGAACGGCTGCTGGCATGGCTGAAAGAGTTGCAGACTGATGCTTTGCTGGGCGATCCGGGCCGCAGCTATTTTCCCAAAAGCGGCGTGGAAAAACTGTCCACCTATAATGTGCAGGTCACGCGCGATCTGGAGGACCGGGAGGTGCGCGAGACCGGCGTTTACAGGTTGGTGCGCCCAGGCGGCCTTGCGTGAACCGCATTTGCGGTTAGGCTCCCGCCAAGAAATCTGTGCTTTCAAGGGGAAATTCATGCTGTTCGGGCGCGTCAAATCGCTGGAAGCCATTCTGGCGACGGCCGAGAAGAAGTCGTTGCAGCGTTCGCTGGGCCCCTTCCAGCTCACCTTGCTGGGCATCGGCGCCGTCATCGGCACCGGCATTTTCGTCCTGACCGCCGAGGCCGCGCAGAAGGCCGGGCCCTCGATGGTGCTGTCTTTCTGCATCGCGGGCTTTGTCTGCGCCGTGGCAGCCTTGTGCTATTCCGAACTGGCCTCGATGGTGCCGGTGGCGGGCTCCGCCTACACCTACACCTATGCCGTGGTGGGCGAGATGATGGCCTGGATGGTGGGCTGGGCGCTGATCCTGGAATATGCGGTGGGCGCCAGCGCCGTCGCGGTGGGCTGGTCCAATCATGCGGTGGGATTGCTGCACGGGCTGGGGGTGGAGTTTCCCGCCGCCATCAGCAACGCCGACGCCCTGATGGCGAAAGTGCAGATGGCCTTTGGCGCAACGCCGACGGCCGACTTGCTGGAGGCGGCCCATGTCGGCGGCTGGATCAACGTGCCGGCGGTGGTGATCGCCGCCGCGGTGACCTGGCTGCTGGTCATCGGCACCACCGAGAGCGCCCGCGTCAACGCCATCCTGGTTCTGATCAAGATCGCGGCCCTGACGCTGTTCATCGTCCTGACCATCCCGGTGATGCATGCGGAAAACTTCAAGCCCTTCATGCCCACCGGCGCGCTCGGCACGGTCGGCGCGGCGGCCTCCATCTTCTTCGCCTATGTCGGCTTTGACGCGGTCTCTACCGCCGCCGAAGAGGTGAAGAACCCGCAGCGCAATGTCCCCATCGGCCTGATCGGGACCCTGGTGATCTGCACCCTGTTCTATCTGCTGGTGGCGAGCGGCGCGATCGGCGCGCTGGGCGCCCAGCCCTTGATGGCGAACGGTGTGTCGCTGTCGCCGGGTTCGGCCGAAATGGCGGGCCGCTGCGCCTCCATCGTGGCGGGCGGCGCGCTGGAGCCGCTGGTCTGTTCCAAGGAAGCGCTGGTGCATGTGCTCGCCTCCATCGGCTGGCCGGCGCTGGGCCGGCTGGTGGGCCTGGCCGCCGTGCTGGCGCTGCCCTCGGTGGTGCTGATGATGATGTTCGGCCAGACCCGTGTCTTCTTCACCATGGCGCGCGACGGCCTGCTGCCGGAAAAGCTCGCCTCGGTCCATCCGCGCTACCGCACGCCGCACATCGTGACCATGGTGACCGGCGCCGGCGCCGCCATCGCGGCGGCGGTGCTGCCGGTGGGCAAGCTGGCCGACCTTTCCAACTCCGGTACCCTGTTCGCCTTCACCATGGTGGCGATCTCGGTGATGGTGCTGCGGCGGACCGATCCCGGCCGCAAGCGCCCGTTCCGCGTGCCCGGCGTCTATATCATCGCGCCGCTGGCCATCATCGGCTGCCTGGGGCTGTATCTGTCGCTGCCGCTGATGGCGATCCTGGTGCTGCCGATCTGGGGCGCGGTGGGGCTGACGGTCTATTTCCTTTACAGCCGCAAGCGCAGCCATGTCGGCCGCGGCCTGCAGGAAGGCAACAACGAGGACCAGCCGCCCATCCCGGTCAAATAAGGCCGGCGTGTAAAAGCAGGCGCATTCCGTTATAGACAGCCGCATGCCCTACGACTCCCTGCGCGAATTTTTGACCCGTCTTGAAAAAGATGGCGAGCTGGTGCGCGTGAAGGAGCCCATCTCCACCGTGCTGGAGATGACCGAGATCCAGACCCGCCTGATCGCCGAGGGTGGCCCGGCGGTGATTTTTGAAAATCCGATCAAGGCCGACGGCACCCGCAGCGACATGCCGGTGATCGTCAACCTGTTCGGCACCGTCAAGCGCGTCGCCATGGGTGTCACCATGGGTGGCAAGGAACGCACCACCGGCGCCGACCTGCGCGAGGTGGGCGAGCTGCTGGCCCAGCTGCGCCAGCCCCAGCCACCGCGCAGCTTCGGCGAGGCCGCCGAGCTGCTGCCGCTGGTGAAAACCGTGCTGGCGATGAAGCCCAAGACGGTGTCGCGCGCGCCCTGCCAGGAGGTGGTGCTGCGCGGCGACGATATCGACCTGTCGAAACTGCCGGTGCAGACCTGCTGGCCGGGCGAGCCCGCGCCGCTGATAACGTGGCCGCTGGTGGTCACGAAAGGCCCCACCGACGCGCGGGAAGACAATTTCAATCTCGGCATCTACCGCATGCAGGTGCTGTCGAAGAACCAGACCATCATGCGCTGGCTGAAGCATCGTGGCGGGGCGCAGCATCACCAGCGCTGGGCTTCGGAGAAAACCGCGCCCCTGCCCGCGGCCTGCGTGATCGGCGCCGATCCGGGCATCATCCTGGCGGCGGTGACGCCGGTGCCGGAAACGCTGAGCGAATACCAGTTCGCCGGACTTCTTCGCGGCAAGCGCGTCGAGCTGGCCGACTGCGTGTCGCAGCCGCTGAAGGTGCCGGCCAATGCCGAGATCGTGATCGAGGGCGAGGTGTCGCTGTCGGATTATCGCGACGAAGGCCCTACGGCGATCACACCGGCTATTACAATTCGGTGGAGCCTTTCCCGGTCTTCACGGTGACGGCGATCACCATGC
>JAUCSE010000117.1 GCA_030445275.1 Mucilaginibacter sp.
GAGCGCTTCCATGGCATGGAAGAGGTGATCGGTTCGAATCCGATATTCTCCACAGTACAATTTTAGCCTCTAAAACGCTGTTTTAGGGGCTTTTTTACGTGTAAAAATATAAATTTCATAGTTATTCAGCACGAGTTTAGCACTGTAAAAAGCACAATACATGCGTTTAAACTACTTTTTAGTATGTTTTCTTATACCTTTAAGCATTCGTTCAGCTTTTAAATTTTCTAAATCTTGCTGGTACTGCTCTTTTTCTGTGAGTTTTTTGGCTGGTTTGGTAGGTTGTAACACCTCTTTAACTATGTCTTTAGCGATTTCCTTTTTATTGATTGTGCTGCTTTCTCCTATTACATTCAATATCTCTGCTCCAAATTGATTGAAGCTATTTAAAATCGTTTGTAAGGTTGGCGTTTCCTCTTCTTTTAATTCTATAACATAATCGTAAAACTCCCTAATCATAGTATCTATTGGTACAGCGATACCGAGTATACCATCCTCATAACGAAAGGGCATCGGGTTGGGCTTAAAAACCTCTAAATAAACTTCCCCAAACTCATCAACAGTCTTAAAGCATGTTTCTAAATCATTTGATTCATAAACATCGGGCTTAGTGTCTTTAATCCAATTTATAAATTCCAGTACATGCCAGTAATAAAAGAACTTGCCGAATGGGTCATGGTCTTCTTTTAAAGGATATATCACGTCATCTAAGATAAGCTGTACAGCTTTAATGTGGGATAAGATTAAGTCTTTCATTTAGGTAAATATACTTTTATAAAAACACATATTATGTAACCAAACGTATTAATTATCTTATTTCATGACATTGAGATGATATTTCTGTGACACTACTTTTTAAGATGAACTATATTTGCTTACCGGGTACTCTTTCATAAAAACATGGATAGTACCGGGGCAATTCTTCAAAATCTAAAATCTGAACTCGTCAGGCGTATCCTGTTATTCAGAGAACCACCCCACATAAAAATAATTATCGGTCAGGCAGCGAGAAAATTTTTTAAGATTTTTTTTTAAAAAAGTTTACTCTTTATAAGCCTTATGTCATTTAAAGTCAATTATCGGCTCAACCGATAATTTGAGACTATTTAATATAAAAGGGCATAATGTTAATAGTTCCAAATGGGGGACTTGACGCTACTGCACCATTTAAAGTAATTCAGGAAAATAACAAATATATAATTGATAAATAATAAGTTACAATGAGAAAGATGAGAGAAAGAGAAACGTTACTTACTAAAAAAAGAACAATTAAACTAAACAAAAAAGTATCTGGTACAACCACATCAGAAAAGAAAAACAGGAACAGTAAATATAAAACGCCTGTAGAAAAAAAGGACGGAAAAAGAAAACGTAATCGGGAAAGTTACCACAGACGTAAGGTGTTAAAGAAAGTTAAACCTAACCTAAACGATGTTACTAATGATTTCGATAAAGTTTATAAAAATCGCATGTTCTTAGGGCTTAGATATAATAACTATCATGTTATGGTAACATTGACTAATCATGATTTAATAACCGTTTGGAAGCATGATAACAATGTAACAAGGCTTTTAATATGGTTAGAGCAACGGGGGTTTATCAATCAAAGTTTTAAGGTAAATGAACATGACGGAAGTAATTATCATAGTCATATACTAATGGAAATTAACATCAGTTTACGTAGCCTTAAAGGAAAAATTAAAAAGTACTGGCAGGAGAAATACGGTTTTGTTGATGTATTAACAATAAACAGTCAGGCGATGAAAGAAAGGGTAATCCGGTACTGCCTAAAACAGCTTAACCCTACAAGCAGGAGTAACAAAACACAAGAATTGATAGATACTTGGGATTTGAGACCTGTAGCTAATGTCCCGGCTCCGAAATGGGATTTGTTCAAAGACGAAGCATTTTTAGCGTCTGTACACCGGGAGAAAGACAAGCCTTACCGTAAGCTATCGAGGGTAATAATGTTTGACCCTGTGCCACTAAAACAAGTCAAAAGAAAAATTAAACGACAATTGGTTTATTATAATGAACCATTGGGTATTTATTAATAAAAAGAATATGGAATTAGTACTACAAAAAACAAAGGCAGATGCTTTTGTAAGAGAAATGGACAAGTTGGCTGAAAAATTCAATAACATTTACCTTGATGGTAAGCTTGAAGATTTTGTAAAGTTGGATAAGGTAAAAGGTAATGTTGAATTAAAATTTATTAAGCCAGTGCCGGAGATGGTGCGTATTGCATGTACTTTAGTATTTGTAAATACTTTAATATAGGTTAGTCACCGTTCTAACAATTGCCCCGGTTCAATTTCAAGTGCCATCGCTATTAAGTAAATCATGCTCACAGATGTGTTAATTTCCGCTAATTCAATCCGGGCGATTTGGCTGTAGGTAACACCTACCAGTTCGGCAAGGGTCGTTTGGCTAATATTGGTTTTAACCCGGTACTTACGTACATTTTTTGCTAATATTTCTATCGCTATGGGTTCAACTATATGCACTTTTGCCATCAAAACAAAACTGCATATAGTATTATCTCTAAATATAGCATAAATGCTATATAATGTTTTGAAATATAGCACCTATGCTATATAATTGCAGAACTAAACCATTCGTATGAAAACCATCTTTTTTTCACTACTTCTAATTTGCTTTGGATTATTTGCAAAAGCGCAAACCGGATTTACCGCCAAAGATTTCGACAATTTTACTTTATTGACCTCTAAACAACTACTTAATGAATTAAGGCAACGGTCTTATAAGTTGCAAGGGGAAAATCATCTGCAAGGTAATGAAGTACAGTATAGGCTCACGGCAGGAAGTGACCGCAACCGCATATTAGTGGTAATTTTTGTCAATGATAAAATGACCATAATGGACTATGAAACAAACCAATTTGAACAAACGAAATTCAAGAATTCACTTGTTAACGATGGTTTTGTATATAATAGCACTACCTCCAATAAAGGCGTTCCGTCTGTTAAATACACCAAAAATGGTGGTTTGGCTGGAAAAGGTTTAGAAGTAGAGTTAAGCAGGGATATAAATAATGGTCAGCAGTATTATGGGGTGTTTTTTTGGAATTGGAGAACAGGTAATACAGTAGCCAAAAGTGAAAATTCAAGAATTGTATCTCCTTCTGCCAACAATAATTTAGATGGATATTATACCACTGGTGGTCAAAACATTAGTATAAAAAATGGCAAAGTAGCAATATGCCTTATAGGGCAACTCTTCATAAACGCTTGGGTTAAAAAAATTGACGATAAAAATTATCAGCTTTTCTTTTTAAATGAAGATAAATCTCAATATACAGCGGGTACCGATTGGTCGGTGTATTCCAAAGTTCAGTACATAGCAAAAATATCTGTTATAAATTCTGCCAATGATTTAAAGTTAGAGTGGTCGGGATTATGGAATAAAAAGAATTATCAATGGGAATATGACACCTTAGATGGTGACCCACAAACAGTAAAAATCTTAAAAAAGGGTTAAATAAAAACACGATTTAATAGTAAAATAACTGTACTATTTTGTTCTCAAACCCCATGTTAAGGGGTTATTATACACCATTATGATCCCGGCCAGGAGCCGGGGTCGTAATGTATGTTTAGAAACTAATATTAAAAACGGCATAAGTGACGAGTGAATGACACTCTAAGGTACATGAGCCGACAAATTACTGACTATTTAAACTGAAAATTTTTCAGAATAAAGATTTAAAACAATTGCACATGAAAAATTTTATCTTCTTATTTTGTTCTGCTACTATCACTCTGCTACTAATATCTTGTAACGATGCATCCAATATAGAGAAGACAGATATTTGTGGTAAAGAATTTACTGAATCCATTAAAGACCCCATGTATTCTAATGTAAGTACAACTTATACGACAGTACTCAATTGTGATGGTACTTTCACTTCCGGAAATAAAACCGACCTCGTTGATTCATCTGCCGTTCATCAAGCAGAATTTCATACCAATAGTTTATACTTTACCGGTAAATGGGAGGTAATTAAAAATATTCCAGACAATGTAAAACAAGCAGTTATTACCTACGGTCTAAAAGAAGATGACCATAATTATTCAATTATAAAGTATTCCAGCAGCAATGGTGTAAGTGGTTATTGTTTATATCATTTAGTCAATTCAACAGGCAGTATAAGCCCATTAAATACTGGTCAAGTTTCACAATATGATTGGGGGAATGTTGCCGGGTCTCCGGGGATTTTTGATGGTTTTCTAAAAGAATAGAAAGTAAAAAAACTATGTGGACAATTAAGTAAAAACTATTTACTGCTAAGACGAGATAGGTGATTCATAATAATAAATAAATAAAGACAGTAAAACCAGCCGCTTACAGAGACTAACTCTTTGTTAAAGCAATAAAAAATTCCTTTGCTTCGGTGTCGCCCGCAAGCATTGCAAATTCAAATTCTTTAATAGCCTCAACTTTAAACCCGGAATTAAGTAACGCAGAAGCGTATATAGTATGTTCGTGCGGACGTAAATTTTTATTTAGTGACAGCACCTTTTTAAAATCGCTGATAGCTCGTGCATAATCTTTTAATGAATAACTTACGTTGAAACGAATTAACCAACCTTGCCATATATCGGCGTTAAGTTCGGTTACTTTAGTTGAATAATAAAAAGCTTTTTCGTATTCCTGTAAGGCATATAACCCTTGACTTTTAATTAAAAAACCTCGTATATTATCACTTTCTTGATTTAGCATTTTATCCGTCACATTCAATGCCTCTATGTTTTTTCCAGTATGCAAAAGGGCTCTTGCATACTCATACAAAAATTCATAATCAACTTCATTTGCTGCCTGCGCAAGCCCTTTCTTAAATGCTTCTATGGCATTAACAAGATTATTACTTAAATAAAAACATCTGCCGAGAAGCAAGTACCCTATTGAAGTTGAGGGTGTGCTTTTGGTGTAGGAATTTAGGTCTAAAATCGCTTGGTGAAAATTATTGTTTTCAATATGCAATTGCGCTCTTTCCAGTGTCGTTTCTGGATGATATTCCCTATTATATGCACCAATTGTATCCCAATCAATTTTATTGTAATCTGTATCCATACCTCTGCTCTTTATTATTTATGAGTGTTTAAAGTTACTTATAAATATAATACTTAACTTTAAGCATGCCAAAACATCACAACAAAACAACAATATTATTTGGCGCAGGTGCAGTGCTAAGTTGGAACGCTCCATCAACCGCAGAATTAACAGACCTTGTTCTTAGTAGTGGCTACTACATGACTGATAACTCAACACGTATAACCAAATTTATCTATACAACATTAATAGAAGATTGTAATTATCCAAAGGAGTTTGTCAATTTTGAAACAATTATAAATGTGATTGAAGAGTTAATAGTATATTACTCTTACTTCAACAGCGGAAAAAAAATCAAGTCCATTCAGCAAGCTTTTTTTCAAGAAAGATTTTTGACTTTACTAAATTTTGGGATTGAGGGGAACAACATAACTAACGGTTTCAAGCTTGAAATTCCAAAAGGCTTTAAAAGTGAATATGCAAACCGGGCAAATAACGACGTGACCCCCGGACAACATTTTTTCCAAAATCTGCTTTCTGAATTACTTACTGCTATACAATCTCGAATTTCAAATTACGCTTATCATACTAAAAGCCATTCAGTAGTGCTTAGTGAACAAAACAAGGAAATAAATACGCTGTTCTCAAAGTGGATTGCAAAATCTATTGGTAATGACTGCCTAAGAATGTATACGTTGAACTATGACAGGAACTTTAAAATAATTTTAGAGAATAGTGACACCCCCTTAGAAATTTTCGAGGGTTTTGATTGTGGAAGAGAGATTGATTATAATTCATACATTCCTGCTAATATTCCTAAAGTTCTTATTGATACAACCAGTAATGTTCATTATAATTTGCATGGAAGTGCTTTTTGGCATGTTGAACCGTTAGATGAACATCAGCTACCTAACCCTAAATTTTATTTAACTACAGGTATTGATTTAGCGGTTAACAATGACTATCCATATCCGACATATCAAAGTGAGATAGGTAAAACCATATTGCTTTCCAATATCGTTACCGGATATCAAAAGACGCAAAAAAGTTCACTAACTCCATTTAAGCAAATGCAAGCAGCATTTGATAGAGATTGTTGTTTTTCGGATACCGTTGTAATTGTTGGTTATTCATTTAATGACGAGCATATAAATACTGGAATTAAGGCAGCGATTCAGTACAGCCCACATACCAAATTTATTATAGTTGACCCCGGCTTTACCTCCAATGATTTTGATGTTCGAATCATCATGAAAATTTTCACCAACGCAGGTAAAATGGTTTTCCCGAAAACGGTTGCAAAAAACATCCACAGCTTTTATGACGGGAGATTTATCGTTTATACAATGCGATTTAACGAGTTTATGGAATATAAACTTGCCCAACGTTTTTCTACCGACTATTACGTAAATCAGTATAATTCTGATTACTAATAAGTACCGCACTATATCGCTGGTACTTCTAAATGCTTAGTATCTGTAAATGTGCCTAATTTCTTTAAGTAGATTTCGGTCATTGAAATACTACCATGACGGTTAGCTTTCATAATTTGTGCTAACGACCATCTACCACTATTATATTTCCTGATGTTGCTGGTGTGTTTAAAGCTGTATAAATCATAACCTTTATTGATAATTCTATCATCAGCATTCATCGTCGGAGTTTCAATTAAGTCTTCTTTATCAATATTAGTTAACGCAGTCATCAACTTATCATATGGAGTGTTTACACCTACCGGATTAGAACCAACAACATTTTTGGTAGAACCCATTAAATAATACTCTTTGGTATACTGATTAAGATTAAGTTTTTCGAGTTCGATAGCAAGACTTTTATCTATTTCTACAATTTGATTATTATTATCAGATGTGCTTTTCTTAACTGAGGCACGTATCGTAATTGTTAGATTATCAAGGTTTACATCTTTTACCTGTAACCCTCTAATTTCTCCGGGACGAATACAACTGTAATAGATTATACGGCAAAACAAGGCAGCGTATTTATCTTTTGCATCCAAATAGGCAAATATTCGTTTTAAATCAGCATCGGTGTAAGGAGTATGTTTATCACTTATTTCCTTAGTGCTTTTAATCTTTTTATCGAAGCTATCTTTAGGGTTGTTTTGCACGTATTCCAATTTCTTCATAACCCCAAAGAAAGTTCCGAATATTCGTTTCGCCGATTTAACACTATTTTGAGAATAAGTTTTATCTGCAATTTTAGAGTGAACGAAATTTTCCAGTTTAAGAGTAGTCACATCTTTCAGTAGTACACCGGGGTAGTGTGCTGATAAAGCATTTAACTTACTCATGTAAGTACCTATTGTTTTAACTCTACTTTCGTGTTTTATATGGTACTCTTTAAATAAGGCAATCGCATCAATTAAACTGATTGACGCTTTCTGTTCTTTGTCGAAGTATTCTACAGGGTTATTAGGATTGTAACCGGATGCTAATTCCTCTTTTATTGAATCTAAAAGTAAATTTGCTCTTCGTTGTTTTTCAAGGTGGTCATCGTTGTAACGATTAAGACCACCCTTAACTCGAATTTGTTTACCTTCATAGTAATATTCTATATACCAAACTTTTTGTGCTTGTTGTATAGCTTTACTACTACCTTTGGGTACATGGGTAATTTCTTTACCTTTTTTAATTACCGGGGTTGAATATTTTGTGGTTGCCATGTCCTGATTGTTGACATAAAGATACGGAACGTTTTGGTAAATTCAGCACGAATTCAGCACTATATTTTAAAAAAGTTCCTTTTTATTATCAAAAATGACACTTGTGGAGATTCCGATATTCTCCACTAACGGCATAAATGGCTTATTTATGCCGTTTTTAATGCCAGAGCATTGGCAAACTCCTCTATGAGTTTCATTAATAATTGCATAATTTATTGATTATAAATAACTTATTGTTTAATGTGTAGAATTTATTATTCTCCACTCCACCATAAGCCAATGGATATATTTGAAAGAATTATGTAAGCTATAAATAATCATATAGGGGTGGCCCCTGGAAAATCTTTATTTATGCTTCTATAATATGCTCTTACTTTTCGGCGCCAACTACTTCTTGCAACGGGCCAATTTTTTCCTCCCTCAATAAAATCAACGCGGGGATTAGAGTGACCGGGTCTTGAAGAACTACCTTTCATTGGTTCTTCAAACTTTAATAGCAAATCCGGATCATCGATTGGAGTAAACTCGCCGTCCTGATCAAAAATATTTTGATGCTCTGGTTTATTGTAGGTTTGTTGTCTGTTTTTAAGTAACTCCATTAATTCGGCTAATGATATATGATCTGTGAGATAATCTAAATCATATATATCTTTATGGTTAGCTCGATTAGAGGCACTCATCAACTTTAATGGTCCAATGTCATATACATTCATCAATTTGACGCCATTGATAATTTCGGGATCCAAATGAGTTTGCATGTTCTGTAGTATTTCTACTTTAATAGCTGTCTCGTCTTTACGGACAAAGAAACGTTGAAACAAAAATTGATCATCTTCATCGCAAGGATAATCTATAGCGAAAACATTGTCTCCATAAAAAGAAATGACTTCTTCTTTAATAACTTCATAACCATGTTTGCCAATGATGCCTGAAAAAAACAGATCGATATCGTACGATATGCGATGTTCGTACCGAATTGCTAAATTGGTTCCGCCACCAAGAGTACTGTTAGATAGCGAAGACAATCGTTGAAGTTCGAGAATAGTTTCAATTAGGCTGTCGGAAACGGCTCTCATTTAGAAAAACGGGCGAATTGTTTAACATGATAGCGCCGGGCAACTAAGCGACAAATTTGATTACTAACTTTTTCCTTTGTGTCTTTTAGCTCACGAGCAATAACGGCTTTCGGATAAATTATTTCAAGTTTTGCGATATCATTCGTAAAAGTCAACGGAGTTGTTGCCATTAATGCCCTTGGAATAATGAGATCACGATCATTATCAATATCAAGACGTGACATATCAACATCCCAAAATAAGTGTTTTGGAAATAATTCTTTAATATGGACGTCTGTTGTCATCATATACAAATATACAAATCTATTAAGGTATTTCAATAAAGTCAATATCGAGAATAATCAAGCATATAGCCAACAAATGAATCAATATAACCTTTCCTCCAAAAGATCCTTCCAAATAATGAAGCCTTTGTCGTCACAGTAATCATGTACGATGCGGCTAAAGTGCTCAGGATTAGTTTCAAGATACTGCTGCCGCCCTTTGGTTCGTATCTGTCCAAGCAGTCCATCTATCCGCTTTATACTTCTTTCAAGTTCATAAATTGATTTATCGATGTGCCATATATAAGTGGCTTCTTCGGTATCTAACGTTTCCCAAACCAAATGATATTGATTAGTGCCTGAAAGTAAAAACACAAAGGAGAAGGGTTCCAACACAAAACGCAGCTTTAATATTAATCGTTCATGTTTTTGGGAAAGATACCGAAGATGGCGGTGATGCTTGTACTGCTTAAGAGCCAGTATGTTTTCCAATAGATCCTCTTCGTTTGTATAAATCAATTGTTCACTGCCACCTTGCACTTGCGCGGCATCCAATAGATTTTCTTTACCTGCCAGGATGCCTTTAATGATTTCTTTATTTAAGAACCGGAACTTTACACTTTCAATGACCTCACGGTTTATTTTATCAAGATCATTGGAAGAAGCTGATTTAAATACCAGCCTGTTATGTTGAAACGTCGCCTGGATGTTAACCAATACGGTTATGCTTTTGAGTAACCGGATAAAGTAAGGTTTAAGCACTGTAAACTCCGGCCTGACATTCAAATTCTCTATTTCAAATTCAACTTCTTTACCGTTAAAGTCGGCAATGGCATGTTTAAAAGCAATGCTGCCAAATTTAAACTCCAATTGTTCAATTGGCACCTCAACTTTTTCATTGATTTGCCCACTAACTATTTCACTTTCATCTATCGGGCTTGTTAGGCCACTTTGATCGAGCTTTTTATAATACAGATTTCTTTTTTGAAATAGTCTTTCAAGGTAGCCGATCTTGTGATCTCGATAATCGTAAATAACAGGTGATATTTCTGATCGTTGTACCCGGCCAATATATTGAATCAGTTTTCCTTCAAATGCGAATGGGTAAACTAAAAACAAGCACCCTATATCTTGAATATCAGTTCCTTCGCCAAAATACTGGCCTGTTGTGATTAGCACCTGAAAATCACCCTTGTTTATAGCTGCCCATTTAGACTTTTTAGATAAGTCGGAATCTTCGCCACTTAATACTATGGTATCATAGTTTTGTTTTAAATATTGTTGCAGGGATATAATATGCTCTTTTCGTTCTGTAATGATAACAGCTTTCTTCCCAGCATTTAGTTGTGATACCACATCATTTAAAATGAGTTGATTTCTTGCTGAATCATGGATCAAAATCTTAAATAGAGTTTCGAACTTGTCTGTTTTGGTATTAAAAGGAACAAGCAGATCGGTATTCCTAATGATAATCTGCGTACCAGCTTGATTTTGCACCTCCGGTGCTTTAACCTCGTGGATGATTTCACCCAAATGAATAAATATTAACTTGCCATCGTTATACTTTCTAAATGGTGTAGCGGTAAGGCCGTACATATAGTAGCTACTCAGTTTCCCTATAACACGCTGATAAGTTTCCGCCGGAACATGGTGACACTCATCAATGACAATGGTGCCAAACGCATTCATCAACTCTGCATTTTCAGCTGTTGCCAGTGCTTTTTCCATACTTTGGATCATGGCAACAGTAATGTGTTTACCGGGCTTGTTCTTTCCTTGACCAATACGTCCAATATCTTTTTTAGGGATTCCCAGGAATGATTCTATACGTTCTATCCATTGGTCTGCCAACTGCTTACGATGAACTAAAATGAGGGCCGGTTGCTGTTTTTCTTTTATGATGGCCAAACTCAATACCGTTTTACCAGAGCCCGGTGGAGCGACAATGATTCCAAAATCCTTTTTTGTAGCTGCCTGCTTTGCGGGTAACTGGTATTCCCTTAATGCAATAGAGCCTTTAAAATTGATTAACTCTGCTTTCTTTCTTTGATCGTCAAGCACATACTCAATTTGCTGCTCTTTGCAAAACCGTAATAACCTACCAATAAATCCTCGGGGGATTGAAATGGATTCGGAGGTTTCATTCAACAGCTTAAAGTAGCGTTTTACGCCAAAAGTATTTTTATTGATGTTCTTTTTTACCTGGTATTCATTATTGGCAAAGTTTAGTTCTTCCTTTAAAAAACCAACAAGGGAAGCAAGTAAACCTATGCGGCTAATATGAATTTCATTGTTCAATACTATTGCCAACTTACCAGTTGCAGGTTGTTCTTTTTGAAATAGCCCTGTTGAAAGTTCGTCTTGGTCAATTTGCTCTTTGTAGATGTAATTGAGCTGGCTTATAGTGATCCTGTTGATCGTTTTTAAAAATGCCCACTGGTCATCAAATGGCTGTAAGGTTTCAGGATCAATAAAACAGCTATTGCCATCGTTTAAACTCATTTTGTTCAGCGGTAAAGCAATGAGATTACCCAAGCCTTTTTTTGAATGGTAATCTTGATTTGGGAAAAGCCGGTCGAAACTTGAGTTTTTATCGAACACCGAAATTACACCTGCTTTTTGTAGCAGGGACATTATTATCTTTCTGCTTCTGAATGCTTCATAGGGTTCTTCAAAAAACACCCATACGTGGCCGCCTTTGCCGGAACGAGATCGCTCTAAATAGGCGGGTATATCATACTCCTCACAGATTTTGATAAATGTCCTGCATTCCTCGATCCAATCTGCTTCGTCAAAATCTGCTGCAATAAGACAGGATGTGTTATCCTGTAATAATGGATAGAGACCTACAACCTGCTCACCTTTGAGATGTTTAATTAATTGGTCGTCTGTTAATGGTTGGTATGTTTTATCAGTGAAGGTTTGAAAAGTGCCGCCTTTCATTTGATGTAGCTTATATCGGTGCGAATCGAACCTGTAAGCTGGCATATAGCTGCTTTTGCCACCTTTCTCCCACCTTAATGCAAATACATCATCTCTACCTTTGAATAGGGCTTTGTATAGATTTAATCGGTCATCTTTCATTTAAGATAGAAATTTTAGCCTGTTCCAAATTTAGGAAACTAATTATTCCAGTTCCAATTGATCTCATGCAACAGGCTATTGTACGGAAATTCTTATTTTTTAAAGGCTTTTAGTACTATTTTCCGAGAAAGCAAAAATTTCAAGAAGCTGATATTTTTATACTCACACGTTTGATAAATACTCATAATCTTCAAATAATCATCGATTCTTGTTTTTCTAAAGGCATTGATGTTCTTATTTGCATGTAAAGCTAATATCTTAATGGCGTGTTCTGCGTTGCTATTATTCCAGGCAACATTATCATGATTAAGAAATTCAAATAGTGTATATTGATTTCTCTTTAGTCTGTTTTGATATTGCTGCGCTATTTCGGTTTGATATGTTCGTGTTAAAGTATTTGTAAAAAAGCGAAACGCTTCTTTTTGATATTTTTTCAGATGGTAATGCTTTAATCCAAATCGATTGATTGCCAAAACTATTTTTTGCAGTAGTATGGTAAAATCTTTTGCAATAGCTTTAAACTCCTCGTTAAACGAATTTTTAATCAGATCAGAGTTGAAGTCTCTAATAAAGTGGATAAGGCACTTTTGTTGACAGCAATTAAGCGCATCATAGGCATTGTAGAAATCCGTCACTAAAACACCTTTGAAATCCTTTAACATTTCCTTTAGAAAACCTGCTTCCCGATTGGATTTATATATTGATACGACTTCACTTCCATTAGTAAATACCCAAACATAGCCTTTTTCGAACTGCATGGAAAATGGTGTTTCATCTACATATAAAACATCGCTTTTTATAATGCTGTTCAATAATTCCTGATAAGTTGATTCATAATACCTTATAAAATAATTTTTACAGGCAAAGAAAGTAGTATTGGAAATAGATAAATGGAATAACTCTTTGAAATTATTCTCAATGACATTAAAACCCTGTTTATTAACAATATGCTGAAATATGGCCCAGGAGATTAAATTATGCCCCAATTTTAACCTTAATGTTGGATATTCATGTGGTATAAATCTATGTTTACATGTAATACAAGCATATTTATTTGAATTATACTGCGTTATTAACACCCTTACCCCGTTTAGCGAAAATTTTAAATCAACAATCTTCCTGGAAAGATTTTTTGCTGCATAAACCAGCCCACTTTTACATTGTTCGCACGTTTGTCTTTTGATGTCAACAACCTTGTTGGGTCTTAAATTATAGAAATATTTGTATTTTTTAACAGTTTCCCCTTTAGCCTTTTTCCTGCTTTCCTTTGTTTTGGTGTAAACTTTGTCGCGCTGATAGTCGAAGTAGGAGCATTCGTTGATGAACTTTATTTCCGGAAAAAAAGATTCATGGACAATAAAGGTGGTTTTCTGTTCTTTTTGTAAATCCTTTACATAGTTAACTTTCAAATCATCCACAGTGCTGCTATTTTTTTCAATAATCGCAGAGATGATTTGCTTTAAATTAATTAACACCCGACAGTCTTCCTCGTTATAAATAATAAGTTCTTCTTTTATGGAGTCCTGTTTTAAAGTTTCCCAGTTTTTTCTCCAAAACATGGATTCAATCCCATTCGCATTTACTGATGACCAATTAAAACCGATAAATTCTCCTATTTCTTTCAGGCCGTTACTATAGGTTGGAAAGTAGATATAGGTATATAGATCAGAAAGGATATTGTAACAACAGGATAAAACCTTTTGAATATGATCCTTATTAACTATAGGTAGTTGCTCTTTCATTTTTTTAAAAAAGGTCAGTTCGTAACTTCCATAGTGGTAAATAACAAAATCGTCATAAGATAGTACGGTGGCTAAAAACCGTTGTACGATACCTAATTGTTCTGTTCGTGTGTCTGCCCCAAAATAATGGTGCTTGATCTCGTTTTCTGCTTTTACAGTCAAGCCGATCAAGTAATAAAAATTATCCTCTGGTAATCCTTCAATATCTAAAAACATTTCCACGCGGGCTTTGGGTAACAACGGTGGCGAGTCATAAATAAAAATCTTTCTCTCCCTAATCGCCAGTGCTTGTAATTCAACAGATCTTGTCCGCTTTTTATGGGTTACTTTTCCGGGTTTCCTTTTGGGTCTGAATGTATATGATAACTGATGAATGGAAAATATCCCTTTATTATTTAATTCTTTTATTCTTTCACGAGTAATCCCTTTTAACAAACTGAGATGATCCTCTTCAATGGCTTTTTTCCGACACGTCTTTGAAAATTCACAGATAGCGCAGTGAGGGTTCAAGTGGAATTGAAACTTATTACTGTCCCTTAAAAGCACAGTTACTTTTTGAAATTCATTTAAATAGCTTTCTGTTTTTATTTTGGCTAATTTGAATTTTTGACCATATACGATCTCCGCAAAAGCGACAGGGATAGCTTGCAACTGGCTCAATGCGTTCGCGATACCTGAAATCAGCACTTTTGATTTCCTGGCAATATGCTCATTAGGTACAATTAAAACGGGGATGTAATAGAAATCGTTTGGGTTTGCTTTTGATGAAACCTTTTTTAAAAAATCGCACCGTAACGTAAAATTTTCAAATTTTACGTCTACATTAAAAATATAGTCCTCTCCCAGTTTGATAATTTCTGGTAACGAATGTTCACCATATTCGTGTTGGTGTACTATTTTAAGCCGCTCTGTAAAATATCGGATTTTAGAAAGCTTAGCCTCTGAATGTTGAAAAATCTCCAAATTGCATTTTTTGCCCTGTATTCCATTTAATTTGAGATGGGATTTATAATTACATTCAAAATAGTTTTCGATGATTTCATTATCCATATACATAGATATTTGATGCAACGATTTTATCTTCTTTCAAATTTAGGAAACTAATAGTTCTCTTTATAATAGGTCTAATTCGCTGAGCTATTTGTGGTACTCGACTTTTTTAATACATCCCCTATTTTTGTATTTTTGCGATTGAACCATAATCTTCATACAATGCTTATTAATCAATCTGTCATAGGTGATATTCAAGCCATTATTCATGATGCTAAAAACAAGGCGATCAGGTTGGTTGAGCATGAGCGTACGTTAATGTATTGGCAAATAGGGCAACGCGTCTTCGAAGAAGAACAACAAGGTAAAGACCGGGCGGATTATGGCAATTATCTAATTAAATTTATCGCTGATCAATTAGAGCCGGAATATGGCAGCGGATTCTCGAAACGGCAGATAGAATTATTCCGCCAATTTTATCGCACATTCCCAATTGCGAATACAGTGTATTCGCAATTGAGTTGGAGCCAATATAAAGTTATCATCAGGCTTGATAGCCAGGATAAACGCGCGTTTTATATAGCTGAAACCATTAAGAACAATTGGACCGTGCGCCAATTAGAACGGCAAATTTATAGCAGTTTGTGGGAAAGGTTATTGATGAGTAATGACAAGGACAGTGTATTAGCTGTAGCCCGAAATGAAAAGCAACCGTCTGATGCTAAAGAGATCATTAAAGACCCCATCTACCTTGAATTTTTGGGATTGCACCGTGAGGCGTCCTATTATGAAAAAGACCTGGAGCAAGCTATCATTACACATTTGCATGATTTTTTATTAGAAATGGGTAACGGTTTTGCATTCGTAGCAAGGCAAAAGAGATTACATATTGAAGGAGATGAGTTTTTTATTGATCTGGTTTTTTACAACCGGCTCCTGCAATGCTTTGTAATCATAGAGATAAAGACTACAAAATTCACCCATCAGGATATTGGCCAACTTCAGATGTACGTAAACTACTATGACCGATACGAAAAGAAAGACTTTGAAAATCCAACCATCGGTATTTTATTATGTGCAGAAAAGAACAATGCGGTTGTAAAAATCTCTCTTCCCGAAGATAACAAAACCATTTTTGCAAGCGAGTATAAGCTGTATTTGCCTACGGAACAACAACTAATAGCAGAGGTAAAAAAGGAAATTGAAAAGAGGGATAATGACCAAGATAAGATGTAATAAAGCTTAAAAGAAAGAAGGGTGAAAATTAAAAGAGATGGCTAAAATAGCTGGATTTTTTAGTGGAGAATAGATGAAAAAAGGTTAAAATCACAAAAAAGTCAGTATTTTTATAAAAGACAATTTTGAAAAAATGTTAAAAACCACATTTAGGATGCTTTAGACAATGCTTTAGATAAAATATTTCAACCAAAAACTCTGCCATAACTCTGCCAAAAACAACTAAAAAACGCGAAAATGAAAAATCGAAAACCGCTCTCAGAGCATCAAAAAAAGCGTTTGTGTGTTGCAATGGAGGCTCTTAACAATCCGATATTCTCCACATAATATTAAGCACTTACGAAATAACGTAGGTGCTTTTTTGTTTCCCATTATATTCCCTTAATCGATAGCTTCGAAGATCTGGCGTAGTTTTTCTTCTTCCAGATCAAGTAATTCGAGCTGATGTTTTA
>JAUCSE010000124.1 GCA_030445275.1 Mucilaginibacter sp.
CCGCCAGCGGGCGCAGCGCCCCAGGAGAACTAGGACTTGACGACCTCCACGCTCATTCACTGCGTGTCTTCGCTGCCCCCCGAGGGGGCCGCAGCTCGCCTTGGGAGCGGCCCGGCGCCGAGCCGGCCATGACGGAGCAACGCCACTCGGCATTGGCCATCCACCCCATCGCCGTCGAAGAGGGCGAGGGCGAACTGCTGCGTCGCCGGCAGATCGTGCGGCGCACGCGCTGGCTGGTTCTGATCGTCCTGGTGCTGCTGGCGCTGGGCGCGGCACGCACCGTGTTCGTGCGCATGGCCAATGGCCGCGCGCTCGAGGCAGGCACCACCGAACGCGCCAAGCAGTACGTGCAGACCGCCCTGCCCCGCACACCCACCGCCGGCCAGACGCTGGCGCTGCCCGGCACGCTGCAGGGCTTCGTGCAGTCGCCGATCTCGGCGCGCGCCAGCGGCTACCTCAAGCGCTGGACCAAAGACATCGGCAGCCGTGTCGAAAAGGGCGAACTGCTCGCGGAGATTGAAACGCCCGAAATCGACCAACAGCTCTCGCAAGCCGTGGCCGCGCGCGCGCAGGCCGCCTCGGGCCTGGAGCTGGCCCGCAGCACGGCCGAGCGCTGGGAGGCCCTGCGCAAGAAGGACGTGGTTTCGCAGCAAGACCTCGACGAGCGCCGCAGCGCCGTGGCGCAGGCCACCTCGAACGTGGCCGCGGCCGATGCCAACGTGCAGCGGCTGAAGCAGACCGAAGGCTTCAAGCGCGTGGTGGCGCCGTTCGCGGGCGTGATCACGCGGCGCAACGTCGACACGGGCGACCTGATCGACGCGGGCGCCGGTGGCGGCGCGGGGCGCGCGCTGTTCGTGCTGGCGCAGACCGATCCGCTGCGCGTGTACATCAACGTGCCGCAGGCCTACGCACAGCTCGTGAAGGCCGGCCAGCCGGTGGTGGTCACGCAGGCCGAGCTGCGCGGCCAGACCTTCAAGGGCCAGGTGGCGCGCACGGCGGGTGCCATCGACACGACCACGCGGATGATGCAGGTCGAGGTGGCGCTGCCCAACAAGGACGGCGCGCTGCTGCCGGGCGCGTACGTTCAGGTGTCGCTGCCGCTGGCGGCCAGTCGCACGCTCACCGTGCCGTCGAACGCGCTGCTGTTCCGCGCCGAGGGCACGCGCATCGCGGTGGTCGGCGCGCAGGGCCGCATCAACCTGCGCCCGGTGACGCTGGGGCGCAACTACGGCGAGAACGTCGAGGTGGTCGACGGGCTCGAAGGCACCGACCGCATGGTGCTGAACCCGTCCGACTCGCTGGCCGAAGGCGACGTGGTGGCGGTGGCGCCCGATGCGCCGTCGGCACCGGCGGCCGATGCCAAGGCGGCGCCCAGTGCCGCGCCCGCGCCGAAGAAGGAACCGGCGTGAGACTGCGCCTGACGGTTGTCACTGCGACGGCGGCGGCCGTGCTCGCGCTCGTGGCGGGCTACGCCGTCGGCCCCGACTACAAGGCGCCCGACACGCCCCTGCCCGTGAGCTGGAAGCTCGAGGAGCCCTGGCGCGTGAGCACGCCCAGCGACAGCGCCGACAAGGGCCCGTGGTGGAAGCGCTTCGACGACGCCACGCTCGACACGCTGCAGGCGCAGGCCATGGCCGGCAGCCCGACGCTGGCCATCGCCAATGCGCGGCTGGCGCAGGCGCGTGCCGCGCTGGCCTCCAACGCGGCCAGCCTGTACCCGCAGCTGGGCCTGGGCACGCGCGCCTCGCGCCTGAAGATTTCCGCCAACCGTCCGCTCACCAACTACGCGAGCGCCAACGCGTCGACCGTGCAGAACGACTTTGCGCTGTCGCTCAACGCCAGCTACGAGGTCGACCTGGCCGGGCGCGTGCAGCGCACCGTCGAGGGGGCCAGGGCCTCCGCCGAGCAGTCGGCCGCCGACCTGGCCAACACGCGCCTGCTGCTGAGCGCCGACGTGGCCAGCAACTACTTCAACCTGCGCTCGAGCGACATCGAGCTCGACGTGATCACGCGCTCGGTCGGCCTGCAGCGCCGCGCGCTGGAATTCGTGACCGCGCGCCACGACCTGGGCGCCGTGTCGGGCCTGGACGTGGCGCAGCAGCAGGCGCTGCTGGAGACCACGCTCACGCAGATCGACGTGCTGAAGAAGCAGCGCGCGCAGTACGAGCACGCGCTGGCCACGCTCACCGGCACGCCCGCGCCCGTCTTTGCGCTGCCGGTGGATCTGCGCGAGATCAAGCCGCCCGCAGTGCCGCTGGGCGTGCCGTCGGAAATGCTGCAGCGCCGGCCCGACGTGGCCTCGGCCGAACGCGCCATGGCCGCGGCCAACGCGCAGATCGGGGTGGCCACCGCGGCCTTCTACCCGAGCATCTTCATCTCGCCGACGCTGGGCGTGGACAGCCGCACCATCGAGACCCTGTTCAACGGCCCCAGCCTGCTGTGGTCGGTGGGCGTGTCGGCCACGCAGGTGCTGTTCGACGGCGGCCGCGTGCGCGCCAACGTCGACTTTGCCAAGGCCGGCTACGACGCCACCGTGGGCAGCTACCGCCGCACCGTGCTCACCGCCATGCAGGAGGTGGAAGACGGCATCACCGGGCTGTCGGCGCTCGACAGCGCCACCACGCAGGCGCAGTCGGCCGTGTCGGCCGCGCGCCGCGTGCTCGACATGGCGACCAGCCGCTACGAGGGCGGCGCGTCGACCTACCTCGACGTGATCACCGCGCAGCAGTCGCTGCTCACCGCCGAGCTGCAGGCCTCGCAACTCGCCGGCCAGCGCCAGCTCGCGGCCACCTTCCTCGTGAAGGCCCTGGGCGGCGGCTGGGAACGCGGCGACCTGTCGCCGATGGCGACCGCCAGCCCGGCCGCGCT
>JAUCSE010000030.1 GCA_030445275.1 Mucilaginibacter sp.
AGGATGAAAATGATAGCTATGATTATGAAAAAGGAGCGTATGCTACTTTTACTTTATCCTGGGATGATAAAAATCACAGTTTAACTATTTCTGATACCCAAGGTAAATTTCCGGGAATGCTTAAAAAACACACATTTAATGTAGTGCTGGTTAATGAACAGCAAGGCACCAACTTAAAAGTTACCGCAAAAGCCAATAAAGTAGTTCAATACGAAGGGAAAAGGGTTAACATAAAATTATAAATTAATTGTTTATTTAACAATTTAAAATATTAAAGTTATATTAGTGTCATCTCCTAAGGAGATGACACTAATTGTTATTTATTGCCTCTTTAATATTTATTGTTAGCTCTATGCGCCCAAAACTATTTATAGTTTATGTTATCATTTTTTTTACATCCAAAGCGGTTTTAGCACAGAACGGGCAGTACCAATTTTCAAATCTTGATATTAACAAGGGGCTTTCCCACAACCAGGTAAACTGTATTTATAAAGATAAACGGGGCTTTATGTGGTTTGGCACCATGTCGGGGCTTAATAAGTACGATGGTTATACATTTAAAATATTTAAGCACGATTCGCATAATCCCAACTCACTTACTGACGATTGTATAGTAAACATTAGTGAAGGCCCTAATGGCAAGTTATGGATTGAGACCCCTAATAATTTTAATATTTATGATCCGCTCACTGAGCAGTTTGATCACAATATTGCTTTTGCCGCACAATCATTACATATTCCCGCTACCGGTTTAACCTTTATAAAGAAAGACAGTAAAGGCAATTATTGGTTTTTATTTAATAATGATGGTGTTTACAAGTATGATTCGTTTAGCCATAAAACACAGCATTTTTCCCATACTTTAAAGGGGCTATTATATAGCAACAATTTAGCAAACATTGATGAAGATAAGTATGGTAACATGTGGTTTGTTTACCAGGATGGCGTTTTAGAAAAATTTAGCACAGTACAGCAAAAAGTTATTTTTCATTCAGATTTATTGAGTAAGGCCACCGCTGCCGCCCACTATACTTACTCATTAACAGTAGACCAGGATGATGATTTGTGGCTTTTTGCCAAAGGTAGTGCATTAGGTGCTTATTATTTTAATCCCACTAAAAACGTATTCGGGCATCTAGATAAGACTGTGGTTAAGGGTAAGCTGAATACCAATATTATTAATAATATAACCCAGGACGATAAGGGTATTATATGGATAGCAACAGATCATGGTGGAATTAACCTGTTAAACAAAAAGGATTTTACTGTAAAATATTTGGTAAACAGGGAGGATGATGCAAAATCTATAGCACAGAATAGTGGTTCTGTTTATAAAGACAACCTTGGGATCATGTGGTTTGGAACTTTTAAACACGGCATTAGCTATTATCATGAAAATATAATTAAGTTTCCCGTTTACCGGCACTTCGCTTCGGATCCCAATAGTTTAAGTTATGAAGATGTAGATATTTTTGCCGAAGATAAGGCAGGTAATTTATGGGTTGGAACCAATGGCGGCGGACTGATCTATTTTAACCGGAAAACTGGTAAATACACCTCATACAAACATGATGCGCAAAATACAAACAGTTTATCCAATGATGTGGTAATCAGTTTGTGTATTGATCATGAGAATAAATTATGGATCGGTACTTATTTTGGCGGGCTCGATTGCTTTGACGGAAAAAAGTTTACGCATTACAAGCATAATGAAAAAGACAATAGCTCCATTTCTGATGACAGGGTATGGGTTGTTTTAGAAGATTCTTCGAACCGTTTATGGGTAGGCACCTTTGCCGGTGGTTTAAACCTGCTTAATCCTGCAACTAAAGTATTTACGCATTATAAACCTTCCCAATCCAATTCTGTGCGGGCATCTTATATCTCCTCAATTTATCAGGATAAAGACAAAAATATTTGGCTGGGGGGGTATAGTGGTGTTGATGTGCTACTTAAAAAGAATGGCAGGTTTATACATTATGCACATGATGACAAGAATCCCAACAGCCTGCTTATGAATAATGTGATCAGCATAATCCAGGATAGCCGGGGCCTCATGTGGATCAGTACGCTGGAAGGACTCAATATATTTGATCCGCTTAGGCATAAGTTTTCTGTTCTGTTAAAAGAAAATGGCCTTCCGGATAATCTGGTATTGAATATTTTGGAGGATAATAGCCACGCCATGTGGTTAAGTACACCAAAAGGGCTGTGTAATATCACCCTAACTCCATTTAGCGGAGGTTATCATTATCAATTTAAGAATTTTGATGAAACTGATGGCTTGCAGGCGAGGGAGTTTAATGAGAATGCAGCACTAAAAACAAAGAAAGGTGAATTGATTTTTGGCGGGGCAAAGGGATTTAATTTGTTTTTACCTCAAAATATCAACTATAGTACCGATAAACCAGTTTTAGCTTTAACAGATTTTCAAATGTTTAATAAAAGCCTTAATCCGGGCGAAGCGGTTAACGGGCATATTATACTTTCCAGATCAATAACAGAAACGAGTGAATTGGTACTTAAATATGATGAGAACGCTTTTTCTATAGCATTTGCTGATCTTAATTTTTTTAATCCTGGAAAAATTGACCTTGAATATAAATTGGATGGTTTTGATAAAGCGTGGATTAAAAGTGATAGTAAAATCAGAAAAGCTACCTACACTAATATTGATCCGGGTAATTATACATTTAAGGTTAGGGCTATTAATGATAGAGGCGACTTAAACGCGACAACATTAACCCTGGCAATAAAAATACAGCCACCTTTCTGGAAAACCAAATTGGCTTATCTGCTATATGTGTTTCTGTTTTTAACCATTTTGTTTTATATAAGGCGACGGGGGATAAAGAAAATAGAAGCAAAGTTTGCACTTGAACGCGAGCGACAAGAGGCACAACGTATGCACGAGCTCGATTTAATGAAGATTGAGTTTTTTACCAATATAAGCCATGAGTTCAGAACGCCGATATCTTTAATACTGGCGCCGGTTGAACATATGATGAAGGAGGTGGACGACAAAAATACTCAAAGAAAGCTGCAAATGATTTACCAAAACAGTAAACGTTTACTGAACATGATTAATCAGCTGTTGGATTTTAGTAAAATATCGGTGCAAAAGTTAAAACTCAATTTAAAAGAAGCTGATATTATAAAAAACATCAGGGACACCTGTAATCAGTTCATTACGCTTGCAGATAAAAAACAGGTCAAGTTTACTTTTGAATGCCAAGCCGATGCATGCATGATGTTTTTTGATGATGACAAAATTGAAAGAATACTTTTTAACCTTGTATCGAACGCATTAAAATTTACACCCGAGCAAGGATCTGTAAAAATTACGGTTAAGCTGTTAGCGTCAAATACTAAGGATATGATATTACTGGAAATGCAGGTAAAAGACTCTGGTATTGGTATTTCCTCAGAAAAACACGATAAGATATTCGAAAGATTTTTTCAGGGTGATATCCCTGTTTCTATGATAAATCAGGGAAGCGGTATTGGTTTAGCAATAACCAAAGAATTTGTATACCTGATGGGAGGTGTCATTTTAGTAGAAAGCGAGCCCGGCAAAGGAAGCTGCTTTACGGTACGATTGCCATTAAAGATCTCAAAAGAATTAAATAATGAAGAAACAGACTTGCAACAGGAATCGCTTCAATTAGCAAGGTCTGAACCTTTGTATCATGAAAAAAGAGATAAAAAAATAACGATTTTAATTGTGGAGGACAATCCGGAATTTAGGGCCTATCTGAAAGATGATCTAAGCCAGTGTTATCATGTGGTAGAAGCAATTAATGGAAAGGACGGCTGGCAAAAAGCACTTGCCCTGCATCCGAATTTAATATTGAGCGACATTAATATGCCTGAAATTAATGGCATCGATTTTTGTAAAAAAATACGAAGCGATAAGCGAACAGAACACATTCCTTTTATTCTGCTTACTGCTTTTACTGCTGAAGAACAGGAGCTGACGGGGCTGGGAACGGGCGCTAACGACTATATGACCAAGCCATTTAATTTTAAGGTGTTACATTTTAAAATTAAAAATCTCCTCAGGCACCAGCAGTCAATAAAGGAAACCTATCAAAAACAAATTGAAGCTAAACCATCCGAAGTAAATATTGAAGGACCGGATACGAGGTTTATGAGAAAGGTTCTGGCCATTATTGAAAAAAATATTTCAAATACCGGGTTTTCAGTAGAGATGTTAAGCAATGAGGTTAACATGAGTCGTGTTGCCCTTTATAAAAAAATATTTAGTCTTTCGGGTAAAACACCTATCGAGTTTATCAGATCTGTACGTCTTAAAAGAGCTGTGCAGTTGCTTCGGATGAATCAGTTTACTATCGCCGAAATAGCTTACCAGGTTGGATATAATGACCCCAAATACTTTGCTAAAGCATTTAAATCAGAGTTTTCTGTATTGCCTTCCCATTATTTAAGTGAGGTAAGCAATACTTAGTTTTTGGAACAGATAAACACAAAATAAGGACTATTCAAAGTTAATATGAAGAGATATATTAAGGATCAAAAATATATAGTGCTGATGTTATGGATCTTGCTTTTCATGCTGATATCGCCAGCAATAGCACAACAAACCATTATACAATCTTTATCAGGCACCGATAAGGATCATACCGTCGACTGGGATTTTTATATCAATACAGGTCAAAAAAGCGGTTCATGGAGTAAAATAGCTGTTCCTTCAAACTGGGAACAGCAAGGATTTGGTACCTATAACTATTACAAAGACACGCAGAACCCCGAAGAGCAGGGCAAGTATAAATATCAGTTTAAAGTACCGGCATCAGCATCTGCCAAGAACGTTTTTATAGTTTTTGAAGCATCCATGACCGAAACGGAAGTTAAAATAAACGGAAAGCTTGCCGGACCTATACACCAAGGCGGTTTTTACCGGTTTAAATATGATGTTACACAACTGCTAAATTATGGTGCCGATAATTTATTGGAGGTAACAGTTAGCAAAAAGTCAACTAATGAGTCGGTTAACCAGGCCGAGCGTAAAGCTGATTTCTGGTTGTTTGGTGGTATTTTCCGTCCCGTTTACCTGGAAATAGTCCCCAAAACATTTATTGACAGGATAGCTGTTGATGCCAAAGCTAACGGAGCATTAACGTTCGATGTATTTACCGCAAATGCGAATAGCGCGCATACTATAAAAGCACAGGTACAAAAACTTAACGGGCAACCGATGGGTTTGCCTTTCAGTATTAAAATAACCAACGGCGAGCAAAAGACAACTTTGCAGCAGCAGGTAAAAAATATTTTGCCCTGGAATCCCGAGTCGCCAAATTTGTATAACCTCGTGGTGTCAATTAATAGTCCGCAGGGTATAGTTCATGTCATAAAACAGCGTTTTGGTTTCCGCACCGCAGAGTTAAGATTACAGGACGGTTTTTATGTAAACGGTAAAAAAGTTGTTTTTAAAGGCGTATGCAGGCATAGTGAGTGGCCCGAATCTGGCCGTACACTAAATAAAGATATCAGCCTGATGGATGTTAAGTTGATGAAAGAAATGAATATGAACGCGGTAAGGATGTCGCATTATCCACCCGATCAGCATTTTCTGGATGTTTGTGATTCGCTAGGCCTTTTTGTGTTGGACGAATTAACTGGCTGGCAAGCCAAATATGATACCGAAGTTGGCAAGAAACTTGTAAAAGAACTGGTGGTAAGGGATGTAAATCATCCTTCCATTGTGATATGGGACAACGGCAATGAGGGTGGCTGGAATACAGACCTGGATACCGAATTTGCTAAATATGACCCGCAGCATCGCCTGGTGATCCATCCCTGGGAAAAATTTAACGGAACTGATAACAAACACTACCCCGACTATAATTATGTAACCAATTCGGTTTTGTATGGCAAAGAAGTGTTTTTCCCCACAGAGTTTATGCATGGTTTATATGATGGTGGGCAAGGTGCAGGATTAGATGATTTCTGGAACCTGATGCGCAGGCATCCGTATTTTGGCGGCGGATTTTTATGGTCATTTCATGACGAGGGTGTGGCCCGTACAGACAGGAACGGACAAATAGATATACAGGGGAATGCCGCGCCCGATGGCATATTGGGTCCTCATCGTGAAAAAGAAGGCAGTTTTTATACTATTAAAGAAATTTGGTCGCCGGTGGTGATAGAAAAGCCTTTTATACCCGAAGTATTTGACGGCAGGTTGGAGGTAGAGAACCGGTACATTTACACCAACCTTAATAAATGTTCCTTTAAATGGAAACTGGTTTCCTTACCATTACCCGGTAATAGTGATTTGCAAGGCAAAATTAATGCGTCAGGAAGTGTAGCGCCGATAGATCTTGAACCGGGTGGTAAAGGATTTTTACAGCTCAATTTACCGGCAAATAGGGCTAACAATGATGTATTGTACTTAACAGCAAATGATTTTAATAACAAAGAAATATTTACCTGGAGCTGGCCATTAAAATCACCGGCAAACGGGATCAGTAAGTTGATGGTACATAAGGCTGCCAAACCAGTAGCTGCGGAGCAGGATGGAAGTCTGGTGATTAAAACTGATGGTATCAGTTATTATTTTGACACACAAACAGGCTATCTTCAAAAGGTAATTACCCCAAAATCAACTATTGATTTAAAAGAGGGACCTACGTTGGCGGGTGCAAAACATACTCTTAAACAGCTAAAACATTATGCGGTAGGCGAGGATGTAATAGTGGAACCGATATATGAAGGAAGCCCACACTTTAGTGTGAAATGGACATTCAGCACCGGTAAACCTGTAAAACTCGATTATCAGTTTGAGGAGAAGGGGGAGTTTGATTTTTCAGGCATCACTTTTAATTACCCGGAGGACCAGATAACTGGTATGCAATGGGAAGGCCGTGGCCCATACCATGTTTGGAAAAACAGGTTGAAGGGGCAGCAGTTTGGCGTTTGGCACAAGGCCTATAATAACACTATAACCGGCGAAAGCTGGAACTATCCAGAATTTAAAGGTTATCATGCCGAGGTATATTGGGTAACAGTTGAAAATAAACAAGCTCCATTTACGGTGTATGCCAATCAAAAAGGTATGTATTTAGAAATGCTTAAGCCTGCTAAAGCTGTCGGTTCTACAAATGACAATACCAATCCGCCTTTTCCGGAAGGTAATCTGGGCTTTCTGCATACCATAAGCCCAATCGGAACAAAATTTCAACCGGCCAATAAATTAGGTCCGCAAAGTCAGAAGAATATGCAATTAAACTATACTCCTGTGAGCGGCAGTTTATGGTTTGATTTTCAATAACAGTGCACGCGAATATGAATCTGAATAAAAGCAGGAGGGGGGATTTATCATTGTCTAAACTGCTCCCCGCTTTACATTCTGCCCTTTTCATCATCCAGCGCGTTATCTTTATGCTTGCTTTTGCGTGAAAAAGTATCGCTGCCAAAGCTGTAGGTAAAAGCTATGCCAAATCTCCTGGTGTCTGATTCGCTGGTTTGATTGTAATAGGCCTGCTTTAAGTCAATAGAGTTGTTGTGGTACTTCCAGCTGTGAAATATATCGTCCATACTTAACCTGATACTGCCCTTGTTTTTCAACACCTTTTTCTGTATACCGGCATTGGAACGAAACATCCCTGATGTAAATGTTTGTCCGTTTAGATCTCTGCTGGCATAATAACCACCAAATTCGGCACTCCAGCCCTTATTAAACTGTAATTGGTTCAATATATTAATCCGGGCTACATAGGTTTTCGGATTAAGTTTTTCGCCATAAGCATTTCCGTTAAGCCCCATACGTGAAAGTAATACATCAGCATTTAAATTCCACCATCTGGCTGGAGCCAGGGATAAGCCGGTGTTCAGTAAAAGCATATAGCCTTCACTTACATTTTCGGGTTTGGTGATAAATTTGTCATCAACCACATTGGTAGTTTGGAAAATGACATTGGTGAAATGATTATAGCTTAAGCCTATGCGTAACAATTGTTTAAATTGATATTTTAATTCATAACGGTATTGATACTGCGGGTTCAGATCAGGGTTTCCCGAGCTGTAGGAGTACTGGTCTCGATAAAACAGAAAAGGGTTTAATAATTGATAGTTGGGCCGGTTTATTCTCCGGGTGATCATCAATCCCAAAGTGTTTCGCGATACCGTATCTAATTTATAATTGATAAATAAACTTGGAAATAGTTGGGTGTAATCTTTGGAAAAAGTACTTGAAGTTATTACGGCATTGCCAAGTTGGTTTCCATCGGCGCTGGTATGCTCTGCCCGCATGCCCAATTGAATGCCTAACTGTTTCCAGGATTTTTGAGCGCTGAGGTAGGCCCCAAGAAAGTTTTCGCGATATATAAAATGATTGGATTGGCTATTGTCAATTACCTGCTGCTCACCCTGTACCTGGTAGTAATCAGATACGTTATCATTTTTAACCGTGCTCCATTTAATACCTGTTTCTATACGCAGTTTGTTTTTCAACGGATGAACATAGTCGGCTTTAACGGTATAAATAGTCATGGTAGAAGGAAGCAGATATAAAAAATCAGTACTGTTTAAGGGCGAATCGTCGGGCCCGTAAACTTTGTTTTGCAGTGATTGATTACCATTGCCGGTATAATGAAGGTAGCTGGCATCTGCAGAGAGTTCCCTGCCGGTTTTCCCAAGTTTATGCAGAAGGTTCAGATTGGTTACCAGGTTAGTTCGTTCATCTTTTCCGTTAGTATAACCACTCCCAATGCTATCCAGTTGAATTGTACCAAAATTTCTGCTAGCCGAATTGAAGGTGCTATTTTTCTGAATATGGTTTAAACTGACTTGGAACCCATAAGTTGTATTGGGAGTAGCAGAATAGTCTAAGCCCAGATTGCCGTTAAATCCGTTGCTTTTGTATTCTTGCCTGTTGTTTAGCAACACACTGTTTGTTAACACGCCTGCATCATCGTAAAAACTCCTGTTATAAGTATCGGCGGTATAATTTCTGTCATAACTGTAACCGATATTGCTGAATATATTTATCTTTTTGTGGTTGTAATTGAGGTTTAATGCGTCATTATTTCTGGCAAACTTACCCTGCGTATAGCCTGATGATACACTTCCTGTAAAGCCGGCGGTTCTGTTCTTTTTTAAGCGAATATTGATAACCCCATTTCCTGCGGCATCATACCGTGCAGGCGGGTTATCCATTAATTCAATTTTATCGAGGTTTCCACCGGGAATAGATTTGAGATAGTTGGCCAGATCCTGACCTGACATATAGGTTTGCCGTCCATCAATCAGTACCATAACACCACCTCGTCCATTTAAACTGATATCACCACTGGCGCTAACCTGCACTCCGGGTGTTTTTTCCAGCACTTCAAGTGTATTGCTGCTTGCACTGCTGATCATCGAAGCTACGTTAACGGTGATTTTATCAATTTCCATTGTTAACAGTGGGCGTTTGGCTTGGATCACCACTTCCTTAAGCTTTATGTTCTTCAATATTGATTTTGATGTGTCTTTTGTTTGCTGGGTTTTATTTCCTGTGGTTTGCGCGAGGCAAAACATGGAAGAGGCTATAAGGAAAATAACAAGAATGTATGTTTTCATGGTGATTGATTTATAGGTGATCTGCTGATTAATGCAGCAAATATTGTAGGCTCTGGCTGGGTAAAGAAAAAAATAGGTTGTACCTTGTCAAACAGGTGACCGAAGCTTTAAATCCGGTGATATAATTGTTTAAACCCAATATTCTGTAGTTTATCACCATTTTTAATCTCTTGGTCAACGGGGTTTCACCTGAAAGGGAAATGTTGTTAAGATTTGCACTCCTGATTAATGATTTATGAAACAGAAATAAGATGAATGACATCAAAGACAAATCGGGCAGTTCATTTTTTGGCGGCTGGTTATATTTTTTATTTTCGATAGTGGCTGGCATTCCTGTTTACCTGGCCGTACACGCTTATGTAAAGGTTATTCAGGTACAGGAAGACGATGCTACCGCTTTTGGATCAGCAGTGGTCTTTATGTTGGGTATTTTTGCAGGCAGGTATATTACCCAGGTTTGGTCATCAACCTTAAAAAAATATCCTTGGCAATTGTTATTTGGCCTTTCCCTATTGATTATTACTTGTTTAGGATGGCTCTTCTTTCATGCCGACTTTCCGCTTCATGGCAGGGTTGCTATCAATTTAATGCTGTTTTGGCTGCCTTTTGTAATGATCAGTATAGCATTAGGTTCTTTGATCAAAATCATCCACGCGGTCACATCAAATCAACTAACAGATGCTAAGCTCCATGCAGCACATAGCAAAAGTGAGTTACATCTCTTACAATCGCAGCTAAGTCCACATTTCTTGTTCAATACATTGAATAATTTATATGGCCTTTCCATAACTGAACACCAGAAAATACCAGGGTTATTACTTAAATTATCTGAATTGCTTAGGTATTCTGTTCATGATGCAGGTGAATTATTTGTGCCGTTAAAAAATGAGTTGGCCTATATCCGGAATTATATTGAATTTGAAAAAATAAGGATTGGTGACCGGCTCATGCTAACTACTGAGCTGGAGGAAATGCTGGAGCCTTACATCAGAATAGCGCCTATGCTACTGATCGTGTTTATAGAAAATGCTTTTAAACACTCAAAAAATACGGCATCGCCAGAAATATTTGTGGACATTAAACTGAAAACCTGGGGAAGCTTTATCTTATTCTCTGTAAAGAACAGTTATGGAATAGAAGAACAAAAGGATAATATACTTAGAAAAAGCAGCGGCGTTGGGCTTGTAAATGCACGTAAAAGGCTTGAATTGTTATATCCAGGTACGCATGAACTGAATGTGCAGCAGGATGAACTGTTTTATCAGGTTGAACTGCGGTTAAAAATAAAATAAAAATGAATGAGATCAGTTGCCTTATAGTTGATGATGAGCCTATTGCCAGGGAGATCATAAAAGGGTATTGCGGGCATTTATCTTATCTGAATGTGGTAGCTTCAAGTGGCAACGCACTGGAAGCCAGGTCTGTTTTGCAATCGCAGCATATTGATATTTTATTTTTGGATATCAATATGCCCGTTATAGATGGCGTTTCCTTTGCAAAAACACTTAAAAATCCGCCCCAGATTATTTTCACAACCGCCTATAAAGAATATGCCTCAGATGCCTTTGACCTGGCAGCCTGCGATTATCTACTTAAACCTTTTTCATTTGAGCGTTTCATTATCGCCATTGATAAAGCATTGGAAAAGTTACGGGCAATACCCGGCAAAAAGCTACAAGAAACAGCAGAAGTTTTGGCGGATAAAACAAAGGATTTTATTTTCATAAAAACGGATGGAAAGATATTTAAGATCAGGTATGATGAGCTCCTTTATGCCGAAGCGCAGGGTAATTATACCCGGATAGTTACCGAAAGTAATGTGATTATGCCCAAAATGCCCATATCAAGCTTTGAAGAACTGCTGCCTGCCGGTCATTTCCTGCGAACTCATCGCTCATTTATCGTTAATAAATCTAAGATAGGGCACATCGAAGGTAACCGTATATTTATCAATGCCATCGAAATTCCGATAGGCAGTAATTATAGAGACTTTTTGTTGAAGAACCTGGGGGTTTAAAACAGGCGCTTGCTGCTGTACAGTAAACAAAATGATGATTGGCATTCGGTATTTGCGAATAGCATACGGAAAAAGTAATTTATCGCCATTTCTCTTGAGCATTTAAACAAGCAGCAGGTTTTATCCGGATTCGTCTATACAAAACAGCTATTCACCGATAAACCATTGGAGGTACTTTAATCATTTACCACTTTTAATCAATAGTTCAGGATAGCAGGTAAATCCATGAATTATTATGTTCTGTTTTCACAAAGGTTGAGCGCCTGTGCAAAGTGCAGGCGCTTTTTATGATTTTTCTAATCATTACAATGTACATTTTTAAGGCGGCGCTTCATATAAATAAAATAGTTCTTGTAATATTCATTTTTTGCTGTCTAATTCTAGGTCAGCAACAATGTCAGGCGCAGTTATGTACGGGGAGTTTGGGCGATCCGGTAGTTAATATCAATTTTGGTGCGGGTACGGCTACACATGCCGGTGCCCTGGCCACAGGCACCACAAGCTACACTTACAGCAGCGCTGATTTCCCTACAGATGGCTCTTACACAGTTGAAAACTCAACTGCCGGGGCGGGTAACGTTTGGTGGTCAACTACTGACCATACTGGTAATACCGGGGGATACATGATGGTGGTAAATGCCAGCGTATCAAAAACAGATTATTTTTACAAAAGTACAGTGAGCGGCCTGTGCCCCGGTACAACTTATGAATTTGCAGCCTGGGTAGTAAACCTGCTGCGCTCGCGCGATATCAGTCCGCCAAATATCACCTTTACTATATCAACCACAGGCGGAACGGTTTTGGGTACCTATACAACCGGAAGCATACCACTAAATTCAAGCGGGCCAGTATGGACACAGTACGGACTTTATTTTACTACCCCGGCAAATGTATCTGATGTGGTTATCCAGATGACCAATAACAGCAGTGGCGGCGCTCCTGCCAATGACCTTGCATTGGATGATATTACTTTCCGTGCATGCGGGCCAGTCATGGTATCCAGTTTTAGTTCATCAGCAGCGCTTACGTCACTATCATCCTGTTCAGGAGCTGCTCAAACATTTACACTTACTTCGGCTGTTTCTACCGGTTATACAAGTCCGGTTTATAAATGGCAGATAAATAATGGCACAGGCTGGGTAGATATTCGCGGCGCTACCGGTACCACCTACACAGCTACCCAACCTACCGTGGCTGGTACTTATCAATACCGGCTTGTAAGTTCAGAGGCGGTAAATGCAGGTTCCGTGGCCTGTCTGGTCGCTTCCAATCTGCTTACCTTGTCGGTAACCGATGGCCCAACTTCTGCATTTAGCATGAGCAGTACCAACTGCTCGAGTGATGCTGTTGTTTTTACTGATCAATCAACCACCGGTTCATTGGCTATTACCAAATGGCTATGGGATTTTGGGGACGGCCAAACAGCTGCTGTACAAAACCCCACTCATATCTATATAGCAGCGGGCGATTATCCTGTAAAATTAACGGTTACAAATAGCAGTGGCTGTGCATCAACCTCGGCTACGCAAACGGTTCACATCAGCGCTAAACCTGTTGCTGCTTTTAGTTTTTCTTCGCCCGTATGTGCCGGAGAACCGGTAACATTAACTGATCAGTCAACCAGTACCGATGGTGCTATAACCAAATGGGTATGGAATTATAGTGATGGTACCACTGCCGAAACCCGTTTAAACAATACGCCGTTTACACATACTTATTCAACGTCTGGAAACTATACGGTAACTTTGCAGGCTATCTCATTGAGTGGCTGCAGCAGTGATGTGGTTGCTCATATTATCAATATCCATTCCCTGTCTGTGGTTGATTTTTCATTGCCTGATATTTGCCTTTCCGATGCTGATGCACAGTTTACCGATAAAACAACTATTGACGATAATACACAATCGGGGTTTATATACCTATGGGATTTTGGCGATCCAAATGCAACGGCAGGTAATCCAAACACATCAACCGTTCAAAATTCCAAACATAAATACTCGCAGGCCAGTAATTATACGGTAAGTTTAACTGTTACATCAGCTAGTGGGTGTACTGCTGCAAAAGTATCAAAAATCTTTACGGTGAACGGGGCTGTACCGCAAGCCGGCTTTACTGTTGAAAACAGCAATAATTTGTGCAGTGGCGATGCCATAGTGTTTGATAACACTTCAAGTGTAGACTTTGGGAACATCACCAAAATTGAATTTTATTATGATTACAATAATTCCCCTAATGATGCCACTGTTTATTACCGGAATCAGGGCCAGATTCCTTCAGATAATAAATTCTATCATACTTACAGAACATTCAGCTCCCCGCTTACTAAAAATTACGAGGTGAAAATGATCGTATACTCTGGCGAAACTTGTTCAAGCGCTTATGAAAAAACCATTACGGTTAATGCAAACCCCAATGTTACTTTATCATCAATAACATCTTTATGCCAGGAGGCATCGCCTGTACAGATCACCGAAAATAAAAACGGTTTCAATGGCACAGGTGTATTTAGTGGTACCGGCATTTCAGCTACAGGCTTATTTGACCCTGTAAAATCAGGGGCAGGCCCATTTACCATTAGTTATTTGTTCACCGCTTCGAGCGGCTGTACCTATAGTACTTCGCAACAGGTTACTGTTTATGCAACTCCGGTATTAACTATGCCCGCCGCTATTACCATGCTTGAGGGCGGTCAGGTAACTATTAATGCCCAGGCAAGCGGGGATGGTTTGGTTTATAAATGGATACCCTCAGCAGGTTTGAACAATCCTGCTGTTCTTAACCCGGTTGCCAGCCCAACTACCGATACACAATATCAATTAACGGTAACATCTGCCAATGGTTGTACAGCTGCGGGCCAGGTGTACGTATATGTATTAAAAACACCAGTTGTGCCAAATACATTTACACCAAACGGGGATGGAATTAACGATACCTGGGAAATAAAATATCTGGATAGTTACCCCAATTGTACCGTAGATATATTTAACCGGTATGGAACAAAGCTTTTTGCATCAATGGGTTATCCAAAGGCATGGGATGGTACTTACCGTGGTAGTAGCTTGCCGGCAGGAGTATATTATTATGTGATTAACCCTAAAAATGGGAGAAGTGCTATGTCCGGAAGTTTAACTATTTTAAGATGATATCAGAGCAGCATCAATATTACTGCTATTTTTAATAAAATTTTTAGTTGTATGACCCGCTCAAAAGCCACCAATTTTTTTATTCATGCTGCCGGCTGGCTGGTATTTTTTGGCTTTCCGTTATTATTCATGAACCGTACGCAGCAAAATAGCAGTTTTACTTTTACTGTAATACTTTCGCCTTATTACTGGCTGTTTTGCCTCACATATATTTTCATGTTTTACTTTAATGCATGGTATCTGGTGCCCAGATTTGTATTTGGCAAAAAATATATCTGGTATGGGCTTATCGTTTTACTGCTTTCGGGCTGCGTATACTTTTTACAACCATTTGATAACCTGCTGGGGCATAATTTACCTAAAAACAAGAATAAGCAAAGTGGGATCCCTGTTACCGGGCAGCCTAATATTGACCCGCAGCTTATTACTGCAACCGGTGATAGCACAGCTCCAAATCAACCAAGTATGCCCTTTGGTCCGCTTCCGCATGAGGATCTGCGGATGCAGGACCCTAGCCTTAAACCGTCAAGCCGCATTATCTTTATTCACCAGTCAGGTAACATTGATATGGTTGCGCTATTTATCTTCATCATTGTAATGGGGTTAGGTATTGCCGTTAGTACGGTACAAAAATGGCAGCTTACCGAGCAAATGGTGATCAGAGCCGAGTCGGAAAAAGCGCACGCTGAACTTTCGTTCCTTAAAGCGCAGATCAACCCGCATTTTCTCTTCAATACCCTCAATAATATTTATGCTTTATCTGTTACTGATAGTAAGCACACATCGGAGAGTATCATGAAATTATCCAATATCATGCGGTACGTTACCGATGAGGTGACTGAGGATTTCGTTCTGTTGAAAGATGAGATAGATTGTATAAATGATTATATCGACCTGCAAAAACTCAGGATGGGTAAGAAAACAACCTTGAAATTTAATTTTTCTGGCGAAATAGGTCAGCAAAAGGTCCCGCCGTTGATATTAATGACCTTTATTGAAAATGTATTTAAGCATGGTGTAAGTATGCATGAACCATCAATGATCCGTATTAACCTGAGTGTAATAGCCGGAAAAATTTTGTTTGAGTGCGAAAATACCATATTTGAAAACCGGGCAACTGCCAGTAGGAAGGGTATAGGCATAATTAATACCAGGCAGCGGCTACAGCATATTTACCCGGGTAAACACCGGTTGAACATTAATTCCACGAATGTACTTTACCGGGTTGAATTAGAAATTGACACTTAATAAACATGATATGCAGTTGAAATGTGTAGCCATTGATGATGAACCACTGGCGTTGGAAATCATCAAAAAATATGTATCAGATTATCCATCGTTAAAGTTGGTAAACACCTTTGATGATGCCGTTTCTGGTGCGGAATATTTAACGAAAAATAAGATTGACATACTTTTCATCGACATCAATATGCCGGATATTACCGGCGTTGACCTGGTGCGCTCGTTACAGGAAAAACCGATGATCATATTTACTACCGCGTACAAAAACTTCGCTTTTGAAGGTTTTGAGCTGGAAGCAGTTGATTATTTACTGAAGCCCATTAATAATACCCGCTTTGGGGTGGCCGTAAACAAAGCCATAGATTATTATCTGTTTAAGCATACAAACCATAGTGGGGAGGATGACTTTCTGTTCGTCCATTCAGAATACCGGGTAATTAAGATCAGCGTGAGGGATATTGAATACATTGAAAGTATGCAGGATTATATCAAGATCTATTTAATAAGTACCGAAAAGCCGGTATTAACCTTGATGCCTTTAAAAAGCGTTATTGAAAAGCTACCTGCCAACCAATTTGTTAGAATTCACCGCAGTTACGTGGTGGCCCGGGCTCAGATCAGGTCAATCTATAACAGGAAGATCAAGCTAAGCAAGATCGAACTCCCCGTTGGAACCAACTATTCTGAATTTATAAAAGACTGGTCAAAATAGCTGATTTTCAACTGGTTCGTCGGTACATTTATGCTATTGAGCGACACATCCTTTTATGCTGAAAGGAATAGTTTCAACTTTATACTATAAATATTGAAACAAATCCTAAGCATTATGGAAACCATCGGCAACAAAAAAAAGATATTGATCCTGGATAAAAACAGCAGAATGTTATCGGCAATTGATGATATCATGTATTTTGGCGATTTTGACATCCATTTAACCTATGATCCCAATGCTATATACGATAAAGCAAAAATGATAAGTCCCGATCTGATTATATTAGATTATTTAATTCTGGATAAGGATTGTGCATTGGTTTGCCAGGATTTTAAGGATGATGAGCAATTGAAGGGAGTTCCGATTATAATTGTAACTACATTCAAAACTAAGAAAGCCCAGGAAGAAGCGTATAAATGTGATGCTCTTTTTATAAAACCCCTGGATATGGAGTTGCTGGCCTCGCGTATGGAATATTTAATGGCTTCATAAACGGCGGTTTGGCATAAACTGTAAGGCTAAAGCATATTGGGCAGATTAATAAATATATTATACTGAGGTAACAGATAGATTTTTGTAAAACTCACTTAAACCTGTTAAGTTTAACCTTTATAATATTATTAAAATACGGTGCTGTTAAATGAAAATTAAAAGTGATATAGCAACCAGCGAAAACGGGTTTATTTTTAATCCCGCCACTGGTGATTCTTTTTCGGGCAATGCTATGGCGGCACAATGGTTATTGGCTATGAAAAACGGTAAACCAGAAGAGGATATCAAGAAAGATATTCTGGAAAAATATAATGTGAGCGTTGAGCAACTGGAGCGCGACTGGGATGATTGGATTGTGCAATTAAAAGAGGCTAATCTTCTTGAAAATTAGGCCTATGATGCCAGAAAACTACTCCACTTTGTGTATTGCTGTTACCGGTCTTAATGCTAATGATAACCCTGGTCCCGGCATGGCGGTGATACGTTCATTAAAAGCCGGGTTTGGCGATAGGATCAAAATAATTGGTTTATCGTATGAATCGCTTGAACCTGGCATTTATATGCATGAACATGTCAAAAAAACTTATCTGATACCCTATCCAACAGAAGGAACTAAAGCTTTGCTTGATCGCCTGAGCTATATACATCAACAGGAAAACTTAGATGTCATCATTCCTAATTTTGATTCGGAACTGTTTAATTTTATAAAAATAGCCCCGCAATTACAACAAATGGGGATATCAAGTTTTCTACCTTCCCATCATCAGCTTACCTTGCGTGATAAGTTACATTTGAAGGAATTTGGATCAAAATATGGGTTTTATGTACCGGCCGATCATCAATTGTTTACTGCCGATGATGTAAAAAAAGCGGCGGATGAGTTCAATTTTCCAATGGTTATTAAGGGGAAGTTTTATGAGGCCTATGTGGTTTATACAATGGATCAGGCGCTTAAATCATTTCATCAGCTTAATGCCTCGTGGGGAGGGCCGGTAATAGCCCAACAATATATTAAGGGTACCGAGATCAATATTGCAGGAATGGGCAATGGAAAAGGTAGTAATATCAGTGTAGTTGCCATGCGCAAGTTATACATTACTGATAAAGGTAAAGCATGGGCGGGTGTTACTATCAAAGACCCGGAGTTTATTAAACTGGCTGATAATTTTGCCCTTGTTACTAACTGGAAAGGTGGTTATGAAATGGAGATCATGAAAAACGAAGAGGGGAATTTATATATCCTGGAAATTAATCCGAGGTTCCCTGCATGGATATATTTAACAGTAGCGGCAGGGCACAATCAACCCGCTGCATTGGTAAAAATGGCTCTTGGGGAAGAGGCGACACCTTATGGAGATTATGAAGCCGGTAAATTATTTATCAGGTATTCATGGGATCACATTGCCGATATTAAAGACTTTCAACAGATCTCCGTATTTGGAGAATTTTAATCCTGCATTATGGAAAAGCTGACTTACGAAAAACCATATATTAAAAAACTTCATGCCGGGGTAATGAATAAATTTGGTACCCGTACCGGTATTCAGCCTGTTAAGCAAATTGACGGGGTTTCGGTCAAAAAACTGATTGAAGGCTATGGGTCGCCGGTTTTTGTTTTGTCTGAAAAGCAGATCCGTAAAAATTACCGGTCGGCTTACAGAGCATTCAGTACCCGTTACCCAAAGGTGCAATTTGCATGGAGCTATAAAACAAACTACCTGAACGCCGTTTGCCAGATATTTCATCAAGAGGGCAGTTGGGCCGAAGTGGTATCGGGTTCTGAATACCAAAAGGCATTGGGCAACGGCGTACCCGGAAATAAGATTATTTTTAATGGCCCGGGTAAATCAAAAGAGGAGCTGAAAATAGCTGTCGACAATAATTCCCTTATTCATATTGATCATTTTGAAGAATTAAACCAGTTGCTTACCTTAAGTAAAGAGTTGGTAAATAAGCCGCGTGTGGCTATTCGTGTAAATATGGATACGGGGGTATATCCATCATGGGACCGCTTTGGTTTTAATTATGAAAATAACGAAGCCTGGACGGCGCTGGAGAAAATAGTTACTTCGGGTAAATTACAGTTAGTTGGTTTGCATTGCCATATCGGCACGTATATGCTTTCAACAGCTGCATACGGAATAGCAGCAAATACGTTATGTGACCTGGCTATGCGCTGCAACACCCTGCTGAACCACAAAATTGAGTACTTAGATATGGGAGGGGGCTTTCCGTCAACCAATACCTTAAAAGGAGCCTACCTTCCGGGGGCAGATACGGTACCCACGGTTGATGACTTTGCCGAAATAATAACGTCAACATTACTCAACTTTGGTTTTGCACAGGAAGATCTGCCTTTGCTTATCCTGGAAAGTGGCAGGGTACTTATTGACGACGCGGGTTACTTGTTAGGTACAGTTATAGCCAACAAACGCTTAAATAATGGGAAAAGGGCTACCATTATGGATTTTGGTGTCAATATCCTGTTCACTTCATTTTGGTATGAACATCAGATAAGCCCGGCGCAGGATTTTAACCCGCATAATGAAAACATGATTATTTATGGCCCGCTGTGTATGAATATAGATGTGATAAGAGAGAGTATTAATTTGCCTTTATTAAATACGGGCGATCATGTTGTTGTTCATAAAGTTGGGGCTTATAATATGACGCAATGGATGCAGTTTATCACCCTGCGACCTGCTGTGGTATTGATTGACGAGCAGCAACGTACGCACCTGATACGCACCAATGAAACACTTCATTATACCGAAGAACCGGAAGTTATGCCGGCCCATTTAAGACCCAGTAAGTGAAACAACAAATTGCATTATTTATAAGATCCGTCATCAATTCCTATTCAGTCCTGTTTTTTTCGCAGAACCGGGTATTGGGGATCATTTTGCTGTTGGTTTCATTTTTTAACCCGGTTGCCGGTCTGGCTGGCCTTGCTTGTGTTGTTCTTTCATTGTTAATCGCGCGCCTGTTAAAGTTTTCTGACGATAACCTGCAAATGGGGATCTACAGCTTTAACAGTTTGTTGCTTGGTATAGCTTTTGGTTCATTTTATCAGGTAAACCGCCTGTTTGTAATATGGTTGGTGTTTGCCTGCATCATGGTTGTTGTAGCAGCTATTATATTTTCACAACGGCTTGGTAAAATAGGTCTTCCAATGCTTTCGCTACCCTTTATCCTGGTGTTTTGGCTGGTGTTGTTAGCCACACACAGCATTTTTAATACCGGGTTGCAGCAAAAAAACAGTTACTTACTGGAAGAGATCTATAATGGCTCCGGGAACATTGCAGGTATAGAGGAGGCTCTTGCTACGCACTTACCCAAACTGGTTGGTTTGTTCTTCCGTTCCTTAAGTGCGGTACTATTTCAACATAACATCATCGCGGGTATGCTGATAGCTATTGGTTTGCTTATCCATTCGCGCATTTCTTTTTGTTTGCTTGTTATCGGGTTTATGGTTGCCTGCGGGTTTAACTACTTTACAAATACCTATCCCGAGGGTATTAGCTATTATCACTTAGGAGTAAATGTCATGATGACCACGGTAGCCATCGGAAGTTTTTTTACTATTCCTTCCATGCGCTCCTATTTATTGGGGATACTGTGTATCCCGGTAGTGTTTATACTTATTAACGCATTTGCAGGTTTTATGTCGGTACACCTGCTGCCAATATTTTCGCTGCCATTTTGCGTCATTAATATAAGTCTGTTATATTTTTTAATGCTTCGTAAAAATCCGGGAAAGCTTCAGCTGGCAACAGTGCAGCATTATTCGCCCGAAAGAAATCTTTATCAGTTTTTAAATCATCAAGACCGATTAAACGACTTGAAGTATTTAAAGTTGAATTTACCTTTTATGGGATTCTGGACCGTTTCGCAGGGCTATAATGGGGCGGTAACCCATAAAGGAGAATGGGGCAGGGCATTGGATTTTGTGATCAGGGATGATGAACATAATACCTATCAGTATCCAGGTACATTGCCAGAGCATTTTTACTGTTACAACAAGCCAGTGCTGGCCTGTGGCGATGGATTGGTGGAACAGGTAGTGAATCACGTGGAAGATAATGCTATTGGCCATATAAATCTGAAAGAAAACTGGGGTAATACCGTAGTGATACGGCACGCCACGGGGTTGTATTCGAAAGTATCGCACCTGAAAAAAAGCTCGATAAAAGTTAAAGCCGGCGACATAGTGAAACAAGGAGATCTGCTGGGCCTTTGTGGTAATTCGGGGCGTTCACCAGAGCCGCACCTGCATTTTCAATTACAAACTACACCTTACATTGGCTCAAAAACAATGGCTTATCCATTGGCCTATTACTTTAGCCGCCATGATAACAAAAACAGTTTAGAGAGCTACGAAATTCCGGCAGAAGGAACATTGTTAAGTAACCCGGAGATCAATCAATCTGTAAAAAAAGCATTTAACTTGGAACCCGGCTATACTGCCCAATTAATCAGTGAAAATGGGAGGGTAGAAAATTGGGAAGTTTTTAAAGATGCGTTAGGTCAATTATACCTGTATAGCAAAAATACAGGTGCGGTTGCTTATTTTATTAATAACGGTACCCTGTTTTATTTTACCAGCTATTATGGCGATAAGCGTTCGCTGTTATATTATTTTTACCTGGCAGCCTATAAAGTTATTTTTAGCGATGCCGAAAGCATAGTGGCAAATGACCAGCTCCCTTTACAACTTACTGGAAGAAAACCATTGCTTTGGCTACAGGACCTCGTGGCTCCTTTTTACCGGTTTATTCATATTAACTATCAAAGCAACTGCCAGCTTCAAAAAAATAGTTTAATTATAGAGGCGAAACAATACCAGGAGATTGCCGGAAAAAAGACACAGATCATAGAGGCTACTGTAAATGTAGATCAGGATAGTTTACAGGCGTTTAGCATAACTATAAATGGAGAAAACATTAAAGCACGATGGGGTACAGAAAATACATAATCCTTTCTGCTTTAATTTTTGCTTTTCTTGCTGGCCACACGCAGGAAAATAAATTTGCAGTGGCCGATAGTGTTGCCGAGCAACTGTATAGCGCCGGCAACTGGAAACAGTTGATCACTTTTGGTAATAGGGCTGTAGCGGATAGCCTTGATTTTCCTGGTTTGCGCTTTAAAATAGCCTATGCCTATTTTATAACAGGTAATTATAAAGCAGCCATTACCCAATTGAATAAGGTATTAATTGATGACTCGCACAATTCAACAGCACGTATTTACGCCTATTACTGCAATACGTATCTCAATAATAATATTGGAGCCTCATACCATGCTTCATTCCTGGATAAAGAAACACTGAACAACATAAAGCTCACACCATTCGGTTTGATTGATGCGGGGATTGAAACCGGCATAAAATTACCCAATAACGATGAGCGCGACAATGGCTTTTTTGAACGTATTAACCTGAGCAGCCGTTTATCATGGCGCTTACAATTGGAACAATCGGCTATATTTTTTAAGCAAAATATATTTCGTTCAGGATATAAGGATATCAATCAAACAGGTTCAACTGATAAACAGTTTGAATATTTTGCAAAGGCAACGTTCGCGCTGAATAAAAATATTAATCTTTTAGGATCATATCATTATTTATATACCAATTACCGAAGTAACACGTATAACAGTAATTTAGGTTTATTTGGTGTGAAATATGCAAGTCGTTATCTGGATATACAAGGAGATATTAATTTTGGACGACTGATCAATAAAAGTTTGAAGCAGTATAATACAAAATTGGATTTTTATCCATTAGGTAATCTTAATCTGTATAGTATAAGCAGGGGATCTGTTTTAAATTATAGCAGTAAGAATCATTTGATATATAACCAGGCGATAGGTTTTAAAGTGGCAAAAAAAACATGGTTGGAGTCTTCGGCTACTTTTGGAAATCAGGATGATTACCAGGATGCCGATGGCCTTTATGTATATAATTCCATCGATCCTACGAAGTTTAAATGTGGCGAAACTATTTTTTACCAGGTAACTGCTCACGCGTTACTGGAATTAAATTATATTTATGAAAAGAAAACAGACATTTACCGTTCTGTAAATTATAATCAAAGTTCTGTTACGTTTGGTATCTCATGGAAATTTTAAAGAAGACGTTTATAGCAGTATTTTTAATATTATTTGTAATACAACTGCAGGCGCAAACCAATGCTGTACTGCAAAAAGCTTTTCATAACAGTTATGCTAATGAACAGAACAAGAATTATGTAGCCGCTATCAATGATATTTATCCATATTATGCCGACAACAGCTACGAGGTTAATATACGCCTGGGCTGGCTGCATTATCTTAACAAAAATTATACAGCTTCGCAATCATATTATCAAAAAGCCGTTAATTTAAAACCGGGAGCTATCGAAGCTAAATTTGGTTATGTAAAACCCCTTTCATTCCTGCAAAGCTGGGATAAGGTGCTTGAACAATACCTGGCCATATTGAAAATTGATCCCCAAAATACGCAAGCCAATTATTGGGCGGGCGTTATTTACTACAACCGCAAACAGTATGAGCCTGCCATTAGATGCTTTAAAGTGGTTGTTAACCTATATCCGTTTGATTATGATGGCAATCACATGTTGGGCTGGGCCGACCTGATGGCAGGTAAAAAAGCCGAAGCCCGTGCGCTTTTTGAAAAGGCTTTAATTATTAAGCCTGCCGATGTTTCCAGTTCTGATGGATTGAGCCGATGTAATTAATTGCATTGTTAATTCATTTAATCGATTTTAAAGCGCTGTTTATCGAGTCTTTTCTACTTATTTCTGCAGTATTATATTTTTGAGCAGGACTGATGTATTCAGTTTTTATTTTCCGGACAGGTCATTCTACCATAACGAGCTAATAATATGAAATTAAAAAAACTACTTTTAAAACAGCAACCGATAGCTTGCCTAATTATTATAGTAATCCTGAACTCTTGTAAAAAAGAGAAAGCCACCACAACAACGGCGAGCGTAAGCCCGGTAACAATTGGCCTGTATGAATACGCGAGTGATGGAAACAAAAGGATATTTATTCCTGTTACGCAGATCGGCACACAATCGCTAACCTATTATGAGGTATTTGACACCGGATCGTCGGGTATGACGATAGATGCATCAGGCATTTTGCCGGCATCCATGATTAGCACTTCAGGCATACAGGTAACCGGCGATTCTGTAGTTGTAAACGGAATTACGGTAACATCAAAAACAGGTACCGTAAGTTATGGCGATGCCACTGGCATTACTAAAGAATATGGTAACCTGGCTTATGCCAGTATTAAAATAGGCAATACATCAGGCAGTTATACCTTTAAACGCGTGCCCATTTTTTTATATTATAAAATAATTGACAGTGATGGTAAGCAACTATCAGCCCATTCGGCCGATGTTTTTGGAGTGGGCCCCGGTGAAAGTTATGCCAATGGTGCGGTAACAAGTCCGTTAAGATATTTTGATACCGGTACCAGCCTTACAAGTGGTTTTAAACTGGCCACTCTAAACTCATCAAGCTTTAGCGCCAGCGGCACTTATGTTTCAGGATTGCTTACTATGGGGCTAACCTCTTCAGATCTTTCATCATCCAGTTTCATTATGCATCCGCTTACCTATAGTTCAAGCGGAGGCTATTCGCCCAATATACCCGGAACTGTTACATACAGCGGCAAAACCATTTCGGCGCAGTTTCTGTTCGATACCGGAACACCGTCTGTTACGGTTATTGAAGATAAACTGGCTACTAACGCATTGGGGCAACTGCCCGCGAATTCTGAGGTTACCATAACTACCAGTAAGGGTTTTACCTATACTTATACCACATCAAGCACGGGTAACCTTACCGAGATACAAAACCCCAACAACACCGCCGATTACCGGACAATTCTTAGCATTGATTTTTTTATTAAAAACGAATACCTTACAGATTATAGCAATCACCAGATTGGGTTAAAGAATAATTAAGTTTTCTGCCTGGTTTTTCATTTATCGATTTTTAACCCACATTCATCGATACAATCTTGAATGCGCTATGTGCCTCCATTAATTTCACGCAACCAAAATCGCATGTCTTCCTGCATAAACTGATTGTTAAATTAATTCAAAAAACCATGAAATTCATTTACTTTATGTTGTTGGTGCTGGGCACGGTAGGCTGCCTGTCATCATGTAAAAAAAACAGCGCTTCTAAATCAGCTGATGCTACAAGCACTTCATCAACATCAACTGCAGCTACATCAACCGGCGCTATCGCTGTTAGTTTAGCCTCAGGCACTACAGATAGCTTGTACATGGTTGGCTGTTACGGCCGGCATGACAAGAAAGACACTGTTGCTTTTAGTGCATTGCCAACAGCCATCGGTACATATCTTACTGCTAACTACAGTGGTTACAGCTTCAAAAAAGCCTATACAATTACTGATAGTCTTAAAGCGGTGGTTAACTACATCGTAACAATTAAATACAATAGTAATTATATAGGGCTTAAATTCACCGCGACAGGAACGTTTGTAAGCGTACTGGAACAAAGGACTGGTCCTGATTTGATAGGTAAAGGATGGCACTTTGGCGGTCCGTTTGATAACAGGGATGGTAAACACCGGGACACTATCGCTTTATCGGCTTTGCCTACAGCTGTAACAAGCTATTTTTCAACTAACTATCCAACCGATACACTTTTGCACGCCTCAATTGCAATTGATAGTACTTATATCCTGATCAGTAAGAATAACGGATTGTTTGCAACCGCTATTAAAGCCAACGGTACTTTTGTTAAACGTATACAAATTGACAAACACGTTGGCTATAAACTTACTGCGGTAACGGAAGCCAACCTATTGGCAAACATTACTACGTATTTAACTACAACTTATCCAGGTTATGTGTTTGATAAAGCTTACTCATTAAGCCTGAATGGAACTGTTAAAGCATATGCTGTATTGATTACATCAAACAGTACCAAGTATGCCGTGGTATTTAATGCCAACGGCACTTTTGTAGCAACCTTTGCCGTTCATTAAAAATTTCTTCATAAGCACAATAAATTACCCGGTCTTCTTTATTAAGGAGCCGGGTTTTTTATTCCTCATCCTTACATGTTAACCAGGTTAAGTTCTCCTGCTTAAGAGTAATAGGCCATCATTAGACATTTCTACAAAAAGAGGGTTGTCATGCTGAGCTTGTCGGAGCATGGTGGGGCGGCCTCTGTGCTCGACCCTTCGACGGAGCTCAGGGTGACAGCCCCCCTTTTTTTGCATTATTCGTTCGTCATGTCTAATGATGGCCTATTACTCTTAAGCAGGGGAACTTTGCTGCTTTAATTTGCTGTTAGTGCAACGGGCGACAGCTGTCTGGGTGAACCATCCGGTCCAACTGCTATAATGTTATCAAAAATTACGCGCGAACCAGGTTTTATTGTATTTAATGTGGATCGCATAGCATCATTGAGTGTATTACCGCTTGCCGACTGTATGGAGGCGCTTTCCCGCGGATTGGCAATAATTAAATTAAACTTCGTGATCCTGAATTTCGCATCAAAATCAAAGTTATCCAGATTGGCATAAAGTGCATCCTGGGCCTTTAAAGCAACTGTTGGCACATTGCCACCTGATTTTCCTGAGAACCTAGCAACCGGATCAGGTATCCGTTTTGCCCTGAACTTTGTTTGGCTTAAAACCAGAGACTTGCCTCCAATTGCCGCCGATACCGTTACCATTACTGTACCCGGGCTATTTACACGGGCAACATATTTCCCTGAAGAACCAGTAAGTGAACCTGATGACATGTCTATCCGTACACTGCTGGAAGGTATACCCGGAATTGAAACCGACACGGGGTTATCAACCCCGATATAAAAAACGTTCATTTTATCGGGCGATACCACAGCAGATGGCCGTGCCACCATATATTGCTGTTCAGGCGTGGTATAAGTTTTAATAGTACCATCGGTTTGTTTAACCTTTATTGTTCCCTTCCAGTTAAAAACGCCCTCCCTTGATGTTGATGTAATGTACAGGCCCCGGCCATCTTTTACATCTATCACATTTCCTCCAACATTCATTGAAGGGGTTGACCGTGAATCATAAGCGGTTAAAAAAACCTGCGCCTGGTAAGGCTGCCCCTGAATAAGATAGGAGGTAGGCGCTACAGCAACAGCTTCGAACTTGTCGAGATTAACCACTGCCTGGTCCATTTTTCCGAGGATCTTTTTCACTACCTCCGATTCGGCATTTTTATTGTCGGCCTGTATGCGCGACAGAATAGTAAATGTAGCGGTTAAAGGTACACCTTCGCCAAAATTCAGATCTTCCCATTTGCGTATATTACCACGATGATGTTTGGGATCAGCGGCATTTAAAGTAAATGACACTTGTTTGCTATCTTCTTTTCCCAGTAGTGATTGTAATTTTTCGCGGGTGTCATTTATCTTTTGCTTAAGCACAGATGCTTTTTTTTGGTTGATCATTACATTATACCCAATATCAAGATTATCCCGTTGCTTCAGATCGCCTGTTTGTTCGTCATATCCGCCGCCTTGTTCGGTCAGCTCTTTTTTTATATCCCTGATATAATTATCCAGTTCCCGGGTTGCTTGCTGTGCCTGTTTTGCCTTTTCGTAAACAGGTTTTGCCCGCTCAGGAGATTCTTTAAGCCTGGTTTGCTCAAAGGTGGTGAATAATTGCTGTACCGAATTGCCAACATTGTCTGCCGAAGCAGTAAGACTATCGTCTATGGTTTTAAACGCGTCCAGAATTGTTTCTGATACATTCAGGGCCAGCATTGCCAATAAAACCAGGTACATGATATTGATCATTTTTTGCCTGGTGGTTTCTTTTCCTGCAGCCATTGTATTATAGTTTTAAATTTTAATGATTATCCTCTTTCAATCAACCCCAGCTCAAAATTTTGGCTGATTCATGGCCGAGAGCATATTGGCATAAAATACATTCAGTCCTGAAATATTTTTAGCCAGTTTATTTACTTCCTCCTTAAATAGTCTGCTGTCATCTGCAGATTCATTCAGGTTTGTCAGCGTGGCGCTTAAACCCTTGTAAAAATGATTGATCTGCTGAAGGTTAGTGTCGGCACCCTTTAACTCTGTTTCATATAATGAATTTAAGAGCGATAGGTTATGGGTAAGCCTGGATACCTGGTGCTGATAAGCCTCTGCATCGGCTTTGGTGTTTGATACTACGGACAAACCCGCTGCTGCTCTTTCAAATGCTAACCCAAAAAGGTCAAATTTTGATGCAGCCTGCTTCAATTTTTCTGAAAACTCATCCGTAGCTAATGAGGCATCGGCAATAGTGTTAATGCGTTCTATTTTATGACTAAATTGTTTTAACCCTTCGCCCAGGTTACCGATATTTTCCGGATTAAGATCAGCCTGGACCAACAATTTATCGAGTGCGTTAACGGTATCCGGAAACACTGCTTTCATAGTTGAACGCGATTCGCCCTGGTAGTCAGCAGCTAGTTCAGGATATACCTTTTCCCACTCCGGCTCTTCGGCCGGAGGAAAAAAGCCTAAAGTAAAAAACAGCAATGCTTCTACAGTAAGGCCAAGTCCTATCATGTAGGTTCCTAGTTGCCCGCCCCAGTGATTGATCTTAAACATAGCGCCCAATATCACGATACTGGCTCCCCATGAGATAGCTACATGCAGCCAGTTGAATTTTTTAGTCTTTTTCATTTTTTTAATATTTAATGGTTAATAAATCAGAATTTGAAGTAAAATGTTACTCCGGTATTCAGCCCGGGCAAAAGCCCTTTAAAGCCGCTTGTGAGTGTTCCGCTTTTGCTTTCATCGGTAGAAACGGGTGACTGGGTAGGAATAAAATACCCTAAATCTATCCGCATACCTATATTATTAGATACACGTATGTTTCCGAGTCCGGTACCTATATATGGTCTGAATTTGGACAGCGCTACACTATAATCAGGAGAGGATTGCCTGTACACGGTGTTACTGAAATAATACACTGCTCCGGCCGAGATAAACCATTTGCGGGCCAGCCAACTATTATTACCATATAAGGGCTGCCAATCAGCAATGGCGTATATGTCTGTGCGGTCAACCCTAAGATCCCTGCTCTTATACTGCACAGTTATGTCTGGCACCATATTGAAGCCTGCCCGTATATTAAATGTTTTGGCAATACTTTTTGATCCCTGTATACCCAGGCCCTGCGTCCCGGCTTGCAAACCAACTGATGATTGTGGAAATGCACTGTAATCCGGTAATACCTGTGCACTGGCTTTACCACAGCATAATAGTAATATGGATATCAAAAGCATCCATAAAAATTCCCTGAATAATTTTACCTGCGTTGTCATAACTTATCCTCCTTTTTGTTACTCGCCTGTTTGGCCAGTTTTTTTTCATTTACCCCTTTAGGGTTTTGCCAGATGCTCTTTTTCAATTCGGCAATCTTTTGTTCCAACTGGTGCACTTCCTGACTTCCCGGTTCCAAAAGACCAGTTTGCTGCCCTCCAGGAGAGAACTCTTTGACCAGGTATGCAGAAAATTTGTGTTGAATAAATACATCGTCCAAAGTCACATCAAAAATATTCTTAGCCGGATCGCTTACATCTTCCTTTACAAGCGCATAACGCAGCTGGGGGAAATACAGCCAAAACGCAGGGGCCGAAGCCATATTAGCCGGAAGATCTGCCGATGTGCTGATATTGATCAGGGGGGCAATACCCACTATCCGTGTATCCACTCTTCCGCGTTGTTTATCAAAGAAAACATCTTCTTCAACCCTGAATTTTACAATCTTATCCGGATTAAATTCATTCAGTACCATTTTTGAGGAGATCTGATTACCGTCTTTGTCAAACTTTGGCACCAATACCGAGTCTGCAAAACGCATTTTGCCTTGCTTGGCTGTGAGCTTAGTTTTAAAATCATCTTTTTCATAGGGCGTAAGCTTTCCTTTTTCTATCCCTTTCATAATGGTTTCCATTAAAGAATGGCCAGGGATAGTTAAAATGGCATTTGTACTATCTTCCAGATTAATTTCGCGCCATACCCTTACATAAAGCCTGATATTTGCAGGGTTTGATTTAGGGTAAGGAAATGGCTTTGCCGAGCTTAGATCTGTCGGCTGAAGATTCTTGTCATAGGCCGGAAGCGTGTCTGTCAGTGTGCTATCACTTAAAACAGATTGGGCAAAACCAGCTTTAATGCTGAGCCCCGTTATGAATAGGGCAGCTATCAATAATTTTTTCATCTTTTCTGTCTCCTTATTTTTTAACGTATTTCCTGGTTTTAACCTGGTCGCTTGGTAGTTCAAATGCGGCCATCACACAGCGGAACCCGATGTAGGAATGTGCGGCATCCTGGTCTTCAAAACTTCGGGTATCACTGTTGAGCATCTGTCCGTTATCTTTCCAGGAGCCTCCTCTAACCACTTTACGTCTCATCAGTGGCGAGTCTTTGCTGCTGGCATCATAAAGCAGCGCCGGGTTAAGGTCATTCACCAGCTGAGATGCTGAAGGGCTAAAGGCATCCATCGTCCATTCGGCTACGTTACCGGCCATATTGTAAATGCCAAACGCATTGGGCGAATAGGAGGTAACGGGCAGGGTAAATGTTGATCCGTCGCTGGAATAAGCGCCTTCGCCTTGTTTAAAATTCAGGGAAAGTTTTTCTTTTCCCGAAGCCTCATCTACAATGGTTTTTACCGTTCGGTCAGTAGTATCAGATGGGTCTAGTTTGGCTTCTGCCGCATATTGCCATTGCGCTTCGGTTGGCAATGAAAAACTTAATTTAAAATTCTTGAGATTCGGGTTCTTTTTAATCATCAAATTAAGCTGGGTGCCCCGCCAATCGGCATAGGCCCGTGCCTGTTTCCATGTTACGCCAACCACCGGGTTATACTGATATATCTTATTGCTGAAATAATTGGCATCCATGACCATCATTTGAGCATTTGGAAAATCATTTGACCATACACGTTCGTTGGGGAACACGCCAACCGTATCCATTACGTACGTATTGTTTTTTTCGCCATCCATACGTACATAGTAAAACCTATAGCGAATCAGATCGGGATTGGGTACCCGAACGCCGTTGATCATCGTCATCATCCCGGCAAGTTTTTCTTTGGTTGCGGGCGGGGCCTTCTTCCAGAGTGGCGATATTTTGTTGACCTTATTCCAGTCAATCAATCGCACTTCCTTGCCGCCGGTGCCTACAGTTTCACCGTTGCGGGGCAAATAAAACTCATCATCATGCAGATAATCAGTTATCGCGACTGAATCGGTTACCCAGTTTACAAACGCCTGGTATTGTTTATTATTAACTTCAGTTTTATCAATAAAGAAAGCGCTGACACTAACTTTCCTTTGCTCAGCCTGGTCGTCATTAAGCATTTTGTATAAAAAAGTACCTGATGGGATGTAAACCATTCCCTCTGGCGGAGATATCCGCCCTACAGCAATAGCGCGGGTTTTAGGAGTGTTATATAAACTTTGCTGGCAGGAACTGAGTAATAGCAGCAGCACCCCTGTTAATTTAATTGATGATTTCATTTGACTTTGTTATTAGTTAAGAAATAGTCAGAATGATATCATATGGGGTTTTATTAGTGGTTAAACAATGACCAAATATGAAAGAAGAGGATGTTAAGAAATGTTATGTGTCGATTAAGGGACAAATCTTATCGATGAATGAACGCTGTTCAGGGATTTTAACTCATATTAATTGACATATAAGTTTACGCGAGTTCATAATATTGTATTAGCTTTAGAAACTTCCGCAGATAAGTAAATCCAATCTCTGCAAAAAATCACCTTTTATCTAATCCCAATTTTTACGCATCGTTTTACAAATTAAAATATGATAGAAAAAGATTTGGATGGAAATACAAATAAGGGATCTGCCTTTCAAATTGGAGAAAAAGAAAACCTTGCAGCAGAGTTAAAAATCGCAAACAAGGAGCTTAATTATCAAAATGAAGAAAAAGAAAACCGTGCGGCAGAATTAGTTATTGCCAACAAAGAACTTGATTATCAAAATGAAGAAAAAGAAAACCGCGCGGCAGAATTAGTTATTGCCAACAAGGAACTGATTTTTCAAAACGAAGAGAAAGAGAACCGTGCTGCCGAATTGATCATTGCCAATAAAGAATTGCTTTTTCAAAATAAAGAGAAAGAACAACGTGCTGCCGAATTGATCATTGCCAATAAAGAGCTGGCCTTCCAGAACGAAGAAAAAGAGAATCGTGCTGCCGAATTGATCATTGCCAATAAAGAGCTGGCCTTTCAAAACGAAGAAAAAGAGAACCGTGCTGCCGAACTGATCATTGCCAATAAAGAATTGGCTTTTCAAAATGAAGAGAAAGAGAACCGTGCTGCCGAACTGATCATCGCTAATAAAGAGCTTGCTTTTCAGAACGAAGAAAAGGAAAAAAGAGCCGAAGAACTGATCATCGCGAACAGGGAACTAAAAAAGGCGGAAGATGATATTCGTAAATTAAATGACGAATTAGAGCAAAAAGTAATAGAACGCACCGCCCAGCTGGAAGCTGTTAACAAAGAGCTGGAGTCATTTTCCTATTCCGTATCACATGATTTGCGTGCTCCAATCAGGGCTATCAATGGATATACCCGGATTTTGATGGAAGATTATGAAGAAAAATTTGATGCCGACGGAACAAAAATCCTTCATGCCATTATACACAATTCAAAAAAAATGGGTGAGCTTATTGATGATCTGCTTGCATTTTCAAAATTGGGAAGAAAACAGGTTGCATTTTTGGATATTGACATGAACGCGCTTGTTAAATTGGTAAGGGAAGAGTTATTATTTGAGGAGGGCGAGAACATCCCTGAATTTAACGTGAAAATGCTGCCTCCCGCTAAAGGCGATAAATCACTGATTAAACAGGTATGGATCAATTTAATATCCAATGCCATAAAATATTCAAGGCATAAAACAACAACCCAGATTGAGATTAGCGCCTATGAAACCGATACCCATATTGTTTATTACGTAAAGGATGCAGGAGCAGGATTTGATATGCAATATTATGATAAGCTTTTCGGGGTTTTTCAGCGCCTGCATTCACAAGAAGAATTTGAAGGAACAGGCATCGGTTTGGCTATTGTACAAAAAATAGTGCAGCGGCATCACGGAACAGTATGGGCCGAATCGGTTTTAAACCGGGGAACCTGTTTTTATTTCAGTTTACATAAAATCAAATATTAAATTAAAAATATGAACTACGATAACGTGGAGATCTTATTTGTGGAGGATAGTGAAGATGATGCTATACTAACCATTCGCGCGCTTACTAAAAGCGGTTTTACAAACAAACTGCATCATGTTGTAGATGGGGCAGAAGCGCTTGATTTTATTTATTGCAAAGGGAATTATGCTACAAGGAATAGCAATGATTTCCCTAAACTCATATTGCTTGATCTTAAAATGCCAAAAGTATCAGGAGTGCAGGTACTGGAAAAAGTAAAATCTGACATCAGGACAAAATCGATACCCGTGGTTATGCTTACTTCATCAAAAGAGGGCCCTGATATTGAAGAATGCTTTGCGCTGGGAGCCAACAGTTATATTGTTAAACCGGTTGACAGCGATAACTTTTTTAATGCGATCAAAGAGATTGGATTATACTGGATGATATTAAGCCAGCCACCTCATTGATGAGCATATCCGTATTCTGATTTATGTTAAAATGAAATTTAGCCGATACCACTTTATTTTTTGATAAGCGATAGCAAAATGATCATAACGATGTGCTATGGTAAGTAATCAAATAATACAAACTATGACAGCCGATCCTAAAATACTTATTCTGGAAGATAACCAGAGTGATGCCGACCTGCTTCTTCGCGAGTTGAAGAAATCAGGATTAAGGTTTACTTCAGAAATTGTTCAAACCCGTTTAGCGTTTGAGCACGCGCTGCAAAACTTTAGTCCGGATATTATATTATCTGATTACGCGCTTCCTTCGTTCGATGCCATTACCGCTTTTCGTATTAAACAAAGAAAATACCCACACATTCCTTTTATTATTGTTTCCGGAATTATAGGAGAAGAAAATGTTGTTGAACTGATTAAAAATGGTGTCACCGATTACGCGTCTAAAAATACCCTGGTTACCTTATCCGCAAAAATTAGCAGGGCCTTAAATGACAGCATAGTAAGGAAAGAAAAAATACTTATTGATGACCGGTTAAAGGTACAAGCGGCAGAACTTATCATAGCTAACAAAGAACTTGTTTTTCAAAACGAAGAGAAGGAAAACCGGGCGGCTGACCTGGTTATCTTATCCGAAAATTTAAAGGTAAGGCAGGAAGAATTGAGCGTAGCGAACGCCTTGTTGATTAAGCAGGAAGAAAAAGTTAAATTAATTAACCACGAGCTTTTACAATTGAACCTCGAACTGGAAGAACGGGTAATCAGGCGCACCAAAGCTTTGGCCGAAAGCGAAAACCGGTTTCGCAACATGATGGAAACCATCCCTCAAATAGCCTGGACAAATACGGTTGAAGGCGAGGTTATTTTTTACAATCAAAGATGGTATGATTATACAGGGCTAAATCAGGAGGACAGTAAATTATGGGGATTTAATACCGTAATCCATCCTGATGATTTGAAAAATAGTTTAACCCGGTTCAGACTGATCAGAAAAACCAGGGATGGTGGCGAGTTTCAACTCCGCGGAAAACGCGCCGATGGGCTTTACCGCTGGCACCTGATCCGTTTAATGCCCATTAAAAATGAAGATGGCCAAATGCAGCTTTGGGTAGGCACAGCCACCGATATACAAGAACTCCGGGTGTTACAACAACATAAAGACGATTTTATAAGCATTGCCAGCCATGAGCTAAAAACCCCCATTACCAGTTTAAAAGCCGCGCTGCAACTTTTAGATAGAATGAAGGATAACCCCTCAGCCGTGATGTTACCTAAGCTTATTGAACAGGCAAATAAGAGTTTAGATAAAGTTAGCACTCGTGTAGAGGACTTGTTAAATGCAAGTAACGCCAATGAAGGTCAGCTTCATATCAACCTGAAAACGTTCGTGTTAGCTACAGTAATTGATGATTGCTGCCAGCATGTGCGCACAGAAAGTATTTATACGATTACTACAAGAGGGGACATGAATGTGGAGGTTTATGCCGATGCCGCCCGTATTGACCAGGTAGTGATCAACTTTGTAAACAATGCTATAAAATATGCACCAGAATCAAAAGAGATCCTGATCTGCATTGAAAAGATAAATAACATGGTCAAAGTATCCATTATAGATAAAGGCCCAGGCATTCCACCCGAAAAGTTACGTTATCTTTTTGACCGTTATTACCGCGCAGATAATAGTGGCAGTCGGTACGCTGGTTTAGGGCTTGGCCTTTACATTTGTACGGAGATCATCAAACAGCATCAGGGGCAAATTGGAGTAGATAGCGAATTGGGCAAAGGCAGTACTTTTTGGTTCACATTGCCCATTGCCTAAGCTATCTGTAAAGTATCAGGCGCTAAATTAACAGGAGCTAAACCTTATCCTATTTTCCTCCATCAAGTACATACGCCGTTTCATTCTTGGCTTCTGACATCACAAAAAAACTTTGCATGGTACCCACATCACGAAGTTTGGATAGTTTGTTCATCAGTAATTCATTATACTCGTTCATATCGCTGATCGCGATGCGGAGCAGGAAATCAAAGGCCCCGGTCATGTGATAACACTCCATCACTTCGCTCAGCTTCACTACCTCCCGTTGAAAAGTCAGCAACGTATCTTGAGAGTGTTCCTTTAGCTGTACCTGCGTAAAGGCAATCAGTCCACGGCCAATCTTTTTGGGGTCAAGGATGGTGGCGTAACGCTTAATATAACCATCTTTTTGCAGTCGCCTGATGCGGACATGGATAGGCGTTACGCTTTTATTCAGCTTGTATGCCAGTTCTTTATGTGACAGCCTTGCATCGTTTTGCAGTAGTTGTAAGATACCCAGGTCAATAGCGTCTAATTCATTCATAGAAAAGGTACTTAGTGTATATTGTACGGTTTATTTCAGGAGCTGTTGATTGAGCGAATTTAGAAATTTACCGCTTTAATTTGCAATATAATAGGCAAAAAAGGCCGTTTAGAGTCAATTTTATAGCCTGGCTAAGTGTATTATATATTATACAGAAATAGTATTAATCATTATAAACAACTTAAAAATTGGCTTAAAAATACAAAAAGACTATAAAATAGATGTTTTTTAGTTTGTTTTTCTAAAATAAAGCTTTAGTATGGTTTTTGAATGCATAATTATAAACCTTTATGGCATAAAAGCACCGTCCATCTTGTGCTCTTGAATTAAAAAACCTAAGAAATGAATTTCATGCAAAAACATAATTTTGGTGCAGGGCCCTGCATCCTGCCGGAGTCAGTTTTGAGTCGTGCTGCCGAAGCTGTGAAACGCTGGGACGATGCCGGTTTATCCATCCTTGAAATATCACATCGTTCTGCCCAGTTTGAGGGGGTGATGCAGGAAGCCGAAGCACTGGTCAGGGAACTGTTGAATGTACCGGAAGATTATAGTGTACTCTTTTTACAAGGCGGTGCCAGTATGCAATTTTGCATGATACCTATGAGCTTTTTGCAAAACAGCGAAAAGGCGGCAGCTTACCTTGACGGAGGTTACTTTGGGCAGAAAGCCATAAAGGAAGCGCACCTATTTGGAAAGGTTAATGTCATCGCGTCTTCTAAAGAACGCGCTTACGCGGATATCCCCTGTGATTATACTATCCCCGAAGATGCAGCCTATTTCCATTGCACCAGCAATAATACCATAGAAGGTACCGAAATGTTCGATTTTCCGGAAACAAAAGTGCCGGTTATTTGCGATATGTCTTCCGATATCTTCAGCAGGGAAATAGCTGTTGATAAGTTCGATCTGATTTATGCCGGGGCGCAGAAGAATACCGGTCCGGCCGGTATGACTTTGGTAATAGCGAAAAATAGTTTTTTAAATAGTGTGAAACATCCCGTACCCTCGATGCTGGATTACCGGGTATACCGCGACAACGGCTCCATGTACAATACGCCCCCTGTATTTGCCATTTACACGGCTATGCTCAACCTGCGTTGGCTAAAGGATAAAGGGGGTGTAAAATCTATTGCATGGGAAAACCGTGCTAAAGCGCAATTGTTATATGATGAGATAGACCGTAACCCATTATTCTACGGTTCAGCGGCAAAATGGGAAGATCGTTCCCTGATGAATGTCACTTTTAGGATGCATGACCAGGCCAAAGAAGGGGATTTCCTGGCTTATGCTGAAAAAAATGGGATGGTCGGTATCCGTGGTTACCGGACGGTAGGCGGCTTCCGGGCTTCGCTGTACAATGCTTTACCTTATGAAAGTGTAAAGGTGTTGGTTGACTGTATGAAGGTTTACGCTGAAAAGACAGTGCCATATGCCGATGTTAAACCCACTTATTAAACAATAAGGCGATGGCGAATATCCAGGCTTTCCGGGCTATCAGGCCCAATCCATTATATGCAGACCAGTTGGTTTTTACTACGCCGCAGGCGGAATCCGTTTCGGGTGATTATACTAAGGAGGGGGCATTAAAGCCACTGAAAACATTGCTCGAAACCGGGGCCAGGCAAAGACCGGAAACGCCCGAGGGACAGGCTATGGCTTACCAGGACATTAAGGAAACCCTGCAATACTTACTGGGAAAAGAGCGTTTATGGCATGAGCAAACACCCGGTATTTATGTATACGAGGTGGTGCACCAAATGTACCGCCAAACCGGTATCTGGGCGCTCACCTCGTTGGAGAATTATAAGGATGGCGATATTAAAATACATGAACTAACCTTTGCGGATAGTGTACGTCGTTTAAAAAATTACCGGGAAAATACGGGACTTGAAGGAAGCCCCATACTATTGACCTATCCGCCGGATGTTACCATTAACCGCATCATCGCGGAAGCCAGGGCGAATGCGCCCATGACCGTTTTAGGAAACCCGCATGGACTGCACCAACTCTGGAAGATTGAAGACCCGGCAGTATTGCAACAGCTTACCGCAACCTTTGACCGCATCCGGATGGTTTACCTGGCCGATGGGCACCACCGGTTGGAATCTGCGGTAAACCTGGCCGTAGCACAACGGGCTAAAAGTTTACCGGCTTATGGTAGCCTTTCGTCCCTGTACATGGCGACCGATCAATTGCGTATACAGGAATATGACCGGGTAGTGATTCCGGACGCGCCCATCATTAAAACAACTTTCTTTGAGCAGCTTAACAAATATTTTGAACTGCATAAATCGCCCGGCAACCAGCAGGTACAGCCACGGGAACTGCACCTGCTGGGGATGTATTATGCGGGAAACTGGTATCAGCTTATTCCCCGGCCGGCTGCTTATATCCATAAAGGAGCAGCGGATAATCTGGATGCCGCGATTTTGCAAAACCAGGTATTAGGCCCTGTTTTCGGTATCGATGATCCCAAAACAGACCCGCGCTTAAAATGTGTTGGTGGTGAAACCGCGATGGAGGAAATAACGGCGATATGCCAGTTACACCCGGAAGCGATTGCCTTTACGCTGTGCCCGTTAACCGTGGAACAGCTCACCGCGGTAGCGGATGCCGGGGAGATACTGCCACCCAAATCAACCTGGATAGACCCTAAAGTACCTTATGGCTTATTACTTCACAGACATTTATAATAAAATAAGATATGAAAGATAGAATACTCATTATCGGCTCTTGCGGACAGATTGGTACCGAACTAACCATTGCATTGAGGAAACAACATGGGGCCGAGAACGTTATCGCCTCAGATATTCACGCCCCTCAACCCGGATCAGGAAATGATATCCAGCTGGATGTTCTGGACCATGAGCAAATTGAGAAAATTGTTAAAGAATGCGGTATAACGCAGATTTATTTACTGGCGGCCATGCTATCAGCCAACGGCGAGCAAAACAGCGACGCGGCCTGGAAGCTTAATGTTCAAAGCCTCCTTTCTGTTTTAAAGATAGCGAAAGAACAAAAGCTGGATAAAATTTTCTGGCCCAGCAGCATCGCCGTTTTCGGGCCTGACTCGCCCAGGTACAATTGCCCGCAGCAAACCCGTATCGAACCCAATACCGTTTACGGGATCAGCAAACGTACCGGGGAATATTGGTGCAGTTATTACTTTGAAAAACATGGCGTGGATGTAAGAAGCCTGCGTTTCCCAGGTCTGATCTCTTATACCGCCCCTCCGGGTGGCGGCACAACAGATTACGCGGTTGATATATTTCACCAGGCGCTGGAAAAGCAGGCTTATACCTGTTTCCTGGAGGAAGATACCTGCCTGCCGATGATGTATATGCCTGACGCGATCAGGGCTACGCTGGAACTGATGAACACGCCTAAGGAAAAGATACATATCCGCACCTCCTATAATTTGGCGGGTATGAGCTTTGCGCCATGCGACCTGGCGGCGGCAATACGGAAATATATTCCCGAGCTGAAAATGACCTACCGGCCCGATTCCCGTCAGGCTATTGCCAATGGCTGGCCGGCCAGTATCCGGGATGACCAGGCTCGGAAGGAGTGGGGCTGGAATCCGGAATATAACTTAAAAAGTATGACGGCCGATATGCTGCAAAAGTTAAGCAAGATCAAAGGAATGACCATACCCGAAACAATATCCCAGCAAGGAGATTTTCCGGATTTTCCAATTGACAACCATATATTCGCAAAAGCTCATTGATGCCTTATCAACCCGGTAGGTAATAATCTGAAATAGCTTATTTGGGGAATAATTCATGAAAAAGCGCTATAAATTATAGATTTATAGCGCTTTTTTCGTCTTTAGACCTGTAGGAGGGGTAAATTAAAAAACAACAACCTGATTTATTTGAATTTCTTACTGTATTGGACTATTAATTGACTTTTTATGACTAAAATAATTAGTTTAAGTTAATAAGCTTTGCGGCGACTAAATATACTTATGAAACAAAAAACAGGTCAACCAAAAATGAAACACGAGCTGAGCTTGCTCGATGGTACTATGCTGGTAGCAGGCTCCATGATTGGGTCGGGCATATTTATTGTTAGTGCCGATATTATACGTAATGTGGGCTCGGCAGGTTGGCTTATAGCCATTTGGGTGTTAACCGGTTTCATGACGCTGACCGCTGCCTTAAGCTATGGCGAATTAAGCGGTATGTTCCCCAAAGCGGGTGGCCAGTATGTGTATTTAAAAGAATCATACAATAAACTCATCGCGTTTTTATACGGCTGGAGCTTTTTCGCGGTGATACAAACCGGTACCATAGCCGCGGTAGGCGTGGCGTTTAGTAAGTTTACTGCCTACCTGATACCCGCTTTTAGCGAAGATAATATCCTGCTTAATTTAGGATTTATGAAGATCAGTGCCGCACAGGTGGTATCTATCATACTCATCATATTTTTAACTTTTATCAATACCCGGGGTGTAAAAGGCGGTAAACTGATACAGAATACCTTTACATTGACCAAACTGTTAAGCCTTTTTGGATT
>JAUCSE010000095.1 GCA_030445275.1 Mucilaginibacter sp.
TCCTACGAATATTCGCCTGCGTTAATCAAAATAGACCCTATGAAAAAAATTATCAGAAAGTAGTTGCTTAAATCATAGAAATCGAACGAGGTACGAGGAGAAACTATCTCTTGAGCGATAGCGAAAATTTTTATACCATATGCTATTATGGACGGCATTGAGCATAAGATTTCTCCTCACCCCACTACTTTGCCCATCGCTGCTTGTCGAAATGACATTTAGAATTTCTTATCCTGAACTTACGTTAAACTAATTAGTTACCAACACATTACTGATAACCCGTTCCAGATCTTCCAGATCAAAGGGCTTAGCCAGGTAGGTTTGGGCTCCCGCATTGCTGGCCAGTAGTTGTATATCGCTATTTGCCGAAAAGTATATAACCGGTATATGTTTTAATTCTTCTGCTTTTTTGAGTGTTTGTGTCGCAACAATACCGCCAACATCCGGTATCCAATTATCCATTAAGATCACATCGGGTAAAACGGCCGAAACTTTATCAATTATATTATTGCAGTCGGTAAAAGTATGTACTTCCCATCCCTGCTCTTCTAAAATATAACTACAAATAGAAAGTATGTCTTCATCATCATCAAATATGATGATCTTTTTGTTCGGCTCTTTCATTTGGTACACTATGGGTGGAAACTATAAATAAAATTTAATTAAACCAAATTTTTTAAGTTCCTGGTTAATAAACACCATAGCCTGCTAATTGTTTACCGGCGATTACATTAAATCGATTTGTACTATATAGCACTGCCATTTATCCCCCTTTTTACCACTACAGCCCATTTTATCTGGTGTATTTATTACACTTTAGTAATATATTAGTTACCGCATAATTTATGAGCCTTTTTATTAAAAAACAATAATAAATTTACCATTCCTATAGCCTTTATTAAACCGGGGTGCTCCATGCACACCATCTGCTAAATTTTTAAAGTATGAACCAAAAGATCAGATCAATTTTTCTGTTGCCTTTGCTATTAGGTGCCGCAACTATCGTTAACGCGCAAAAACAAACGCAGGCCAGCCTGTGGCTCACCAAAGCCGACCGGTCTGTTTTGTTCCAAAAGCAAAAGGACTTATTAACCTTTAAGTCTGCAAGCAGCAGCAATTTCACCATAAACGTTGATGACCAGCAAACTTACCAGCCTATTGACGGCTTCGGCTTTGCCTTAACGGGGGGCAGTGCCATGCATATCGTCCACATGAGCGCCGATAGCAGAACGGCTTTGCTAAAAGAACTTTTTGCTACAAATGACAATAACATCGGGGTTAGTTACATCCGGCTGAGCATTGGCGCATCTGATCTGAACGAAAAGGTGTTTTCGTACGATGATATGCCCGCCGGCCAAACCGACCCAACACTGAAACATTTTGATTTGGGTCCCGACCGCCTGGATGTGATCCCGGTGATGAAACAGATACTGGCTATAAACCCTACTATCAAAATATTAGGTTCACCATGGTCGCCACCGGCATGGATGAAAACCAACGATGATACCCGCGGCGGCCGCTTAAAGCCAGAGTATTATAGCGTCTATGCCAAATACCTGGTAAAATATATCCAGGGCATGAAAGCCCAGGGTATCCCGATTGATGCCATCACCATTCAAAATGAACCCTTGCACCCGGGTAACAACCCAAGCTTATTGATGGTAGCGCCAGATGAAGGCGATTTTATTAAAAACCATCTCGGCCCAGCTTTTAGGGCAGCAGCTATCCGCACCAAAATCATTATTTATGATCATAATGCCGACAGGCCCGATTATCCCATCTCCATTTTAAATGACCCCGCTGCCCGTAAATATATTGACGGCTCAGGCTTTCATTTATATGGTGGCGACATTGATGCCCTGACTGATGTGCACAACGCCCATCCTGATAAAAACCTGTATTTCACCGAACAAATGGTGGTAGAGCCAGAAAACAGCAGCACCATCAATATTATTAACCCGGTTAAACGCCTAATAATTGGCGCAACCCGCAACTGGAGCCGTAACGTACTGGAATGGAACCTTGCCGCCGACCCCGACTATAAACCTTATACCGACCGGGGTGGATGCCCCATGTGCCAGGGCGCGGTAACTATCGACAAAAATGCGGTGAAACGGAATTTAGCCTATTATTCCATCGCGCATGCGTCAAAATTTGTGCGCCCGGGTTCGGTTCGTATCGCTTCTAACAATTCAGATAAGCTGCCAAACGTAGCCTTTAAAACACCCGATGGCAAGAAGGTTTTGATAGTGGCCAACACCAGCGACGATACTCAGGGTTTTAATATCAAATATCAAGGCAAAGAGATTGTCGCTACATTGGATAAAGGATCTGTTGGTACTTATATCTGGTAAACGTTCGGTTTAAAAACAACATTTGTTCATCAATAACCAAAGTATATCATGTTACTCAATACTTTAAAAAATATATTGTTAAAGCCTGCCGCAAAGGCTTTGCTGTTGGCTCTGCCGATTTCTTTTATCTCATTACAGGGCAATGCTCAAAGTTTTTTAAGAGCCGATGGCAAAAAGATAGTTGACGAAAGCGGTAAAAACGTACTGTTGCGGGGCATGGGCCTTGGCGGCTGGATGGTGCAGGAAGGCTATATGTTGCATGTTAATAAAGATAGCAGGCAATATCGTATCCGTGAGCGCCTGGAAGATTTGATGGGCGCGGCCGAAACCAAAGAGTTTTATGATACCTGGCTGACCAACAACACCCGCAAAATTGATATCGACTCCATGCATCGCTGGGGATTTAACTCTGTGCGCCTACCTATGCATTATAACCTGTACACACTACCCATTGAAAAAGAACCCATTGCCGGGCAAAACACCTGGATAGACAAGGGCTTTCAAATGACGGATGCCTTGCTAGCCTGGTGTAAAGCTAATCACATGTACCTGATCCTTGATCTGCATGCAGCCCCTGGCGGCCAGGGTAATGACCTGAACATATCTGATCGTAACCCTGATCTGCCGTCATTATGGGATAGCGAGGCCAATAAGCAAAAAATGATCGCACTTTGGCGTAAACTGGCCGATCGGTATAAAAATGAGCCCAATATTGGCGGCTATGATATTATCAATGAACCCAACTGGGGCTTTGACGATCCGGCAAATGATAAGAATGGTTTGAAGGAAAAAACCAACGCGCCTTTAAGAAAGCTGATGGTTGATATTACAGCCGCCATTCGGCAGGTTGATAAAAAGCATATCATTATTATTGAAGGTAATGGCTGGGGCAACAACTACAACGGCATCCTGCCAACATGGGATAAGAATATGGTGCTCAGCTTTCATAAATACTGGAATTTTAATGATCAAAAATCTGTAGAGCACATTATAAAAACCCGCGACCAATACAACGTACCCGCATGGATAGGCGAAACCGGCGAGAACTCCAACGTTTGGCTAACGGAAGAAATACGTCTGCTGGAGAAAAACAATTTAGGCTGGGCATTATGGCCACTGAAAAAGATGGGTAACAACAACCCGATCGAAATACCCTCAAACCTGAACTATGACGATGTTACCCGGTACCTGAACACCGGTAAACACAAACCGAAGGAAAGCAATGTATACAGCGGGACACTCGAAATGGCTATACATGCCAAACTCGAAAACGCCATTATTCACCATGATGTAATTGATGCTATTTTCAGGCAGCCATTTACGGCCGCTACCAAACCGTTTAAAGCCAATAAAATAGGTAATGGAACCACTATTAACGCGGTTGATTATGACCTGGGACGTAACGGCGCTGCTTATTTTGATACCGATACGGCCGATTACCATACCTCCGGAAAACCTGGCGTAGGAAATCGTGGCCACATCTACCGTAATGATGGTGTTGATATCAGCAAAGATTCAACCGCGTACAACAGTTACTATGTTGATCATATTGAAAGCGGCGAATGGCTGCAATATACCATTCAGGTAAAAACAGCAGGAGTTTACTCAGTTAGTTTAAAAGTAGCTTCAGGCGCAGATGATGCCAAGCTATCCATCAACGTTAACGGCGCAGATCAGGCTAAGGAAGTTGCTATACCTAATACCGGCGGTCTTAAAGTCTGGAAAACTTTTGCAGTAAAAGATATTAGCTTGAAAGCCGGTAGTAATAAGGTAAGGGTTTACGCTAATAAGGGTGGGTATAATTTGCATGGGTTACAGTTTTGGAAAGGGAAGTAGGGTAATAACACTTCTATAACTCACCGCGCGTCATTGCGTACGAAGCAATGACGCTTTTTTTATTTTTCTTCTTTTTTCAATGTCAGATTTACGAAGTTTTTAAAACTTCGTAAATCTTTAACCTGTAAAGTTTTTTAGGGCGATACAAAGACTTATCATTTCCCCTTAGGTGTCCAAAGCTTAACTTTAGGATGGGATTTTTCATAGGCTTTTCCTTCGGGATAAGTAACAAGCTCTATTTGTTGCCCCCATGGAGTTAAGAAATACACCCATGTTTCTCCGCCGGTTTGATTATCATTTGCCACTATAGGATCGTTTAAAACCTGAATTCCCTTTGACTTTAGAAAAGCTATACTTTTATTGATATCGTTAGTATAGAAAGCAATGTGCAGCGCACCGATATCATCTGTATACGGAACTGCCTTACTGGCTTTCGGCGAATGGAATTCAAACAATTCCAGGTTAGAACCATTGCCTGCCCTAAGCATCGCGATCTTATCCAGCGTAGCATCGCTATGAATCTTGTATCGGGATTTCATGGTGCTATCCATCGGAAAGGGACCGATTTCAGTTACTTTCTTCGTACCGAGTACCTGTTCAAAAAATAACGCAGCCGAATCCACGTCAGGCACAGTAATGCCAATATGGTCCATTCCAATTGAAATAGGTGATTGCGCCCGAGCGTTTTCGATAGCCGCGGCAAGCAAAAAGATTGCCATAATTGTTTTTAGTTGATTTTTCATGGAACAAACATACTACATAGTATTTTTTAAAGATACCATGTAGTATGTTTTGATAAAATTATGACAAAACTAAATCATGAAACTAACCTTGTCGCTTAATGCCCTTCGTTATAGCTGGCAATAATCAATAACTTCCCTCATCAAGCCCTCAAACCTTCAAGGTAGTTTTTAAATTCAGGAAGAAAATTGAGGTAATATTCCTCTCCAAATATTTTACCCATATTACGTACGCCGCCATAGCTGGATGTAATAAATAAGGCTACCTGTTTGGCATGTATCGTTTTTTTAATAGTCCCTGTTTTTTGTTCATTCTGAATGGTCAACTGAATAATATCCTGCCATTTTAAAACCAATTTCTGCAATACCAGCTTAAAAGCTTCGTTCAATGGAGCCATTTCGTCGATAAGGTTTATTGTCGGGCATCCATAAGCCACTTTAAAAAAAGGATCTTTAAGCAACAAAACTTCCATCATCCTAAATATTTTTTCAACGAAATCGCCTGATTCCTGCAGTGGGAGGATCATTGCTTTTTCCGTGGCCGGGTAAATCAGTTCATTGATCATCGCCAGCCCCATATCCTCCTTGTTTTTAAAATGATAATAAAAAGCACCTTTAGTCAGGTTTGTATGGGAAATAATATGATCAATACTAGTAGCCTGGTAGCCCTGCACGTAGATTAAATCGAATGATTTTTGTAAGATATCAATTCTTGTTACTGTTGCTTTAGACATAAAACACTAAATAGTTGTTACAAAAGTACTATAGTTTCCTGCATTTTATGAAGACAGGTTTTGCCCTGCCGCTACTGCAAGCGTCCCGCTTGTGGTATCATGCTAAGTAATTATTGGGATTTAACCGCTTTATGTCTATCATATTTACCACAAGCGGGGCGTTTGTGGTAGCGGGGTATTTCATTGGTTAGCTAAACAAATTAATATTTATTGCCATCTCCATATCTCCTTGATAACTTGTTTTAGATAATATCTCTATTAAATCAGAAGGTAATTCATCTATTTTAATGGGATTAACAGGAATGGCTACTGAGTAGTTACCCGATTTTGTTCTATCAAAAGCAAAAATTCCCCTTCTAGCCATTTCCAAAAAACCAAAAAGGTACCTTTCATCAGGCTCCTTAATTATTTTATTTAGATGAGGGTTAATTCTTGTTTCACATCTTTCAGGCAAGTCATTGAAATATAGCCATAACAACTCGTTATTCTCTTTTGATTTAGCCACCGATGCGGGTAATAGCCCTCCGCCAGATGCCCCAAAGCCAATATATTCATGGTTAGTAAAAAACCAATCAATATCTAACGTTTCTTGCTCTATTTCAGTAAACATAGTTTCCATCGCTCAACTATAATATTTATCGCAGTTCTACCCGGCCCAACCCTCTCTATCCAAACTCCTGAAATGTATAGCCTCGGCCAAGTGCTCCAGTTTGATATCCTCGCTACCGGCAAGGTCGGCTATGGTGCGGGATACTTTCAGGATACGGTTGTAAGCCCGGGCGGATAGGCCCAGTTTCTCCATCGCTTTTTTGAGCAGGGTTTGGCCGGCTACATCAATTTTACACAGGTCGCGCACCATTTGGGGACTCATTTGGGCATTGGCATGCAGATCGGGGCGGTTACCAAAACGCTCTATCTGTATTTCATGGGCTGCGATTACCTGCTCGCGGATCAGTTCGCTTTTTTCGGCGGCACGGTCTGAGGATAGTTCATTAAAATTAACCGGTGTTACTTCTACGTGCAGATCGATCCTGTCCAGCAGCGGACCGGATATTTTACTCAGGTATTTCTGCACCATTCCCGGCGGACAGATGCATTCCTTTTCCGGGTGATTATAATAGCCGCAGGGGCAGGGGTTCATACTGGCCACCAGCATAAAGCTTGATGGGTAGTCGACCGTGAATTTGGCCCTTGATATGGTTACGCGGCGTTCTTCTAAGGGTTGGCGCATCACCTCGAGGGCGCTGCGTTTAAACTCGGGTAGCTCATCCAGGAACAAAACGCCATTGTGCGCCAGCGAAATCTCGCCCGGTTGCGGGTTGCTGCCACCACCAACCAGGGCTACATCGCTAATAGTATGGTGCGGCGACCTAAAAGGCCTTATAGTAACCAAAGCATCAGCCGCAGCCAGTTTACCGGCAACGGAATGGATCTTGGTGGTCTCTAACGATTCATACAAACTTAATGGCGGCAAAATAGAGGGCAACCTGCGGGCTAGCATGGTTTTACCAGCTCCCGGAGGACCAATCAGTATCACATTATGCCCGCCTGCCGCGGCAATTTCCAGTGCGCGCTTAATATTTTCCTGGCCTTTTACTTCGCTAAAGTCGCTGTCATAATTGCTCAGGCTGTTATAAAACTCTTCGCGGGTGTTCACAATCTCCCGTTCAATATTGATATCGCCGTTAAAAAAACCGGCTACTTCTTTGATATTTTCAACACCATAAACTTCCAGATCATTCACAATAGCGGCTTCGCGGGCATTTTGTTTGGGAAGTATAAATCCTTTAAAGCCATCTTTACGGGCCTGTATGGCAATGGGGAGCGCACCTTTGATCGGTTGTAAGCCACCATCAAGCGATAGTTCGCCCATGATGATATACTTGTCCAGGTTTTCGGGTTCTATTTGGCCAGATGCGGCCAAAACACCTATAGCGATAGTCAGATCGTATGATGAACCTTCTTTTTTAATATCGGCCGGGGCCATATTAACCACCACTTGCTGGCGTGGCATCTGAAACCACAATTTTTTAAGGCCGATTCGATACGGAAATAGCTCTCTTTGACAGCCACATCGGGTAGGCCAACAATAAAATATTTGGTACCTGCCGCTATATTTACTTCAACTGTTATGGTGATAGCCTCAATACCATAAACCGCACTGCCAAAAGTTTTAACTAACACTATGATAAGTTTAAATCAAAGCGTAAGATAAATATTTTTAATAGTAGACTTCAGAAAAATAAAAAATGTGTCATTGCGACCCGCCGAATGGCGGAGTAGCAATCCCATCGTGCTAATTACCCATGCAAGGTGGGCAACTTGCCCCATTAAGATTGCTTCGTCGTTCTTCCTCGCAATGACATAAGTGGAATTTATGAGATGTTTTATCTAACAGTAACCACAAACAATAAAAACCCACAGGAAGCAATTACACTGGTTAATAACATAAGCGACCATACGTTTTGGTGGTTCTTGCTCATTTTCTCGAAAGCGGCATTCAGTTTATTAAAGCGCTTATTATTTAACAGTATAAAGTAGTTTAATAGCAAAGCGGCGGCCGCTCCAAGCAGTATAAACGTGCCCGATATTCCATTAACGTTAAACCAGCCCGATTTTAAACAAAGCTCGGCAACAACCATAAAATTGGTTAATAAAATGATCATGAGGAAGTTAACACCAAAAAGCGAATTAAAACGCGGTAAGCTACCCTGACCGAAATTTTTAAAGCTCCACCTGTAAAAGCTTACATACATGGATTTATAAAATCTTGCAGTATTCATGAGGTTATGGTTTAAGGTTAATAAATTGGGTTTGTAATATTATATATGGTAATAACGTACATATTCAAAATTTTATTGCGTAAATCCAAGCAAAAAACAAGAATTACATGTTTTTTGTTTAAAAGGTTAAAAACTTAATAATCCATTAGCTTGTACAGCCATTTGTTATTAAATCAACATTATTGGAGTTAATTAGCAATTACATCAAAAGTAGCCAGTAAATTAACGTTGGGATCAGCAACAATATCCTGGGGCTTTGCTTTTACGGCGACTGGAGTAGTAACCGTTTTATTGTTTACCAAAATGCTGTGCAGCTGGCCGTCAATACTGATCTCCAGGGGAAATTCATATAAGGCATCCTGCTTTTGTTCAATGTTGATATTAACCACGCCTTTATCGGCATCATAATGCCAGGCTATATTTAAAGCCGGGTGCCCTGCGGTACGCAGCCACTGATCAAAAAACGGTTTCAGATTTTGCCCGCTGGTTTGTTCCATCACCAGGCGCAGATCATCGGTATTGGCGTTGCTGCCCTTGTATTTGATGTAGTAATTATGTACGCCTTTCCAAAACAGGTCATCGCCCAGTTTGCGCCTGAGCATGTGTAATACCCAGCCACCTTTTTCGTAACTGTTGGCATTAAGCAATTGCATATACTGATCGTTTACCGCGGTATCAACTACAGGTGTAAGTCGTTTTTTCTCGAAGCCAAGCACTTTTTTTCTATCGGCCAGCATGCGTTTTTTTAGCGTATCAACACCATACTTATTTTCGAGATAAAGATTAGTCATATAGGTGGCAAAGCCCTCGCTCAACCATAAATGCCAAAAGCTTTTTTCGCTGGCGCCATCGCCAAACCACTGGTGTGCTATTTCATGTGCCATTAATTCTTCAATACCCGGAGAGCTAACCGACTCTTCAAAGTAAAATATGGCGCTGGCGTTTTCCATACCGCCAAATATGGTTTTCGATTGCACATTGGCCAGCTTTTCATAACTGTATGGACCAACCCTGTTGATAAAAAAGGGGAGTATCTCTTTAGCTACAGCATAGCTTTTAAAACCAACGGCTTTGTTCTCCGGAAATACATAGGTATAAACCGGGATATTACCCACATCGCCGGGATGATCAATAGCAAACGCGGCCACACCAATCACCATTACTTTAGTAGGCACTACAACAGCTTCGTGCCAGTGGGTTAGCTTCAGATGATTGGGTAATTGTTGTTCTTTGATTTTTAAACCGTTGGATACAACCTGGTAATGATCGGGCGCGGTAACTATGAAATCAACACTTGCCTTATCGGCCGGCTCATCAACGCAGGGTAGCCAGTTATGCGCCCGGTTGGGCCAATTATCGCCAAAAAAAGTGCGGTGCCCAAAGTTATTGGTTGATATAATGAGTCCGTCGGCAGGCACACCGGCATAGCTCAGCTTATAGTTATGTATGCTGTTTGCCTTCCCTTTGGTATATATATTAACCGCATCGGTATCCTGCACAAATTTCAGCTTTTTCCCATTTTCGGTAATAGCCGATACCAGCATTCCTTTGCCAGTGCTGTTCTTTTTAATCAAGTTTAAATGAAACTCTGTGGCATTTTTTAAAAACTTAAGGGTAACCGTGGCCTGCCCCTTAATGTTATTATTTGCGTCATTAAGCTGCAAGGCAAAAGAGTAATGCTGCACATCAATGGCCGAGCCTGGAACCTGTGCATATACGCCTGAATGAACTATAAAAAACGCGGAAAAAAAAGCGATGTATTTACGCATGAAACGGTAGTCTTAGTGTTTTGGGTCAACACAAAGCTAATAAAAATTTATCCCGGCTCAGCGTTAGTACATGTATCCTTTTGTCAGTTCGTTGATGCCTGTTTGTATAGTTTTTGTCCTCCCTGTTGCGATTCGTTGATAGCGTTAATACTGTGTTCGCGCATTTTTTCTTCATAAGCGGCAATGGCAGCAAGCAGATTCACTTGACCCGAAGCAACCCGGGTAAGGCCTTCGCAAAGTATGGCCGCATCATAAAGGGCAGTATTTGCACCCAAGCCACCTGCCGGGCTCATAGCATGAATGGCATCGCCCAGGGCCGTTACATTATTGCTCTCCCATTTATCTGTTGGTAATGATGTTTTGACCGGAACCATGGTAAGTGTTTCTGGGTTTGCAAATTCAAAAAGCGCGCTAAGGGCAGGATCCCAGGTTGTAATTACTTTTTTCAGGCAACCATCCAGTTCGCCAGGGGCAAATGTCAGCTCCTGCTCTTCGCGCAAGCCAAACCGGCTCCTGTTACCAATTAATGCCCAGTACATATAATCTTCGGTTGGGCTAAGGTTGTATGCTGGTTTATCCTGATCGTTAATAATTATTGGTTTTGAGTCAAACTGCATGGCATCGGCTATCATCGCTACTTCATCTTCAAAAACAACCGCTGTACCGGTTTGTAACGCCGGGGCAATTTGTTTTTGAGCCTCGACCGAGTAAAATGTTTTCCCATAAACACAAACGCTCCCTGTATCAACCAATTTATTATCAGGGAAACGCGAAGCGCTCAATTTGGAATTCACGCCATCAGCCGCTACAACCACATCGGCGGTGTACGATGTTCCGTCCTCAAAATGTATACGCACCCTGCCGTCGGCTAGTTTTTCATGGTTAAAATATTTTTTATTGAAATGAACCCGGCCATCTAAATCATGCAGCAATATTTCTCTCATGGTTAAACGGTTAGCTTTCTGATCGGGTTGTTCATCTGCAAGGCCATCTTGCCAGGCATCTATCCATTTATCGGTAAGTTGTTCTAATTGGGCATTTAAGGTACGTACCCCGACCGATGGTATGCTGGTTTCTGAAAACAGTTTATACAGATGCTGCGGAAGGCATTGGGCAAGCGCATCCTGCCCGGTTTTGTCTATCCTGATGCGGTAACCCTGGGTGCGGCTATCGGCCGACTGGTCTTTCTCAAAAACCCGGAATCCGATTCCATTCTTCTTAAGCCCCTGGGCCAGGCACAGTCCGCCAAGGCCTGCGCCTATAATGGCAACCTGAATTTGATTATATGATGTTTCTCTTATGCTCATGGTAATTGTTATTACGATGATGCAAACCTCTGCAATAAAATGGTCATCACGATTAGATGTATCCGTGTAAGCATTGGACTTTTCAGGCTTTTACGGGTAAAGCTGTATCTACAGGCTTAGAGGAAACACAACAATCACCTGAAATCAATAAATTTGAACTGTCGGACCCGATAAATTAACCCTAACAATATTATTATAATACCTATGACCAAACAGGATTTAGCAGAAGCCGAACTAAAACTGGAACACTATAAGCAAAAATGGCAGCTTGTACCCGATGGCAAGGCATTTTCAACAGACTGGAGCTTGCTGCAACCCGTGCTTCATAAAAACGAACCGGCGATATTAAAAATAGCGATGGAGCAGGAGGAGCGCCTCGGAGGCGTACTAATGACCTGGTGGAACGGGGAGGGCGCGGCAAAAGTATTGAACTATGATACCGAAGCGCTGCTATTGGAAAGGGCTGTTGGTAAAGCATCACTCATGGATATAGTTAAAGACGGGCAGGATGATGAAGCCAGCAGGATTATCTGTGCCGTTATTGCAAAACTACACGAGCCAAGGCCGCAGCCATTGCCTGAACTGATACCATTAACTACCTGGTTCAAGGAACTGGCTCCTGCCGCTAAGCTGCAGCGTGGTGTTTTTGTCGATTCTCTGCGTTATGCGGATGAACTATTAAAGGACCAGCATGATATTGTTCCGCTTCATGGTGATATACATTACGAAAACATCCTGGATTCGGGCCGCAGGGGTTGGATTGCTATTGACCCCAAACGACTGATAGGCGAGCGTACTTTTGATTATACCAACCTGTTTTGCAACCCGGATATAACAATTGCCGGAGCCCCGGGGCGTTTATCGCGGCAATTGCAAATAGTAGCCCAGGAAGCCAATCTTGACCCCAAACGACTGTTAAAATGGATTATTGCCTGGGCCGGCCTGTCGGCATCCTGGTTTTTGAATGATGGGGAAGATGCGTTGGCGGATGTGGAGGCAGAGTTGTTGGTGGCTAAAATAGCGTTGGCGGAGTTGGAGAAATTTTGATTGCCCGGTAAAGGGCAGAATTAAAAAAGCGCGGGGACTGTGCAATTCCTTCCTTGTAAGAGAAGGTAGGGGTTTGGTAAGTATTTCATTTTTTAAATCACCCAAATAAGCCCCTGCCTGTTCAAGCAATGCTTGAATTTATAATGGTGTAAGTATTAAGTAAGGCCTGTACCACTAAATTCACAATCTGTACAAAGACTACAATTTTATGTAATTTTGTGATGATGAAAACAGAGAATCTTTATCCCCCTTACGAAATTAGTTTTCAGGAACTTGAGGAATGTCCTAAATCAGCACATAAGCACAATTTTTTTGAACTGGTATATATTGTTAGCGGGTCTGGTAAACAGTGTATAAATAGCAATACTTACAAATACAAACCAGGTCAGATGTTTCTGATAACGCCCTTGGATTGCCATGCATTTGACGTAGAAACAATTACTAATTTTGCTTTTATCCGCTTTAATGATATTTATATCAGATCACAATCTAAAGAAGACAGGAAAGATAAAGAAAGAATAAAACGCCTGGAGTTTATTTTACACAATGCCAGTCATCAACCCGGATGCATACTTACTGATCCTGGCGACAAGGTTTTAGTAAAGGCCCTGGTTCATTCTATGGCTACAGAGCTCATAAACCGCAATACTTACCATCAGGAAATAATTGATCAGCTTGTAAATACGGTAATTACTATAATAGCAAGAAATATCAGCCTGAAGCTACCTGAACGCATTGACGAAAATTCGGAACCTGCGGCTATTAACCTGATCAATTATATACAGGAACACATTTATTCGCCAGAGCTGCTCCGCGCAGACGTGATTAGTTCAAAATTAGGCATGTCAGAAAGCTACCTTGGCCGGTATTTTAAAAAACAAATAGGCGAAAGCATGCAGCATTATATTACCAAATATAAAGTAAAGCTTGTTGAAAACAGACTGAGGCACAGCAGTATGCGAATTAACGAGATTGTTATGGAGCTTGGTTTTACAGACGAGAGCCACCTTAACCGGTTGTTCAAAAAGTACAACGGTGTTAATCCTACCTCATATAGAAAACTTCACCAAACAAAGGCCGCCAGCTAAAAACCCGTGATCAAAATGTACCTAATATTGTAAGAAATATACAGATTTATTGCCCTGGATTTGCACAATTTTGCATTTGTAATAATCTTAAAACATAAATAAATCAATATTTTTTTACAATGAAACTTAAAACAATTCCTTTGAATCCGGGCAAGCCGAATCCGGAATTTACACGGGAAATCAAAAAGCTTACGCCTGCGTTTGAGTTAATCTCAAACGCAGCCACTACTTCCGACGTTGGCCAGGCCCTCGTCCATTTCCCCTATCTGTCCGGCATATCCGCGACCATGTTTAGATGCCATTAAAAAATGGCAAATAATTTCTTATCAATCTTCAGTAAAATAAATTTTTGGCCCCAAAAGGTTTAACAGCTTACCTAAAAGGCTCCCGGGAAGCATACATCGATGAACAATGTTTTAATGCAGGCTTATCAACATTGAATTCCGACAAAAGAAATGTTTCCCTCAACTACATATCAACCATGATAAATATTTCAACCATGAAAATTAAAAACACCATTAAAGTATTTCCAGTTATCGCTATTGGATTACTGCTGGCTGCTTGCAGCAAAAAAACCACCACTCATCCCACATCACCTATATCTCTTAAAACAAGTTATACGCTCAATAGCGTTGGTTTATATCCTGAAAGTATAGATTACGATAATAAAAATCACCGGTTTATTGTAGGTTCGTTTAATAAAGGAACGGTTTCTACATTAAATACAAATGGCGATCTGTCATCATTCATCAGCGATAATAAATTGGTTACCGTAACAGGCGTTTATGCTGATTCGCCAAGAAACAGGCTTATTGTTTTAAGCGGCGATATCGGTTCTTCTGAAAAAAGCGCTCCAAATGGCAAATCCGGAGGGTCTGTTGCTTACGCCGGAATATACAATTTAACCACTGGAACCCTGATAAAAGGAATTGACCTGAAAAGCCTTACACCAAATGCCGGGGCATTACCTAATGATGCCACTGTTGATCAGGCTGGTAATATATATGTTACCGATTCATTTTCGCCATTAATTTATAAAATTGATGCAGGCTACACCGCATCTGTATTTGTTACAGACAGTCGTTTTTCTGCCCCGGCTGGTTCTTTTGGTTTAAATGGTATAGTTGTTGACCCTGATGGTTACTTGTTGGTTACCAAAACTGATAACGGCAAACTGTTTAAAATTTCATTAACCAACCCTAAAAGCTTTACCGAAGTAAGCGGCTTTTCGTCCGCATCGCCGGATGCGTTGGAGTGGAACAGTAACCGGGACCTTGTTGTTGTAGAAAATGGCTTAGGAGCCGGCAAAGTATATACATTGACTAGTAAAGATAACTGGGGCAGCACAACTAAATTGGCCGAATTAACTATTGGAAAAGAAGCGTTTCCAACTTCAGCAACACTGGTTGAGCAAAAGGACATTTATGTTTTAGCCACCACCAAGCTAGGCTTGTTTTTAGGCGGCGATAAAACCCAGACAAACTTTATAATACAAAAACTAGTTCAATAAATAACAATGAAAACAGAAAGCCCCCGGCAATCTGTGGCCGTTGCGCAACTGAGCGGAGGTTTCCAAACAACCCAATCGAACACTGTTTGATTGGGTTGTTTCTTTTCATAAGTATTTGATATTTAGTTGTTTGTTTTGTATATTAAGGACATGCAAGGC
>JAUCSE010000007.1 GCA_030445275.1 Mucilaginibacter sp.
GTGTTCGGAAGATTGGATTTTTTATAAAAAGTTGTCATTTCGATAGAGCCGGAGTGGGTATGAGCGTTGCGCGAAAGAGAAACTATCTCTTGAGCGACGGCGAAAAATCTTATACATCATGCAAAGCTTTAATTGCAAACCGTATAAGATTTCTCCTCGTTCCTCGTTCGAAATGACAGCCTTTTTATTTCTTCCGAACACTTATGGTGTCCTCACTAACAACATGCCGTCAATATGGTCAATAAAACATCTGAGATATATCCTGCTTGATAAATTTATAGCAGTTTTTCGGCTATTGCTTTGGCATTCTTTAAAGCCTGAGGATCTTTATAAATAGAGGCCGTAACAGTTGCGCCCTCCATCAGCAGGAATAAGGTATCAGCAAGCATATCGGTTGAAAGCTGATGCTCCTGATTGGGTTCTAATTGCAATAATAAGCCTTTAATATACAGCTGTACACGTTGTTTCTGATGCGAAACCATTTCAAACAATTGAATCTCTTCCCGGGGTATTTCTGCACTAACTTTAACAAACTGACAGCCTCCAAAATTAGATACCTGTTGCCGGCTCATCCTGTAATCAAAAATTCCCAACAACTTTTCCCGCGGATCATGAATAGGTTTTAAAAAAGCTTCTAATCCTAGAAACCACTGGTCATCTGCTTGCTGTATATAAGCTTTCAGCAGATCTGTTTTTGATGGGAAATGATGGTATAATGATGCACGTGCAATATCAGCCTCAGCTATGATCTGGTTGATGCCCGTAGAATTATAACCTTGATCATAAAATAATCTTGATGCTACATTAAGTATTCTGGCTCTAACCGCCGATTCTTTCATTTAGCAAAATTAGCATTAAAATAAAATACAGACAAGTCTGTCCAAATCATTAAGCTTATTTTGTCCTATAAATACTATTCCTTCACCGTAAGTGATTTTGTTTGGATGGTTTGTGCACTAAAATAGCCAAGTACTTGTGGGGTTATATTAGTAGGCGGATCTGATGGTGTTACACCGCCGCCGGGGCCATTATAGTCTTGTTGCATCAGCGTAAGCCAATAGGTATAAACAGCTTTATCAATACACTGCATTTCTACCGTTACCTTATCACCGGGATAAATATCAATATCGTCTTGTATCAAATCAAAAGACACATAGTTGCCATCCGTAAAATCATCATTATTAACAAATACCCTCTTTACCTGTACGCCATTTACATATAAAAGGAATTTATATTGATTTACTACACCTTTAGGGTCACTATAATGTACTGTTATTTTCTTTTTATTATTATCGCTGTCAAAACTATTCTTTGCCGCAGTAATTGATCCTAGTCCAACCTGTTTAGGCATCGTTGAACTTGCTGTATAGTTTTTCCCATTGGTGGATACATGCATAGTATACACACTCGCCGCAGTGCCGGTAAGTTGGCTGATGGAATAAACACCGGCAGCGCTCTCAGTAAAAGTGTAAGTGTGGCCAGCCTGATCATTAACCGTAACCTGGGCACCCGTAACCGGCGGATAGGTGTTGGTGTTTGAAAAAGCCACATTGGTAGTCAATTTTATATACTGCGGGCCTTTTACATTGGTAATGACCCCTTCAATCACCAATTCGCCGGTTTCGCTGCCTAATTTTAAATCAATCACCTTATCGCAGGATGATGCAGACAGCAGGATGAAAAAAACCAGGATATATAATGGAATAGTTTTCATATCATTAACTTGGTTTAAAATTTAAAATTCCAGGTAACAGAAGGAATAAGTGTTGCAAAAATGCTGGTTTCAACTGCTTCTGTAGTATTAGGAACAGTCTTACTATCCCTGAACGTTATAGTATAAGGGTCCCTGTGCGCATAAATGTTATAGATACTGAATGTCCAGCTGGAATGATACTTTTTATGTTCCTTACCTTCCAGGGTTGCACCAATATCCAGCCGGTTAGATGAGGGTTGTCTGTAGCTGTTCCGTTCAGAATAAGAAAAAGTAGTTAACCCACCCACATTGTACTTGCCCGTAGGATAGGTTACTGCATTACCGGTAGCATAAATAAAGGTACCCGAAAAGCTCCAGCGCTTACTGAACCGATAAATTCCCACAACCGAAACATCATGTGTGCGATCTTGTCGTGCAGGGAAATACTTCCCATTATCAATGGCATCAAACTTTCGTTCGGTTCGTGATAAAGTATAACCAATCCAGCCATTAAAGCGGCCATACTTTTTCTTCAAAAACAACTCTATACCGTAGGCTCTGCCAGTGCCGTAAGTTAACAGCGATTCTACATCCTGGTTAACCATAAGCTGGGCTCCATCTTTATAATCTATTTGATTTTGCAGCCATTTATAATAAACCTCGGCAGAAAATTCATAGGTATTGTCCTTGAAATTTTTGAAAAATCCGGTTGCCACTTGATCAGCTATTTCTGGCTTTATATTATTACTGCTCATCACATATAGATCAGTAGGTGTGCTACTGGTAGAATTACTGAGCAAGTGTATATTTTGGGTATTACGGTTATAAGATGCCTTAATCGAGTTTTCATCATTAATGGCAAAACTGGCCGACAGGCGAGGCTCCAGATTAAAATACTTTTTTACGATAGATCCAGACCCATAAGCATTTGATGTTAAAGTATTACCCGCAGCATCATAGGTTTTAAACGTACCTGGGCCCAGTAAAAACATACCACTTAATCTTAACCCGTAAAGAATCGTCAATTGATCGCTGGCCTTCCATTCATCACTTAAATAGGCGGCTGTTTCATAACCATATCGCTGCTCTACATGTTTCTCATTAAAGCTTGATACCTGAGTGGTTGATATATCACCGGGAGCAATATCATGATGCAATATATTCAACCCGAATTTTAACGTATGGGTGCTGCCCAGGGAATATTGCATATCTTCTTTCAGGTTAACATCCATAATTTTCGATGTTGCCTTAAAACTCTCATTGCTCTGAAAACTTTGAACAACGTAATTATAATTGCTATAGATAATAGAGGTATTTGAAAACAGCCGGTTATTAAACAAATGGTTAAACCTGATTGTTCCTGTTGAATTTCCCCAGTTGGTTCCAAACACATTTTTTAGTCCCAAAACATCTTTCCCGAAATACCCCGATATATAAATAGCATTTTTATCATTAAAGTGATAATTAGCCTTAGCGTTAACATCATAAAAATATAAGGAACTGCCACTAATACTTGTGTCTGACGAGGCCTTTAACAAGAAGTCAACATAAGTTCTCCTCGCACTTATCATAAATGACCCCTTATCTTTTACAAGCGGCCCCTCCACTTTAAGTCTTGAAGCTATAAGGCCAATCCCCCCCTGAACGGTAAAGTCTTTATTATTTCCCTCATTCATTTTAATATCCAGAACAGATGACAAACGGCCCCCATATTCGGCAGGCATGCCTCCTTTATAAATGCTTACATCTTTTATGGCATCAGAATTAAACGTAGAGAAAAACCCCAGCAAATGCGATGCATTATATACTGTAGCCTCGTCCAATAAAATAAGATTTTGATCTGATGCACCACCCCGAACATAAAATCCGGTATTACCTTCGCCAGCGGTTTTTATACCCGGCATCAGGGTTATAGTTTTTAAAATATCCCGCTCACCCAACACCACTGGTACCTGGTTTATTTGGGTCATATTTAATTTCTCAACGCCCATTTGTGGCGATGACACGTTATCATTATTGGGTTTATTAGCCCTGATAACAACTTCCTGCAGGTCAGTTTTTGCATTTAGGACAATATTTAAAACCTGGCTTTTATGAAAAGATATTTTTTGAAACTGGGTTTCATAACCAATGTAAGTGAATATTAAGGTATATTCACCTTCCGGCACAGTTAGTGAATAAAACCCATAGCTGTTAGTACTCGTCCCGGCCGACGAAATTTCCTGTATCCTTACAGCGGCCCCAATCAATGATTCTCCTGTGGCAGTGTCTTTAATGGTTCCGCTAATGGTAAACTTTTTTTGAGCATAAGATATAAACGTAGTGAGTAATATAAAAGTGGTTAGAAGAAATCTGGCCATCTGTATTTATTTGCTGCTAGTGTATTTCTATTCATCACCCGGCTATTTTTAATTAAACAAAAGCCCCGTGATTTATAGGAAATGTATTTTTGTGTATATTAAATACATCAACAGCCATAAATACGCTTAGGGGAGCATATATCCGGTATAGATTTACTAAAGTAACAAAAAAAACGTTTTGATTTATTATATTAAAAATATTTATTGAGCAGTCATTTCGAAATTTATCAGCATTAACAACATTTGATAACATTTTGATAATGGTCTGTAAACGTGATTTCTTCACAAAGAAACACAAATCATACTTATTTTTTTATGTTTCTTTGTGAAATAACAAAATAATAAGTTAAAAAAATCCTAAAAGCAATATTTAAGTTATTTATAGTGAGTGCATTACCCGATTAGCTACTTCAAAATAAAAAAAATTGAATTTACCTTAACAATATTCCCATACAGTTAAACGTCATGTGCAACTATTTTCGGCAATTGTTTATGTTACAATGGGCTTGCTATCACTACAAGAGCTCTCTATAAACTACAGGCATCAAAACTTAAAATCAACCAGCGCTTTCATCAATTCGTTTGTCTTGCTGCTCGCTGGCTTTCTTTTGTTTTTTAGGACTAAAAGTACCTTTCCCAAAACGGTAAGTAAAGGTTAAACTAGCCCTGGAGCTTTGTGTGCGGCGTAAAAAGTCAAGCAGGGTGGCATCGCTTTCTCTTAAAAAGCTCCATTTGCGGCCGTTAAATATATCGCGGCTACTAAAACTTAACGAGGCCCGTTTGTTCGGGAAGTCATACTTAGCGCCGGCATCCATGCCAAATGCGCCACGGTTTCTGTCCTGTACCAGCAAATCGGCAGCACGGTAATCTGCACGTAGCTGTACCGAAATATTTTTTACAACATTAATATTATTTGTAATGTTAGCATTCCAGCTAAAACCGTTGGTTGCGCTTATCCCAAACTGGGGTGCCGCATCATTCTGACGTTCATAAACATTTACATTGGCCGTAAAATCCCATGCTTTCAATAAATCAAAATGACCAATTAATTCGAGTCCGCTATTGGTGGCACGTTTTATATTTTGTGGTGTTGTGGTAATAATGCCATCAACCGGATCGCTCTCCACATGCTTGATCACATTGTTTATCTGGTGAAAATATAAACTTGATGTCAGCGAAATTTTCTCCCAGCTTTTGCTATAACCCAATTCAATGGAATGTACACTTTCGGGTAATAATTTCGGGTTACCGGTATCATAATTTACTGGATCAGAAACATCCAAAAAAGGATTCACCTCGCGCGCAGTGGGACGGGTTACCCGGCGGGTATAGCTCAACTGTAATTGCTGATCACCTTCAAATTTTTGCGTTAAAAACACACTGGGGTATAAACCTTTATTGGTTATTTTTATGGGCGTACTATACAATGCATTATTAGCATCATAGCCCTTTGAAGCTGCATTCAGGTTTGCATCCTCGCCTCTTAACCCTATTTGATAACTAAAGTTTTTAATTTGGTTCTGATAATCAAAATAAAGGGCATGCACCTGGTTATTACTATTAAAAAAATCGGTTAAACTGTAATCGGGGTCGTAACTTGAGCTGGTGTTATTAAAGTTGTAAACCGATTGATGGCTTTTATTTAAACGGATCTGACTACGATACCCGGCTTCTATTTTACCCGCCTTACCAACTGGCAATGTATAATCTGCCTGTATATTGTAATTTGTGCTACTCCCTATATTGTTGTTTTGCACAATATCAGGACTGCTTTCAACAACTCGCCCATTGATGTTATAAATATCGGTGTCAAAAACCTGGAAACTATTATTGGTACCATGTGAGTAACCAAAATTAAAAGTTAACTCCTCTTTAGGCTTATTAAATTTCTGATCAAAATCCAGACTTAAATCATAGCTATTGCCATTGCCGTTGGTGGTGTTATCGCGATGACTAAGCTGTACCGGTAAATGGGAGGCATTTAAATTATCAATACCTAAAAATTCATTCCTGTGAATATCGTATGAATTAAATCCTCCCGAAAAGCTCAACACGCTTTTTTCAGCTATACTATAATCAATACCGGCTTTAGCATTATGCCCTTTAACCAGGGTTGTGGATGGAAAGGTTTCATTTGAAAAAACAGTTGGATCAGCAGCATTTAAATAAGTAATATTCTGGAAGCCATTGCTAATGGTGTTGCCATAGCGATAACTATAATTTCCATACAGATTAATCTTACTGGTTTGATAACTTAAACTGGTGCTGCCATTGTAATTATCGCGGGTGCCCCCGGTTAACGCTGCCGATCCGTTAAAACCCTGTTTGGTGTTTTTCTTTAATACAATGTTGATAATACCCGATTGCCCTTCAGCATCGTACTTGGCTGATGGATTATTAATGATTTCTATTTTGTCAATAGAACTTGCCGGAATAGCCTGAAGCACTTGTGTTACATCACCTCCTGCTATGAGCGATGGCTTACCATCAACTAAAACTTTTACACCCGTAGATCCGCGTAAACTTACATTCCCATTCACATCAACTTGCAGCGTTGGCACATTCTGAAGCAGATCTGATGCCGAGCCCCCCTCGCTTACCAAACTCTGATTAACCGAAAAAACCTTTTTATCCGGGCCATTTTGTATAGTGGCTTTTTTGGCAGTTATGGTTACCTCATTAAGTATATTGCCAGGAGCGGTAATCATGTCGATATTACCAAAATTAAAATTACCACTTGCCGGGGTAATGGCTATATCGCGCTTAACTACGGTTTGATAACCAACAAAACTAACTTTAAAAGTATACACGCCGTTGGGTAAAGCATCCATAACAAAAGCCCCATTCAAATCTGTTTGAGTTGCCTTAACATGGGCCATTGTATTTTTATCAATCAAAAAAACGGTTGCCCGCGGAATAGTTTCCTGAGTTTTGTTGTCCCTTACAATTCCGGTTATTTTGGCATTGTTCTGTGCAAACAAATTAAAAGTAATGCCAAATGATAATAGGATTATCAGGGTTGCTCTTATCTGAAGGAGTTTCATGGAATGTATGTTTATTTTACCGAGATGGGTACAACTAACCTATCCCAGGCTAAGGAGAATCCTTTTGGAGTGATCTTATATACTAATTTTTCTTCTGCATCCTTCCCTGATTTTGGCTTTACAGCTACGCGCAGCTGATCCTTTGATTCCTCATATTTGAAAGCGCCCCATTGGTTGGGTTCTTTATTAAATACCGCAGTCCAAGCTCCGTTTTCCTTTGGGATAAGGAAAAAGCCGTACTTCCCTGCAGGTAATAATTCACCCTCTATTTTAATATCCTTATCGGTTTCAAAAGTGGTGGCTTCATTTGCACCGGCGCGCCACACTTTGTCATAGGGCACTAATTCGCCCCATATTTTACGCCCTTTTACCGATGGGCTGCTGTAATTAATAGTAATGGTTGCATCCTTAATTTTCCCGCTTACTGTTTGAGCCGGACTAACACGTGGTTTTGCACTCTGTGCGAATGCCGGAATCGAAGCCACTATTGTAATAAATAGCAACATCAGTTTTTGAATTCTTTTCATAGCTTTTCTGTTAAAATGTTATGTATTTGATTATTTACATCAAATGTTAACAGAATGAATGCCTCTTGAAAACTTATTCAATTACCGGGATGATATTTTCAACCACCCGCTATTAGGGCAATGGTTGAATAAACAGGGGAAATGATTGAAATATAATTTCCTTAAAATAAAAAGGCCCCCAATAGGGAGCCTCTTTTATCAACTATGATTACGGTAAGGTCTGCATTTTTAATACCTTGAAATTTTCAAGGCTAACGATCATTATTAATTGATGCTATTTATTTTTCTTTGATAATTCTTCTTTTTTATTGGGAACCAGAAGAACACTGCCAACCGCAACTATTTCTTTTGATTCAATAGCGGGTTCTATTTCAATTTTATAATCCTTGTTTTCTTCAGCGGCTACAAAGGCAAAAAAATGCTCCCCCCTTTCCGCATTTCCATCTACCTTAAATTTAAGTATGCGTAATTTTTTTCCGGCAATGGGCTTTGCCCCCGGTGATAGTTTATCAGTTAAAGAGGTGAGCCTGGCAGCCGCTGCACCATTCTTATTTAGGCTTGCTCCTGCTTTCACAGCACCTGAGCTACCCGCGTCATATCCGCTTGATACGAGCTGCGAACCAGCGCTACCTATATCGCTGGCTACTTGGGTCAACTTTTTAAATCCTTTCAGATGTTCTGTTATGTTTACAAAGTTTACACCATTTTGTGGGTAGCCAACAGTAATGTCATCGCCTACTTTAAATTCAACTCCCGCGGCCGAAGTGTAAACCTTGTTTTCTAATTTTTGCGCATAGGTTTTAAGCCCTGTCATTAGCATTGCCATAGCAATTACTAAAGTTAATTTTGATGTTTTCATGATACTGATTCAGGTGGTAATTTCTTTGTATTATCAATGTTAAATAGGGATAATACAAAGTTGTGGAACCAACCAAACCTAATCAATCACCCTTAACCAGTATTTTTTTCTACCAGTTTTTGGGTAGTTTTAACACAAAGGTGAGTAGGTTATTATTCATGCGGGCTTTCATTTTCTGCAAGTTAATTAGTCAATGATTCTGTATAGCTTTTAAAATTATTCAAAATAGTTTGCCAGCCTTCCCGTTGCATTTCAATAGGATTTGTATCTTCTGCCTCAAAGGTTTCAGTTATTTTTATTCCGTTCCCGGTTTGGGCAAACAGGATATTTACTTTTCGGCTATCGTCCATGGTATATTCAATCAGTTCGTTTGTTTTGATGTTGTCGTATACGCCTCCAAAGTCAAATCCAAAACTGCCGTCTTTAGCTTCCATACGGGTTGTAAATTGACCACCAATACGTAAATCATTTTCTGCCTTGGGTGTATGCCAATCGGCAGAGCCGGTACACCAATGAACAATATGTTCAGGGCTTGTCCAGCTATTCCAAACTTTTTCAACTGGGGCGTTTACAATGGTTTCTATTGTAATACTTGTTTTTTCTGAGGTATTCATGATGTTTTATTTTCAAAGTAATTTAATTGGTTGTTTTGATATATCAAAGGTAATGGGCGTATTTGAAAAGAAACAGGGCTAAAAAAGACAAATTTGGGTCGCTTTGCGACAATTGTAAATTAATTCCTGTTTCGATTAATCCATTTGGCAAATTCCCAGTCAAACACCCGAAGCTTACGTGTCAGATCAGGGTAAGTTTTATGTTGAAATTTTTCAAACAATTTAAATATGATCGTCATAGTTAAAAAAAGTTAAATAATGACCCCAGGTTAACTTTATGTAATTACATAAGGTAATATTTTACTTAATTTTACTACGTTTAATTTTAAAGCGATGCAAAGGAAATTAATTATTATAGCCGGACTGCTATTTGGTAGCTTTTATAGCGGCATAGTAAATGCCCAGCAAACAGGTTTGGCACCAGACCAAAACCCGCGTTATCTGGAAAGCCAGTATAAATACGCACGTGTTGCCGATACACTTAACAGCCTGCACGGTACTACTATTCAAAATACATACAAAGCCTATGACTGGTACGAGGCAAAATTAGAACGCCGCCGTCAAAACCGCGAATGGCGTCATCAAGAACGTATGAATGGTTATGATGACTACTCACCGTCATGGGGGCTTTATGGTAACAGCTCTTATTATTCCCCTAGTGTTAGTTTAGGCTACAGTTGGGGTAACCGCTGGGGCGGTGGTGGTTATGGAAACCGCTGGGGTGGCGGCTACGGAGGCCGTTGGGGCGGACGCAGCAGCCTCGGTATCGGATTTGGCTGGTAACAATACGCACTAAATACAATCTAACTATATCATAATAAAACATCAATAACACAGGATGAAATTCAATAAATTTTTAACAGTTGCTGCAATTGCGGCTTCAGGGATGCTTATAGCTTCATGTTCCAGACAAGTAACACGTGTAAGCACAGATCAAACTATAGATGTAAGCGGTGGCTGGAACAACAGCGATTCAAGAATGGCGGCGGATGAGTTGACAGGTAAAATTCTTGGAGCCAACTGGATAAGCACTCACCAGGAAGAACACCAGGGCAAAAAACCTGTAGTTATAGTTGGTTTTGTTCAAAACAAAAGCCATGAGCATATTGATGCTGAGACCTTTTTAAAGGATATTGAAAGCTCATTTATACAAACACAAAGAGTGCGTTTGGTACAGGGTGGTAAAAAACGTGAAGAATTACGTGCCGAGAAGGAAGATCAGCAAACCAATGCAACAGTTTCAAGCATGAAGAAATTTGGACTTGAAAATGGTGCCGATTATATATTGCAGGGCTCTATCAACTCCATTGTTGATGCGCACAAACGTCAAAAAGTGGTTTATTACCAGGTAAACCTGGAACTTACAAACATACAGACCAATGAAGTGGTTTGGATCGGAGAAAAGAAAATAGCCAAATACGTTAAAAACTGATCCAAGTAATTTTCCATTGCCCTGAACACCGTATCCCGATGTTCAGGGCAATTTACATTTCGTAATGATAAATATTCGTACGTATATTCTTCGGGCATCGTCTGTTATAGGATTGATGCTCTTTTTGTTAGGTTGCGCATCTTATAACGACCGTATACTGCCTTATTATAAAAATATTTCGGCCGGGAATTATAAAGAAGCAGAAGTACAGCTTGACAAAAACAGCCTGATACAGCAACCCCGGAACAAGCTGTTATATTTAATGGAAAAAGGAAGAGTAGCTCACCTGAACGGCGAATATGAAAGCAGCAACAGATATTTTAACCAGGCCGATCAAATGCTGGAGCAAGGATTAACCAGCGCTTCGGATGCGGCCGTTGGGGTGTTACTTAACCCGATGTCGCAAAAATATAAAGGCGAGGATTTTGAGAAATTCATGATCCACTATTATAAAGCGCTCAACTATTTGTACCTGCACAATACCGAAGATGCCATTGTTGAAGCTCGGCGCATCAGCATACAGGCACAGGAACAGGGTGATAAATTCAACAATAAGGACAAACGCTATAGTAATGATGCTTTTTCGCTGATGTTACAAGGAATGCTTTATGAAAGCAATAATGACGAAAATAATGCTTTTATATCCTATCGTAATGCCGTTGAAATATACCAGGCCAGTCCCGATAAAACTTACTATGGCACCACCATGCCGCTTGGGCTGCAGGAAGATGTAATCCGCACAGCGTTATTAAACGGCTTTACAACAGAGGCCGATCAGTTTCAAACAGCATTCGGCATAAAATACCAGCCTGTTAAACCAACAGATGGCGGTGATCTGATATTCTTTTGGGAAAATGGACTTGCGCCGGTTAAAACCCAGGTCGACCTATTTTTCAGCCTGATCAGAACCAATAATGGTGATCTTTTCTTTACCGATGCTGCAGGCGGACTCATGATCCCTTTTAACTATGGCGGCGACAGGAACAAGGTAAACACCAAATCGGTTGAAAGTTTAAGGGCAGCATTCCCCAAATACATTGCGCAAAAGCCATATTACTCCAGCGCCATAATTACCAATAACCAACAACAAATACCGCTTGAAAAGGCCGAAGACATTAATGAACTGGCTTTTAAAACCTTACAACAACGCACATTAAGTGAAATGAGCAAAGTACTGTCGAGGATAGCTGTTAAAAAAATAGCGGAGTACGGTATACGTGCCGCTGCCAGCAACGGGGATAATAAAAACAATTCGTTATTGGAAGGTATTGGTTACGGCTTGCAGCTATACAGCCTGCTCTCTGAAAAAGCCGATACCCGTAATTGGCAAACTTTGCCGGCTTATATTTCCTATGCCCGCATCCCCCTGCAAAAAGGCGAAAACCAGATTACCATTACGATGAAAAATGCACAAGGGGCTGATGAAGTTAAAACCATCAAGGTAAATGGTACCGGCAGGCTTCAATTTTATAACTATTCAACTTTGCGTTAATCGACGCTATTTAACACATAAAATATTATCTTTAATAGCCAGGCTCAAAAACCCTGGCTATTTTATTAACATGAGTTCGGGATAAGAACTTTAAATGTCATTTCGACGAGCCGCGCTGGCTAAAGGGATGGGGTGAGGAGAAATGACCTATTTTTTGTTGATATTGGATATCCATTTTTATCCCGAACCCTCGTTATTTAAGCATAGTATTTAACCTAAATGCATTTGCAATGGCCAAGAATAAAACAACTGAAACCACCGGCAGTGTCACTGAGTTCTTAAATTCCATAACTGATGATGCCAAACGTACTGACAGCTTTCGCCTGGTACAGATTATGGAAGAACAAACCGGTTACCCGGCCAAAATGTGGGGAGCAAGTATTGTTGGCTTTGGCAGCTATCACTATAAATATGCAAGCGGCCATGAAGGCGATGCGCCATTAGCCGGATTTTCGCCCCGCAAAAATGAGTTTTCGCTTTATCTGTACCAGGAATTTACTGAAAAAGAAAAGCTGCTCCAGGTTTTTGGCAAACACAAGGCAGGTAAGGGTTGTATCTACATCAAAAAACTGCTGGATATTAATGAGGATGTGCTTCGTAAACTAATTACCTCCTCAGTTAAATACATGCAAGCCAAACATTCGTCGCAAAAATAACAACAGCAAAACTACCCCTACTTTTTCTCATAATGCAGGCAAATCACGCCTGATTCGAATGTGATATTTGCCACTAGCTTTAATTTGGTGATCGCTTGAACATTTTTAAACAAGGGTGTCCCCTGCCCCAGTAAAACCGGGTTTACAAACAGCCAAAAATCATCAACCAGATCATACTCCAATAATGAATGTACCACGCTTGGGCTGCCTATAATCAGGATATTTTTACCGTTCTGTTGTTTCAACTCTTTTATTTGGGCGGCAACATCGCCATTAATTATTTTGACATTACTGATATTTTGTCCTTGCAGGGTGTTTGATAAAACCACTTTTTCAACCTCGTTATACCACGTGCCGTGTTCAATATCATGTTTGCTGGCCCCGGGCTCATCGGCAGCTGTTGGCCAATAGCCATCCATCATTTGATAGGTTACACGACCATATAGCGCTGTATCTGCATTTGCCGTTAGTTTGCCGGGATATTCAAAAATTTCTTCGTCAACATGAATCCAATCCATTTCACCGTTTGGCCCTGCCACAAAACCATCAAGTGTTACGTGCATTAATAAAACTATTTTTCGCATAGGTAATTGATATATTTTCAGATAGATATAAAATTAGTTAAAACAAATATGCCTAAAAAACAAGAGGTGATAAAATACAAATCAATAATTTTAACTGTGCATTTTAATAATTATGTACTGGTATTGGGAATTCCAGTAATTTTATTTTCCTTTGGGCATGGGTTCAGGATGTTATCCTGTTAAAAATATCAAGGCCCACTCTTGATATACCTGCAATAAACCAATTTAATAACCAGTACCAATAGTTCATTTAAGCAATTTTAAGGATGAAGGCACCGAAGGTGTGGCCTGGCATTTTTAAAGCTTAACAATAACTTAACTTATAAAATTGAGCATAGTAATACCTTAATTATATTATTGCCCCTGTTGATAAAATTATAATGGATGATATAGAATTACTGTCGCTGGTTAAAGCAAATGACAGGGAAGCTTTCAATTCCTTATTTATAAAATATTATCCTTTATTATCCGATTTCTGCAGGTTTTTGGGTGCCGACAGCGATGATGGAGAAGACATTATTGCCGATGTTTTTTTAGATGTATGGGTAAAAAAAGAGCGCCTTTACATCCATACTTCATTAAAATCGTACCTATATGGCGCTGTGCGCTACCGGGTTTACACGTTAAAAGGTAAAAGCCAGAAAATGCAATTACTGCCCGAGGAGTATGCCTTGGATAAGCCCGGAGGCGATGATCTTCGTCCCGATGAGATACTGCTCCGGAAGGATCGCCGCCTGATGATTGAGCGCTTTGTAGATGAGTTACCTGAACAGGGCAAGCTGATCTTTCTAATGAATTGGCAGCATCAACTTGACTACCATGAAATTGCTGATATTTTAAAAATCTCGCCCCATACAGTTAAAACACATATTTACCGATCCATAAATTATTTCAGGAAACGCCTTCTTTTTGTTAAATAATTGGCCACAATGTTAACATTATGTTAATTCGTAAAATCATGTAATCGGATTGTGCCTTTTTTAATACTTACTTAAAAAAGGCATACATGGATGAACATCATTACCTACTGATCATAGGATACCTGGAAGGGCGTATTACCGAGGAGGAAACCCAATATTTACTGCGAAAAGTTCAATCGGATAAAGAGTTTTCTGAGGCCTTTGAAGACATAGCCGAAATTTGGTCGGCCAAAAAACCGGTGCCTAATAACAGCAATAAAGCCAATGATGCCCTGGCCCGCCTAAATAAAAAAATTGACGAGCTGGAACAAACACAGCATGCTATTAGTGATCAAAATTCATCCACAAAAAGTGCATTTTATACTTACAAACTAAGGCCAATTTTGGCAATTGCGGCCTCAATAATGGTATTATTGGGTGTTTTTTGGTTCTATAAAGTGCAAATAAGTACTAAATCCGACCAAAATACGCTCGCTTTTGTCGAAAAACACACCGGTTTGGGGCAAAAGAAAAAGATCAATCTTCCTGATGGTACTTCGGTGGTTTTGAACGCTGCCAGCAGTCTGCGAATTGCCGATAATTTTGATGGCGAAAAGCGGGAAGTATACCTGCAGGGCGAAGCCTGGTTTGATGTTAAAAGAAATCCGCAAAAACCATTTATAGTACACACCGGCAAAATAGCAACCCAGGTATTGGGTACGCACTTTAACGTTTCGGCTTACCCGAACGATGCCAATATCACTGTATCGCTAGTACAGGGAAAAGTTCAGGTTGATATGAATAACGACCCTGCCAAACGGATCATCCTTGACCCAGGCAAGCAAATGACCTATTCAAAAAGCAGTGGACAGGCCCATGTTACCGATTTTATAACCGAGGACATTACCGGCTGGAAGGAAAATAAACTGGTATTTAATTATGACAGCTGGCCTGATGCTGCCAAAAAGCTGAGCAGGTGGTATGGCGTATCTGTAGAACTACAAGACAGTGCCCTGCTGCGCTGCAAACTCAAAGGAACCTTTGATAATACTCCACTAGCCAAAGTGATGGAACAGATACACATGGTATCAGATATATCATGGAAAATAGAAGGTAAAAAAGTGCTGATATCCGGTAAATGCAATTAATTCAGGAAAGGTAAAATTCAATGAAGTAAAAGACCATAAAACAATGACAGGCAGCATGATCAGATCATACTACCTGCCCTGTAAATCAGGCTCTCGCCAAAGAGCTCAATTCATTCTTAGTAAAACAATTTCAAAAATATGAAAAAATATATATTCTCACTTTTAAGTATTATTTATTTGATGTCGGCAGTGGCCCAAACAACCCGGGCAAGTGCAAGTCGCGCGTCAGATTCTATAATCTGTACCATCCAGGTTTCCGAAAAATCAATCAAGGAGGTATTCTCTATCATTGAAAAACAAACCGGATTAAGATTTATTCATAGTGCCACAGAAGCACAACTGAGCAAAAAGATAAGCCTGTCTGAAAATAACCAGCCCATTGATGAGGTATTAAAAAAGATAGCCAAACAATCGGGGCTGGCATTTAAACGCGTTGATCAAACCATTTACGTACAAACCGCGGCCAGGCAAATGCGTGTTACCGGCAAGGTAACTGATTCCCAAAGCGGCGAAACACTACCCGGCGTTTCGGTAAAGGTAAAAGGCAGCAGCGAAGGCACCGTTACCGATATCAATGGCGCTTATCATATTGAGGCTGCCGAAAACAGTACCGTACTGATATTTTCCTTTATCGGCTACCTGTCGCAGGAAATAACTGTATCAGGCGCTACGCTGAATATATCATTAAAGCCTGATCAGGCAGCATTGAAGGAAGTTGTGGTGGTAGGTTATGGTAAACAATCAAGGCAGCTGCTTACCAGCTCTATAGCGTCTGTTCAAAACAAGGATTTTAATAAAGGCTCTTTCAGCAACCCGGCACAATTGCTACAGGGCAAGGTGGCAGGTTTGAGCATCACCCGTTCAGGCGACCCAAATGAAGCCCCTTCTATAAGTTTAAGAGGGCCATCCACTCTGCGTACCGGATCGGCACAGGAGCCTTTTTATGTAATTGATGGTGTGGCTGGTGCCGATTATCGGTTAGTATCGCCTGATGATGTAGAAACCATCGATGTATTAAAAGATGCATCGGCAACAGCTATATATGGTACACGTGCCGCTAACGGTGTAATCATCATCACTACCAAAAAAGGAAAAACCGGGCAAACCGTAGTTTCCTATAATGCTTATGCCGGTATTGAAAAAATTGCCAATAGCATTAAAATGATGAATGCCGGTCAGCTGAATGATTATTTAACAAAAAACGGCCTGGCTCTTGACCCATCTGACCAAAAGGGAGCCAATACCGACTGGCAAAAAGAGGTAAGCCGTAACGGATCATCACAAAATCATAATGTGGCGCTTAGCGGGGGTTTTAATCAAACTACCTATAGCGCATCCATCAATTATTTTGATGATAAAGGGATACTGAAAGGTAGCGAGCTAAGCCGCTTAACCAGCAAGGTGGCTGTAGAGCAGAAAGCTTTTAATGATCGTTTAAAATTGGGTTTATCTGTAAACAATTCTTCCAGCACTTCTGATATCATACCCAACCAGAACATTGTTTTATACAATATGCTGCGTTATTTGCCAACTGTACCGGTACAGCAAAACGGCGTGTATACCGAAAACCTGCAACGCATACAATACTATAACCCGGTAGCATTACTAGCCGATGCCAATCAGCAAAGCAAAAGTAAATTAAACTTAATAAATGCTACCGCGGAGTTAAAGCTGCCTTTTGGCTTTACCTATAACATCAACCTGTCATCGCAAAATGAGCAAGTTAATGGCGGTGTTTATTACAACAGTCAATACACGCTTGACCAGGGTGTAAATGGCGAAGCTTATCGCTCGTCATATGAAAACACGCATAAAGTAGGCGAAACCTTCCTGACGTTTGATAAAGTTACCGGCAAGCATAACATTAATGTGCTGGCAGGTTACAGTTTACAGCAGGATGTAAATGGCGATGGTTTCCAGGCCAACAACCGTAATTTCCCTACTGATGATATTGGTTATCTGAACATCGGTTTGGGTTCGCCGGCAAGTGGCTTTAAAACCGACTGGGGATCAAACCTGTATCAAAAACTACGCTTAATATCTTATTACAGCAGGGCCAAATACAGCTTTGATAACAAGTACCTGGTACAATTATCATTAAGGCGCGATGGTTCATCGGCATTTGGAGCAAACAATAAATGGGCAACCTTCCCGTCGGCCTCATTGGGCTGGAGGATCATTGAGGAGTCGTTCATGAAAAACCAGAACTTATTTAATGATTTAAAATTGCGGGCCAGTTATGGTATCACCGGTAACTCCCTGGGTTTCGATCCGCTGATTGCACAGATCAAATATGGTAATGTGGGTGCATTTTATAACAATGGAACATTTACCAATGCCATTGGCCCAACACAAAACCCAAATCCTGATTTGAAATGGGAAAAAACCACCATGTATAACCTTGGTCTTGATTTCGCCTTATTAAAGGGCAGGATCAGCGGAACGTTTGAAGTTTATAGTAAAAAAACCAGCGACCTGATCTATTCTTATCCGGTATCAACCACACAATATTTTGCAGGTACCCTTACCGCCAACGTTGGTGATATTTCAAATAAGGGATATGAAATCACGATCAATGCAACGCCGGTTCAATCCAGCAAATTCAGGTGGAACACCTCGCTTAACGTAGCACACAACAATAATAAACTAACCTCATTATCAAACAGCAGCTTTAAGCTTGATTCTATTCCGCAGGCAGAACCAGGTGGCCAGGGCGAAACCGGTTATAAGGTACAGATCCTGAAAACAGGCTACCCCGTTGGCCAATTCCTTTTATATAAATATGCAGGCAAAAATGCCGCTGGTGTATCACAGTTTTATCATCACGACGGCACAGTTACTACCACCCCCACCTCAAAAGATTATTTTTATGCCGGTAACGCGCAGCCTAAATTGTTATTTGGCTTTAACAACAGCTTCGCCTACGGCAACTTTGACCTGAATGTATTTATAAGGGGTTCACTGGGCGGTAAAATATTGAATGCTACCCTGGCCGATTTGAACCGTACCAGTGATGTAAGAAGCTATAACCTGCCGGTTTCTTCGGCAAATGAATCGCCAAAGGATGTTAATGCCTATATATACTCTGACCGCTACATTGAAAGCGGCTCGTATTTAAGGCTGGATAATGCTACCCTGGGTTATACCTTCCCCAAATTTACACCGGGCATACGTAACCTGCGCCTGTATCTATCAGGTAATAACCTGGCCACTATAACCGGGTACAAGGGTATTGATCCTGAAATATCATTAGGAGGGCTTACACCGGGTATTGATAATAAAAATTATTATCCGCGCACCAGGGCTTTCCTGTTTGGTTTAAGTGCATCATTTTAAATTATCATCCATTAAAAAATCAACATGAAAACTCCCATTCATAAATACTGCGCTATTCTTTTAGCTGCAATAACCATATCATCCTGCACCAAAGTTAATGTGCCGGTTGAAAGCGAATTAACCCCCAGTGATTTCCCTACAACACCCGCGCAGTTTATACTGGCATCGGGCGCTGCCTATGTACAGTTAAGGGGCAGCTTTGCACAGGCATACTGGCAAATGCAAAGTTTAAGTACAGACGAGGCTATTATGCCCGCAAGAGCCGGTGGCTGGCGCGATGGCGGCAGATACCAGCAATTACATTACCATAGCTGGAACGCCGACCTGCCCGAAGTTGCCGATGCCTGGAGCTGGGGTTTTGGCACCATAAGTACCTGTAACCGCGTTATCGCCAGTTTTGCCACATCGCCTGATAATGCTGCCAAAGCCGCGTCAATTGCCGAGTTAAGGACCACCAGGGCCATGGCGTTTTTCTTTATGATGGATCTGTATGGCAATATCCCGGTTGTAACCACTTTTGGCTCGGCCGATAAGCCTTCAACCACTGCCCGCAAAGATGTTTTTACTTTCATTGAAAAAGAACTAACCGAAGCTATCCCCAACCTGAGCCAGGTAGTTGATCAAACCACCTACGGCCGGCCAACCCAATATACCGCATACGCCATACTGGCAAAAATGTACCTGAACGCGCAGGTTTATACCGGCACACCACGTTATGACGACGCGGTTAAAATGTGCGATCTGGTCATACAATCAGGAAAATATAACCTGGAGGACGACTATATAAAAATGTTTTATCCTGATAACGGTCCTAAGGACAAGGAATTTATTTTCGCTATTCCTTTTGACCATGCGCAGGCACAGGGCGAGCAGTTTACCTGGTACAACCTGCACCCGGCACTACAGGCAAAATATGGCTTGCTGTATCGCTTGAGCAACCCTTGTAGTACCATACCATCCTACTATGCACAGTTTAATGATCCTAACGACATCAGGACAAGCATCTGGCTTATTGGTAAGCAATTTGATTTTTCGGGCAATCCAATCATCATCAAAACCACTAAAATTGGCCTGGATGCATCCTATAAAGGCTCGGACCCTACTGCCCCGGTTGATTTTCAGCTTACCTTTACCCCCGACTTGACCCTGGTTGATGTACCTACCTTTGAGGTTGGCGGCGACGAGCTGGGCAAAGCCAAAGGTATCCGTAATAACAAATACTATCCTGATGTTACCGCGACAGACCGTAACCAAAGTAATGACGTTCCGGTTTTCAGGTATGCCGATATCATCCTGATGAAGGCCGAAGCTATTTTAAGGGGCGCGAACGCAACCAATGGCGAAACCGCCTTATCGCTGGTTAACCAGTTACGCTCTAAACGTAAAGCTGCCGTTTGGACAAGCGTTGATCTGCCAAATATATTGCAGGAACGTGCCCGCGAACTGAACTGGGAAACCTGGCGCAGGAATGACCTGATCCGTTTTAGCAAATACGAAGAATCATGGGGTTACAAAACAGATGCCGACGTAAACAAGCGCCTGTTCCCAATCCCATCTTCCGAGCTTATTTTAAACTCCAAACTAAAACAAAACCCGGGGTATTAAACTAACTTTTATACTTTGAAAAAGCCTGCGGTCTTAATTGAGAGGGCACTGAAAAAGTCCCCTTAATATTTTAGGCTGGAAAAAGGCAGTCAAAAATTCAATTTGACGCTCTGAGAATCGTTTATACGAAACCGAGATATGTCGTTCCCTCCTGTGGGGTAAGGAAAA
>JAUCSE010000023.1 GCA_030445275.1 Mucilaginibacter sp.
AAGAAAACATTTACATAGTAACTAACGACAACTACACCAAGCTGGTAAAGCAACAACTGCCAGATATGGCCGATCAGCAGATACTGACCGAGCCGGTGATGCGCAATACAGCCCCTTGTGTGGCTTATGGCTGCTTTAAAATAGAAAGCCTAAACCCTGATGCCATCATTGTGGTAGCCCCCTCAGATCAGCAGATATTGGACGAGGATGCTTTTGTAAGCGCTATTGAAAAATCGCTGCAAACCGCGTCGGCCAATGATTGCCTGGTAACCCTGGGTATTAAACCCTCACGCCCCGATACCGGTTATGGCTATATTCAGTATACCGATCAGGCCATCAACACCGATTTTCATAAAGTAAAAACCTTTACCGAGAAACCCACCCTGGAGATAGCCAAAACGTTTATCCAAAGTGGCGACTTTTTATGGAACGCCGGTATTTTTGTATGGTCGGCCAAAGCCATCGTGAAAGCATTCGGGCAGCATTTACCCGAGATGCATGAGATATTTGCCGACGCCCGTCCGGTTTACAATAGTGATGATGAGAAAAACTATATCCATAAAGCCTACCAGCAATGTGTCAACATCTCGATAGATTATGGCATTATGGAAAAGGCGGATAATGTATATGTACTGCCCTCGGCATTTGGCTGGAGCGATCTGGGTACCTGGGCCTCCATTTATGAGCTGGCCGAGAAAGATTATGTAGGCAATGCGGTGATCCCCTCAGAAAAAGTGATCATGTATGATTCATCAAACTGTATGGTAAATGTACCTGGCGAAAAGCTGGTGATCCTGCAAGGGCTGCATGACTTTATCGTGGTAGAATCAAACAACACCCTGCTCATTTGCCCCCGCGATCAGGAACAAAACGTGAAACAGGTGGTAGCCGATGTGAAAAATAAATTCGGGGTGAAATATATTTGAGTTGATTGGGTTGATTAGGTTCTTACTTAGTCAACCAAATCAACTTAATCAACCACTCACTTAATCAACTACTTAACCGCAACGCGTTGTCTTATCGCCTCATACAATATTACCCCGGTTGATACGGATACGTTGAGTGATTCGATCTCACCAAACATGGGTATTTTGGCCAGGTGATCAGCAATGCGGATCACTTCGTTACGGATACCATCCTCTTCCGATCCCATGATAATGGCGGTTGGCGCGGTATAATCTGGCGCGTAAATATCCTCCTTGGTTTTTTCAGTGCAGCAAACCAGTTGTAAACCCGATTCCTGTAAAAATTTAATGGTTTGCATAAAGTTATCATGTCTGCAAACCGGTATCTTATACAATGCCCCTGCCGATGTTTTGATGGCATCAGGATTTATCTGGGCCGAGCCTTTGGCCGGGATAACAATAGCATGCACACCGGCGCACTCTGCGGTACGGGCAATAGCGCCCATATTACGTACATCGGTTATAGAATCTAAAACCAATATCAGCGGCACCTCCCCCTTCTCAAATACCTCTGGAATTATATTCTCTATCTTTTGGTAAATAATTGGCGAAATAAAAGCCACAGCCCCCTGGTGATTTTTAGCGGTGAGGCGGTTAAGTTTTTCAACCGGAACTTGCTGCGCGGTAATATTGTACTCGGTTAACAGGGCTTTTAACTCATGCGATAAGCCACCGCCAACTCCTCTTTGGATATATAATGCCTCAATCTCTTTTCCTGAAGTAATGGCTTCCATGATGGCCCTGATGCCAAAAACCATCTGGTTGCTTTCGCGCTGAGGTCTTGAATTAAATGTCATTTGTAATGGTCTAATATTTTGGCAAAAATAGCTATATTAATTGATTAAGCACTTATTGAACTGATATGGCATTTCGGTTTTTTTATAAATAATTAACAATTCCAAAGTTTATTAACACTATGATAACTATTTGATTATTAATAGCTATATTAGGATTACCAACACATTATTAACACCGGGTGTTAATAACATGATTATAGTTAACACAAATTGTTAATTATTAATTACTCAAATTTATATTGTTGTTAATGTTTGAGTTAAGCGGCAAAACACCATGTTGGTGCTTTAGCAGACAAATCAAAACTAATTTTGTATATTTTTGTCCCCTTATGAATTTCGAGAACGATAACTTACAGAATAAGCCGAATACGAACGACCGCCGGAGCCGAATCACAAACCCTACCCCATATAGCGGGCTGGGTAAATTGCCTCCACAAGCAACTGATTTGGAAGAGGCTGTTTTGGGGGCGCTTATGCTGGAAAAAGATGCCTTATCATCAGTTATCGATATCTTAAAACCCGAAGTTTTTTACCGTGACAATCACCAGAAGATATTCGCGGCCATAAAACAGCTTTTTGAAAAATCATCACCTGTAGATATTCTTACCGTTACTGCCGAACTGCGCAAGCTGGGCGAATTGGAAATGATTGGTGGCGCTTATTATATCACCGAATTAACCAGCCGTGTTGCCTCGGCAGCCAATATTGAATTCCACGCCCGTATCATCATCCAAAAATTCATACAGCGCGAATTGATCCGTATATCTACCGATGTAATTCAAAGCGCTTATGAAGATACATCTGACGTACTGGACCTATTAGATAAGGCCGAAAAAAACCTTTTCGAAATTGCACAGAACAACTTGCGCCGTGATGCCCGTAAAATGGACGACCTGGTGCATGAAGCTTTAAAGGATATTGAGGCGCTTAAAGACAAAAAAGACGGTTTAACAGGTGTAGCGTCGGGCTTTACGGCACTTGACCGGATGACCTCGGGCTGGCAAAAATCAGATCTTGTTATTATAGCTGCCCGCCCCGCGATGGGTAAAACGGCTTTCGTACTAAGTTGTGCACGTAACGCGGCAGTTGACTTTGATAAACCAACGGTTGTGTTCTCGCTCGAAATGTCTTCGGTTCAGTTGGTGAACCGTTTAATATCCGGCGAAACCGAAATTGAACAGGAAAAGATCCGTAAAGGAACTTTGGAAGAATGGGAATGGCAGCAGATCCACTCTAAGATTGGCCGTTTGGAGCAAGCTACCCTTATTATTGATGATACCCCGGCGCTTAATATATTTGAGTTCAGGGCCAAATGCCGTCGTTTAAAATCGCAACACGATATCCAACTCATTATTATTGACTACTTACAGCTGATGCATGGTAAAGGCGAAGGCAAAAATGGTGGCGGTAACCGTGAGCAGGAAATTGGTAGTATATCAAGGGCCTTAAAATCGGTAGCCAAAGAGCTTAACGTTCCGGTAATAGCCCTGTCGCAGTTAAGTCGTGCGGTTGAAACCAGGCCGGGTAACTCCAAGAGGCCAATGCTTTCGGATTTACGTGAGTCGGGGTCTATTGAGCAGGATGCGGATATGGTATTGTTCCTGTATCGTCCGGAATATTACGGTTTAACAGAAGATGAAGATGGTAACCCAACCAATAACGTGGGTGAAGTAATTATAGCCAAGCATCGTAATGGTGAAACCGGTACCGTACGCTTAAAATTTGTGGGTAAATACGTGAAATTTACCAACCTGGAAGAGAGTATGGATGGCTTCCCTCCTGCTGCAGGCAGCGCATTCTCCGGATTGGCACCATCACAGGATTTTGAAAAACAAAGCAACTTTATTATCCGCCCGTCAAGGATGGATGATATTGATGATGAACCACCGTTTTAGATGTGCGGATTTCAGACGTGCAGATGTTAAAATAATAAAGCCCGGTTTCAAAGAAGCCAGGCTTTATTATTAATTGATCACTTCAATTTACACATCCATAATCTATCATTTGCACATTTATACATCTGCACATCAAAGAATTACCCCCAGCAGCACCCCGATGATGATAATTACCGGGGTTTTTATTTTGGTAAAATGCAGGAGCAGGAAAGTGCCGGCCATTAGGCCATAAGCCAGCCAGTTGCCACCAAAGGGCCTTACCAGCAGGATAAAAGCCGTTGCCATAAAACCCACCGCTACTGCGTTGATACCACTCAGCGAGTTTTTGATGCGGGTTATTTTTTTCAGGTCTTCCCAAAAAGGTACAATGAATAGGATAAGTATTAAACCAGGGGTATTTACCCCGATCACCGCTACAACGCTTCCAATTATCTGACCACTAATACCAGAACCCTTGTTTCCCATGGCAATGCCTCCTAAAAATGAGGTAAAAGAGAATGTGGGGCCGGGCAAAGCCTGCTGTAAAGCATAGCCCGACAAAAACTCTGAGTTCGTGAGATAATGTTTCACCTCCACAAATTCGGTGTACATAAGCGGCACCATTACCTGTCCGCCGCCAAATATGAGTATACCGTTGCGGTAAAAGTTTTCAAACAAACGTATGGGTAAACTAAATGGCGATGTTTGGTTAATAATAGCACCCAGCGCAGCGAAAAACAACAATATACCTATAAAATAAGCAACCTTATTCGGGTTCACATTGGAGTAAAGCTTAACCCGCAGCTCATTTTCCTGTGGCTGGGTTTCCATGGCCGATGAGATGATGCCGCCTAATAAAACCAGCAAGGGAAAAGCATAGGCATTCTGCAAGATCAATGTAGCCACGAGCGATCCGATAGCCAGCATAGTACTTACCCTGGTTTTTAAAAACCTGTTGGCAAAAGTATAAGTGGCATAGGCAACAATCCCTACAGCTATGGGTTGCACGTAGCTGATAATATGCGAGAATTTAGCCTGGTTAGCAAACATTTTATAGCTGATGGCCGCTAAGCCCATAATAGTGGCCGATGGCAGTATCCATATCAGAAAAGTGATCAATGCTAATTGTAATCCCCCAACCTTCCAGGCTATACCAACCAATGTTTGGGTTGATGATGGCCCTGGTAATACCTGCGATAAGGCATTAAGCTCCATCAGCTCATCCTCGGTAATATAATGTCGTTTTTCAACAAACTCGCGCAGCAAAACCGCTATATGTGCCTGTGGGCCACCAAAAGCGGTAAACGTATAGATAAAAACATCACGAAGAAATAGAAGGTGCCGTTTTTTCATTAATAGCTCATTGGTTCACAGGTTCATCAGTTCATTAGTCTGCCTTAAGACTTTGTGATTCCCCTATGAAACTTCAAATATGCATTTAATTTGAATGAACTGTTTGTAATTTTTCTATTAATACAATGAACGTGTAACAATGCCTGCTATAACAGCCGATCCTATATTGGGTAATATAAGATCGGCTGATCTGGCTATTTGCTACAAACCATCTTTTTCTAAGGCAGCTAAGCGCGCCAGCATCTCTACACAAGCCCCCTCATGTAGTATTTCCCAGCTGGTTTGCGTAGTGCCACCTCTAAAGTCGCTGTTTAATAAATTGGTGCCCGGATTACGGCAATTGGATAACCATGCATGCGTTAATGTTTTCTTATAGGCCGTTACATAAGTTTTATTGTGATCAATTTTGTACAACTCAATAAAACCCCTGAACATAATTGCCTGGAACCATACATGGCCTGGCGCTAAAATTTGAAAAGTTTCGCCCAAAACAGCCGAATTGAACGCAATAAACCATTTATTATAGGCAGCACCTGCTATGTTTTGTGCATCTGTAAGATATTGCGCCTCATGGGTAATTTTATACAAGAGCGCTGCTGCTTGCATAGGCTGACCAGAATTGTACGGATATTTATCCTTCGCAATAATGATTGCCGAATTCGGATTGCTTTCATCTGATAGGTGGACGTTATCCCAATACAAGTAATCAGCCGGGTCCTGCAATGTTTGCTTACACCAGGCATATAAACTCTTCGCGCTTTGCAGATAAGCATCCTCATGAGTGGCTTGGTACAATTTTGCTGCTAAAACTGCTGCCGGCGCTGTGGAGCAAGTGTTTTTCGATTTATTTCCTTCTTTCCAATAAACACCACCTCCCATAAGGTTATCGGTACCTGATAATACAAAATTCCACACTAATTTAGCCCTGTCCAGGTATTTACTTTCGTGCGTTAACATATATAGATCGGTCATATCAAGCCCAACCCAGATGTTATCGTCATAATAACGTTCATCGCCCGTTCCTGGGTACACCGCATAGGCTTCAGGGCCGCCATTCCTGGTATTTCTGAATTTATCAATAGCCGTTAGCAATCGGGTGTCATAATTGGTTTCATATTTTGATTTGTAATCAGGAAAACATGCAGCAGCTTCCTTAGCAGCCACATATCCTGAAAAGGCGGCGCCATGCCCCCATATTACAGCCGCGCCATCCCAATAGCCATCCGTGCGCGGGTAATTGGTGCTCCATATATCCCTGGGCATACCGTTTAAGTATAATGTTGTAATGGAAGTTAGCAGGGTATCTGCTCGTTTTAAAAAAATGGGCGTAATACTGTCTACACTGTTAGTCACTTTGGGAGTAGCCTTTGTTTGATTGAGCTTCGCGGCACCCTTATTACATGATGCAAAAACGATTAAGCAAAACAGGAATGCAAGCAGGATTGTACATTTTGAATTTTTCATTTTATAGCTGTTTTTAGGTAAATAATACGATTTAACGTAAACAAGAAATACCTCTCCCGCCGGGCATAATACGCCCAAAGACCCTTCGCTAATAATATATTATATCTTGTTTATAATTGGTTAAAACAAAAATATAAAAATAAAAGATATATACAACTAAAACGATTTATTTATGATTGATTAGGAATAATTACGTATAGAAATATATCCAGTTGGAGTTAATATATAATAATATTGAGGAATTTCAGATGAAATATGCTTGTGAAGTGCCACTTTGGTATTCCGGTAATGCCAGTGCACATTTCGCGACGAAAGGATTAGATTTCGATAAAAATGTCATTTCGATAGAGCTGGGTTGGCAGAAGCGCTTGGGCGAAAGAGAAATCTTCTACATAATGCAATGCCTTAATTACAAATCACATAAGATTTCTCCTCGTTCCTCGTTCGAAATGACATTTTTTTTTATTCTGTTCCTTCAGTGTCTCTCGCAGAGAACCCTGAAGTTCTTAATGGCGGCCGCAGGTCCCTTTCAGGAGCCCCTGGCGGAATACAAACTAAAAAAGACAGCATAAAGCTGTCTTTTTTTATGATTTATACGTAAAAGAGTAGAGACTTGAATTAATTAGTTTTCGGGTTTGCCACCATCTAATTTATCCTGCCAGTCTTTTAGTTCCTTCCACTGACCATTGTAGGCCAATTCGGCCTGCTTTGCCCATGTAGACGGATCGTGCAGCACAAACCTTTCTCCTGCCGCATGAAGTATTTCCAGGGATCTTTCTTTACTGGTTTGCGATAATGCCAGCCATGTCCTGATACCTGCGGCATGATATAATTCTTCAATTTTGGGGCCTATCCCTTCAACTATTTTTAAGTCGTCCTGTATGATTTTTTTGCCAAAAATATTCGAGGCTAATGCGCTATCAAATACAGGTGCAGCAATTGCTGCAGGGCTCGCTTTAGCATGTGATAAATTCGTTTGACATGCTTTTAAATCAGCCCGGCAATTATCTAACTGCGCTTGGAGGCTATTTAGTTCTGCCGAATTATCAGCAGTTTTTGAACTCATTTTTCCGATTAAATAACCTAAAATTCCGCAAATTAGTCCAACTAAAACAGGGATTAATATACAAGATATACTCATGATAATGATTTTTGATTGTTAATTAATGGTTACAACTGTTCTTCTGTTTTTCGATTTTCCTTCAGGAGTAGTATTGTCTGCAACTGGTTCATCCGGACCCTTACTTGATGTTTTAATTTTATTTGCATCAACACCATTTTTAACAAAATAGCTCTTTGCGAATTCAGCCCTTTTCAGCCCTATTTTAATGTTGGATTCTCTTTTTCCAACATTATCTGAATAGCCGACAATATTTAATGTACTGCCGTCTGTATGACCTAAATAGTTAACTATAGCTGACATTTTTTGGGTTTCCTGTGCAGTTAAACTTATTTCGGTGTGGCCGGTTTCAAAATGAAAAATCAAAGGATCTGCGTTTAGCTTTTCTTTTATGGCGCTCCAATCTGTGGTTTGGGTCGCCTTTACAGCTGAATCAGGTTTAGCGGTTGCTGTCGAATCGGGTTTAGCTGCTGTTACGGCTGAATCAGACAGATTTGCCTTTGCCACTGCCGTAGGTCTGCAATTACTACAATAATTATAGTATAATATTGAACCGATAATAATTGCTAATAGAATACCTATTAAGTAAAGTGTTTTTCTTGCCATATTATTATATTGTTTAAATAAGGTTAATACTAACGGTTATTTATTATAAAAATACTGACTAACAGATAAATAGATTGGTAAATGTAGAAACCCAAATATAATTGATTTGTTTTAAAAACTATATAAAATCATAATTATATAATAAACAACTATAGTTTCGGGATAAAAAATAAATAAGCAAGCATGGTGCTTATGAGGGCTGCGCCGTTTGGAGCCGACTCTTGCTTCGTTCCTTGCAATGAAGTGCGGCTATTCAATTTTGGTAAGATCAGTAAAGTTCTATCTCCGTTCCTTCAGGAGACCTTGGGGGGCACGAAAACTGAAAGTTATTCCGATCATTTACTTTTTTTCAATACCTTTAATTTAACCTTAAAACACATAAAATGAAAACAAAAACTATTTTACTGCTCTTATTTTTCGGACTTTCTTTAAGTTGCCTGCAAGCTCAAACAAAAGATGCTCCCAAAGTAAAAAAGGGAATGATCAAAGTAACCGTCCTTTACCCAAATGGAGAGGGGAAAACATTTGACATGGATTATTATACCAAGAACCATATGCCGCTGATGGCAAAATTCTTTAACCTGAAAATTTACGCTATCGATAAAGGATTAGCAGGTGGAGCGCCGAATGTGCCGGTTCCGTTTCTGGCAATTGGTTATTTGTATTTTGACAAGCTTTCTGATTACGAGAAAGCCCTTGCACTGCATGCAGAAGAAATCAAAGCTGATTTTCCTAAGTACACCAATATCACGCCACTTATCCAGATAAGCGAAGTAATTCAATGACATTTCAAAAAACGAATGGATAATAGAAACTAACGCCTTGGGTTTTTAATAATACAACACGTTAAAAATATCATTTCGATGAGTCCTGTGGATTATAGTTAAAAAAATATCCTGACATTTCGAACGAAGAGAGAAATCTTATACTACCTGCAATGTGCACCCTGTATATTGTATAAGATTCCTCCTCGTTCGAAATGACATTTTTTTTATTTCTTCCGAACACTTATTGTAGGATAACCCATGAATTAAATATGGAACTATTCCCCAATGAACCGTGAACAAATGAACTAATAGTCGTCATCATCTTCCTCCACTCCCATGGCCTGTCTGTAAACGGCCTGTAATTCAGAAAAAGCATGGTTATCGCGCTTCTGTTTGGTAACTTTCATGCCGTTTTCGTAAGTAGTGATAGCATCCTGTTTTCGATTTAGCGCCTCATATAACTTACCTAAATGATAATAAGTGCCTACATAGTCCGGATGATTTGTAATTAAATCTTCATAATAAGCCAAAGCCTTATCTACCTGATTCAGACGTAGATATTCTGTAGCGAGGGCGTATTTTAGGAATTCGTCCTCTGGTTCATTCTTTATAAACTCCAATAGCTTATCTAATCTGCTCAACTCCATTTTAAACTCTATCTTTTTTAATTAAATTTGCAAAAACCTATTGATATGAAGATCCTGGTATGTGTAAGTAATGTTCCTGATACCACCACAAAAATAACCTTTACTGATAACAACACCCAATTTAATACAAACGGTGTTCAATTTATACTGAATCCGTATGATGAGATAGCCCTTTCACGCGCTATTGAGTTAACGGAGGGCGATAAAGGTTCGGTAACGGTTATCAACGTTGGTGAGGTAAATACAGAGGCCACCGTGCGTAAGGCATTGGCTATTGGAGCCACTGATGCAGTGCGCATAAACGCTAAACCTCATGATGCCTGGTATGTGGCTTATCAGATAGCGCAATATGTGAAGGCTAATCCATTCGACCTTATTTTAACCGGACGTGAGTCGATTGACTACAACGGATCAAAAGTGGCCGGTATGCTGGGCGAGCTGCTGGATATTCCCTCAGTTTCCATCATCAAGAAACTGGATGCTGCTGATAGCAACGCGACCGTTGAACGCGAAATTGAAGGCGGTAAAGAGATCCTGACTATCCCTTACCCGTTTGTGGCGGGTACTGCCGAAGGCGTTGCCGAACCTAAAATACCAAATATGCGCGGTATCATGTCGGCCCGTACCAAACCGCTAACGGTTGTTGAACCTGTTGAGGTAAAAACATTTTCAGAAGTGCTCAGTTATGAAATCCCTGCCCCGCGCGGGCAAGTAAAACTGGTACCTGCTGATGATGCGGCTAAACTAGTGGAGCTTTTGCACACCGAAGCACGTGTGATATAATTAATTCAAACCGATTCTAAGAAACACATTAATATGTCAGTTTTAATATATGCGGAAAATACCGGCGGTAAATTCAAAAAGTCAATTTTTGAAGCAGTTAGCTATGCCCGGGCCATTGCCGATCAGAATAAAACCAATCTCGTTGCTATTTCTATAGGCGATGTTAGTGCCGGTGAATTGGCCGCTTTGGGTAAATACGGCGCCGAAAAAGTACTGAATGTATCTGGTGATAAATTAAAGAATTTTGTAAACCAGGCCTATGCCTCTATCATTGCCGAAGCTGCTAAAAAACAGGATGCCGATATTGTGGTATTATCCAATACCTTTTCGGGCCGTGGCCTGGCTCCCAGACTTGGCGTAAAGCTGGAAGCTGGCGTTGCTGATGGTGCGGTGGCGCTTCCAGAGCAAAATGGCGGTAAATTCACCATTAAAAAAACAGCATTTTCTGGCAAAGCATTTGCGATTGTTGAATTAACATCTGCCAATAAAGTTATTGCCCTGATACCAAACTCATACAAAGTGGTGGAAACAGGTGGAACAGCCAAGGTTGAGGACTTTACAGTTGAAACCAAAGAGTCGGATTTTAAAGCCATGATCAAGGAGATCGTACGTTCAACTGATAAAGTATCCTTACCCGATGCTGAAATTGTGGTTTCGGCCGGACGAGGCCTCAAAGCGCCTGAAAACTGGGGAATGGTAGAAGAACTAGCCGAACTGCTTGGCGCGGCTACAGCATGCTCAAAACCGGTATCAGATGCCGGATGGCGCCCACATAGTGAACACGTTGGACAAACTGGTATTGCTGTTAGTCCAAATTTGTATATTGCGATAGGTATTTCGGGTGCCATACAACACCTGGCTGGCATCAGTTCTTCAAAAGTTATTGTGGTGATCAACAAAGATCCGGAGGCACCGTTTTTCAAGGTAGCCGACTACGGTATTGTTGGCGACGCATTTGAAGTAGTGCCTAAATTAATAGCAGCCGTTAAAGAATATAAAGCTTCAGCATAAATTATTAGGTGCGATGGGTAACAACATGAAAAAAATTAAGCTGGATATTGTAGGCTTGTCATACAGTCAGACGCAATCTGGCGCTTATGCTTTAGTTTTAGGCGAAGTGAGCGGGCGTCGCAGGCTTCCTATCATTATTGGGAGCTTTGAGGCGCAGGCCATAGCTATAGAAATTGAAAAAATGACCCCGAGCAGGCCACTAACTCACGACTTGTTCAAGAGTTTCGCGCAGGCTTACCAGATAGAGGTGCAGGAGATCATCATCTATAACCTGGTTGATGGTATATTTTACTCCAAACTCATCTGTAACGATGGTAAAAGAACGGTAGAGATAGATGCCCGTACCTCAGATGCTATCGCAGTAGCGGTACGGTTTGAATGCCCTATTTTCACTTATGAGTTTATACTTTCAACCGCGGGTATCGTAATTGAAGGTAACGATTTTGTTTACCTGGAAAACATTAATGAGACCCAGGACGAAAAATCGGTGGGCTCGGCCGTAGGCAGCGGATTTGCATCCCTCAGTGTTGATGAACTAAAAACAAAATTACAGGAGGCCCTGGCCGAAGAATCGTATGAAAAGGCGGCCAAAATACGCGACGAACTAAACAAGAGAAAAGCATCCTGATTTTAGCTTTTTCAATACATAAATGATCAATTAATAGTAAAAAACAGTATAAAAAGCGTTAAAAATCAACATTATTTAGTTGTTTTTTAACGCTTTTACCCATTTAAATGACTCTTTATTACCTATTAAGCACTGTAATATTAGCATTTTATGCCCCTCTTTTTGTCTTGCCAAATTCTACATTTTACAGTTTCTTGATTTACATTAATTTCATTACTTTCCGTCTTTAAATTAACACTGAAATAATTATTAAAACCAGGCTCTTATATGAATATTAAGTTTCGCTTAATACTGATGAATTTTATGCAGTTTTTTATTTGGGGAGCCTGGCTGCTTACCATTGGGGTGTACTGGTTTCAAAACAAACAATGGTCAGGCGAACATTTCGGTGCTATTTTTTCTACCATGGGTATCTCGGCTATCTTTATGCCGGCACTCACCGGTATCATTGCCGACAGGTTTATAAATGCTGAAAAACTATATGGTATGATGCACATCTTAGGAGCATTAACCCTATTCTCATTACCATTGGTAAACAACCCCACCACATTTTTTTGGGTAATACTGCTCAATATGGTTTTCTATATGCCCACCTTGTCATTATCTATAACAGTGGCTTACGCGGCTTTAAAAACCAGCAATAAAGATATCGTAAAAGATTATCCGCCAATAAGAATATGGGGAACAATAGGTTTTATTGCGGCCCTCTGGACAGTAAGTATTACGCATAACGAAACCTCAGCCAATCAATTTTATATAGCGTCTGCAATGTCCCTTACTCTTGGCTTATACTCGTTCACACTACCCAAGGCCCCTCCTCTTTTAAGTAAGGTCACTAATAAATCATTTGTTGAGTTACTGGGGTTAAAGGCTTTCACTTTATTTAAAACATCAAAATTCGCTATATTTTTCGCCTTTTCGCTGTTATTAGGAGCAGCCTTGCAACTCACCAATGCTTATGGTGATACTTACATTCATGATTTTGCAAGAATAGCATCCTATAAAGATACTATCGCGGTAAGATACCCGGCCATTATCATGTCTATATCTCAAATTTCTGAGACACTCTTTATTTTGGCTATTCCATTCTTTCTGCGCAAATTTGGCATTAAGTATGTAATGCTGTTCAGTATGCTGGCCTGGGTATTGCGTTTTGGTCTTTTTGCCTTCGGCGATCCTGCCGGAGGATTGTGGATGATCGTCCTGTCATGCATAGTTTATGGTATGGCATTTGATTTCTTCAATATTTCGGGTTCATTATTTGTTGAAACACAAACAACTCCGGAGATAAGAGGTAGTGCACAGGGACTATTTATGATGATGGTAAATGGCTTTGGCGCTTTTTTTGGAAGCATCGCAAGCGGTATGATCATTGATAAATTTTTCACCATGCCTGATCACAGCAAAAACTGGCATGGTATCTGGCTTACCTTTGCTGCATATGCCCTGGTTATTGCTATTATTTTTCCGTTTGTATTCAGGTATAAACATAACGCAGCGCTCAAACACGCTATAGCACATGCGTAATATTGGTAAAATATAAAACAAGATCAATCTTTATTTCTTTTCCCCAATCGCATATTTAATACCACCCAACAGATGTTTTAAATATAATGGATCAGCATATGACTCATCAGTATGGCCCAATGCGGTATAAAATGCCCGGCCTCCATCAAACTCATGATACCAGCTCATGGGATGATTGTCACCATTTTCACCACCGGTATAGCTTTTCTCATCTATTTTGATCAGTATATGCAGGCCATCAGCAATCCATTTAAAATTGTACCATTCATCCAGTCTTTTCCATTCAGCAGGCAGGTGTTTGGTTGCTATAAAATTGCGATCAACTACATTCAATGTAGCAACCTGCTGTTTAGATGGATGGCTTTTAAAATAAGCGCCAACCAAATTGCCATACCACGGCCAGTCATACTCAGTATCAGTAGCCGAATGCACCCCAACAAAACCACCACCGGCTTTGATATACTGCTCAAAGGCTGCTTGCTGGGTATCATCGAAAACATTACCTGTGGTACTTAAAAATATCACGGCTGCGTATTGCTTTAAATTATCAGCGGTGAATTTTTTAGCATCAGTGGTGGTATCCACATCAAAATTATTTTCCTGGCCAAGTTTGATGATAGCCGGTATACCAACAGCAATAGAGTTATGATGGAAACCTGCCGTTTTACTAAAGATGAGCACTTTAGCCTTAGCAAAAGCCTGCGTAAATGCAGCACTGATTAAAAGGCATATGATGATTAGTTTTTTCATGTTAGTTAGATTATTATATTGTTCAATATCATGCTGAATCTGTTTCAGCATCCCACAAACAGAGGAGTTATTGCATAATCAACTCTGCTCATAAGATCCCGATCCGCCAACCGGCAGACGGGATGACACATATATTTTTGTTGTTTTTATCTTTAATCCTTTGTCCTTCTATCTTTTATCCCCTTAAATATTTCCTTTCTTCAATCCATCTGCAGCAAAATTAGCTGCGCGCGCGGTTAATGCCATGTAAGTTAATGAGGGATTTTGGCATGCAGATGAAGTCATTGCAGCGCCATCGGTAACAAATACGTTTTTGGCGTCCCATACCTGGTTATGCTCGTTTAAAACTGATGTTTTAGGATCGCGGCCCATTCTGGCTGTACCCATTTCATGTATACCATCGCCAATATTGTGTCCCCTGTCGTGCGTTTTAACATTTTTAACCCCGGCGCTTTCCAACATCGCTTTGGCTTCATTCACAATATCAATCCGCATTTTATGCTCATTATCCCTGATCACGGCATCCATGGCTAGGATTGGTAATCCCCATTTGTCCTTGCGGGTTTTATCAAGCGTAATCTTGTTATCGTGATATGGAAGTAGTTCGCCAAAGCCACCTATACCTATTTGCCATGCTCCGGGTTCGGTTATGGCATCTTTATACTGTGCACCAATATTTAGTTCGGCAATTTCCTGGCTCCAGCCTGTACGGCTTGCAGCGCCCTGGTAACCAAAGCCACGTAAATAATCCCTTTTGTCACCAAATAAATTGGCAAAACGTACCACATAAATACCGTTGGCCCGGCGGCCATAATAATATTTGTCCTCAAAACCCTCAACAGAGCCCGATGCCCCCAGGTTGTAGTGATGATCCATAATATTGTGCCCAAGCTCGCCACTGCTGCTGCCCAATCCATCAGGCCAAACATCTGTAGCCGAATTCATTAACACCCATGCGCTGTTTAAGGCAGAGGCATTAACAAATACAATTTTAGCATGATACTCGTAGGTTTGGTTTGTTTCAGCATCTACGATTTCTACACCTGTAGCTTTTTGAGTATCCTTATCATACAATATCTTGGTAACTATGGAATATGGCCTTACCGTTAAATTACCTGTAGCCAAAGCCGCGGGTAATGTAGATGATTGCGTACTGAAATATCCGCCAAAAGGGCACCCCTCCCAGCAACGGTTCCTGAACTGGCATTTGGTTCTGCCCGGTATAGCTGCAGTTAAATTAGCTACCCTGCCAATAATCATGTGCCTTGTATTATTATAGTTCTTTTTTAAACGTTCGGCCACATCCTTTTCCACACAATTCATATCCATTGGCGGCAGAAAATGTCCATCCGGTAATTGTGGTAAACCCTCTGATGATCCGCTTATACCGGCAAATTTCTCCACATGGTCATACCAGGGGGCCAGATCTTTATAACGTATAGGCCAGTCAATTGCCCAGCCATCTTTTGCATTTGCTTCAAAATCATGATCGCTCCAGCGATAGCTTTGCCTTCCCCATAAAATGGAGCGGCCACCTAACTGATATGCCCGCCACCAGTTAAAGGGCTTAACCTCGGTATAAGGAGCTTCCTGCTCATTGGCCCAATAATCCATTATAGGTTCATAAGCGCCCCATCCACGCGATATCACCGGTCGTACTTTACGTTCGGCTTGTGTAGGGTTACCCCGATGCTCCATTTCCCACGGATTCTTATTCGCGCTTTGATAATCTTTAATATGCTCAAAATTCCGGCCGCGTTCAAGCATAATGGTTTTCAGGCCTCTTTCAGTTAATTCCTTAGCTGCCCAGCCTCCGCTTATACCCGAGCCAATAACTATCGCATCATAGGTATTATCGGCTTTGGCTTTGCCGCTTACATTGTTTAATGGCATAATTTCAAATGGTTACTTGAGGTTAATTAGTATTGATTTTGGTAATTGGTTGAACAATATTATTAATTAAAATTAACTAAAGCAATGAAGTAACAGAAAAAATGCAATCGATTGAGAACTTAAAGCTAAAACGATTTTAATAATCCTCTTTTGTGATGAAAAAGTACTTCTGTATAAAGTAATTTAGGGTGGAGATTCTGCAAAACAGGATCGGATTTCTTATTTTTACCATCTACCTACACAACCCTGATGCTTACTATAAGTGAACTGTATATTTATCCAATAAAATCATTGGGCGGCATATCCCTCACCCGCGCCGAAGTTACCGACCGTGGCTTTAAATACGACCGCAGGTGGATGCTTGTTGATGAACAAAATCGTTTTCTCACCCAAAGAGAATATCCGCAGATGGCCTTATTAAAAGTACTGGTTAAAAATGATGGCCTGCTGGTAACCCACTATTCACAAGGCTCAATTATCGTACCTTTTGAACAGTCCGGCAAAACTAAACACGAGGTGGTTATTTGGGACGATACCTGTACTGGAGTATTTGTAAGTAATGAGCTGGATACCTGGTTTAGTGATGCACTCGATATTAAATGCAGACTGATCTATATGCCCGAAAATACCCGGCGACAGGTAGATCAACAATATGCTCCGAAAGGCATGATTACCTCGTTTGCCGATGCCTACCCCTTTTTATTGATCGGCCAGGCTTCGCTTGATGACCTAAACAGCCGTCTTGCTGAGTCCTTGCCAATGAACAGGTTCAGGCCAAATGTCGTTTTTACCGGTGGCGAGCCTTTTGAGGAGGACCTGATGAATCATCTGCATATAGCTGGCATTAATTTTTACGGCGCCAAGCTTTGCGCGCGCTGTGTGCTGACCACCATAGATCAGCAAACGGCCATCAAAGCAAAAGAGCCTTTAAAAACCCTGGCTACTTATCGCTTAAGGGATAAAAAAATACTGTTTGGCCAAAATTTAATTCATAAAGGTATCGGGGTATTAAGCGTGGGTGATACCATTGATGTTTTAAGCATGCACACTGAAGATAGATTTATGGTACTTAAAAAATGAGCAGATATATAGCGCATATAGCCTTAGTGGTTAATGATTATGACGAGGCCATCGACTTTTATATCCAAAAACTGGGATTTACACTCATTGAAGACAGCGTTTTAAGCGAAACAAAAAGATGGGTTTTGATAGCGCCTGATGCACAGGCACAGTGCTACATTTTACTGGCAAAGGCAGCTAATGATGAACAAAAGCTGGCCATCGGGAATCTATCGGGTAAACGTGTGTTCCTTTTTTTAAGTACCGATGATTTTTGGCGCGATTATCATAAAATGCTTCAATTGGGTATTACTTTTGTAAGGCCGCCATCTGAAGAAGAATATGGTACAGTGGCCGTATTTGAAGATCTGTACGGCAATCTATGGGATCTGATCCAGCATCATCGAAATAACATTAAGTAAAAAGTCACATGAAACCAAGCATAACCATTGAATATTGCCCCAAATGTAACTGGATGATACGCGCTGCTTATATGGCCCAGGAACTGCTTACCACCTTTACTGATGACATTTATGGGGTAACATTACACCCAAGCGAAACAAGCGGCAAATACACTATTAGTGTTGATGGCGCAGTGCTGTTTGATCGTAAAGAACAAGGGCGCTTTCCCGAAATTAAAGAATTAAAGCAATTGGTACGTGACCGTGTTAATCCTGATAAAAGTTTAGGGCACTCTGATAACAGGTAAATATAATTCAGGAACCAAGAGAAAAGAAACTAGCTGTACAGTGATAATCTATCAGGCCCGATAATGTCGATAGTTATTGGAACCGATTTGCATTTATTTTTATCTTGATTCCTGGCTCTAGTATCTTGATTCTCGATTGCATGAATAGTTAAGCTATAGTATTACTGGATATTTTTACTTATAATTGTTTACCTTTGTTAGTTTTATTTTAAAAAATGCTATCCAAAAAAACCAAATACGCAATTAAGGCGCTGGTGATCCTGGGCAAAAACATGGATCAACCGCCTATGCAAATTTCAAGAATCGCCGAGGCCGAACGTATTCCCAAAAAATTCCTGGAGCAAATACTGCTGGATCTGCGCAACGCGGGCTTCCTGTATAGTAAAAAAGGAGCTGGTGGTGGCTACAGTTTAAACCGTGATCCTAAGGAAATCTTTTTAGTGAGCATTATGCGCATCACCGATGGTCCTATTGCTATGGTACCTTGCGCTAGTCTTAATTTTTATCATAAATGCGACGAGTGTCATCAGGAAACAACCTGCGGCATCAGGGATGTATTTGTTGATGTAAGGGATGCCACCGTAAAAATATTAAGCGAAACCAGCATAGCTGATATCATCTCCAGAGAGCAATCACTCATAGCGGGTTAATCTCATAAAACTGTAAAAAGACAAGTTTTTTCAATTAAATTCTACCATTTCCCTATACTATGTATATATTTGGGGAATGAACACCAATTACAGAAAAAATTTATACTATAAAAGTCTGATGTGTTACTGCGTGAGAGACAGTAAGGCAAGGCTATAATTTTTTGTGTAAACCATATACGCCTCTTTAGCCTAAGCCAAAGAGGCTTTTTTATAATTGATTAAACTATAAAACATATGCAAAGCTTCAGAACGGAACTGGAGAACCCGGTAGTTGAAAAAGACATTATTGATCTTGAAAAAAAGATCAAAGCTTTTCGCGAGGGTAAGATACATGACGAAAAATTCAGGAGCTTACGCCTGGCAAGGGGAATTTACGGCCAACGGCAGCCTGGTGTGCAAATGATACGCATCAAATTACCATTTGGTAAAGTTTCGTTTAAGCAATTACTGCGCATAGCCGATATATCTGACGAGTACGGAAGCAGCAACCTGCACCTCACCACCCGCCAGGATATCCAGATACATTATGTAAGTCTTGACCGCACACCCGAACTTTGGGCCAAATTGGAGCAGGATGATATTACCCTGCGCGAAGCCTGCGGAAACACGGTAAGAAACGTTACCGCCTCCCCTGCTGCCGGTATTGATCCACAGGAACCATTTGACGTATCACCTTATGCGCACGCTACCTTTGAGTATTTTTTGCGTAACCCGATATGCCAGGAAATGGGTCGTAAGTTCAAGATATCTTTTTCATCGAGCGATGCTGATACTGCTTTTTCTTATATCCACGATATTGGTGTTATTCCGAAACTGAACAGCAATAACGAACGTGGTTTTAAGGTGCTTTTGGGTGGTGGTTTAGGCGCACAGCCATTACTGGCCAGCATAGTTGAAGATTTTTTACCTGAGGATCAGCTGATTCCTTATATCGAGGCTATTATCCGGGTGTTTGACCGCCATGGCGAACGCAACAACCGTAACAAGGCTCGTTTAAAATACCTGATCCAAAAAATTGGATTAGAGGAAGTTTTACGTTTAGCTGCTATTGAAAGAACGGCAATTAAAGTAAAAAGCTATCCGATCAATCGCGATACCATTGGTTTGCCAACTCTTCCGGAGCAAACTGCCTTTGCAGAAGTAAGCATCAGCAATCCGTTCAGGTATGAGCAGTGGTTGGCTACCAACGTATTTGAGCAAAAGCAAAAAGGCTTTTTGGGTGTATATATAAAAGTACCGGTTGGCGATATTTCCACAGATACCGCCCGCAAGTTGGTAAAGGTTTTACAACCATTAGTAGCTGATGAGATCCGCATCACCCAAAACCAGGGTTTATTGTTAAAATTTGTTCGTAAAGAGGCATTGCCTTCTTTATACGAAGGTTTGGCTCAATTAGAGCTGGCCGCGCCAGGTTTTGACAGTGTTGCCGATGTTACTACCTGCCCCGGTACAGATACCTGTAACCTGGGTATATCCAACAGTATGACCATGGCACGTGTACTGGAAGACCTGATATATAATGAATACGAAGACTTTATTTATAACCGCGATATCAAGATAAAAATAAGCGGCTGCATGAACTCGTGCGGACAGCATGGCCTGGCGCATATTGGTTTTCATGGCAGTTCGCTTAAGGCCGGCACTAAGGTTTTGCCTTCTGTGCAGGTGATGTTGGGTGGCGGTACCGTTGGCGATGGCATTGGTCGTGCTGCCGACAGGGTAATTAAAGTACCATCAAAAAGAGCTACTGATGTTTTAAGGGCGCTGCTTGATGATTACAAACAGCAATCAACAGAAAATGAAACCTACCACGAGTATTATGACCGCCAGGGAGGTAAAGATTATTTTTACCGCCTGTTAAAACCGCTTGCCGATTTAGCCACTCTTACTGATGATGAATTTGTAGACTGGGGCCACCAGGAAACATTTGTTACTGCTATAGGTGTTGGCGAATGCGCAGGCGTGATCATTGACCTGGTAGCCACTTTATTATATGAATCAGAAGAAAAACTGGGCTGGGCAAATGCGTCGTTCCAAGGCGGGGCCTGGTCTGATGCTATTTACCATTCATACAATACACTTTTAAGTTCGGCCAAGGCGTTACTGCTTGATAAAAGCGTTAATACCAGCACACAGGCAGCGGTTATCCGTGAGTTTGATGCCAATTACATAGATAAAGGTGAATTTGAAATAGAAAGCAGCTTTAATGATCTGGTATTACAGATCAATCAGCATGAACCATCCAAAGAATTTGCCGAAGTATATTTAGCTCAGGCTACTGAATTCTTAGAAAAGAGCAAAGCAAAGAGAGAGGCGTTGGTACAATAATGAGAATTGTTCAAATAAAATATTTAGCCTCACCCTGCTCTCTCCAAAAGAGAGGATTCAAAAAGTGTGAAGTTAAAATCCTCTCCAAAGGAGAAGATTTAGGTGAGGCTCTTATAAATTATATAGCATGACACTGTTGCCCAAGGATAGTAGTTTAACCCCTGTTCAGCAAGAAGAAAGCGTTGGTAATCAATTGTTCCCCGTTTTTTTAAAGCTGAACAACCTGCATACTGTATTGGTAGGCGGAGGTAACGTGGGTTTAGAAAAACTAACCGCTATTTTAAACAACAGCAATAGTGCCAGGGTAACCGTTATTTCGCGCGATTTTTTACCAGAGATACATGAACTGGCCTCTCAGTATGAAGGCGTAACCGTTATTCAAAAATCATTTACTGATGATGATCTGAATATTGCAGATGTGGTAATAGCCGCAACGAATGATAGTGAACTGAATAACTATGTACGTCAGTCGGCACACGATCGTAAATTGCTCATCAATGTGGCCGATAAACCTGAGCTTTGCGATTTTTACCTGGCTTCCATCGTGCAAAAAGGCGATCTAAAGCTGGCCATTTCAACCAATGGAAAATCGCCAACTATAGCCAAACGCTTAAAAGAAGTATTAAACGAAAGCATACCTGACGAACTGGACATCACCCTGCAGCAAATGAACGAGCTTAGAAATACATTAAGCGGTGATTTTGCTTACAAGGTTAAAAAACTAAACAGCGTAACCTCTGTACTGGTTGAACCAAAACCAAGCGTAAATAAAAATTTCATCTGGCTCATATGGTCAACCATTGTTGTTTCGTTGGCCATCGTAATAGCTGCTTTATATTACAGAGAACCTGGTTTTAAATTATTTCTAGAGGGTGTGAGTCCTCAATTCTACTACTTTTTAGGGGCAGGTTTTCTATTCGCTTTGGTTGATGGTGCTATCGGTATGTCATACGGAGTAACCTCCACCACATTTTCGTTGTCAATGGGTATCCCACCTGCATCGGCCAGTATGGGTGTCCATCTTTCTGAAATATTGAGTTGCGGTATAGCCGGATGGATGCACTACCGCATGGGTAATATCAACTGGAAACTATTTAAATTATTGGTAATACCAGGCATCATAGGCGCTGTTACCGGCGCTTACTTATTGTCATCGTTAGAGCATTACAGTCAGTATACCAAACCTGTGGTCTCCTTATATACATTGATACTGGGTATAGTTATATTATCAAAGGCATTCAACATAAAACGAAAGAGATCGGCCGATAAAGTAAAACGTATTTCACTGCTTGGTTTAGGCGGTGGTTTTATTGACGCTGTTGGTGGCGGCGGCTGGGGATCAATCGTATTATCTACGCTGATCGCAGGTGGCCGTAGCCCTCGTTTTTCATTGGGTACGGTAAAATTGTCACGGTTCTTTGTTGCCATAATGGGTTCTTTAACCTTTATCAGTATGGTAAGCAGCGATCATTGGCAGGCAGTAGCAGGTTTAATACTGGGTAGTGCATTGGCATCACCTATAGCGGCTCGTATCTCTAATAAAATATCAACAAAAACAATCATGATTTCGGTAGCAGTTATCGTTATAATTGTAAGCCTGAAATCAGAAATCACCTTTATTACTCATATTTTAAAGGTTTTATAACATGAGCGAAGTAGTAAAACATATACAAAAAGTAACAGCAGGTCTTGATCCTGTTGAGGCCCTGCGCGAACTGGCAGAGCTGTTTCCAGGCGAAATTGTATTTTCGACTAGCTTTGGCTGGGAAGATCAGGCAATTACGCATATGATATTTGCCAATAATCTCCCTATCAAAGTATTCACTCTGGAAACAGGCAGGCTTTTCCGTGAAACCTATTCAGTATGGAGCAGTACTATGGATAGATATAAACAACCTATTCACGCCTATTACCCCAATAATGAGTTGCTGGAGCAAATGGTAAGCAAAAAAGGCCCTAATAGCTTCTATGAATCTGTAGAGAACCGTAAGGAATGCTGTGGTATCCGCAAAATTGAACCACTTAAGAGGGCACTTAAAGGCAATAAACTATGGATCACCGGTATCCGTGCCGATCAATCTGTTAACCGCCATGATATGGAGGATGTGGAATGGGACGAACAAAATCAATTGACTAAATTCCACCCTATTTTTCACTGGACATTAGACGAAGTTAAAGCCTACATCAAAAAATATAACATCCCATACAATTCACTGCACGATAAAGGTTTCCCCAGCATTGGCTGTATGCCTTGTACCCGGGCTATAGCCGAAGGTGAAGATTTCCGTGCCGGCCGCTGGTGGTGGGAAGATCAATCCAAAAAAGAATGCGGATTGCATGAGGTAAAACAGCATTAATTTTAAGTACAATACGTCATTGCGAGGTACGAAGCAATCTCTATACTATACAAAGCAGACTTTGTATGTTTGACCTGCCTACGTAGAGATTGCTTCGTACCTCGCAATGACGCGCTTATTTAATTAATGGTTTGAATTCTGCCGTTGTTGCTGTTGTCACCAACAACATATTGGAGACAGGCAAAACAGTATTCCACAAAAAAGCGGATGACAATCAGCCATCCGCTTAAAAACTATATAAAATGTATTGAAAAAGCTTATCTAGGTTGCTGTCCACTTAGCAAGCCATCCAGCGTAACTGATACATAGTATAAGCCACCGAGAGTTGGGCCGCCTGCGTATTGGATATAACGTTTGTTAAATATATCACTTGCCCCTAATTTAAATGTGGCATAATACTGCGGCACACGGTAAGTAACCTGGGCATCAAGTGTGCCAATAGCTGGTACGTTTCCGGTTACCAGCGGACTTTCCCACAGGTATGATTCCTGCCATTTGTATACTACGTTGAAACCAAAGTTTTTAACCACTTCACGGTTTCCGAATGATACATTACCTGACCATTCTGGCGTATTAAAGCCGGTAACAAAAATATCTGTGGTTCCCTGTGCTTTAAGTTTATTAAAGCTTACGTTACCGGATACGGTGTATCTTTTATAAAAATTGTAGGTAACGCCTAATGATGAACCATAGTTATGGTAAATGTTCTTAGCATTGGTATATACGCGGTACCTGCTCTGGCCCTGACTGGCGGCATTGGTTGATGTACCTGTAGTTGGATCACGATTGATATCAAGCATGGATAGCACAGCAGCATCAGAACCCACAGTAGCGCCATTAGGTACAAATACCTGCACCTGACCCAAAAAGCCGTCGTACCTATTGGTATAAGCATCAATATCAATAAATACCTTATTATCAGCCACTATACCCTTGTAGCCTATCTCATATGAGGTGATCTGTTCTGGTCTTGCAGGTGGCAAATCCGCCACTTGTAACAGGTTCCTGTTGGCAAAAGCGGTAGCATCAGTGCCACTTGCGCTACCCGGAGCAGCATTTACAGCGGCATTAAAATTGGCTACCGACGTTTGGGTATAGCTGTTGCCTAAATAACCTAAACCATCATTAATAAAAGGTAAGCTACCCACACGTTTTACACGACCATTATTCACGTATGATAAAGCCTCGAACAATGATGGGAAACGATAACCATTCTGGAAGGTAAACCTAAAATTATGGTTCTCATTAACAGAATAAACTGCAGCTAAACGAGGTGTAAATTTGGGATCAAAATAAGGATTGTAATCCCATCTTATAGAACCAAACAGTTTTAATTTATCATCAAAAAATGTTTTGGTAACCTGGGTAAATGCTCCGTATTTTTTATAAATAACGTTTTCACCAAAACTGCCATTGGCTAATGGAGTATTCCTGTCGGCAATTGGGCGTGTAAAGTCAACAAAGTTGTTTCCATCTGGGATGATAGAGTACACACGTACATCACCACCTACCAGCAGGTCAACAACTTTTACATAATTTGCAAGATCCCATTGGGCCTCGGCATTGTACATATGGCTTTTTTGCACCAGGGCAGCGCCACCAGTTACCGGTGCGTTCGGGATCAGGCTCGATTTAATATCCCAGTTATTAATACCGATGATGGTTTTTCTTAAGTCATTAAAAGCCTGTGTACCAGGCTCCACCCTTCCCTTATCAGCAGCTGCCCTTGCAAATTGCTCTGCTGCGGCCAAATTGGCTGATGTTAAAACACCACCATTATATGATTTAAGCGCATTGCCAAAAAGCGTACCCCAAGCCGAATTACTGGCATGGTTAAGATCAAGATTATCGGCCAGTGGTTTAACATTAAAGGAATTACCGGTATTCTCTATTGATTCATAAGCACGAACCAGGAAATCTTTTCCTTTTAATTCTACTTTGTGGTTTTGTACAGTGGCACCATCCAGCGATATTTTATTCCCCCGCTGAAAAACACCATCCATCCTGCCGTAACGATAGGTATATGATAATATGGTATTGGGTGTTATTTTGTAGGATAAGGTACCATCTAGTTTCAAGTTGGTAACATGCGGATCAACCAGGTCAACCTCATTATAACCTGTACGAGCCACCGTAAGGCCCGGTCTGGCTACACCATTAACGGTAATACCTTTTACAACAACGGTATTACTACCAGCAAGGGCATCATCGCCATATTTATTCCAGCCATCATAAGCAGCGTTACTCGCTCCGGTTAACTCTGGGTAAGCAGGATTAGCGGTTTTAAGATTTTGAGGATTCTGATCATTACGGGTATCAGATTGCCAATCAGTACCCTGCAGGTAACTGAAATTAACTTTAAAGGCAAATTTATCATTAAAGGCCTTGGCATATCTCAGTGCATCTTCAGTGAGCGTACTTGCACCTAAGGCATCATTCCCCACGTGGTTAACTGCCTGCCGGTGATAAAAGCTTAAACCCTGGTACTTAAAAGGGTCTTTTGTAAAAAGATTGGATAAACCGTTTATCGCATTGGTGCCATATAACGCGGCAGCAGCGCCAGGAGTAATTTCAATACTGGCAATATCCAGTTCTGTTGGACCAATGGCGTTACCAAGCGGCACGCCCAATGTAGCCGACTGCATATCTACACCATCAACCAATTGCATGAACCTGAAATTGTTAGGACTGTTAAAACCGCGGGTATTAGGTACTTTAAGGGTGATACTAGTGGTGGTCATCTGCACGCCTTTTACATTCTCTAACGCATCATAAAAACTCGGGCCAGGCGATTGCTTGAGCGCATTGATACTTAATTTTTCAATAGCTACCGGCGAACGTAAAAGCTTTTCCTCTTTCCGGGATGCTGTAACAACCACCTCATTAATCAATAACGACTGACTGGTTAACTGGATATTCAAAGCGCTGTTGGCATTTTTAATAAAAAACTCCTGTGGCTGAAAGCCCACAGCAGTAAAAATTAGAATATAAGGTAATTTAACGCTGGTTGTTAAGGAAAACTTGCCGGTACTATCGGTAGCGGCTTTATTGGTTGTTCCTTTTATGGTAACCGTGGTACCAACTAAGGCTTGGCCATGCTCATCTTTTACTGTGCCGCTCAGAATGTACGAGCCATTAAGCTGTGCATAACTTATAGTTGGTAAAAGGGCAAGAAAAAGCACAATGAACTTTAACGAATTTGTAAAAATTTTCATGAAGTAAGGTTGGTGGTAATTTTAAAATTGAGTTGATTAACTGTTTTTGATAGATGTGAGTCAAAAGCATCAACAACAGCACCCAGCAGAAAGCTGCATTTTAAATGTGTAGGATAAAGTAGCTGGGTAATAATGATACATAGTCTATGGAATTAGTCGACAAAAATAAAAAAAAAATCAAATTATACAATTATTTTATACTCTTTTAAATTAAACTACCTGTTTTAAGATGCTCAGCCAATGCCAGTTAAGCCATATGGTCAATACCTTCCTCTTCTACTTTATTTTATTGAATTATTTATATAATTGATTATCAATAAATTATAAATTTACAAAATAAAAAAATGACTATTTATTCTTATTTATAAACAAAATTTACCCATTTACATATAGTTTCAGAAATAAATAATCAATATTTAACAAAAAAACATTAAAAAACCATTCATTAAAGCATTAAACAACACCAATTAGCATTATTTTAAAATATAAACCATGAAAAACATACAGTTTATTACAAATTTCAAACGTTTTTACATCTTTAAATTTGTAATATTGGCACTTCAATCTTTGTATCTAAATGGCCTTAAATTATCAGCGCATCATTATTAAAATTGGTTCAAACGTTTTCACCCAGGAAAATGGCCTCCCCAACCTGCAACGGATTGAGCATTTGGTTGAGCAGATAGCCGCGATAAAAAAACAAGGCAAGGAAGTGATTCTGGTTTCATCAGGAGCTGTGGCCTCAGGCAGAAGTCTGATCAATATTTCTGAAAAATACGATGCTGTTGCTGCAAGGCAGTTGCTGGCTTCTATTGGTCAGGTTAAACTGATTAATACTTATTCTAACCTTTTTGAACGGTTCAGCATCCTTTGCTCACAGGTGCTGGTTACTAAAGAAGATTTCAGGGACAGGATGCATTATCTGAACATGAAAACTTGCTTAGAGCTATTGTTACAACACCAGGTGATTCCTGTAGTTAATGAAAATGATGTAGTATCGGTAACCGAACTGATGTTTACTGATAATGATGAACTGGCTGGCCTGATAGCTTCTATGCTAAACGCGCAGGCGCTTATTGTTTTAACCAACGTTGATGGCATTTATAATGGCGATCCTAAAGCCCCGGGATCAGCTGTGATCGAGGAAATCAGCGGATCTGTTGTTGATTTTGCAGCATTTGTTTCATCAGGCCGCTCGCAGTTTGGTCGTGGCGGTATGATCACCAAATCAACTATGTCGCAAAAAACGGCCCAGTTAGGTATTGCGGTGCACATTGCCAATGGAACCCGCGACAATATTTTAACAGATGTATTGGAAAATAAAGTAATACACACCCGCTTTGTTCCAAACAAAACAGCATCGGGCAAAAAGAAGTGGATAGCTCACTCCGAAAAATCCGCTACAGGATCTGTGCAGGTTAACGAGGGCGCTAAAATAGCGCTGGTATCAAGCAAGGCCACCAGCTTACTCCCTATAGGCATCACCAAAGTAGTGACCGAATTTAAAAAAGGCGATATTATTAAGTTAATTGACGAAAAAAATAAGCTGGTAGGCTTAGGTATAGCCGAATACGGAGCTGATAAAGCCAGAGAAAGAATTGGCCAAAAAAATCAAAAGCCGCTGGTGCATTATGATTATCTTTATTTACAGGGTTAACAGGATATGAATTACGATAACTATTTCCAGAACGCGCTTATAGCCAGCAGGCAGCCTGCCCTTGCTCCTGCTTTAATAAACCAGGTATTACAGGATGTAGCCGCCGAGGCTATTGCACAAACGAACCATTTACTGGCCGAAAACCGGAAAGATCTTGATCGTATGGATCCGACGGACCCTAAATATGACAGGTTGAAACTTACCGCGGCCCGGATTGGAGCCATTGCCGGCGATATAGTGAATGTGGCTAATTTAGAAAGCCCACTGGGTAAGCAGCTTTCAGAAACCAATATGCCAAACGGCCTTTCAATCAAAAAGATCAGGGTTCCGTTAGGGGTAGTTGGGGTAATTTACGAGGCACGGCCCAACGTTACCTTTGATGTATTTGCCCTTTGTTTTAAAACCGGGAACATCAGTATTTTAAAGGGCGGTAGTGATGCCGATTTCTCAAACCGTGCTATCATATCAATTATCCATAAAGTATTGCTTAAACACAGGCTGAACGTCAATATAGCCACGTTGCTGCCTGCCGACCGTGAGGCTACCGCGGCCCTGTTAAATGCCGTTGGTTATATAGATGTATTGATTCCCCGTGGAAGCCAGTCGCTGATAAACTTTGTACGTGATAACAGCAAAGTACCCGTAATTGAAACGGGAGCCGGTATAGTACATACTTATTTTGATGAATCAGGCGATCTGGAAAAAGGCGCTGAAATTATTGCCAATGCCAAAACCCGCCGGGTAAGTGTATGTAATGCGCTTGATTGCTTAATTATTCATGCCAATCGTTTAAATGATCTACCGCAGCTTACCCATATCTTAAGAGAAAAACAGGTAGAGCTTTTTGCTGACGAAACGGCTTATGCTGCATTGAAGAGATATTATCCTGACAATCTACTTCATAAAGCCACACCTGAACATTTTGGCACTGAGTTTTTATCAATGAAAATGGCTGTTAAAACGGTAGATAGTTTTGAGCAGGCTTTGGAACACATAGCAGTAAATGGCTCAAAGCACAGCGAAGCCATTATATCTGAAGATGCCAGCCGTATAGCAAGCTTTTTAAATGATGTGGACGCAGCTGCTGTTTATGCCAATGTTTCAACTGCCTTTACGGATGGTGCCCAGTTTGGCCTGGGGGCCGAAATTGGTATCAGCACCCAAAAATTACATGCCCGCGGCCCTATGGGTCTTGATGAGCTTACCAGCTACAAATGGATAGTTAAAGGCGACGGGCAAACCCGTAATTCATAATATCAAACCGCTACAATTTATCACAAAAAAAAGGTGCTTTTTCAAGCACCTTAAATCTTTTCACTATTCCGGTCCGACAATTACTTGATCAGGTAGTTAGCTACAGCAACAAAGCAAATAATTACTAAGATTACTCCTTGCAGTTTTTGTTCGAGTGTTAATTGACTTATCATTTTAAATTAATTAGGGTATAGCAAATTTAATTTGTATGCTGAATGCTGCAATAGTGCTTTGCATTTTTACATTTTTTTTAACAAAGAACTAACATGCTTTTTACAATGGTCAGTCGCACATTTATTCTTTATAATAATTGCAAAAAAAAGCTTCTAATCTTGAAAACTGTGTAAGGGATACACGCCTATAAAGCTTCAAATTTCAGCTATAATTAAATGTTTAAATGCGTTTTTTACCTTCATTTAAAAAAAACAGTTATTTTTTTCTTAAAACTATTAGGAATATTTATCTGATATGATGTCATATTATTAATGAGACATACCATTTAATGAATATTAGTCTTTGTTAGATAAATAAGCAACAGTTGACTAAACCAAGATCATATTTAGTAATGGAATAAAAACTTTATATAAACAATATAATAATTTGATTATTAATATTATTTAACCATTAGTTAATGTCTAAATAAAACGCATTGGCGGAATTAATTGCAAATAAATTAAGTATATTTTTTTGTTGATAACTTTTCTTGATATTTAGCTATTAATAATAGTCATTTGCATTAAATAACTATTACCATGAAACCCATTGAAGCATTAAAGCAAGAGCGATCTCAACTCCTTATAAGAGTAAAAGCACTTGATAAGGCTATTGCGGCTTTAACAAATCAAACATCTGCTATTAAATGGACGGAGCGATCTCTTGATTGCATCCAAGGTAAAGGACATATATGTCTTTCTGCTGAAATACTAGAATGTTTGTTTTTGGATGAAGACGTAAACCTTACCGATCCTAAGATCAGGAATAACTATATGACAGGACTGTCTATAGCTTTGAAAAATCTGGTAGAAAATGAAAACCTTAAAAAGATCAGTAGACCTGGTATAAAAGGCTTTTACTATGGCCTACCGGAATGGTTTGATGAAAATAATAAAGTAAAAACACAATACGATGCACTGAAAGAAATCAAGTACCCCATCTCTGTTTAATTATGGAGACTACGTGAAAAATGAAAGCCCCACAAGTTTGGCGACCGGGGGCTTCCTTTGAGATCGTAGTTTCTCTTCCGTTTACTTACGTGATATAGCTATATCTCTCGTTGCAAATATACGGGATTTATTGGCTTGTGACCAAATCCCATGCGCAGCATCAAGTCAAATTTCGACAAGATATTACGCGTACTAAGAGTAGTCTTGGGCGAGAACTCTCCCGTGACCAAAAAACAGGTTAAGCCAGGGCCTAGAACTAAGTTCTATGATATCGAAGTTATAGCCCTTGCTTGCACTGCTGAGTGTATGGGATACAGTAGCGAAAACTATTTCTTCTCTCTTCTGGATAAAAAAGACTTCCCTAATTTATTAAGCAGAAGGCAATTTAATGACAGGCGAAAAAGGTTGCATAGCCAAGTTGAAGAAGTTAGAAAGATGATCTTATCACGCATAACTACCAAGAAACGGGCATATGTTATTGATTCAATGCCATTAAGGCTATGTAGATTTTCCCGCAGAAATAGAGTTAAGGTAGGTACAGAGCAGTCTGATATTAATCCCAATATAGGATACTGTGCTTCACAGGATGAGAAGTACTTTGGATTTAAGTTACACGCTGTATGCTCTTTGGAGGGAGCCGTGCAATTTTTTGATATAACCCCAGCATCTAGTTCAGATGTGGGCTATTTATCTACCGTCGGCAAAAAGCTTAAGAATTGCCACTTGATAGGCGACAAGGGATATATAAGCGCTTTTTACAAAGCAGAACTCAGAGAAGAATCTAAAGTATTTCTATTTACCGATTCCAGAGTTAATGCTAAAAAACCTCATTTTATTCCACCTATGTACAAGGGCAAAAGAAAAAGAATTGAAACTGTATTTTCTCAGTTAACAGATCAGTTCAATATTCAAAAGAACTACACTAAAACATTGATATCTTATTTTAATAAGATATCATTAAAGCTATTATCAATGACTATTCTTAATTATATCAATCAGCATATTAACCTTACCCCTATCAGTAGGATAAAATATTCATTGAGTTAAATCAGATCTACTCTGTTTGTCTTTCTTAAGTTGTATATAAATTAATAAAAATGCTATAATAAAATAACCTGGAACTATTATTGGACTTATCCATTTGGAAACAGGTAGGTATAAATAAAAAGTGTCATTTATACTGCTTAAAATATTAACTCCAACCCAGGTTATAAATATGTATATACTCCAATGTGGCCTCATAAATACAGATTTTAATTAAACCTTACATTGATTTCGGTGGGAGGTATTTGCTCTCGACTCATTCTCCAATGATATATCTTTCCTTCTCTGTCAGTATACATCATTTTATAATCCCAGTAATTTAATCTGTACTGTGGCACATAAACCTGATGGGCATAAATTAGAACCTCTCCCCCATTTCCATCATCGGCAGTTCTAGCTGGAGGCCCCCATGACATGATTAAATTTTGCTTTGTGGATCCCATCCACGAGTCGAGGATTTTTCTTTTGTTGGCGCAGCCAAATAAAAACAACAGGATTGTTGATAGGATTAGGATTTTTTTCACGTTATTGATTGTTATTGCCGTTAGCTCCTATCTGGCCGGTTAAAAAAGGAAGCGTGGAGCCTCACCTGACAGCAGGCACGACCAAGCGCCCATATACGAGTGATAAACCCCACGCTATTGCGTACGGCAGATCTCGGCTCGTATAAGTTCGGGTGTGTAAATTGGTCGTTTCGCTGCCCTGAACGAGTTCGCTAGAAATAATTACATCAAATTTAGGAAAACTGATTGGAATATTGCCGGCTTAGTTTTATTTTGGCTATATAAAATTAGTCTAAGATGGAATCACAATTACAGGAAAGAAAAGATATGTTCTGGATAGAAGTTGATAAACTTATCGATAAGTCATATCCTCAGATAGATAAAAATAATTTAAGAAAGAAGTTAAAAATTATAAAATACGCTAAAATCCGGGAGGAAGAGGGGTCGGATCTATCCCGTGCCTTTTACACTGAGCTAGATAATCTCTTTCGACGATATGTTTCGGCTTGGGAATCGGAGTAATATCTATCCATTCTTTACCATTTATAAATACAGAATCGCCTTTTCTTCTGGATTTTACTTTTGATTTCTTTTCCATCCTAATATCAGAGGCGGAGGAAAATGATGAGATTGGTTAATTAATTCCGCCAACGGGTCTAAATAAATCTAGATTCGTTCATTTTACCCTCTGCTGACCCAATAAAGTATCAACATAAAAACCAAAAAAGTATCTTTGCAACATTATGAGTAAGCATGGCAGGATATTAGTGGCAATGAGCGGTGGTGTTGATAGTTCGGTAGCAGCAGTAATGTTGCATGAGCAGGGCTATGAAGTTATTGGTCTTACCATGAAAACCTGGGACTATGCCTCGTCGGGTGGTAGCTCAAAAGAAACAGGTTGCTGCAGCCTGGATAGTATCAATGATGCCCGTGCTTTAGCTGTGGGTTATGGTTTCCCCCATTATATATTGGATATCAGAAATGAATTTGGCGATTTTGTGATCGACAATTTTGTTGATGAGTACCTGGCAGGTCGTACCCCTAACCCATGCGTTTTATGCAATACCCATATTAAATGGGACGCGCTTTTAAAACGTGCCGACAAACTGGATTGTGAATTTATAGCCACAGGCCACTATGCCAATATCCGCTTGCAGGATAGCGGCCGTTATGTCATATCAAAAGGTAAAGACGAAAATAAAGACCAGTCATACGTACTTTGGGGAGTGTCCCAACAAAATCTGGCACGTACGAAATTCCCCCTGGGCAGTTTTTCTAAACCCGAAATAAGGCAAATGGCCATGGATATGGGTCAGGTTGAACTTGCCGGTAAAAGTGAAAGCTATGAAATATGCTTTGTGCCTGATAACGACTATAGAGCCTTTTTAAGACACAAGGTTGGTGATCTGGAAGAACGTGTTGCCGGCGGCAATTTCGTACTTACAGACGGCACCATAGTGGGTCAGCACCAGGGATATCCGTTTTATACCATTGGTCAGCGCAAGGGTTTGGGTATTGCATTGGGTCACCCCATGTTTGTTACCAGTATTGATCCGGTAAACAATACCGTAGTTTTAGGTACCGCTGACGAATTGGAACGCAAACAAGCCTGGGTTAAAAACCTTAACCTGGTTAAATACGCCAATATTAATGAACCACTAGAGGCCATTACCAAAATACGCTACAAAGATGCCGGTACACAAAGCACCATTGTACAAATGGGCGATCATATGAAGGTTGATTTTCATCATACCGTATCGGGTATTGCTCCAGGGCAATCAGCTGTTTTTTACGAAGGCAACGACTTGTTGGGCGGTGGATTCTTAATGTAAAAACGGGGCGATTCAGCACCTCCATAATTCCGCTTTACTTCAAAAATTAAAAAATTAAACGTCAAGTGAATTGGCGTTTCGCTTTCTTTATGTTTTATTTGCAAAAAATAACTGCTTAAATGGCCAAAAATTTACTCATTGTTGAATCTCCGGCGAAAGCCAAAACCATAGAAGGATACCTTGGTAAAGACTTCACCGTGAAGTCGAGCTACGGCCATATCCGCGATCTGGTAAAGTCAGAAGACGCTATCGATACTGCCAATAATTTTACTCAAAAATACGAGGTGCCTGCCGATAAAAAACAGGTAGTTAGTGAGTTAAAGAAGTTGGCTAAAGAAGCAGAAATGGTTTGGTTGGCATCGGACGAGGACCGTGAGGGTGAGGCCATATCCTGGCATTTATTTGAAACATTGGGTTTAAAAGACGCGACAACTAAACGTATTGTTTTTCATGAGATAACCAAACCCGCAATTTTACGGGCCATTGAAACACCGCGCAAAATTGATTATAACCTGGTTAATGCGCAGCAAGCCCGTCGTGTGCTTGACAGGCTGGTGGGTTTTGAGCTCTCTCCTGTTCTGTGGAAAAAGGTTAAACCATCGCTTTCAGCAGGTCGTGTACAATCGGTAGCTGTAAGGTTAATTGTTGACCGCGAAAGAGATATTAATAAGTTTAAATCAGAAGCCGCTTTTAAAATAGTGGCCATATTTGGTAAAGGTAAGGAAGCTTTTAAAGCCGAGCTTGCCGAGCGTTTTGCCCAACAGGAAGATGCTGAGAAATTTTTAAGCGATTGTATAGGTGCCGACTTTGATGTTCGTTCATTAGAAACCAAACCGGCCAAACGTTCGCCGGCAGCACCTTTTACTACATCAACATTGCAACAGGAAGCCAGTAGAAAACTAGGCTATTCGGTAGCACGCACCATGCAGGTAGCACAAAGGTTGTATGAATCAGGTTATATTACCTATATGCGTACCGACTCGGTAAACTTGTCTGAAACTGCTTTAGATGCTGCTCAACAAGAAATTATATCAGCTTATGGCGATAAATACCATCAGCTAAGAAAATATAAAACCAAGAACGCAAGCGCGCAAGAGGCTCACGAAGCCATCAGGCCAACTTATTTTAATAACCATACCATTGATGGTGAATCAAATGAGAAACGCTTATATGAACTGATCTGGAAACGTGCTATTGCCTCACAAATGAGTGAAGCTCAGTTTGAGAAAACCACTGCAAAGATCAGCATATCAACCCGTAAAGAGGATTTGACCGCTAATGGTGAAGTAATGAAATTTGATGGCTTCCTGAAGGTTTACCTTGAATCAGCCGATGATGAAGAGGATGATACCCAACAGGATGGCGAAAATACTATGCTGCCACCTTTAACCAAAGGACAACGTTTAGCATTGCAGGAAATGTCGGCAACAGAACGTTTCTCGCGCCCGCCGGCAAGGTATACCGAAGCAAGCCTGGTTAAAAAGCTTGAAGAATTGGGTATCGGCCGGCCATCGACCTATGCCCCTACTATATCAACCATACAAAACCGCGGATATGTGGTTAAAGAAGAACGTGAAGGGAAAACACGTAATTTCAGGGTATTAATATTGAAGAGTGATGCTATAGTTAAAGAAACTAAAACTGAAAACACGGGTGCCGAGCGCGGCAAATTATTCCCTACCGATATTGGCGCTGTTGTAAATGATTTTCTGGTACAATACTTTAATGATATTGTCGACTTTAACTTTACTGCCAGTGTTGAAAAGCAATTTGACGAAATAGCACAGGGCTTAAAGGATTGGACAGCTATGCTCCATGACTTTTATAACCCTTTCCATAAAGAAGTACAAACCACTATTGAAACAGCCGATAAAGCTACTGGCGAACGCGAATTAGGCGTTCATCCGGAAAGCGGGAAAAAAATATCTGTTCGTATAGGACGTTATGGCCCGTTTGTACAGGTTGGTGATAATGCTACAGAAGAAAATAAGGAAGAAAAGCCTCTGTACGCAAGTTTAAGGACTGGCCAGAGTATAGAAACTATCAGTATTGAAGAAGCACTCGAATTATTCAAACTGCCTAAAGTGGTTGGAGAATACGAAGGCAAGATAATGAAGGTAGCTATTGGTCGTTTTGGGCCATATATCAGTCATAACGGTTCGTTTGTCTCTTTGCCAAAAGAAATTGACCCGCTGGATGTTACCGAAGAGCAGGCCGTTGAACTGATCAACGCGAAGCGTAAAAAAGATGCAGAAAAACTGATCAAAGCATTTGATGAGGATCCGGAGGTAAAAGTATTGAATGGCCGTTGGGGCCCATATATTGAATTTGGTAAATTAAACGTTAAGATACCTAAGGATAAAGATCCATTGACACTCACCTACGATGAATGCAAGGCCTTGGCTGATGCCATGCCAAAAGATGCTAAAAAGGGACGTTTTGGTAAGACTGCAACTGCAAAAACGGCAACTAAAAAAGCACCTGCAAAGAAAAAGGCAGCAGCTAAGAAAAAATAAAAATCACCTGTCATTTCGAACGAGGTACGAGGAGAAATCTTATCCAGCTTATCTATCTTAAGCATAAGATTTCTCTCTGCATTCGAAATGACAGATTGTTTAAATTAATACGCAATGATTAAAGACCTCCCAGAAAATAACGTACAGGATATTGCCATTGCAGTAGCATTAGAGGGCGAAAACATTGAGAGTAAGATCTGGTATGTATATCTCATTAACCTTAAAAAGGTACCTATTGAAAATGTGCTGGTTACCTCAAAAGGTTATGGTGAAAAGGATGGCGTACAGGTCAAAACCTCAACGCTAAGACACATGTTCCCGGAAGTTCCTGGTCAGGCATTTAAGCTTATTGAACCTATTGACGAGCAAACATTTGGGCTAAACAATGAGTATTGGCTCAGTTATTATATCGGCACCCACATTTACGATAAAAAATTCATCTTTCTGCCAGAAAGTATTGTTGAAATGAATTTCATCAAGCTCCCTGTTTTAAATAAGCCGGGTGTTATGATCTTGTAAAACCCGTAAATAAGTTTTCCGTTTAATTATTTATTGTCATAAATTTCATAATTTACATGACCTTAAATAAACCTATTCAATGGAAAACGGATATACCAAATTCCGCAGACGTAAGAGCATTATAACAATCGGCACATCCCTGGCGCTGATCTTATTAGTTGTTTACATTATTGCTTATGGTCGTAAAAAAACGGCAATCGACCCCGCTTTTAGTAAGTATATTGAATCATATACCACTGGTGTTATATCAAAGGAAAGCCCTATCAGGATCCGTTTGGCCAGCCAGGTACAGATTACTCATCAGCAAAACGAGCAGGTAAGTGATGACATTTTTGATTTTTCGCCATCAATAAAAGGAAAAGCATACTGGATAGACGCCCGGACAATTGAATTCAGACCAGCCGGCAAGCTTGATCCTGAAAAAAGCTATACTGCCGATTTTGACCTGGGCAAACTGATAGAGGTACCTCATAAATTTGATCATTTTAAATTTAGCTTCCAGGTTGTAAAGCCCGATTTTAATGTAAGCTTTAGTGGTTTAACAACTGCAACCAGCACCTCTACCGACGAAATGAAGCTGGATGGAACTGTGCAGACTGCTGATACAGAAGATCCCACCATTGTTGAAAAACTGATCACCGTTAATTATTCATTCCAGGTTAAAGTGAGTTGGGAGCATAATACAGCCACCAAAACGCATCATTTTAAGATAACAGGCTTAAAAAGGCAATCAGGTAAAATTACGCCGATTACCATTAGCTGGGATGGCAGCAGTTTAAATGTAGATAAAAAAGGGGAGCAACATTTTGATGTACCTGCCATTGGGGATTTTAAAGTACTGAATATCCGCGCCGTGCAGGATAATGACCAATATGTATTAGTTCAATTTTCTGATGCTATTATGGTTGGACAGGAACTCAATGGCCTTGTTGGTATAGGTAATATTGCCGATGCTGCTTATACCATTGATGGCAGTACTGTAAAAATTTACGCTCCCGAACGCTTGCAGGGCAATTACAGTGTATTTGTTAACGAAGGGGTCGAAAATATATCGCACAAAAAGATCACTAAAACCTATACAGCTAATGTATTTTTCGAGAACAGGCTACCCAACGTTACTATTCCGGGCAAAGGTGTGATCCTACCCGACTCGGGCAAACTGATGATGCCTTTTGAAGCGGTGAATTTAAATGCTGTTGATGTAAGCATCATCAAGATATATGAAAACAATGTACCACAATATTTCCAGAACAATGGTTTTGACGGCGGTGCAGAATTGCGGCAGGTAGGTAAACCCATTGTTCAAAAAACCATCAGACTTGATACAGATAAAGGTTTGAATCTGAATAAGAAGAACCGTTTTATGCTTGACCTTGATCAGATGATCCGCACGGAACCGGGGGCCATTTACAGGGTCGTGATCGGTTTTAGAAAAGAGTATTCGCTGTATAATTGCAGCATTGCAGGCGCTGGAGCAAAAAGCGATAATGATGAAGAAGATGAATACGGTGGTGATTACAGCAGCAATAGCGGCAAGGTAAGTGATGAGGATGATGATTTTTGGTCGAGATACGATAATTTTTATCCCGAGGGTTATAGCTGGCAGGACAGGGATAATGCCTGTACCCCATCTTACTTTACCAAACAACGCTGGGCTACACGCAACATTATCGCCTCAAACATCGGCCTTATCGCCAAACGGGGCACCAATAACAGTATGCTGGTTGCGGTGACTGATATTTTGAGCGCTCAGCCCATGTCTGGTGTTGAGCTGGAACTATTGGATTATCAGAAACAGGTGATCTATAAAACCACATCAGGAGGGGATGGCATAGTTAAGTTCGATCTGAAACGTAAACCTTACTTGCTGGTAGCCAAAAAAGGAGCACAACGAGGCTATTTAAAACTAGATGATGGTAGCTCGCTGCCGCTTACCCGTTTCAATGTGGGTGGTGAGGAAATACAGAGCGGCCTGAAAGGTTTTATTTACGGTGATCGCGGGGTTTGGCGCCCGGGAGATTCTATCTATGTTTCCTTTATCCTTGAGGATAAATTAAAAAACCTCCCACCTGATCATCCGGTGGAATTTGAATTGTATGACCCTAATGGCAAACTCTATAGGCGCATCAACAAAACAACGGCATTAGATGGTTTTTATAGTTTTCATACCGCTACAGAAACCTCGTCGCCTACCGGGAACTGGACTGCCAAGGTAAAAGTTGGCGGCGCTTTATTCGAGAAAAAGATAAAGGTGGAAACCATTATGCCTAACCGTATGAAGCTAAGCCTGTCTTTCGGAAATGCAGCTGAATTAACTAAGGGTAATAATGCCAATGGCAAACTAAGCGCCCAATGGCTGTTTGGCGGTGCGGCACAAAACCTAAAAGCTAAGGTCGACGCGTTTTTATCACCACAAACAACCAGCTTCAAAAAATATGAAGGATATGTTTTTGATAATCCTACGCTGGCCTTTAATACGCAAACCCAAACGGTATTTGATGGCAAGTTAAGCGCCGAAGGTACGGCAAGCGTTAATGCAGATATTAATGTTGAAAAACAAGCACCAGGACAACTACGAGCCAACTTCCTGGTAAAAGTATTTGAACCAGGCGGCAATTTCAGCATTCAGCAAACGACCATGCCTTATAATGTTTATGCTGGTTATGTAGGTATTAAAACACCTGCAGGCAGTGATCTTTCGGGCATGTTGGTTACTGATAAAGATCACCAGATTGACATTGCCGATGTAGATGTAAATGGCAATGCTTTTGCAGGCACACGCAATGTACAGTTGGAACTATACAAAGTACAATGGCGCTGGTGGTGGGATCAAACCGGTGACGAAACAAGTAACTTTACTCAGGATAAGTATAATAAACTTATTAAAGCCCAAAACGTGCAGCTTAATAATGGCCATGGTAAATGGACATTGCGTATTCCTAAAGCTGATTGGGGCCGTTATCTGATCAAGGTAAAGGACGAGGCAACGGGTCACTCCACCGGGAAATTTATTTATGTGGATTGGCCAAACTGGTCAGAAAGGTTGCAGCAAACCAATCCTACCGAAGCAGCTATGTTATCTTTTACATCAGATAAAACAAGCTATAAGGTTGGCGAACAGGCTACACTTACCATCCCAACTGCAGCTGATGGCCGTGCGCTCATCAGCTTTGAAAACGGCAGCAATGTTTTAAGAACCACGTGGATAGATACTAAAAAAGGGCAAACCCAATACCGCTTTACGGTTGATGAAACTATGGCACCAAACGTTTTTGTGAATGTTACCCTATTGCAAAGGCATGCCCAAACAGTAAATGACCTTCCTATCCGAATGTATGGAGCCATTCCATTGCAGGTTGATAATCCGGAAACAATATTAAAACCGGTGATCAGCATGCCCGATAAAATACGACCCGAAACACAGTCGGCCATAACAGTATCCGAGGCATCGGGTAAGGAGATGACCTATACCATAGCCATAGTTGATGAAGGCTTGCTGGATATCACCAATTATAAAACTCCTGATCCACATGATGCGTTTTATGCCCGCGAAGCCCTTGGGGTAAAAACCTGGGACTTGTTTGATTATGTGATAGGCGCTTTTGGCGGTGGACTGGAACGTATTTTAAGCATAGGAGGCGATGGTAATCTGGGCACCAATAAAAATGCATCTGTAAACCGTTTTAAACCGGTTGTGAAGTTTATGGGGCCATTTCACCTTGGCAAGGGCAAAAAGCAAACCACGCCCTTTAAACTACCTCAATACGTGGGTTCAGTAAAGGCGATGGTAATTGCTGGCCACGATGGCAGCTATGGCTTTGCTGATAAGGCTGTGGCCGTTAAAAAACCGCTGATGATACTGGCTACCTTGCCACGTGTACTTGGCCCGTCAGAAAAAGTACAGTTACCGGTTACTGTATTTGCTATGGAGAATAATATCAAAACAGTTACTGTATCGGTACAATCAAATGCCTTCAGTAACCTGGTAGGTAATAACTCCAAGACAATTACCTTTACCAAAACCGGCGATCAGTTGGTTACATTTGATCTCGACGTTAAAGATTTTGTAGGTGTAGGTAAAGTGAAGATCATAGCCAAAAGCGGCTCGGAAACAGCCGCCTATGATGTGGAACTGAATGTACGCAACCCTAATCCGCCGGTAACCCGGGTATTGGATAAAGAGCTTAAGCCTGGTGAGGTATGGTATACAGCCTATCAGCCTATCGGCATCAACGGCACTAATAAAAATACGCTGGAAATAGCCAGCATACCACCATTAAACTTGGGTAAACGACTTGATTACCTGATAGCCTACCCACATGGCTGTGTGGAGCAAACTACCTCTTCGGCATTCCCGCAGTTGTATTTAAGCCAGTTGCTTGATCTTTCACCGATTCAAAAGGCCGAAGCAGAGAGAAATATTAAAGCTACCATCAGCAGGTTAAATGGCTTCCAGGTACAAGGCGGTGGCTTAAGCTATTGGCCCGATGGTGGTAACGCTGATGAATGGGGAACCAACTATGCCGGGCACTTTATGCTGGCCGCGCAAGCTAAAGGCTACAGCATGCCTTTAGGATTTATGGAGCAATGGAAAAAATACCAGAAACAAAAAGCCTTAGTCTGGGCACCCGATTCCCATAGTTTTTATGGTGACGACCTAAACCAGGCTTATCGCCTGTATCTGCTGGCTTTGGCACGTTCACCCGAGTTAGGTGCCATGAATCGCCTGCGTGAGTTTAAATATTTAAGCATTGAAGCTAAATGGCGGCTGGCTGCGGCCTATAAATTAGCTGGGCAGCCCGAAACAGGTTTAAGGATGATAGCAGACCTGCCTACCACCATTAAACCCTATAATACCATGTACGGCACTTATGGTTCTGACCTGCGCGATGAGGCCATGATATTAGAAACCCTCACCCTGCTTGGGCAGCACGAAAGGGCTTCCGGTTTATTACGTACGGTAGCTGCCCGATTGTCAGAGGATGACTGGTATAGTACGCAAACCACCGCTTATACACTTATTGCCATTGCACAATATTGCGGACAAAACAAGTCGGCAAGCAAGCTTACGTTTAACTATCAGGCCGGGGCTACTAAAACTGATGTTAATTCGGCTTCTTATATGTGGCAGGGAGCTTTGGCCGTAAATGGAGGTAAAGTAACCATTAAAAACAATGGCAACAACAAACTGTATGTTAGGCTGATACAAAGAGGACAGCCTTCATCTGGTCTGGATGTCAAAACCTTTATTGATCCGCAGATCATGCAAATGCGAGTTGGCTATTTTACCATGGGTGGTAAACCAATTGATCCAACAACCCTGAAACAGGGAACTGATTTTGTAGCGCAAGTAAACATCAAAAATCCTGGCAGGCGAGGCAGATATGATAACCTTGCCCTTACCCAGGTATTCCCTTCGGGATGGGAAATACTGAACAGCCGGATGCTGAATAATGATGAAGTATTTAAATCATCGCCATCTGATTACCGTGATATACGTGACGACCGGGTGAACACTTATTTCAGCCTGACCGAAAACAGGGAGGTGACGTATTATGTGATGTTAAATGCTGCCTATGCAGGTCATTATTATTTACCTGCAGTTTATTGCGAAGCTATGTACGACAACACGATCAATAGTCTTATTAAAGGCCAATGGGTTGATGTGGTGAAATAGTCTGAACCATGATTTTCGTGATTGAGGGATTACCTTGATTTCTGGTTTTTATTTAAAAATGTGCTCATAATAAAAAAAGACCTGCTATTTCTAGCAGGTCTTTTTTTATTAATAAGATGATTAGCTTACAGTGAAAATAGTTTATAAGCTAAGGCAAGACTAAATACATTAACACGGGTGTGTGAATTATCGTTACCGTAAGCAATTTTATTTAAGCCACCTTCATATCGAAGATCAACCGAAAAACTTTTGATATCTACCCCTGCACCAACCTGAATGCCATAATTGGCACTTTTATAATTTAATCTTGTAGCATCTGATGTGGCATCGCCAACACTCTGATTTTTATCAACCGCGAATGAAAGCACAGGTCCTGCATAAAAACGGCCGCCCAAGCCAAAAGCGCCAATTTTTCCACCTAATAATAAGGGCACATCAATACTGGTAAATTTAGCTTTGTTCTCAGCTGAATTATCATCAGCTTTTACATTGATGTTTTTACTGGTCAGATAAAGCTCTGGTTGAAAGTTAAAGCCCAAACCACCTACCCTTGCCCAAAAACCAGCTAAATAACCAGCACGATTGCTGTTATTAAATATCCCGTTTGAAGGGAAAGCGGTGTAATTTAATCCTCCCTTTACACCAAACGAGAAACTTGGTATAATCTGGGCCGATGCGATGCCTATAGTAAAAAGGCTAATACTTAATGTTAAGATAATTGTTTTTTTCATATTTAATAGTGTTGTTTTAAGGTAAAAGATATTTGGATTTTTTTATTGACACTCGCCATAAAAGACAAATATCTATTAATTAGCAATATCCGGCTTATAATGTTTTATTTTTAATTTATAAAACATTATAAGCCGGATATCAAGAAATGAATCTGAGATAAAAGTAGAAATTTTTTATAACTCCTGCATCATCCTTATTTTTACAATGCCAGCCTTCCCTGGTAATAATCAAGTATCTTGTTGTAGATATAACAATCGTAGCGGGCGTTGATCAGGTTTAACTTAGCCCTATCCAGGTTATTTTTTGCAAGCACAAAATCAACAGAGGTTAATACACCGGCATTAAAACGTATTTCGACTGTCCTGAATGATTCGGCATATGCTTTAACCTGATCATTTAGTACATTGTACCTATTATAAGCCGATGTCATGTTTAGATAGGCCTGTTCTACACTTTGTTGTAACACTATTTTGGTATTCTCTTCTACATATTTTGCGTTTAACAGATCCAGTTTAGCTAACTTCACCTTATTCTGATTTTGAAAATAATTTAAGATGGGTATACTTAAACGAACACCAAATTGAGTGTTGTAATTATTTTTAAATTGATCATAATAGCCTATATTATGATTGTCATAGTTAGCTTGTTTCGTAAAAACAGATTGCGGACCGGCTGGTGTGTTTACAAATTGTCCGGTGTTTACAACAGAAGAATCTCTCACTATAGAATTTTGTGCCGCACTTGAATAATTGGTAGCTATGCCTCCAAATAATGAGATGGTAGGTACCAACGTACCTTTGGCAACTTTTACAGCCTTTTCGAAACCCTGACGCCTTAATTCTGCTGCTTTTACATTGGCTAATTGTTGTAAGGCCGTATTAAATATCTGGTCAGAGTTTTCATCCGTTTGTTTGGCCACATCCTGCACACTTACAGGTTCAAGCTTAAGATTTTTATTGTATGGAATATTTAAGCTTTGCATTAAGCTCAGCTTTGAGGCTTCCAGCGTGTTCTTAGCATTTACCAAGGCTAGCTGATTATCGCCAAAAGTACCTTTAAGATCATACAAATCTGAAGGAGATTTATTGGCACCCTGTTTTTCCAGTATCTCCAGTCTTTCAACCTGTTTTTTGGATACTTCAACCTGGTTATTCACTTGTGATAATAATTCGGTATTATCTAAAACTAAAAGATAAGCGGTTATCACATTAATAGTCACCAGGTCTTTTGCCTGTTGAAAATCCATTTTACCCGCCTGGTAATTTAATGATGTTTGTTTAATTGCATTTAAGTTTTGCAAACCGCTGAATAACGTTAAATTGGCATTTAAGTTATAATTACCTGCAGTATATGATTGGGTTACATAGCTGTTGGTAAATGGGTTAATACTACGTCCGCTATTAATGCTATGATCTACATTACCGTTTAAACTGGGCAATAGATTTTCTTTAGCCTGATTATAACCAATGCGCAAACGCTGCATAGCAATTTCGCTTTGCCTAACCTGAAGGTTGTTTTTTATGGCAATTTCAACACATTGCCTTACGGATAACACAGAATCTGTTTGAGTTTGGGCTTGCACATTAATTGCTGACATGGCAACCAAACTAAAAAATATAAATTTAAAGTATCGCATTATTGTATTGATCAGAGTTGTTTTGAAGATTCGACTTTACCATCCAATAGATTAATGATCCGCGAACCATATTCGGCATTCTTTTCGGAGTGTGTTACCTGTATAATAGTTACTCCATCCTCCTTATTCAGTTTACGAAACAGCTCCATAATCTCCTCCCCTTGTTTCGAGTTTAGGTTACCGGTAGGCTCATCAGCCAGTAAAAGTTTTGGTTTGGCTATCAGCGCCCGGGCTATACCTACTAATTGTTGTTGTCCGCCTGATAATTGCGCGGGGAAAAGATCTTTTTTACCTACAATGTTAAAGCGGTCAAGCATATCGGCTACCATGGCTTTACGTTCGGCACTTTTAAAATCCTGATAAATAAGCGGTGTTTCAATATTTTCGGCAACTGTAAGTTCATCAATAAGGTGATAGGCCTGAAAAACAAAACCGATGTATTGTTTATACAAAGCAGAGCGTTGTTTTTCCTTAAGTTGGTGCACCGCATTACCTACAAAGTATTGATAGCCTTCGGATGGTTCATCAAGCATACCTATGATATTAAGTAGTGAAGACTTACCCGATCCGGATGGCCCCATGATAGAAATAAATTCGCCTTCATCAATTTCAAGGCTCAGATCATTTAGTACAAAATTTTTAAGTCCGCTTACCTGGTAGTATTTCGAAATATGCTGGAGTGATAACATCTTTTAAATAGTTGTTTTGTTTAGAATGTGTTTTTGTTTAAAAATATCAAATCATTTCAGGCTATCAAGTATCAATAACATACCAAAATACTAATAAACTAATAATCAACAGCTTATATCAAACATAGTATATAAATACTGTTCGCTTATGTAACAGGAAGCGTACGGTTATGATACAATGAAAAAGCCGAAGGTTTAAAGCATAAAGCCAAAAGCTCTTTGCCTTAAGCTTTCGGCTTTGTGCTTTATTCGCTTCTCAGGCTTTTAACAGGGTTACTCATAGCTGCTCTTATAGCCTGATAACTGATGGTTGCTAATGCAATTAAAACTGCCAATATACCCGCAAGTACAAATATCCACCAGCTTATATTAATGCGATAGGCAAAATCCTGTAGCCATTTATGCATAAAGAACCATGACACGGGTGCGGCAATAAAAAATGATATAATAACCAAAATAAGGAAATCTTTTGAGAGCATATTTACAATTCCGGGCACAGTGGCGCCTAATACTTTCCTTATGCCTATTTCACGGGTGCGTTGCAGCGTACTGTATGATGCTAAACCTAATAAACCAAGACAAGAAATTAATATGGCCAGAACAGCAAAATTAAAGAACAGCTTACCAAAACGTTGCTCGCTGCGATATTGCCTGTCAAAAAATTCGTCTAAAAAATAATAGTTGAATGGTCTGGTAGGGATAAGGGTTTTCCATTTATTTTCAATAGCTGCAATGGTTCCGGTTATATTTTGGGGTGATACCTTCACAGAAATAAGTCCAAGTTGCTTAAGTTCAATACGCATACTTAATGGTTTAATAACTTCCTGCAGCGAACGAAAATGAAAATCTTTCATTACACCAACTATTTTACCTTCCCTACCCCACTGTTTAAACCGCCTACCTACAGCTTGCTGAGGCGAGCTATAACCAAACATTTTAACCGCGGCTTCATTTAACAACATAGCCTGGGCCGTATCGGTTCCAAATTCCCTTGAAAAGGCCCTGCCTGCAACCATTTTTATTTTAAATTGGTTCACATAATCATAATCAACAAAATATAGATCAAGATTGGCTATTTGCAGATCGCCTTTCTTGTTTTCGATCTCGGAATAAGCACCACTATTACCACCACCGGGAACGCTTGAAGAATTCGCTGTTGATTTTACTCCCGGTAATATCGAAATAGCCTGCTTAAAAGCATCAGCAGCAGGATCGCCATTAGTATCAAGTATTAACATCTGATCTTTACTAAAGCCCAGATCGCGGTTTTGCATAAAATTCATTTGCGTGTAAACTATAATTGTCCCTATTATAAGCGCTATAGATATACTAAACTGTGATATTACCAGGGCTTTCCGCAACGCGTTACCCTTATTACCACTCGAAAACCTGCCTTTTAAAACCATAACTGGTTTAAATGACGATAGTACAAGAGCTGGGTATATACCGGCAATCAATCCAATAGCAACCGAGGTTACCAATAATATAAGCACGTAATACCAGTTTGAGAACACACCGGCACTGATAGTTTTACCAGCCAACTGGTTAAATAATGGAAGTAATAAAACCGAAAATAAGATTGTAAGTACAAAAGCAATTAAACATAATACTACTGATTCGCCGATGAATTGACTTGCCAATTGTGATTTTTCTGCACCTACTACTTTTCTTATTCCTACTTCTTTAGCCCGCTCAACTGAGCGGGCGGTAGTAAGATTCACAAAATTAATACAGGCTATAAGCAATATAAATATGGCTACTATACCAAATATGTACACATTGGTGATGCTTCCTGAATCTTGGCCACCTCGTTTTGAATACAAGTAAACAGACTTCAATGGCTCAAGAAAAAATGTATAAAACATCTGACTCGATTTACGCTCCTTACCATTATGATTTTCAATAAACCCCGGAAACTTTGCTTCCAGCGCTTTTGGATTAGTGCCTGGTTTTAACAACAAGTAACTTGTTGCACCAAAATTCCCCCATTGGTTATCAAGACCTTTATTAAATTTTTGGGTAAGCGACGACATGGAAATAAGCATATCTGCTTTTATCTGCGAGTTTTCCGGCATATCCTTCATTAAACCAGTTACAATTGCAGGTATCGCATCGCCAGTAATTAATACCGTTTGCCCCATGGGATTTGCATTACCAAAATACTTTTTAGCCGCGGTTTCAGTAAACACGATACTGGCTGGTGCCGATAAGGCTGTTCTAGGGTCGCCTTTTAATAATTTAAAATCAAAAACTTTAAAAAAAGTTGAATCAGCAAATGCGGACTTTTCTTCCTGAAATTTGACATCACCTCTTCTAACCAAAAAACTTCCACCACTTATCCGCACAAATGATTCAACCTCCGGAAAATCATTTTTAATGTTTGGTGCAAATGGCCATGCGGTGATACCAGTATTCATAGTTTCAGTAGGCGTTTTAATATCGGTAACCAAACGGTAGATACGATCGGCCTTTGAATGAAATTTATCATAGCTCAACTCAAAACCTACATACATGAAAATAAAAAAACAGGCAGTAATACCAATAGATAAACCAGTGATATTTATAAATGAAAACACTTTATGTTTCCAAAGGTTCCTTAATGCTATTTTGAAATAGTTTTTGATCATGATACTTTAAATTCTAAATCTTAATTTCTAAACTCTAAATAGCTTTCTGCATTTAGCCCCTTACTCGCTTCTTAAGCTTTTAACAGGGTTGGCTATAGCCGCTTTAATAGCCTGGAAACTGATAGTTAAAAGAGTAATCAATATTGCCGCCAGCGCCGAAATAAGAAATACACCTGGGCCTACGCTTACACGATAATCATATTTTTGTAACCAGCCTTGCAGAAAGTATAGTGCAATTGGTGAGGCTATTACACAACTGATGATAACCAGCAGCACAAAATCTTTAGATAGCATAAACCATAACTGGCCTACTGTGGCCCCCAGTACTTTACGTACACCAATTTCTTTGGTACGTTGCTCTGCTATATAAGCCGCCAAACCAAATAGGCCCAGGCACGATATAAAGATGGCCAAACCGGCAAAAATACCAGATAACTTTCCAATTAATACTTCCTGATTGATTTTGCGGTTATAATCATCATCAACAAACCTGCAGGTAAACGGGTAGGCCGGATTGTATTTGGAAAAAATTTGATTAATCTTTTCAATTGCGCTGTGTGGATTTACATTTGGTGCCAAACGATAAATGATATTATCATGAGGTTCGGTATTATATAAAAACATAGTTGGATCGGCTTTGGCAAATGGCGATATCATCAGAGCATCTTTTACCACCCCAATTATCCGGAGTTTTTTTCCATCCTTGGTGATGATCTGACTGATGGGGTCTTTTAATCGCAATCGCTTAATGGCAGTCTCGTTAAAGATAACATTTGAAGTATCGGATGGTACAGTGTTAAAATCTCTCCCTGCCAACACTTTCATCCCTAATGTTTTAAAATAACTATCAGCAACAATCATCGTCCCCATTTCAACGGTTTCACCGGCAAATTTCCCTGGCCATTGGTCAATATCCATATGCCAGGAAACATCGGTAGCCGGGCTTGTGGCATTCGTTATACTTTCAACTATTCCGCTTTGTAACAAATCATTTTTAAGTGCGGCATAATTCTTACCGAGGTCAGCACTCATAGTAGAAGCTAGCAAACGATCAATGCTGTAGCCTGTTGGTCTATTTTTGGCATATTGTATCTGCCGGTAAATAACAACCGTACTTATGATGAGCGCAATAGAGCAGCTGAACTGCATAACCACTAAAACCTTCCTTGATAATGAAGCCGACTTACCTACTTGTATTGTTCCTTTTAATACCTTAACAGGATTAAATGACGATAAATAAAATGCTGGTCTGCTGCCAGCAATAAGGCCTGTTACCAGTACACAGCCTAACATGATCAGCCAAAAAACAATACTACTAAATGGAATACGGATCATGGTACCCGTAAGCGCGTTAAATGGACCTAAAGCTATCTGAACAAAAAGTACCGCGCATAAAAAGGATATAAAGGTGGTTAATACTGATTCTGTTAAAAATTGGAATATTAAATGTTTGCGTTGTGAACCAATAGCTTTACGGATACCTACTTCGCGCGCCCGTTTTTCAGATCGTGCTGTAGTTAAGTTGATGAAATTAATGCAGGCAATCAACAAAACTAAAATGCCAATAATGCTAAATATCCTTACATAATCAATAAAGCCACCGCTGGCTATGCCATTTTTATACTCGGAATATAAATGCCAATCCTTTATAGGTTGCATGATCACTTCAGAGTTTTTAGCATTGATATTATTCTCCCCCTTTTCTATATTCTTAATTTTAGGGGCTACCTGGGCATAAGAAATCCCTGACCTCAGCTTGGTATAAATAGAAAAATTATTTGAACCAAAACTTCCATGATTCCCTTTCACCCAAGCCTGGGTTTGTTCCATAAAGCTGAAGGGGATAATGTATTTTATAAAATGCATTACCGAATTTGAAGGTACATCTTCGATAACCCCTGTTACCTTTAAATTATAAGCATTATCAATTTTAACCACTTTATTGATCACATTATTGGTAGTACCAAATAAGGCTATAGCTGTAGCCTGGGTTAATACAATAGAATACGGATCTTTTAATGCTGAGCCAGCACTTCCCTGCAGCATGGGGTATTTAAATATGTTAAGGAAATCGCTTCCTGATTGCATACCATCAATATAAAGCTTTTTATCACCTACCATTAAACCATGCGAACTACCGCCATCTGATTCGGCCACATATTCAATTTCAGGAATATTAGCACGAAGCACATCAGCCAGTTTAAGCGATGTGGAAGTAAATGTTAGTGTTTCGCCATTACTGTTAAAATTGCGCTTTACCTGATATGTCTGCTGATAATCTGGCAAAAACTTATCATATGAGTATTCGTTATTAACCCACAATGCTATCAGTAATGCAACCGCCATTCCTGTCGCCAATCCCAGTATATTAATAGCACTATAGGCTTTATTATTGATGATGTTGCGCCAGGCTATTTTTAAATAATTCTTGATCATATTTTTTTTTAATTTCTAAAAACTAATTTTTAAATTCTAAACTCTAAATAGCCTTGAGCTTTAAGCTTTCTGCCTTTAGCCTTTACTCGCTTCTTAAACTTTTAACCGGATTTGCCAAGGCTGCAGTAATTGAACGATAACCAACTGTTACGGCTGCAATAATAAAAGTTGATAGTATGGAAATCAGGAAAATGCCTGGGCCAATACTTATCCGGTATTTAAAATCCTGCAGATAATTGTGCATGGCCCACCAGGCCAGTGGTGCTGCAATTACAAACGCTATCAATAACAAAAAGCTAAACTCTTTACCAAAAAGCCATAATACGTGGCTGATATTGGCACCTAAAACCTTGCGTACGCCTATTTCCTTTGTTTTACGCACGGCCATGAATGATACCAATCCATATAAACCTAAACAGCCTATCACTATGGCAATACAAGCGAATGCTTCAACCAGTTTAAGCTGAATGTTATCCATTTCATAAAATTCCCTGATACTGTCATCTAAAAACTTATATGAATAAAGTTCATCGGGAAAAGTTTCACTCCATATCTTTTCAAATGAAGCAAGCGATACTTTGGCATTACGCATGTTCATTTTTATAGCCAAACTTGAATAGGAGTCAGGAGCGATATAAATACATACCGGTGAAATTTCGGTATGAAGTGAATAGTTGTAAAAATCTTTCATTACCCCTACAATTGGCGCGGTAACACTTTTTCCATTTACACTTAATGTTTTCCCTATTACATCCTGCGGTTTCAGATTCAGTTTGCGTGCAAAGGTTTCATTCACCAGGAACTCTCTTACAGTATCGGCTTTAAATAAATTCCGGCCGGCTACCAGTTTTACTCCAAAAGTTGAAATGTAATTTTCATCACCCGCTTTGGTATTAATGCTCCAATGTTCTTCCTCAGGCCTGTTATCATAATTAAAACCAGTGGTGTTATTTGAGTGAGATGCAGGTGCGCCATAGCAATAGGAAACTTTTTCAACTCCTTGTACTTCATTGATCCGGTTCTTCATAGTGCTTAGTTTTACCTTATCATTTTGTGGCAGGGGTAGTAATAGTACAGCATCCTTATCAAAACCAAGATCGGTTGTTTGCGAATAATGCAATTGCGATACAATAATAATAGTACCTATAATTAGTACCTGCGAAATAGAAAACTGCGTAACCACGAGGATACGCCTTAGCGAAAAACCACCTACATGTTTTTGTGAAAGTTTACTTTTAAGCGCCAGTATGGGCTGAAACCGCGCCAGTACCAAACCGGGATAAGAACCAGATAAAAATATAACCACCAAGCTAATTATAACAATGAAAACAGTAAGCTCCTGCCCGTTAAATGCCATTTGCGAATGAAACAAGTTGTTTATTGCCGGCAATGCTAATAACGATAGGCAAACGGCTACAATAACAGCCACTATAGTGATCAGAGCAGTTTCGGCAATAAACTGCCAGAAAAGCTGGTGTGGCAAACTGCCCAATACTTTTCTGATACCTACCTCTTTTGAACGGTTTAGCGCCTGCGCTGTTGCCAGGTTAACAAAGTTTACGCAAGCTGTAATGATCAGGAACACCCCTATAAAGAACAGTGCCCAAAGATATTTTTTATCAGCATAACCACCCAGATCAGGATTAAAGTGCATATCAGCAATCGGCTGAAGTTTAAAACGCCATACCTTTAAATCACGACCGGTAAAGTGTTTTTTCACTAACTCTGCCAAGCCACTTTCAGCCTGTGCAACAGTTACATTTGGTTTCAACAGCGTAAATGCCTGGCTTCCGCTATAAACACCACCCCAATTTCCTTCACGTTCTTTATCGGTATACTGATCCATATTGCTATATGAAACATAAATCTCCTGCTTGCGGTCTGTGTTGGCAGGCAGATCTTTTAATATTCCGGTGATAGTAAAATTCAACTTATTATCCAGACGAATAACCTTCCCTATGGCATTATCGTCACCAAAGTATTTATGCGCTATCTTTTCTGTAACTATAGCCTCATTTGGCTGAACCAGTACCGTTTTTTTGTCACCTTTTAATAAAGGAAAGTTAAGAATGTCAAAATATTCAGGTTCAGTAAAAGCTACGCCTTGTTCTTCTCTGAATTTTTTTACAACATTACCCTTTGTTATAGTAATCAGATTATCATGAAAATTTATAACCCTTGCCGTTTTTTCGCTCAATGAAAAATCATTTCTAAACGCCTTACCTAATGGTTGCGGTACGGCTCCAGCCTTGTTTACTTCTTCTTCATGCCATTCGGTATACAGCTTATATATGCGATTTGAATTTCTATGAAAAGTATCAAAACTAAGATGATAAGTGATCAGTGTGAAAATCAGTATACCACAGGTAATACCTAATGCCAAACCAATAACACTGATAGCTGCGTAAGTTTTATTACGTTTCAGGTTTCTCCAGGCTATTTTGATATAATTTTTTATCATGATTCTTTTAAAATTCTAAATCTTTATTGCTAAACTCTAAATACTAAAAAGCTTTGTGCCTTAAGCATTCATCTTTTACCTTATTTTACTCGCTTCTTAAACTTTTAACCGGATTTACCAGCGCTGCTTTTAGTGCTTTATAACCTACAGTTACCCAGGCAATAAACATTGATGTAACTATTGCCAATATAAACACCCATACACTTAAAGAAACACGGTATGCAAAGTTTTGCAGCCAACCGGTCATGATATACCAGGCTGCGGGCATAGCTATTACGAACGATATGCCTATAAGTATCATAAACTCTTTAGAGAACAGGAATATGATGCTACTTATTGATGCACCAAGCACTTTGCGTACCCCCACCTCTTTAGTACGTTGAACAGCCATGAATGATACCAGTCCATATAAACCCAGGCATGATATAAAAATGGCTATGATGGCAAATATTTTATAAACCAATGCCATTTGGTTTTCCTGCTGATAAAAATCGGCTATGCGCTGATCAAGAAAAAATCCATCATAAGCATATTCTGGGTAAGTTGTTTCCCACATTTTTTGCAGCTCGGCAACGGTTTTGGTAAGGTTGTTAGTTTTTATTTTGATAGCTATCTCTGATTCCACCTTATTATTGATGGAAATCACAATTGGTTTTATTGTTTCACGAAGAGAATTAGTTTTGAAATCCTTTACTACCCCGCTGATGGGTAAAGCGGCACCTCCGCCTAAGCTTACGGTTTTACCAATAGCATTTTCGGCATTCTGAATACCTATTTTATGGATGAATGTTTCATTAACAACTACCTGGCGTGCAGTGTCGCTTACATCGTACCCTTTACCGGCTATAAAATGCAGTCCAAAAGTTTTAAAATAATCAGCATCGCCAAACTTTAAAAAAGTATTGAAACTTTCGTCTTTATCCTTAATAGCGTGATTAAAACTAAAATTGGTTGAAGAGTTATTATCAGACGAGGGTGCATCAGAAGAAAAACTTACCGATTGCACCTGCGCAACCTGTAATAATTGTTGCTTAAATGATTCCATTTTACGCAAGCTCAGGCTATCCGTGTAGCCCGGTATAATCAATACCGCATTTTTATCAAAACCCAGATCGGCCTTATTTACATAATCCATTTGATTTACGGCAACTATAGTACCTATAATGAGCAATTGCGATATGGCAAACTGTGCTACAACCAATGCCCTGCGCAGCGGTATGCCACCAATAGAAGCGGCTGTTATTTTGTTTTTTAAAGCCAGTACGGGCTTAAAACCCGACACTATTAATGCTGGGTAAATACCTGATAATAAAATCACTGCAAGTGTTACCGCAAACAAAAACAACATACTGTAGGTATTAAACAGACTAATGCTTTCAGGTACGCTGGCAATATTTTTCAGATAAGGCATGGTTATTTTTGCTACCACAATGGCCAATAAAACAGATCCGATCACAATCAACGTAGTTTCGCCTATTACCTGTATTATCAGTTGTTTCCGGGTACTACCTAATACTTTTCGTATACCCACTTCTTTTGATCGCCCTACTGATTGCGCAGTAGATAGATTTATAAAATTGATTGAAGCCATAACGATGATCAGTATAGCTATAAATGAAAGGGTACGCAAGGTAGCCATACTCATTATATGATCGCCAAGTGTATTACCAAAACGGGTATCAAAATGCAACAGAGATAAGGGCTGAGCGAAAATCAGACGGCGTTTTGTTCCAGTTTTAAAATGTTTTTGGGTAAACGTTTTTAATTGTGCGTTGATGTTATCAGCAGTCATATTGGGGAACATCATAAATACCTGGTGATTACTACTGAGTGAACCCCACTCTCTGTTATAATCATACTCCTTAGGATATTGTTTCCAGGTGATGTAGGATACCATTACCTTAAACGGAAAATCACTATTTACAGGAGCATCCTCAACAACACCGCCCACTTTTAGGTTTAAAATATTATCCATTTTCAGTGCTTTGCCTACAGCATCAGTCCAACTGCCGAAATATTTAATAGCAGTGCTTTTACTGATAACCACCATATTGGGTTCGGCCAAAACAGATGGGCTGCCTGCAACCCATTTATAACTAAAAATATCAAAGTACTGAGGTTCTATAAAAACTACGCCTACCCTTTCCGTAAATTTCTTATCATCTTTAGCACTTCCTGCATTATTATCAGACACCGTGATCTGACTGCCATAGCTGGAATTTAACGCTGCTACTTTGGCTTGCGGGAAATCTATTCTTAGGGCATCCGTTGCTGGATCAGGTACGCCAGGGTTATAATTCATACCCTCCTCACGAATTTGCTTGGTTACTATATGATAAATATTTTTAAAATTGGGTTGGTCTGTATCAAAACTCAACTCGTACTGAATAATAATGAATATTAACAAACTGGCTGAAATACCCAAAGTTAAACCAGCTATGTTAATGATCGAGTGTCCCTTATGGCGTATAATGTTTCTCCAGGCTATTTTGAAATAGTTTTTCAGCATGTTCTACAGTTTAATCATTACAATGGTTTAAAACACATACCAAAAAAACAAACAACTGACAATCAACGTATTAAGACATCTCGACGATACAGACATGTACGTAAGCGTAACACCATGTGTACGATTATGATACAGTATCCCGCAATATGACCCGTCCGGATTTGGCTATACATTTTGGTGAGTAAATCCTGTAATAACTATACAGAGGAGTTTGTTAATCCTAAGTGAACTATACAGGGTCTTTTTTTAAAGATAAAGATTAAATACTTG
>JAUCSE010000037.1 GCA_030445275.1 Mucilaginibacter sp.
GCCCCATATCTTTCACAACAAGCTACCTCCACAAAATAATCAGAACAAAAAAGCGACCAAGTAAAGTTGCCTTTCTCTTGATCGCTTTTTGTAATCCGTGTTATTGAACTACTTTTTCAGTGCCCTCGGTAATACCGGGAGGCCTTTTTCCATTAAAAGTATATATTAAATAAGCTTATTCAACAATGCTCACTTTAAGCATATTTGTTTTACCCTGTTTAACAATAGGAACTGCGGCAGTGTTGATCACTACATCACCAACCTTAATCAGGTCCTCAGATTTAAGGATGTTATTTACATCGCTGATGGTTTGATCGGTGCTTTCCAGCAGGTCATAATAAAAAGAGCGTACCCCCCAAACTAAACTTAATGCATTTAGCAATTGCTTGTTTGATGTAAATATATAGGTACTTGCTTTAGGTCTGTGGCTTGATATTTCGAAAGCAGTATAACCAGATGTGGTCATAGATACAATACCCACCGCATTGGTATGCTGGGCAAGATGAACAGCCGATTCACATACAGCATCGCTCAGATAATTTGGCGACAAGGGGTCGGCATTTTCTGCTTTCTTAGTGTTAAAGCTATAGCCAAACTCTTCTACGTTGCGCACAATTTTGGCCATGGTTTCAATAACTATAACCGGGAACTCACCTACTGATGTTTCACCGCTCAGCATCACAGCATCGGCACCATCCAGTACAGAATTGGCTACGTCATTAACCTCGGCACGCGTTGGGCGTGGGGTGGTGATCATTGATTCCAGCATTTGTGTTGCCACAATTACCGGTTTCGAAGCTGCACGGCATTTAGTAGCGATCATTTTTTGCAGTAATGGCACTTCTTCTAAAGGCATTTCAACCCCAAGATCTCCACGGGCCACCATTACACCGTCGGTTGCGGCAATAATTTCGTCAATATTATCAATAGCTTCTGGTTTTTCAATCTTAGCAATAACCTTTGCCGCTTTACCGCTTTGAGCAATAATGTGTTTTAATTCGGTAATATCTTGTCCGGTACGAACAAACGATAAGCCTATCCACTCTACATCATATTTTAATGCAAATTGCAGGTTTATCAGATCCTCTTCGGTTAAACTTGGGATAGATACTTTGGTATTTGGCAGGTTAACCCCTTTACGTGAAGTTAAAATACCACCATGCACTACTTCGCAGATCACGGTATCTTTTTTATTGGTTTCAATAACCCTTAACTGCAGCTTACCATCATCCAGCAAAATAATTTCATTGGCTTGAACATCCTGAGGGAAGGTATTATAAGTGATATAGATCTGTTCGTCATTACCTATACACTCCTGGGTAGTAATTTTAATATGTGTTCCGTTAACCAAATGGATACCACCATCTTTTACCAAACCAATACGGATCTTAGGGCCCTGTAAATCGGCAAGGATACCCACATTGGTTTTGTATTGCTCATTAATTTCGCGAATGGTATCAATTACGGCTTTATGATCCTCCGGTCTTCCGTGCGAAAAATTAAGGCGGCAAACATTAACACCGGCTTTTATCATGGCTAATAAAACATCTTTTTTAGCAGATGCCGGGCCCATGGTGGCAACAATTTTAGTACGATTATAGTATAGTTTCATATTGTTTTGGTTAAACTGGCTTACATTATAATATAGTGTAAAACCAACACTCTTTTTAAATTTTGCGCTAAAATAACAGATTTTCGCGTGATTTTATTTTTTTCGGATCAATCTTTACGGCGGCCACAATTTCGGGGATCTTATTAAGGGTCGAAACCAGGTTGTCAAGATCATCATCGTCAATATAATTCCTGATCATTAAAAAATAATCGGCGCTTTTAATTTCGGGCACTAAATAGCCCTCAGAGCCCTTATTGCCAATAAAATAGAAATCCGTTTCGGTTGTTTCCCAGTGATAACGGTATAATGAAAACAAAACAGGCTCGCTCCCCTGATAAATATCAACGGCAAGATCCTCGGATTTAGTAAAATTAAAATTTAAAAACTTATTGATAAGATAACAAACCCTGTAATCTTTTAGCGAAGTTGTGACTGCAATAAGCACAAAATCAAAATCGATCTCAAACTTTAAAAATTTCCTGTTCAAAATCATTACTTTTACGACGTTCAAAAATACAAATCGAAACCGTTTGAATAAAATTTTGTTAACGAAATATATTGTAAAAGTTTTAGATTTGATAATTGACAGAATTTATTTTTCTTTGCACTGAATTTTTATTAATCATTAAACTATAAAGACTATGTCTGATATCGCTTCAAGAGTAAAAGCTATTATCGTAGAAAAACTGGGTGTTGACGAAAGTGAAGTTACGCCAGAAGCGAGTTTCACCAATGACCTTGGTGCCGACTCGTTAGACACCGTGGAACTGATCATGGAGTTTGAAAAAGAATTTAACGTGGCTATTCCTGACGATCAGGCTGAAACTATTGGTACTGTAGGCCAGGCTGTTGCTTACCTTGAAAAAAACGTTAAATAAGACTCCCTAACTGGATTAAATGGAGTTTAAAAGAGTTGTAGTAACCGGGCTTGGAGCACTTACTCCTATTGGTAATACCGTTGCAGAATACTGGAACGGGCTGATCAATGGGGTAAGTGGCGCTGCCTTTATTAAAAGTTTTGATACCGAAAAGTTCAAAACTAAATTCGCATGTGAAGTAAAGAACTTTGATGCGGATGGTTTTTTGGGCCGTAAAGATGCCCGCAAATTAGATCCTTTTGTTCAATATGCCCTTTTCTCAACAGAAGAGGCTGTAAAAGATGCGGGATTGGATTTTGCAAAATTAGATACCAGCCGTATTGGAGTTATATGGGGATCAGGCATTGGTGGTTTAAAAACGTTTTTAGACGAGGTTGTGAATTTTGCCAAAGGCGATGGTTCACCACGTTTTAATCCGTTCTTTATCCCAAAAATGATCGCTGATATTGCTCCTGGCCATATCTCTATCAAATACGGTTTACGCGGACCAAATTTTTCAACCGTTTCTGCTTGTGCTTCATCAAACAATTCACTTATTGATTCATTTAACTATATCCGTTTGGGTAAAGCTAATATGTTTATAAGTGGAGGTTCTGAGGCCATTATCAACGAAGCAGGTATTGGTGGCTTTAACGCTATGCACGCATTATCAACCCGTAATGATGATCCGGCAACGGCATCACGTCCGTTTGATCTGGACAGGGACGGTTTTGTGGCTGGTGAAGGTGCCGGTACCATAATTTTAGAAGAACTGGAGCATGCTAAAGCTCGCGGCGCTAAAATTTATGCCGAAATGATAGGTGGTGGCATGAGCGCTGATGCTTACCATATGACAGCACCACACCCTGATGGGCTTGGAGCGGCATTGGTTATGCGTGCGGCTTTGGAAGATGCAAACCTTACCCCTGCTGATATTGATTATGTGAACGTTCACGGAACATCAACACCAATTGGCGATCCGCAGGAAATTAAAGCTATACATGATGTTTTTGGCGATGATCTTTATCGTATCAATATCAGTTCAACCAAATCAATGACCGGTCACCTGTTAGGTGCTGCGGGTGCGGTTGAGGCTATTGCGTCAATACTTGCTTTAAAAAATGGTATTATTCCGCCAACTATAAATCACTTTACTGACGATCCTGCTTTTGACCCTAAGATAAACTTTACCTTCAACACGGCCCAGAAACGGGATGTGAAGATAGTTCAAAGCAATGGGTTTGGTTTTGGCGGCCATAACGCCTCTGTGATATTTAAAAAGTACGAAGATTAATTGTGGTTTGATGCCTATCAGTCAGTTTTACAAACTTTATATATCGCCCAACAGAAAATACGTTAAGATTTTAAAGAACTTGCTCGGTTTTGTGCCGGGCAATTTGTCTTTATACCGCTTAGCATTCAGGCACAAGTCAGTTGCCCAGAATGTTAAGAAAGGTGTAAAGAATAGTAACGAGCGCCTGGAGTTTTTAGGGGATGCTGTATTAGGCAGCGTAGTGGCCGAAGTACTTTTTAAGCTATACCCTTATGAAGACGAAGGATTTTTAACCGAACTACGCTCAAAAATTGTAAGTCGTGTAAACCTTAACCAGCTTGGCCGCAAACTTGGCTTTGACAAACTGATAGAGTATGATAACCGCATGCTTAATTCAAGCAGGCAGGGATCATTGCTTGGCGATGCCTTTGAAGCTTTAATTGGCGCTGTTTATTTGGATAAAGGGTATGATTTTACTAAGAATTTTCTGATAAACCATATCATTAAATCGCATATAGACATTCATAAACTGGAGCAAACCGAAACCAATTTTAAAAGCAAGCTCATTGAGTGGTGCCAGCGCCATGGCCGCGATATTACTTTTGAACTGGTAACCAACCAGGAGGGCGAAAGCAACAAGCTATTTACCATACAGGCAAGTGTTGATGGCGAGGTAATGGGTGCAGGAAAAGAGTTCAGTAAAAAGAATGCCGAAAAGTTGGCTGCCGAAAAGGCCTGCGAAGCGCTGGGTATTTAAGCATATGGTATAGCTTAGAGACGTATGTAATCCCCCCTACTCTTAAAAAATATCTGATTCGGTCTGCACAACTACCTGAATGTTTTGTAGCTTATAATAAAATAATGAGGTGAGTTTTTTAATAGCTCATCGGTTGCATTTTTGTCTCTTGATAAATCAACGGTACCGCAAAACCGCTCAATGCTGTTTTTTTTATCGTACCATGAAGATGCAAAAACCAATACAGGAATTTCCTTATCCAGCACCCAATCTGCTTTATAGAATCTTCTCCACTGATAGTACTGGTATTTTCTTTCTTTATTCTTTTTAAGGTTTATACCGGTAGTATTGCCATGAACCTCCACATTCAGGAAGGCGGTACTATCACTCTCCGTATCTTTTGCAATAAATTTTAGCTCATTGATGTAATCAAAATACAACTTTTCTCCTTCATAAAATGAATAGGTATTATGTTGATTTGGAGAAATATTTTTTGTACTGATTTTTTTACCATTTACATACTCATCCAGATTTATAACCAGTTTATAGGTTTGATCAAATTTGGGCGCTATGGGGCAGTTGAATATTCTTACACCAGCAATCTCCAAAGCCTTTAACAGATCCGTTTTACTAATCTGACTGACTTGATATGCGTCATAATTATCCTCTTTTAAGTTTTCTGATCTGGGATCTTTCTTAAAATCCTGTGAATAGGCTCCTATTGATAGGAGTACACATATACCCAATAGGACAGACTTCATATTTTCTTTAAATTTAGCGAATGATTGCGCTATACTATTATCCTTAATTCTTTATTTTTTTAAGACTCTCTCCCGGCGACGATAGCTTTAGCGTGGTATCCTTTTTTATAAAACTTGGCGAATTCAACTCCTCCAGCATTTCTTTCTGACCACTGTTCTTATAATACTCATAAGATTTTTGCATGTGTTTGATCAGGTCATAATCTGTCCAGCCCTTCAGGTCATCATATGAGGGCGTGTAGTAATTCATAAATTTCCTGGCAGCACTATCAGTAGGTAGTTTAGTAAACTGTTTTACAAAACTAACATTGTACCGGCGGTTAACTTCAGCCTGCTCGGTTTCGCCTTTCGCAAAATTGGCAAAGCGGCGTGCGCGATTTGGTGTTTTGCCAAAAAGCTCATAAATACCTGTTAGCGGATTAGCCAAAAAAGAAAGTACAGGTGGTTTGCCATTGTAAAATGTACCCTGCTTACGATAATCGCTCATGATTTCATTAAGCTCCTGCCTTTTGGTTTGACCAACAATTTTCACCTCGCTAAGCCTGATAACAGGTTGCAGATATACCGGCATATCGCTGTTGTTTAATACAGCTACCTTTTGAGGCGTAAACTCACTCTTGGTAAAAAGCAAGGTATCGCCAACAGAGGCTTTTATGGAAAACCAGCCAAGATCGTCGCTGATCATTAGGGTATTTGTTTTTAAGTTTTTGATCAAAACCTGCCCTACACGTTCGGGCGAGCTCTTTTTGGAGATAACCCCTTTAAGGGTAAACTCCTGGGCTGATGCCTTAAAAACAGAACAAAAGCAGATGATTAGAAGCAGAGAAAAGCGATAATGCATTAATATTTGTATGAACGCAAAGATACCAACAGTATTTTACATCAAATGTAAAAAAGTGTTAAAGCAGGTGATAATCAGGGTTGTCAAATGTGCCATTATCAGATTTTTTTAGCGTAAATTCCAATCATTAACGGCTAATATGAAAAAACGCTATCTTTGCACATGATAAAATCCATGACAGGGTATGGAATTGCCAGCTTTGATTCGGGTAATACAAAATATACCGTTGAGATCAAATCCCTGAACAGTAAATTCCTCGAGCTATCCCTTCGCTTGCCCAAAATATTTTCTGAAAAAGAATTTCAGCTGCGTAATGATTGCAGCAAGCAGATAGAACGTGGTAAAGTAAATTTATCAATCAATGTTGAGCAGGTAAATAATGCGGTAAAAGCAGCCGGTATTGATAAGGTCTTGCTAAAGCATTATTACCAGCAGCTAAAGGACGTAAGTTTGGAGCTGGGCGAACCCGGCACTAACCTGTTACAGCTTGCTCTTGGCTTGCCCGAAGTGGTGAAGTATGACGATGAAACCGTATCTGAAGATGAATGGAAACTGGTTGAAAAAACCTTCCAGCAGGCGCTGGCCGCGTTTCAACAATTCAGATCTGACGAGGGCAATGTGCTGGAGAATGATTTGAAATACCGCATCAACATCATCCTTAAAAATCTGGAATTAGTTGAAGTTGAAGACCCCAAACGTGTACCACTAATACGCGAAAGGTTAAACACCTTTTTAAGCGAAGCCACCAACCGCGAAGCTATTGATCAGAACCGTTTTGAGCAGGAATTGATATACTACATTGATAAGCTTGACATTACCGAAGAAAAAATAAGGCTTAAAACCCATTGCGAGTATTTTATTGAAACCCTGAAAAATGCCGATGCTAATGGTAAAAAATTAGGTTTTATATCGCAGGAGATCGGTCGTGAAATAAATACCCTGGGCTCAAAAGCAAACGATGCCAATATTCAAAAATTGGTAGTGGGTATGAAAGAGGAGCTTGAAAAAATTAAAGAACAACTTTTAAACGTTTTATAGTTTACTGGTCCATTGGTTCACTAGTTCATTGGTTTTCATGCTGATGGAAAACTGCACCAATGAACTAATGAGCAAATGAACTAATGAACCAATGACCAAAGAAGGTAAACTCATTATATTTTCGGCTCCGTCTGGAGCGGGTAAAACTACCATAGTACATCACCTGCTTGGTAAAATACATGAACTTGAATTTTCAATTTCGGCGACAACCCGGCAGGCCCGCGGCGACGAAGAGCACGAAAAAGATTATTATTTTATCAGCAAAGAGGAGTTTTTGCACCGTATTGCTAAAAAACAATTTGTTGAATTTGAAGAAGTTTACACCGGCACGTTTTATGGCACCCTGCGTACCGAAATTGAACGCATCTGGGCAATGGGCAAAACCGTAATATTTGATATTGATGTGGAAGGTGGCATGCACCTTAAACGAAAATATGATGGCCAGGCATTGGCCATATTTGTACAACCCCCATCATTAGAGGTTTTGATAGAACGCCTTACAGGTCGCGGCACCGATAGTGAAGAAAAATTGAAGGAGCGCTTTGCCAAAGCTGAAAAAGAACTAAAATATGCTCCTCAGTTTGATATTATCCTCAAAAATTACGATCTTGATACGGCTTGCAAAGAGGCCGAGAAATTGGTAAGGGATTTTATAGGATAGTTTGCAGTTTTCCGTTTGCAGTTAGCATATACATGGGAACTTATAAGGATTTGTTATTATACAAAAAAAGCTTTGCTCTGGCCATGGAAATTTATGCTGTTACCAAGCAATTTCCTAAAGAAGAAACGTATTCTTTAACTGATCAGATACGCAGGTCATCCCGCTCTGTAAATATTTGTACCATTGAGGCTTATCGTAAACGTATATATCCAAATCATTTTTTGAGTAAATTAACAGATGTAGACATGGAAAACAGCGAAACACAGGGATGGTTAGAGTTTTCATTAGCCTGCAATTACATCACCAAGGAAGTTTACGATAAATTATATATTCAATCTGACGAAGTAGGACGGATTGTACAATACATGATGAATAACCCCGAAAAGTTTGGGGCTGTTTAATATTGTATTGGAACAGGCAAACTGCTCACTGATAACTGCTAACCGCCAACTGATATGAAAATAGGTTTACTTTTCGGTTCATTTAATCCCATACATATAGGGCACCTGATCATTGCCAACTACATGGCAAACCACACCTCGCTTGACAAGGTTTGGCTGGTGGTATCGCCCCAAAACCCTTTGAAAAAATATGGCGATCTGATCAACACTTATGACAGGCTTGAAATGGCCCGCCTGGCTACTGATCATGCCACCAACATTACCGTAAGTGATGTGGAGCTAAAGCTACCACAGCCATCCTATACTATTGATACCTTAGCTCACCTCAAAGAAAAATATCCGGAACATGAGTTTGCCCTCATCATGGGCTCAGACAACCTGGGCACACTGCATAAATGGAAAAACTATAAACTGATATTGCGTGATTACAAGATATTTGTTTACCCACGCCCCGGCTATGAAAATGCCGAACTGGCAGACCACCCCTCTGTAACCATCACCATGACCCCCCAAATGGAACTATCGGCAACATTTATCCGTAAATCCATCGCCGAAAAAAAGAACGTGCAATATTTTGTACCCGATCCGGTTTTGAAATTTATTGAAAGTAAGAGTTTATATAAATAGAGGTAGCTGAAAGCTAAAAGCTGAAGGCTTAAAGCTTTTAATGCTCTTTTATTCTCTTTCATTGCTTTCAGCCTTCGGCTTTTAGCTTTCAGCTTTTCACCCTATCTTTGTTACTGTGAGCGAGAAAACAATACTTAAACTGCAATTACCTACCGACCCGCTTTGGGTTAAGAACGTTGTGGAAAGCAATATTGAGGAATTGTTAACCGATCATGCTTTTTGCGAGCAAAAAGCGGCCAGTAACGCCATTACCCTTATTGTACAAAATCCTAACCTGTCTGAGCTGGTTCAGGAAATGGCCTTATTAGTTCAGGAAGAGATGGACCATTTTAAACGCGTACACGATATTATTGTGGAGCGTGGCTTTTTATTGGGCAAAGAGCGTAAGGATAATTACGTGAACGAACTGCGCAAGTTTATCATTATAGGAGGTGGCCGCGAAGCACAGTTGATTGATCGTTTATTATTTTCAGCCATGATTGAAGCCCGCAGCTGCGAGCGCTTTAAGGTATTATCTGAAAATATTAATGATACCCACTTATCTGAATTTTACCATGAGCTAATGATAAGTGAAGCCACACATTATGCCATGTTCATACGCCTGGCTAAAAAATATGCGGTTGAAATTGATGTTGAAAAACGCTGGGCTGCGTTTTTGGACTACGAGGCCCAAGTAATACAAAACTATGGCAAAGGCGAAACCATACATGGCTAGTTCATCTATACAAACCGGGTAATTACCGATACTTTTTTTATTACCAGTTTTGAATACGTTACTTTATAGTATGTCGCGCTTTAAAGCATTTTCTGTTATTATACATATTGTTGGCTGGTTATTGTTTATGGCCTTTCCACTGGTGTTTTTAAATAACCGTGGGCAGGATAACGTTAACTGGTCATTATTACAAAAACACAGCTACTGGTTATTCTGTTATACCTATATTTTTCTTTTTTATAGTAATACATATTTTTTTATCCCTGACATCTTTTTAAAAAAGAAGTATGCGTTGTACAGTATTATTGTACTGTTCTTACTTGGCGGCATTTATTACTTACAACCGTTTGACAGGTTGCTCAGAAGCAGCGAAAGCCTGGCAAATACCCCAATAACAAATCAGGGGCCTCCTTTTGGCGTACCTCCTACAGATCAGCATGGACCAGGCGGGCCACCGCCGGGCGTATTCCCCGATCATGAACCAGGTCATCGTCCTCCACCACCCAATCAACAAGGAATCAATGGAGGTAACGTTAAACATCCTTTTTCAACAACAAAACCATTGGATAATACCAGCCTGTTCATGTTTGTAATGATCATGGCATTGAGTACAGCCATCAGGACCGCACGGCAATGGCAACTTACCGAACAACGTGCAACCAGAGCCGAAGCCGACAAAGCCAGCGCCGAGCTTTCTTTTTTAAAAGCGCAAATCAATCCGCATTTTTTGTTCAACACACTCAATAATATTTATACACTGGCTGTTACCAAAGATGATAATGCCCCTGATAGCATCATGAAACTATCAAACATTATGCGTTATGTAACCGACGAGGTAAGTACCGATTTTGTGCCGCTGCAAAGTGAAATTGATTGTATAAATGATTATATTGAGCTGCAACGGCTGCGTATCAGTAATAATACGATCATCAATTTTATTGTTAAAGGCGATACTGATAATAAACAAATAGCCCCCCTTGTACTAATGACCTTTATTGAGAACGTATTTAAATATGGCATCAGCAAGCACGAAAAAACAAGCATTGATATTAATATCCGCATCAGCGATACAGACATTTCGTTCTTTTGCAAAAACCATATCTTTGCTACACGGGATAAAAATCAGCGTACCGGCATAGGCATTAAAAACACCCAACAACGTTTAGCCTATTTATATCCGGACAAACACTCGTTAAATATATGGAGCGAGAATGATCAATATTCCGTTCAGCTCATTTTAAAAACCTGACACCTATGGTACTTAAATGCATTGCCATTGATGATGAGCCGCTGGCGCTAAGACTCATTAGCGAATATGTATCACGCTTCCCCACCCTGCAACTAATACAAACATTTGATGATGCTGTATCTGGCGCTGAATTTTTGAATAACAAACCTGTTGATCTGCTGTTCATTGATATCAATATGCCCGATATTACCGGTATTGATCTCGTGCGCTCGCTCGAAATTAAACCCATAATTATTTTCACTACTGCTTATAAAAATTTTGCGTATGAGGGTTTTGAGTTAGAAGCCCTTGACTATATTTTAAAACCGATTGATTTTAAACGTTTTGAAAAAGCCGTTGAAAAGGCTATTGACTATCATCAGTACAAAACAAAAACACCCAGCGAGTTACCTGACGAATGCCTGTATGTATACTCAGAGTATAGGATGGTAAAGATAGAGCTTAGCGCTATTGAATACATTGAAAGCATGGAAGATTATATCAGGATTCATTTGACAAATGCCAAACCGATACTTACCCTGATGCCGCTAAAAAAGGTACTTGAGAAATTACCTTCCGATAAATTTCAGCGCATTCATCGCAGTTATATTATACCTGTAAACAAGATCCGGTCAATCCAAAATCGTAAGGTTAAGTTAACCGCGGTAGAGCTTCCCGTAAGCGAAAGCTATCTCGATTTTGTCCGCAATTGGATGAAATTCAGATAAAAAATCAATATCTATCGGCACAAAACACCTGTTTACCGACACATTCCTCCTCCTGATACCCGCTACCAGTACATTTACATTAGTTAATAAAACGAATTATTTAACCTTATTAATCTCTTGTAAATTATGGAACGAAAAAGCTTTCTCCGCACCTTTGCAGTAGCCGCAGCCGCGGGCCCCATGCTCATTGAAGCCTGTAAAAAAGATTCAACTTCAACCACAACAGATACTACAACCACCTCAACCAATGGCACCACCTGTACCGTTACACCTACAGAAACAGAGGGGCCATATCCATATGTTGGTGGCGAAATAACAAATCCGTTAAACCGTGCTGATGTTACAGGCGGCCAAACAGGTGTACCGTTAACGGTAAGCTTTTTAGTGGTGAACACCAATAATAATTGTAATGTAGTAACCGGAGCGCGTGTTGATATATGGCACTGCAACAAGGATGGCTATTACTCAGGTTATGCTAATCAGCCGGGGCTTCTGGGTTCCAAAAGCTATGTGGGCGAAACCTGGTTACGGGGCTATTTACTTACCGACACTACTGGTGTTGCCAAATTTACTACCATTTATCCGGGCTGGTATGGCGGCAGGGCCACACATATACATATGGAGGTTTTTGTAAATAATGTATTGAAAAAAGTATCACAGCTCACATTTTCAGAAACCATATCTGATACGGTTCATGTTTCAACCTTATATGCGGCACATGGGGTAAATCCAGTCCGCAATGCAAGTGACAGTGTTTTTGGCGATTCGGCTACTGACCTGGCTCTTGAAACACTTGCTTTAACAGGCAGTATTTCGGCCGGCTATTCAGGCACATTTACCCTTGGTGTAGCTCTTTAAAGAAAGTGATGAGTTTTGAGTAATAAGTTTAAAACCTAATAAATCTTGCTATAACTCAAAACTATAATACCAAGTACTCAAAACCCATAACTTAAAACTCAAAAAAATGGCACTTATAAAATTGGCTTACAAACAGATCATTGATGCATCGACACAAGGTGCATTTGAAAAAAGTGTATTGCAGGCATCATACCAGGAGTTTTTGCTAAAAATGCAGACTTACAATCCTGAAAGAAAGTTTAAAACATTTACCGAATTAAAAGCGCATGACGGACGGGCCAATTCCCTGCATTATAAACTGAGTTTTGCAGTGGGCCATTTTATACAAACACTCCATAATAAAATACCCGGATTAAAAGACAACCTGGGTAACAGCATCGCATTTGAAATACCTCAATTTGAGCTAATAGAATCTGATATCGACAATATATCGGCACATAAGGTGGCAATTATTTATACTACCGGCACTTTAACGTTGATGAACCAACTAGCCGATTTTATGATACTAGCCAATGGCGATGTATCTGAAAAACCCGAGGCCAACACTTTCGTATTAAAAATGCAAAACAATCTTGCTATAGTTAGCCATCTGGAAAGTGAAGAGTCTGAACTAATGGCCTTGACCGGCAACCGGTATAAACAGATTCAATAGAGTGTTATAAGATTTTTTTCATTGATAAGGTTGGCGTCTGTGTGCATTGCACGCAGGCGCTTTTTTTATAGAATATAAACAGTAATTGTCATGCTGAACGGAGTGGAGCATCTATTAAATGAAATGCATATCCACGAATAGATCCTTCGTTCCTCAGGGTGGCAAACCGGCCTTTCTGGTGTTTATCTCAACTCTTAAACCCAACCACGTTCTGTAAATAATTATCCATCGTATCAATATCCACTACGTCATTAATAAAGCCAATGTACATATCGGGGCGAATAATGAGCGCTTTCTTTTGGTTTTCTTTGATCCCAAAAGCGTCAAATACTTGTTGATTTCGGGCTGATGGCGGCAGGTAAAAAAAGTTAAGATTGACCGGGTACTTTTGTGTGATCCATTTGGCCAGCGTAAACAAATCTATTTCCTGTAATTTACCAAGTGTTATCATTGTAAAGCCCGGCTTACTACACCATTCATGCAGATCTGTTTCCTGTTGTTTCTTTTCGTCGAAAACTTTCAGATATGGCAGCCTGTCGCCAGCTTTGACCGGCGAATTATGGCTCAGGTGCAGGTTGATCTTACTATCACGATAGGATATGCCAATTTGTGATACCCGTTTAAAAAACTCATCCCTGAAGGCTGGTTTACTCCAACCGGTTTTTAATACCGTTGGCAGTATCCATTTTTTAAACAGGCCCATAAACCAATTGCGCGATAGTATCATACTAAAAACACGATCGGTTGAGTTCAACAGGTCTTTGGCAACCGGCATCCGCTCAGCGGCATAACTATCCAGAATAGCTTCATTGAGCTGTTCATTTATTACGCCAGCCAGTTTCCAACCCAGGTTATAAGCATCCTGCAGTCCGGTGTTCATACCCTGCCCACCAACTGGTGAATGGATATGTGCAGCATCACCAATTAAAAAACAGCGGCCCTCCCTAAATTTATCAGCCATACGGTGATGCAGTCCATAGGTAGTGAACCAGTTGGTTTTATCAACAACTATTGTCTTTCCGGTTACTGCATTTAGATAGGGCAAAGTTTCCTCAATAGTAAGATTATCCTTTTTGTCGAACCCACCGGGTAGTTTACCAACAATGCGGTAGCATTGTTTCTCGGGCATTGGAAAAAACGCGGCAAATCCTTTTTTTGATAAAAACAGACTTACTTTATCGCCAAAGGCATTGCTTATTTTAACATCAGCTAAATAAAATTGGTGCTGGTAACTATCGCCATTAAAAGGGATCTGTAATTGTTTACGCACACTACTATGGGCACCATCGGCACCAACCAGCCAATCGCAGGTAATAATTTGAACATCTTCCCCGGTTTGTAATTGCACAGCTGCCATTTCAGCACTTTGCTCAAGGCTCAACAGCGAGGTGTTCCAGTAAACCGGGCAGCAATTAAGCGTTAAATAATCAAGCAGCAGACGCTCATTTTTACTCTGTTGATAAAGGAGGACAAAAGGAAAGGGAGTTTGCCCCTCACCTACCTTATCAAGCGATAATTCGGCTACTTCTTTTCCTTTCTGATTAAAAATCACTCCGGCAGCTTGTTTCCCCCCTTTAATGATGGCATCAATAACACCCATTTGCCGGTAAATCTCCAGCGTACGCGCTTGTACGGCCAACGCCTTTGACTGGTTGGTTGGCCCTTGTTTACTATCAATAATTACGGGCTGTATACCATAACGCAATAGTTGGGCCGCCATCATCAGTCCCGAAGGGCCGGCTCCTACTATCAATACGCTGGTATGTTGCTGCGTAATGGTCACCGTTTATTAATGAAATAATAAAAATATGGTTGGCCTTTTATGCAATTCAGGTACCTTTTTCTGCCAGTCGGCTATGGTTTTGGTTTGTACAAACTCGGTGGTGGCAGTCAAATCAGTAGCTATGCAGAGCTTAGTTTTTGGATTGGCCGTTTTCAATATCTCCTCCAGCAATGGGTTATTACGAAAAGGCGTTTCAATAAATATCTGTGTTTGATCAAGCTTAACAGCTAAACCTTCCAGCTCTTTGATCTTTTTGCTACGCAGCACCTTATCAATAGGCAAGTAGCCATTAAAAGTAAAGCTTTGGCCATTAAAGCCCGAAGCCATAAGCGCCAGCAAAATAGAACTTGGACCTACCAGAGGCACCACTTTTATACCCATTCTGTGGGCCTTGTCCACAATTTCGGCACCGGGATCTGCTATACCGGGGCAGCCGGCCTCGCTCATTAAGCCTACGTCGTTACCCGCTTGCAGCCCTTTAAAAAAGTCGGCTTTACCCATATCTCGGTTATGTTTGCTATAATCGTGAATAACAAGTTCGCTTTGCGGTATCTTTAATCCGGCTTCTTTTAAAAACCGGCGGGCAGTTTTTTCATTCTCCACAATATACTCCTTAATACTGTTAATAGTATCAACCAGATACGGGGTAAATGATTTTGCAGCCGCTTCATCGGCCAGGGGTACGGGTATTAAATAAAGGGTTCCATAGGGCATATTGCAAAGTTGGTGTTTTTTGTTTAATTTAAGCTATTGAAAGGAGCCTGAAAAAAATGAATTCACTAGGCGTAAACTGGTTTATTGAGGGATACATTGATTTTGAACATAAAAAGTATGTGCTGTTGAATTATTTGCAGGAAATAAACCGCCATTTTGATAAAAGCAGGCTATATCCTAATCTTGCCGATTTGATATTCCATTACAATAACCTCATTGATTTTAAAAAGAACAAATCAATACTGCAACAGGCTTTTCCGCAACGGTTAACCCAGGCCGACATTGACGCGGTAAAGCTAACCTACCAGAAAATAATTCAAGATGATCAAAGCATGCGCGAGATTGAGCAGATCATAGCTTATGCCCTTGCCAAAATGGACCCAGCCATTCAAACTGGTAAAGAGATATATGATTTTGTGGAAAGCCATCTTAATATTGACCCAATAGGTATTATGCCACTCATGCCTTACCATGGCTATTTTTCTTTACGCAACGGTAAAGAACGCACCAGCTGGATATATGAATACCAGCTTACTATTTTTGAAGGTAAGGACGACAAATACAGGGGCATCAATGTCTCGTTTATTGATACTTACGAACACAGTATAACCAATACCCCCGAAGCCATTAAGTTAACTTTAATAAACCGGAACAAGTTTTTACCCAACCCGGCGGTGTATTATGTGCATAGCGACATCACTTTTCCACTGGAACAAACTTTATTGCCCGTGGCTAAAAGGAGTTTGGTGAAGTATATTTCGAACGCGGCGTAAAGGATTTTGTCTGGATTGTTTTGTCTGAACCGGGATTAAACAGATTTTTGAGATTAAAGGATTTTCCTTAATCCGGGTAATCCTTTAACGGCGAAGCCCTCTTGAATACCTATGAAAAATTAATTCATGAAAAATCCTAAGAATCCTGGTTCAGACAAAATCACAGTTCAGACAGCCCTCTCCCGACAATAAATCTTAAAATATTGTGATAGCCTAAAGTTTTATTATTTTTGGGCACATAAAATTAACAACATGAATTTTCCCGCTGAATTAAAATACACTAAAGACCACGAGTGGATAAAAGTTGAAGGCAATGAAGCTACTATCGGCATTACCGAGTTTGCTCAAGGCGAATTGGGTGATATTGTTTATATTGACATTGCATCCCTTGGGAAGGAAGTTGGTAAAGATGAGGTTTTTGGTACCGTTGAGGCCGTAAAAACAGTATCAGATCTGTTTATGCCGGTTGCCGGAACAGTTACCGAAACTAACCCTGCACTTAACAACCAGCCCGACCTGGTAAACTCTGACCCTTATGGCGAAGGCTGGATGGTAAAGATTACCCTTGCCAATGTAAGCGATGTAGATTCGCTGCTTTCGGCTGATGATTATAAAGCGATTGTTGGCGTATAAATGAAGCCATTTTTAAAATATCACGGGCTCACTATTTTGTGGGCCTTATTTGTTTTTACAATGTGCGCTGTTGACCTGGGACCGGTGAGCAACTCGCCGATGTTTTTTCCGGGCTTTGATAAACTTACCCATACCGGCTTCTTTTTCACCCTGGTAGTATTAGTTTGTAATGGCATCATAAGGCAACAAAAACCAATTCGTTTATCGTATAAACAAGCTATAATAGTTATTCTGGTGGCCATTGTTTTTGGTGGAATGATAGAAATACTGCAGCTTACCATATTTACGTGGCGCAGCGCCGACTGGAGCGATCTGTTTGCAGACAGCCTTGGGGCCTGCATGGGAATTTTTAGCGTAATGGTAACCTCCGAAGCAATTGGTTATGACAAAAAATAGATTCATATTATTAGCCGCCATAGTAGCAATGAGCTTTTCATCCTGCGGGATATTCAAAAAAAGCTGTAACTGCCCGCATTTTGGAAAAATCAAATGTGCAGATTTCAAATGTGCAGGTGTGCAGATGATGGGATAGATTAATGTGAAACTTGCGGTTCATGTGTTCACGTTCACACCCATTAACGCCTGATAATCAATTATTTAATTTTACAAGCATACTGACAAAATGCTGTCACCACTCAACCATCGCACTTAAAAACTGATGTGCAGATGTGCAAATATGCAGGTGTGCAGATGATGGAATAGCTCTTCCTAAATAATAAGTAAAGAAGGGTCGTCCCAGACATCTTCATAGGTGTTTGTTATTAAAAATCTCATCCCGGGAGCAAGACCCAGGTACTTTGCGATTATCGGAAACGATTCAATGATATCCGTACATCTTATTCCTTTATCAATACACATCCTAAATCTGCACATCCACCACCGTCATCCATTTATCATTTCTCATCTGCACATCTGAAATCTGCACATCTGCCCACCAATTTCACTCTCCTTATTTGGATTTAATACAAATAAGGTTACATTTGCCTTTGGTTAAAATTATACGATGACACTTTCACAACTCGAAATAGGCCAGGTAGGAATTGTAAAGGAATTTACTGATCTGGAAATGTCAGTAAAGCTAATGGAGATGGGTTGCCTTCCAGGCGAGGAAATCAGAATTTCACGTATTGCCCCCCTTGGCGATCCTATTGCCATACATGTTTCGGGCTACCAGTTAAGTCTGCGTAAATTTGAAGCCTCCACCATTATTTTGCAGTAGTTTATAACAATTGAAAGCTGATATAAGAGTTGCACTTGTAGGAAATCCAAACACCGGTAAATCAACTCTCTTTAATATTTTAACCGGTCTTAATCAAAAAATAGGAAACTTTCCTGGGGTTACTGTTGATAAAAAAACAGGGATCTGCCAATTGCCCGACGGGCGTACTGCCGAAATCATTGACCTGCCCGGCACTTATAGCATCTATCCAAAAAGTAAAGATGAATCCATTGTGTTCTCGGTACTAGCCGATAAATCAAAAGAGATGATCCCCGATCTGATCGTGGTTATACTTGATGCATCAAACCTGAAACGCAACCTGCTGCTTTATACCCAGATAGCTGATTTAAAGATACCCGTAGTGGTGGCTTTAAACATGATCGATGTATCTGAAAAAGCGGGCATTACTATTGATGTTGGTCTTTTTGCTGAAAAATTAGGAGTACCCGTTGTTCCCATTTCGGCCCGCAAGATCAAAGGGATTGATCAACTGAAAAAAACCATAGCTTACGCCAATAAAGTAGCCCTACAACAAAATACCATTGATGTAGAAGTTATTGCTCCCGAAATCATTGCACAGATAAAGGAAGAGTTAAAAATAGATAACCCTTATTTTGCCCTGCAGCTGGCCCATCAGCATGAAACCCTGAATTTTCTTTCGACTACCGAAAGCGACCGTATTGAACACCTGGAAAAGGAGTTTTCATTCCACTCGCAAAAAGCACAGGCTACCGAAACCATTGCCCGCTATAATTTTATTAATGATCTACTGTACGATACCGTTAAAAAGCCAGAAACAGCGCATGACGAAACAGTAAGTAATAAAATTGACAAGATACTTACGCACAAAATATTTGGCTTTGTCATTTTCTTTGCCATCCTGATGTTCATTTTCCAGGCCATATTCTCGTGGTCGGCCTATCCCATGTCGCTTATCGAGGACCTGTTTATCTGGCTTCAAAATATTATCAGTAAAGTATTACCCGCCGGTCCGCTGGTGAGTTTGTTGGTTGATGGCGTACTGGCCGGCTTAAGCGGTGTTATGGTATTTATACCGCAAATAGCCATTCTTTTCGCCCTGATATCTATACTGGAAGATACCGGCTACATGTCGCGTGTTACCTTTATGATGGATAAAGTGATGCGCAAGGTTGGCCTCAACGGCAAATCGGTAGTGCCTCTGATTGGCGGTTTTGCCTGCGCAGTGCCATCCATCATGAGTACCCGCAACATCGAGAACTGGAAAGACCGCATGATCACCATTATGGTTACCCCATTGGTGGCCTGCTCTGCGCGCTTGCCGGTTTACACCCTGCTTATTGCACTAGTTGTACCCAATCGTAATGTTTGGTGGATATTTAACCTGCAGGGACTGGCACTTACTGCCATGTACCTCCTCAGCATTGTATCGGCTATTACCGTAGCTTTCGTAATGAAGTTTGTTTTAAAGGCCCGCGAGCGTGGTTATTTTATTATGGAATTGCCCGTGTACCGCATGCCAAGGTGGAAAAATGTTGTTTTCACGATGTATGATCGTTCTAAAGCGTTTGTATTACAGGCTGGCAAGGTAATTATTGCCGTTTCCATTATATTGTGGGTGTTAAAATCATATGCTCCTGGCGATACTTTTAAACATATTGAACAAAAATACAGTCAGGCACAGTACACCAAAACCATGACTCCTGATAGCCTGACCAAAGTTATCGCGTCTGAAAAGCTGGAAACATCTTATGCCGGGATATTTGGCCATGTGATTGAACCAGTTATAAAACCACTTGGGTTCGATTGGAAGATAGGCATAGCTCTCATCAGCTCATTTGCTGCCCGCGAGGTTTTTGTAGGCACCATGGCCACCATTTACAGCGTAGAGGGCGATGCCGATAAGCTGGAATCGGTACAGCAAAAAATGCATAGCGCCACTAACCCAGATACCGGCAAGCCGGTGTTTACGCTGGCTGTAGCATTTTCGCTCATGATGTTTTATGCCTTTGCCATGCAATGTGCCAGCACAGTTGCCGTGGTATATCGTGAAACTAAGGATTGGCGTTGGCCCGCTGTACAGTTTGCTTATATGACCGTTTTGGCATATACCGCCAGCTTTATCGTTTACCACTGGCTGAAGTAGCTTTTTAGTCCATGGTCAATAGACCATGGTTAATTATCAATCAATTGTTATTTTATCAGCCAATCTAAAACTATCGACTATGGTCTATGGACTATCGACTGCCAATCCTTATATTTGTATTGAGGTAAAAATTGGATAAAGTAAAAGTTTTAGAAAAGTATCTTCCACCAGACGCGGCCCCCCTGATTGGCCGCTGGATAGATTACTTTAAATGTGAGTTTAAAATTTCGCGCAACCGCGGCAGTAAATTTGGCGACTACCGCTCGCCTTATGCCGATAAAGGTCACCGTATTTCCGTCAATTATGATCTGAACCCCTATGCTTTCCTGGTAACCACTGTACATGAGTTTGCACACCTGCATACCTGGAATGAGCATAAGCAAAAGGCCAAACCACACGGAACCGAGTGGAAAAACAATTTCAAAAAAATGATGCAGCCTTTTTTTGAAAAGGACATTTTTCCAAATGATGTAAAACATGCCATCACCAGCTATTTAACCAATCCGGCAGCCTCCAGCTGTTCAGATCTTAACCTGTACCGCTCCCTGCGCAAATACGACGCTCCAAAAGAAGCTATGCTAACCGTGGAGAAAGTCCCTTTCAAGGCCCTGTTCAAAATAAAAGGCGACCGCGTTTTCCGCAAGGAAGAGCAATTGCGCAAGCGTTTTAAGTGTGTAGAGATAGAAACCAAACGCGTTTATCTGTTTAGTCCCGTTGCCGAGGTGGAGTTGGTGGAAGAGTAACGACTCTACTCCGACCGTCATTGAACTACAAAGCGCCTTCCAAAATCTGTCATTCTGAGCGATAGCGAAGAATCTAATAGTCGCCATACATCTTCATGAATAGATCCTTCGCTATCGCTCAGGATGACAAAGGGAAGAAGTGATGGCTTCGTACAGCAATGACGTGCTTTTTAGAATAGCCTCAACAAATTAAATCCGTACTTTTGCCACATGGCAAAAGTTAAAGCATTTGTGAATAATCCTTATCAGGAAAACACCTATTTACTATATGATGAAAGCGGCGAATGTGCGATTATTGATCCTGGTATGTATACCGCTACCGAGCAAAATGTGGTGGTTAATTTTATTAAGGATAACAACCTGAAACCTGTACTATTGCTCAATACCCATTGCCATATTGACCATGTGCTGGGTAACAAATTTGTGTTTGATAAATACGGTTTAAAGCCCCAATTTAATGCAGGCGAATCGGAGGTACTGGCAGCTGTTGTATCTTACGCTCCGCAAATGGGCATTCGTTATGAAGTATCGCCCCTGCCTGATGAGTACCTGCCCGAAACTGGTAGCATACCCTTTGGCAATACCACACTTGATCTGATATTTGCACCAGGCCATTCGCCGGCCCACTTGTGTTTTTATGATCAAGCAGCCAATATTTTAATCGGTGGCGACGTACTATTCAGAAGCAGTATCGGCCGTACCGACCTGCCCGGTGGTAATTTTGCCCAACTGATCAATAATATTACTACCAAGCTGTTTACACTGCCTGATGATTGCACAGTTTATCCGGGTCATGGCCCCGAAACCACCATCGGTTACGAAAAACAGAATAATCCTTTTTTAACTTAAAAGTCAAAACTAACGATTAAAAAGTCCATTGCAACTCATAACTTGCAACTTACAACCCTACAGTAATTGAACACTTCGGTATATATAGCTAAACGATACTTGTTTTCGGGCAAGAAAATGCATGCCATCAATATCATTTCGGGCATATCTATGCTCGGAGTTTTAGTTGGCAGCGCTGCGCTGATCATCATTTTATCGGTGTTTAATGGTTTTGAAAAGGTAATATTATCCTTATACAGCAATTTTACTCCCGAAATAAAGATAGAAACCCGCCTGGGTAAAACTTTTGACCCTAGTATACCCTACTTTAATACCCTGCATAAGGATGCCCACCTATTTTCATATACACAGGTACTGCAAGAAAAAGCGCTGATTAAATACGGCGACAAAACCATTTTGGGTACCGTTAAAGGAGTAAGCGACGATTTTTTGAAGAACAAGCAGCTGGACAGCACTGTACAAAATGGTTCATTCACTTTAAAAAGCGGTGGTCAATATTATGCAGTTGTTGGTACAACCATACAAGGTAGTCTGGGTATCAATGTACATGATAACTTATCGCCCATACAAATATTTTCCCCAAGACGAGGGGAGGTAAATTCGGCAGATCCGCTGAACGAATTTGTGGTACGGTCCATCACCCCATCCGGGGTTTTTGCTATACAACAGGAATTTGATGATATTGTAGTAACCCCCATTGAGTTTGCCCGCGATCTGCTTGATCAGCCCAAAGCGGTATCATCCATTGAACTTAACTATAAAAGGGGCACTGATCTTGCCTCAGTTCAAAACAAAATAAAAGACGAGCTTGGCGACAAGTTCACCGTAAAAAACCGCAAGGAACAAAACACCGAGCTATACAAAACGCTTAATTACGAACGTTGGGCTGTATACATGATCCTTACATTTGTACTCATTATAGCAATATTTAACATCATCGGTTCGTTAACCATGCTGGTGATAGATAAGCGTAAGGATATTGCTATTTTGAGCAGTCTGGGGGCTAATAAGCAAACTATACAGGGTATTTTCTTTTTTGAAGGAATGATGATATCCTTAATTGGCTGTGTTGTGGGTATTGCATTAGGGCTTGCATTTTGTTTAGTGCAGCAATACTTTGGATTGATAAAAATGGGGACACAAATGTCGGTAATTGATGCCTACCCGATTGATCTGGTTATAAGTGATTTTGGTTTGGTGTTTTTAACTGTGGGCGCTATATCCGTAATTGCATCAGGAATAAGTGCCCGATTAAGCATTAAAGGGTTAGACGAAATCAAACAGGATTTGTAAATTTGCAACATGAGGATTAGGTATATTAAATATTTCGCGTTCCTACTTGTTTTAATTGCTGTATGCTCATGTAATAGAAATTCGTCAAAAACCGCCCAGCCAGTAATTTTTAAAGGCCTATACAGCTTTGGTCCCGAAATAAAATCATTTAAAGATTGCGATAGCGGCCGTGAGTTTTGGGTGACCGATAGTTCGGCGCAGCTAGAGCTGCAGTATTCGCAATTAAACTTCGAAAAGCCCTATGAACCGGTATATGTTGAAGTGGAAGGCATCAAATCAAAATCTGGCAAGGATGGTATGGGATCTGAATATGACAGTACCCTGGTGGTAAAAAAGGTGGTAAAAATAACCAAAGAGATACCCCAGGATATTTGCAATTAATTACTTATTATTAATAGCTTTAAGTATTCATAGCGCCTGCATACTCAGCCGTTCAAAAAGCAAAATAATTAAAACTCATCTGCCACTGTGGCGTTAACTAATAATCATGGAATCAAAACGTCAGCAAAAATTTGCCGGAGTAATACAGCAGGATCTGGCCGCAATATTTCAACGCGAAGGCATGAACTACTTGCCAAACACAATGGTAACCATAACTAAAGTACGTGTAACACCCGATTTGGCCATTGCCCGTATATTTTTAAGTTTTTTTGGCAACAATAACTTGCAGCTGGCTCTGCAAACCATCAAATCGCACGCCTCCGAGATCAGGTATAAACTGGGTGCCCGCATCAAAGACCAGGTAAGGATAATCCCTCAGCTGGAATTTTTTGTTGATGACACCAGCGAATACGTGGAACGCATGGATAAAATATTCGAAAAAATAAGCAAAGAAGAGCGCCAGCCCGATACTGAATAATTTTTATCAGGATGGACGCGCACATCAGCTTAAAAACTTATATAAAAAATAATCCCAAAGCCATTGGCAAAGTGGTTGACTATAATGCCGGTACCGACCGGCTTTTTTCGTTGGATTTTACCGCTGCCAATATTGAACTAACTACAGCCATCATTACTGATACGCAAAAGTTTAGTGATTGGGTTAGGAACAAACTAAAAGCCAATAATTGCCGCTATGGCATTGGCGGCTATATGGAACACCGTACTATTTATGCAGTAAGTTCACATTTTGATACAGAAGACGAACCCCGCCGTCTTCATTTAGGCGTTGATATCTGGGGCGATGCAGGCACATCTGTATACACGCCCTTTGATGGTAAAGTGCACAGCTTTCAGGATAATAACATCCTTGGCGATTATGGCCCGGCTATTATACTACAGCATAACCTTGATGGTTTAACGCTGTATAGTTTGTACGGTCACCTAAGCCGTAAAAGCCTGGAGGGATTGGCTATTGGGCAGCCAGTAAGTAAAAATCAGCAGATAGCAACATTGGGTAACAACCTGGAGAACGGCCAGTGGCCACCACACCTGCACTTTCAGCTTATGTTTGATATGGAAGGCAAACATGGCGATTATCCCGGTGTATGCAAATATTCGGAAAAGGAAAAATACCGCATGAATATTCCTGATCCGGGATTGGTGCTGGGATTTTAAAGGCTTCCTCTTCGTTAAACTTTATATCCGTTTTATTGTCGATATTTATGGTATGATAAAGCGCTTGTTCATAGGCACATTATTAATGGCGGCAATGACAACTATTGCCAATGCTCAGCCGGCCTTTAAAGGTGGCCAGGAAGCCCTTATGTCCTTTCTAAAAAGCAAAATAGTTTACCCCGAATATTCCAGTAAAAATTGCATTTCGGGCACCATCAATGTTTCCTTTAGGCTTGATAAAGATGGCCGTATTACTGATGCCAAAGTACAACAGGGTCTGGGTATTGATCTTGACGACGAGGCCTTGCGCGTAATAAAGCTGACCTCGAGCAGATGGACTGTACCGGCAGATTTTAATACCACCACCAACCTGGTACAACCCATCAGGTTTGATCCCGACCTTACCAATTGCAGATCAAGTAACCCTGCTGATATGCAGGCTGCCATTAACAATTACAAGGTACAACAGGAGCTTGAAAACGCGGTGACCAATTATTACATCAACAAATACCAGGGTAAGGCTGATCTGTCGAAAGAATCATATATCATCACCCTAAAAAAACAGCTGGGCTTTGATGATGACCTGATAAACGACCTGCTTAAACAAGCTAAGGAAAAATTAAAACAAGGCGACAAAGACAGCGCCTGCACCGACTGGAACTTTATTCATAATATGGGAAGTAATAAGGCCGATAGTTTTATTGCTAAATATTGCAGCCCCTCAGCTCCCTAAAGGAGCAGTATCTATAGTTATCATTTTACTTTTATTTCATGATACAAACCGAACAACAGTTACGCAAAAGGGTAAAAACCTGGATCATTATATTTATAGTCGGTTTAGTATTAAGTGGGGTAACCGCCTTCCCTATCGAAACTGAGCTGGCTTTTTTTGCAAAACATGTGCAGGCTTTCCCCGCTTTCATACAGCCCTTGATAATAAAAGTTTACCTGGCTGTAAAAACAACTAATCAAAACTATCCTTATTTAAGTTATGGTACTGATTGGCTTGCATTCGGTCACCTCGTAATTGCAACGGTATTTATCGGCCCATTAAAAGATCCTGTTAAAAACATCTGGATAATTCAGTTCGGGATGATAGCGTGTATTATGGTATTTCCTCTGGCTTTCATTGCAGGGCCAATCAGAGGCATTCCCCTTTACTGGCGTTTTATTGATTGTTGTTTTGGTGTTTTTGGCATTATCCCACTTTATCTCTGCTATCGCGACATCAGAAAACTGGAAAGCTTATAGAAATAACATGTAGGTTACATGCTTTAATGTTTGCCGTAGTTTTTCAAGGGCTATGCTTACCTGACGTTCAACCGTTTTAGGTGAGATGTTGAGCTGACTGGCAATTTCCTTATATTTCATATCGCTGAAACGACTCAGCACAAAAATTTCACGGCACTTTTCGGGAAGGGTATTTATAGCAGCGCTGATTTGCCGCGCCAACTCTTTTTCTTCATATCCATTTTCAACAGTACTGCGTACTTCATCAAAAAGATTGTTCTTCTCTAAATAAGTAACATATAAATTCTCAATCTTTTGGTGTTTTAAATAATTAAGGCTCCGGTTTTGCACCATTTTAAAAAGATAAGAGCTTACCGATGTTGAAAAAACAACCTCATGCCCTTTTTCCCACAAAAGCGTGAACACATCAGCAACAATTTCTTCAGCTATAGAAATATCATTTACAAAACGGTTTGAAAAAAGCGTAAGCCGCGTATAATAAAGCTTAAATAAAGCCTCAAATGCCTTGGCATCGCCTTGTGTAAGTTTAGTAATTAGTAATTCGTTGCTTTTTGTAATCATTTATTCATGTTCAATCAAATTGCTTTACTTTTTAAAAAACTTTAACAAGTTAGATAAAAAATTTCAAATGTTTTAAATTTAATATGGAAATAATGATAAAGTAATTATAAACATTCTGAATAACGTGTACTAAACACAATTAATTCAGGCTTTTCGGGCTTATTTCCGAATATGTTAAAAAAATATTTTAATTGTCTTTGAGGGTACGCGGCTTTTCAATTGTCATGCTATTATAATAAGAATGGACAACGACGAAATAAAACTGTTATTAGTAAAATACATAACCCGCGAGGCCGATGAAGATGAGATCGGCAGGGTTAAGGACTGGGTAAGCGCGCATCCTGAAAATGAGCAATACTTTGCCCAGTTATACGAAACGTGGCAAAACATGCTGTATTTAAATCCAGAGGTTATAAATCAGGAAAAAGCCTTTGATAAGTTTTCAGCAATAACAATACCGCATGAATCAAAATACAGACAACTGTTTAAGTGGAGTAAAGTTGCAGCAGTTATTACGCTGTTTGGTGTACTTTCAGTTATACTGATCAAGCATTACTCGCAAAATGTTCAAAGCATCAGAGAGGTTGCTACCAACAAAGGAGGCATAAAAAAGATCATTTTAACTGATGGCACTCTGGTTTGGCTAAATGCAGGCAGCAAGCTGAATTACAACACTGATTTTGACAAAAAAAACAGAACTGTTTACCTGGAGGGCGAAGCGTTTTTTGAAATAGCACCCGGCAAAAAAACCATTCCCTTCATTGTAAATACAAAAAATTATACCATTAGAGATATCGGTACCAAGTTTAATCTGAAGGCATATCCTAATGACGCATTCTTTGAAACAACGGTTGTAAAAGGCGAAGTTTCTGTTGAAGGCAACATAGATAGCAATACACACGAAATGAGTAGGATATATGTAAAACCACAGCAACTGCTGCGTATATGCTATCATCCGCGTAAAGAAAAATACACCTATAAACCAGACGATACACAGGATGTTAAAAACCTGAATGAGATACAGGTTTTACAGATTGACTCGGTTAAGATGGATAAGTACGATGGTTGGAAAGAAAATCTGTTGGTATTTGATGGCAACACATTGGATGAAATATCAAAAGTGCTGGAGCGCAGGTATGATGTAAAAATAGTTATGGACGATGCCAGCCTGCAAAACATCAGGTATTCAGGCAGTTTTAAAAATATAGCTACAATTGATAAGGTATTAGCCTTGATAAAAGGAAATACCGCTATTAATTACACCATAACCGGTAATACTATAAACATTACCAAAAACAACAACTAACAATAAAATATCAGATAACCTTAAATGAAATATATGGCAAAAAAATAACTCTCTCCATAAAAAAACCCGGCGTGCGCTAACACCCCGGGCTATGTAAGAATCAATAGCTAATACCCTACGCTTGGGGAAGCATCGTATTAACTGATTAATAAACACAAATTTATGATAAATTTTGACAGAAAATCTGTAATGGCTGTGCATGCATGGCAAAAAACGATTAAAATTATGAAGCTTGTTACTGTTTTGCTCTTTACGGGTATCATGTACATACACGCTGCCGTCCATTCACAAAACATTTACAACTTTAACCTCAATAACATCTCTATAAAACAGATGTTCAAGCAGATAGAGAAAAACAGTAAATACACTGTTTTTTACCGTCTCGACCAGGTAAATGTTGATAAAAAAATAAAGGTAGAGCTTCAGAACGCCAGCATTGAAACGGTGATGGCAAATGTACTTCAAAGTCAGCAGCTAACATTTCAGGTGGTTGATGATATCATTATCATTAAACCAACCGATGGCAAAAGCATTGCAACCGTTACAGTAACAGGTGTAATAAAAGATGCAAACGGCTCACCACTGCCCGGAGTAAGTGTAAAATTAAAGGGAAGTTCATTAGGCACAATAACCAACATTGATGGTAAATACAGCCTTACCCTTCCAGACGGTACCGGAACGCTTGAGTTTGCCTTTTTAGGATTTACCACACAACAAATACCGGTTAACGGGCAAACTATCATCAACGTAAAATTAATTGAAGAATCAAAGTCATTAAATGAGGTTGTTGTTGTTGGTTATTCCACTCAAAAGAAAAAAGATCTGACAGGCGCTGTTGCGGTAGTTGATGTACAGGCGCTTAATAAACAAGCTTCCGGATCAATAAACAGCCAGTTACAAGGCCAGGCATCTGGCGTTACGGTGATAGGCTCTGGCCAGCCTGGTGCAGAACCACAGGTACGTATACGTGGGTTTAATTCTTTTGGAAATAATAATCCCTTATATGTAGTTGATGGTATACCCACTCAGGATATCAGCACTATTAACCCTAACGACATTGAGAGCTTTCAGATATTAAAAGATGCTAGCTCGGCCTCTATATATGGCGCACGTGCGTCAAACGGCGTGATCATTATAACCACTAGAAAAGGCAAAGGCAAGGTAAGTATCCAATACGATGCATACTATGGCAGACAGGTACCTAAAAGCGGTAACGTATGGCATACGTTAACCCCGCAGGAGTTGGCTGATCTAAAACACCTGGCCCAAACAAATTCTGGCGTTACCGATTTTCAGGATGACCAGTATAACCCCGACGGTACAGGTTCAAGCTATACTTTACCAGATTATATTTCTCCGGCTGGTGCAAAAAATGGTGATCCGGCTACCGATCCATCTTTGTATTATGTAAATCCGAATTATACCACCTCTGACGATTATAATAGCTTTTACCGCATAACAAAGGCTAACAAAGCAGGAACCGACTGGTATCACGAAATATTTAAAACTGCGCCTATGACCAGCCACAACTTAGCGGTAAGCTCAGGCGGCGAGCAGGGTAGTTATTTATTTTCAGTAAATTATTTTAACCAGCAAGGAACTCTGATCAATACCTACGAAAAAAGGTATACCATTCGTGCCAACAGCCAGCATAATTTCAGCAAACATGTACGCATTGGCGAAAACCTGGCTTATTCCGTAGTTGATAACCCACAGGTTTCCATCAACAACGGCGATGCAGTAATAGCCCATGCTTTCAGAGAGCAAACCATCATACCTGTATATGATATTAAGGGCAATTTTGCCGGCGATAATGGATCAGGCCTGGGTGATGCCTTTAACCCGGTTGCGATGCAACAACGTACCAAAAACAACAAATCTCTTGCTTACCGGTTATTTGGAAACGTATTTGCCGAAGCAGACTTTTTGCATGACTTTACTATACGTACCAGCTTTGGTGGCGAAACCGCATCGGGCGCATCGCACAGCTTCACTTATCCTCAGTACGAAAACGTAGAGAACTCCCAAACCAATCAATATAATGAAGATTCGTACAGCAACTATAACTGGACCTGGACCAATACTTTAGCATATCATAAAACTATACACAAACATGACATTAAGATTTTGGTAGGTTCAGAAGCCAACCAGAATTATACCAGCAACCTGGGTGGTGCAAGACAAGGTTATTTTAGCTTTGATCCCAACTATACAGACTTAAACACTGGCGATTCAGGCAGTGCAAGTAATTACAGCTATCGCGGTGAATCGTCTTTGTTCTCCTTATTTGCCAGGGCCGATTACATTTTTGATGATAAATACCTGTTTAATGCCACTATCCGCCGGGATGGTGCATCCAATTTTTCAGCTGTTCATCAGTATGGCTGGTTCCCGTCGTTTAGTGCAGGTTGGCGGGTATCACAGGAAGACTTCCTGAAAGGTGCCAGCTGGCTTAATGATTTGAAAATACGGGGCGGATACGGCATTATGGGCAACCAGCTTAACGTAACTTCATCAAATAGGTTTGATGCCTTTAGCAGCGCTGTAGGCCAATCGTACTATGCTATAAACGGAGGCAACAAGGTTGTGGCAGGCTTTTACCAATCGCAAATAGGTAACCCTGATGCCAAATGGGAAAAAGATGCCAACACCAACATTGGTTTTGATGCATCACTATTCAACAGTGCGATAACCGTTACGGTTGATTATTACCGCAAAGACATTCACGACTTATTGTACAACCCTGAAGTTTTAGGAACTATTGGTAATGGTACCGTGCCTTTTGTAAACATTGCCAAGATGAAAACCGACGGTATAGATGCTACCGTGGCTACCAACTTTAAAGCAAACAAAGTAGGTTTTAATGCCTCATTCAACATCACTACGTTTAGCAATAAAATAACCAAAGTATCCAACGATGCCAACTATTTTGACAGTGATAACCCAAGAGGTTTCGATGTTGGATTTGTACGCAACCAGGTAGGACACTCTTATGGGGAATTTTATGGCTACCAAATAACAGGTTTCTGGAACTCGCAACAAGAAATAGATGCAGCTAATGCCAAGGCCCAGAAAGCATCAAATGACCCTAATGCAACCTATCAAACAGATGTTGCTGTTGGTCGGTTCAAATATGCAGATGTTAATGGCGATGGAAAGATCACCGATGCCGATAGAACCTTTATAGGCAATCCAAACCCTAAGTTTTCTACCGGCTTAAACCTGGGTATTACCTATGCAGGCTTTGATTTTAACGCATTGCTATATGGGGTTTTTGGTAATAAAATATGGAACAACGTAAAACGCTGGAGAGATTTTTACTCGTCATTTACAACAGCAAAAAGCCAAACTGCACTTTATGATTCCTGGACACCCACCAACCAGAATGCAAAAGCGCCAATTCAGGAACTTAATTCATCATTTAGCAGCAACGCTCAACCAAATTCATATTTTGTTGAAAATGGCTCATACGTTCGCCTTCGTAATGCACAGTTAGGTTACACATTCTCGCCAAACGGACTTAAAAAGTTAGGCATCCAAAAACTAAGAGTGTATTTATCTGGCACCAATTTGTTTACCATAACCGGATATTCAGGTATTGATCCGGAGTTACAGGGACAGCCAGACAGCCAGGGACACACCACTTTTGGAATTGATGAAGGTACCTATGCAAGTCCGCGTACTTTCTTATTAGGTGTTAATCTAACATTATAATTAACCATTAAGCACGACTACAATGAGAACAAAAATATATATTGCCTTAAGTATGGCGCTTGCCGTATCAATCAGTTCATGTAAAAAATCATTGGATAAACCACTTCTGGGATCTTTAGAATCTCCATTGCTTGAAACAAAAGATGGTGTTAATGGCCTGCTCATAGGTACATACGCCGCTTTAGACGGCATGGCAGGCGACGCAAACGGCACGTATGCTATTGGCGGTGGCAACCCCTGGGAAACCTCACCGGATAACTGGGTTTTAGGAGGTGTAGCAGGTGGCGATGCCAATAAAGGCAGTATTGCCGGCGACGTATCTGAGATTGAGCCCATCATGCAGTTTTACAGCGACCCCACAAATGTTTTTTATAATAGTAAATGGAAGGCCGATTACGAAGGTATTTCAAGGGCTAATACTGTTTTAAAGGTGGTAGCCAAGGTAAGTGCTTTTACCGATGCCGAAAAAGCAAACATTATAGGGCAAACCCGGTTTTTAAGGGCACATTACTATTTTGATCTGCGAAAGATTTTCAAGAATGTACCTTATATTGACGAAACCACGACCAACTTTAATCAGCCTAATAATACCGACGTATGGTCAAAAATTGAGGCCGATTTTGATTTTGCTTATAAAAACCTGCCTTCAACACAAACAAGTGTAGGCATGGTAAATAAATGGGCTGCAGGCGCTTACCTGGCAAAAACCTATCTGTATGAACAAAAATACCCTCAAGCCAAAGCAGTATTTGATGATGTAATTTTAAACGGTGTTACTTCAAACGGTCTTCATTATGGGTTAAATGATAAGTTTGATGACAATTTTACGCCCGAAACAGAGAATCAGAAAGAAGCGATATTTGCCATACAGATGGCTGCTAATGTTGACCCTGCAGGACCCTCAAATGCCAATAATGGCGATATGCTGAACTTCCCGTACGGTACAGACAGCCCGTTCCCATGCTGTGGTTTTTATCAGCCATCTGCTGATTTGGTTAACCATTTCCGTACTGATGATAAAGGCTTGCCTTATTTGGATGATTTTAACAGTCATGCCATAAAAAACGATATGCATTTGGCTTCATCAGCCAGCTTTATTCCTGATGCCGGAAACATTGACCCGCGTTTAGACTGGACAGCCGGTCGTCGTGGTATACCTTACCTTGACTGGGGTATACATCCAGGTAGTTCATGGGTAAGAGATCAAAGCTATGCAGGCCCATACTCGCCAATCAAAAATGTTTACTGGAATGCCACACAGAGTGTTGACGGCGATAACCATTCCTGGGCACCCGGATCTGCTATAAACTATAACGTTATACGTTTTGCAGATGTATTATTGATGGCTGCCGAGGTAGAAGCCCAGCTGGGTAACTTTGCACAAGCCGAAACCTATGTTAACACGGTACGCAACCGGGCAGCTAATCCTGCCGGATGGGTTCATACTTATAAAAATCCTGCAAGCCCAACATCTGGTTTTACCGATGTCCCTGCCGCTAATTATAAAGTTAGCCCTTATCCTGCCGGAGCTTTTGCAAGTAAAGATTTTGCACTTAAAGCCATTTATTTTGAGCGTAAAATTGAGTTGGCTATGGAAGGTCATCGCTTTTTTGACTTGGTTAGATGGGGTATTGCCGATACAGAGTTAAACGCCTATTTCAAGTATCAAAATACGGTAACCACTGATCTTAGAAACGGGAAGTATATAAAAGGTAAAGACGATTATTATCCTATACCACAAAGGCAAATTGATTTGAGCGCGAGCGGAGGCAGTCCGGTACTCAAACAAAATTCCGGATATTAATAAAAATTCAATAAAACTTACCGGAGTCTATTTCTCCGGTAAGTTTTTAAATTGCTGCTTATCACGCTTCCTGCTTTTAGGCTGACCAATATATTAAACCAATTTATGAATAAATCATCAACACGATTTTTATCGTTGGATGTGTTTCGCGGTATGACCATATGTTTTATGATCATTGTAAATACACCCGGCAGCGGCGCAGACGCATTTTCGCCACTTGAGCATGCCCCATGGCATGGCTTTACTCCAACAGATCTGGTATTTCCATCGTTTTTATTCGCGGTGGGCAATGCCATGAGCTTCTCCATGAAACGTTACCTTGAAATGGGTAATGCTGCTGTTTTAAGCAAAATATTTAAACGTACATTGCTTATTTTTTTAATAGGTTACCTGATGTACTGGTTCCCGTTTTTTAATTTTGATGGCGGGCATATCAGCTTATCGCCTATTTCAAACACCCGCATTATGGGCGTTTTACAGCGTATAGCCCTGTGCTATTGTTTTGCATCCCTCATGATCCATTTCCTGTCAAAGCAGTCGGTCGTTATTTTATCGATACTGTTTTTAATAGGCTATTGGATTATACTGCTGGTTTTTGGCAACCCTGCCAACCCGTTAAGTATAACCGGAAACGCGGGCATTTTTCTGGACAAATACATACTTGGCGACAGCCATATGTATCATGGCGAAAAAATAGCGTTCGATCCCGAAGGTATTTTGAGTACGCTACCTGCAATTGTTAACGTGGTTGTTGGTTACTATGCCGGCAAATTTATACAACAAAAAGGCAAGGGTTATGATACTATTGCCAAAATGCTGCTTACCGGTGGCCTATTCATATTTTTGGCGCTGTGTTGGAATATGGTATTCCCGATCAATAAAAAACTGTGGACAAGCTCATTTGTACTGGTTACTACCGGACTTGACCTGGTGATCCTGTCGTTCCTGATATATGCACTGGAAATCAACAATTGGAACAAAGGGAACTGGACCCGCTTTTTTACCATTCTGGGCAAAAACCCATTGCCTATTTATGTATTATCAGAAATACTGGTCATATTTTTCTGGATGATCAAAATAAAACCCGGCGTAAGTCTTTTTGACTGGATCAACGCCTCTTTTTACCAGGTGATAGCGCGGGGAGCTATCGGGTCACTGCTGTTTGCCATCAGTTATATGCTTATTTGCTGGTGCGTAGGCTGGGCGCTTGATAAAAACAAAGTATATATAAGAGTATAACAAACCTGAATACTTACACTGAAAAGCATAGTCGTTAAAATGGCTACGCTTTTTTTATGCCGTATAAAACAGTTAATAATATTAATTACGGCTCTGCATCAATTGGCGCCCATCGGCCATATCCGGGATTTCTTCAAAAGTTATTCCGGGGTAACGCTTTTCTATTCTTCCAATATGGGTACAAGCATGTTCCAGGTATTCATCATCAATTATCTCCTGAATGGCATCCCTTATTGTTTCATGACTAAGATCTTTTACAATGATCATGTCTGAGGCCCAAAAACTTACTGAGTTAAACTGGGTTATTAACTTCTGAATGTTTGATAAGGTAAATAATGAGCTCACAAAGACATCCCCGCTTTTAAGCACTATATGCACATCAATATTATCATCCAGTTTATTGGTTTCGTTATACCCGCCCGGAAAAGTAATTTTAAAATCCATCATTTATATTTAAGAACACAAAGATAAAACTCCCCCCTGTAATAAGTTAATCTTAATATATTGGAATATTTTACATCTGAATTTCAAATATCCGTCAGGAAATTCATCTAAAAACCATCTTATTAAATAGTAAAATTCAATAAAAACAATAAATTGATTAAAATAATTACAAAAAATTTAAAATAATTTGCGTTTTTATCAAAAACACTTCATAAATTACCTTTTTAAAAAATAACTGATTGGTAAATTTCTAATTTTTACAATTTTATATGGAGGAATCAGCTTATTTTAACAAATACAACCCAATTGGCGGCGTATGGGACGAAATGTATGGAGCTGACAGCAATGTCCGCGATCATTATCGTAAAGTAATTGAATATATTTCAAAGGAATCGGCCGATGACCTGAACAAAAAAGAGGAGCTGGCTAAAAGCCTTTTCATGAGTCAGGGTATTACTTTTACAGTTTATAATAGCGGCGAGGGTATTGAAAAAATATTCCCGTTTGATATTATTCCGCGCATTATTACAGCCAGCGAATGGGCCTTTGTAGAGAAAGGCATTAAACAACGCCTTACCGCCCTTAACCTTTTTCTGAAGGATATATACCACAATCAGTTTATCGTAAAGGACGGCATTGTACCTATTGATATCATATACTCGTGTCCGCATTTTTTACGCGAAATGTACCAGCTTAAGGTGCCTTATGATATTTACGTGCACATATCAGGCATTGACCTGATACGTGATGAAGATGGCACCTTTTACGTACTGGAAGATAACCTACGCACCCCATCGGGTGTTAGTTATATGCTGGAGAATCGCGAAATCACCAAGCGGTTATTTCCTGATCTGCTGCCGCAATGCGGAGTTCGCAGTGTAACGGAATATCCTACCATATTGTATAAAAATCTGTTGGCCCTTTCGCCGCGGCAAATATCAAATCCTACTATAGTTTTGCTGAGTCCGGGTATATATAACTCGGCCTATTTTGAGCATACTACGCTGGCACGTTTAATGGGCGTTGAATTAGTTGAGGGGCGCGACCTGGTGGTGAATAACCACAAAGTATACATGAAAACCACCACAGGTTTGCAACAGGTTGATGTAATATACCGCCGGGTTGATGACGAATATCTTGACCCTCTTGTATTCAATCCCGAAAGTATGTTGGGTGTTGCAGGCATTATGGGGGCATATCGCAAAGGTAATGTGGCCATCGTAAATGCCATAGGCACCGGTGTGGCCGATGATAAGGCCGTATATGTATACGTGCCCGATATGATAAGATATTACCTCAATGAGGAACCTATACTTAAAAACGTACCCACCCACCAATTGGGTAACCCTGATGAGCGCGAGCATGTTTTTAAAAACCTTAACAAAATGGTGGTTAAAAAAACTAACGGCAGTGGCGGTTATGGTATGCTGATGGGTCACGCTGCATCCGAGCAGGAAATTGACGATTACAAAAAGGAGATATTAAAAGACCCACGTAATTTTATCGCGCAGCCAACTATCAGTCTTTCGGCGGCCCCTTGTTATATGCAGGGGTTATTAACACCCCGCCGCATTGACCTACGGCCCTACGCTTTGTGTGGCCCCGATGGCATTGAGATAGTCCCCGGCGGCTTAACCCGCGTTGCCCTTAAAGAAGGCTCACTGGTGGTAAACAGTTCGCAGGGTGGCGGTAGCAAGGATACCTGGGTGCTGGCGTAGTTTGGAAACAAGGATTAAAAGCCAAAGGAACAAGGACAAAACAAAGGATAGGTAAATCCAAAATCGAATACCCCAAACGGCGTAGCCTTCTTTAACACCATTAATACCAACAATCGTTAAAAATCAGAAATAAAGAAATTATATGTTAAGCAGGGTAGCAGCAAGTTTTTATTGGTTAAGCCGTTACATTGAGCGCAGCGATGGTATGCTGAGAATGCTCAAAATAAACTACGCCTCATCACAGGATACCGTGCAGGAATTTACCTGGGAACCGGTGATCAGGATATTTGCCGGCCTTCATGTGGCAGAGGCCGACAAACTGGAATATGACAGCCGATCGGTTTTAAAATACATGGTAACCGGCAAAAACAATCCAAATTCTATATTAAATATCATAACCCTGGCGCGCGAGAATGCCAGGGGCGTACAGGAACATATCACCAAAGACCTGTGGCAGTGCCTGAACGAATATTACCATGCCGTAAAAGACCCAAGGGTTGAACGCTCCCTGCAACGGGAAGATCCCATAGGTATATTGGACGTTTTAATAAAACAGGTAATGCTGTACTATGGCACTGTGGAGATCACGATGGAACGCGGCGAAGGGCGAAGTTTTATGAACATTGGTAAATACCTGGAACGGGCCATACAATCGGTTGACATTCTGGATACCAAATTCAGCTCTGTGAGTGATAATCCCAATTTGCTTACTGATACTACTTATTGGAAGCACCTGTTGCTTTCATTAGGGGGATATGAGTTGTATCTGAAAACTTATCGCGAAGGTTTTGAGGCCGAGAACATATTGGAACAGGTGGTTTTAAATAATGATTTCCCTCGTTCGGTTATTTATTCAGTAAACAATATACAACGCTATTTTGACAGGCTAAAAAATGATACTAACGTTGATACCTTCCGGGACATGTCGTTCCAGATAGGGCGCCTGCAAAGCCGGATCAAATACAGTTCAGTAAGGAGCATCAGACAGGAAGGCCTGCACACATTCCTCACCCAGATCAGGAGTGAACTATATGGCGTAGGTAACTCTCTTAATGAGTACTATTTTGCAAATTCATAATTATAAGATTATGCCTGAATTTAAAATACAACACATAACCAAATACACCTACGAGGGGTTGGTTCGCGACAGCGCCAATCAGATCATACTTTTTCCGATAAAAGATGAGTATCAGGATGTGGTAAAACAAGAACTGAACATAACCGGCAATCCGGTTGTTGATACTCATATTGATTATTATGGCAATGAGGTAGGCAGCTTTACCTACAGCGATCAGCACGCCATACTGCTCATCAATTCCAAAGTTGATGTTATTACGCGGCAGCGACCATTGCCTGTAAATGATATTTTTCCGGAACAGCAATGGGAAGATCTGAAACGCCTGCAATATATGGTGCCCTATATTGATTTTTTAAAGCAGGAATACTTTGAAGGCTTGCCTGAACTACAGGTTATTGTAGAAAAAGAGCGACTAAAGGACGACACCCCTTACCAGATAGCCCTACGTTTTTGCAACTATGTATATCTGAATTTTGAATACATTAAAGGCGTTACCACTGTTGAAACCACGCTTGATGAAGTTTGGAATTTAAAGGCAGGCGTTTGCCAGGATTTTGCCCATATTTTAATGGTGATGTTACGCCTGCTAAAAATACCGGCACGCTACGTAAGTGGTTATATATGTACTCACAGCAGTGTTATGCGTGGCGAAGGTGCTACCCATGCCTGGGCCGAAGCCTATATTCCTGATTTTGGCTGGCTGGGTATCGACCCTACAAATAATTGCATAGCCAATGAAACTCATGTTCGTTTAGCTGTAGGTCGTAATTTTTCTGATTGTTCGCCTGTAAAAGGAGTATACAAAGGTTCATCGGGCCATAAACTGGAGGTTTCAGTAACCGTTGATGACGAGAACTCATTTAGCAACAACGATAAAGCTATACATGAAACTGCACCGCTGCAACCGGTAACAGAACTTTCTAAAAATAGTTACCAGCGCTATATGGAAATCATTCAGCAGCAGCAACAACAACAGTAGAATAATGTGCAGATTTCAGATGTGCAAATATGCAGATGAAAAAGCGAATGAGAATCTTCTAATCATCTGCACATCTGAAATTTGCACATCTGCATATCCTAACTAAGCCTTTTTAACAGTCGACATCAGCACCGGGATTGTTGGTACTTTATCGTATGCCTTTTCTAACTTGCCGTTACGATTATAAATAGCAATGTAAGGTGTGTTCTTTATCTGGTAATATTTTTGCACCAAATAAGTATACCCTTCTGTGCCTATGGTTATGTTATGATACTTGGCCAGGTCAAAATCGCGTTGAAAAACCTGTATAGCTTTAAGCTGGGTAACAAAAGTTATCAGCACTATCTGCACATCTTTCAGATTTTTTAGTTCCGGTTTCAGATCGTGCATCAGGTGCTGGCAGTGGCCGCAATCGGGCGCAAAATAAATAACCATTACCGGTTTGTTCTTTTTCAGGTTCGCCGGGGTAACATATACACTATCTGTAGTTAATATATGATACGGTGGGATACCTGTGTTGGCTCCGAGCGTTTGGGCCTGGCTGCATCCAACGGCAACTAAAAGGCATAGTAACAAGTATATTTTTTTCATTATGTTGATATAATATTTCACTTAAGCATAGTTACGATATTTTTAACTTTCCAGCAATTCCAGCTGCCAGGCAATTTGCTCCTCTGTTATCGGAAATAACGCATTATTCCTTACAGTATGATAAACCGCATCAAATAACCCATTATAATTACCCTTGTCTGACAGAACCCACTCTACCGCTTTCTCATTATCAGCACCCATCAGTACCAGTTTACCTTCACTACCCTCGGGTTCAATACCAAACCCGGCATCAGTTGGCAGCATCCCGGCATCTAACTGAGCTTCCTGCACATCAGTACGCAGCTTTACAAAGCTACCCAACGTTCCATGGATCACAAAACCGGGCAAATGCTCTGCAATCAGTAATCCCGATGTTAAATATACGTTCAATTGATTTGGGTAAGTGAGATGAATGTTAAAATAATCATCCACCTGCGACCCCGGTCGGTGAGTAGCCGTAGTTTTAACAAAGCTTAATGGCTTGCCAAATAAACTGATGGCATTATCAACCAGATGTGCACCCAAGTCATAGGTAAGCCCATTGCCGGGTGTTCCCTTTGTTTCCTTAAACTGTTTAACCCCTATCGGCATCCGGTACCTGTCCAGCCTGAAATGTACTTCGATCAGTTCGCCCAACCTGGCGCTTTCAATTACTTCTTTTACTGATAAAAAGCCGCTGTCATATCTGCGATTTTGGTAAATCATCACTTTTAGTCCGAGTTTTTTACCCAGATCAAATAGTTGTTTTACTTCGGCAGATGTTACCGCGGCAGGTTTTTCAATCAATACATGTTTGCCAGCGTTAAGCGCCTGCACAGCATAATCAAAATGGGTATTGTTTGGCGTGTTTACTATGATCAGCTCAATTTCCTGATCATTCAGTAATTCATCGATAGAATCATAGCTAATTACATCCGGATATACTTTACCTGCTTTTTTTTCATGACGCTCTACCACGGCTTTAAAAGTAAAACCGGGATTAGTAGTTAAAAACGGCGCGTGAAATATCCTGCCCGACATGCCGTAGGCCATTAGCCCTGTTATTATTGGTTTTGTTGACATAAGTTGATTGTATATATACTTTTCCCTCTTTTAAAGGAAATTTTATTCATTATGTTTTACCTAAAAGTCATCCCCATCCATACCTATAGGCGACCCGTCAGGCATATCTAACGCCGGCGCAGGCTGAAACTTATCCGGGCTTTTTTCAAACTGGCTAATTGCTGACAATCCGAACAATAAATTTGCTTTCTGACTATCCGTTGCTGTACTTACAGTTGCGGTCATCCATTTTTTCAGTTCATCAATTTGCAGCAATGCAATACCCCGTACATTTTCAGGGGCCCGGGTATTTGCGGCCAAAGATAGCAGTTGTTTTAACGTTAAATTATTTACCAACCGCTGCAACTCGCCGGCGTAACCGTTTTGCTGCGGAGCTTTCCAGGTTTGGGCTATTAATTTATTTAATACGGACAATAAACCCGGCTGTGCATTATCGCGGGCCTGGTATTCAACCAATCTTGCCGCACGCTCTGGCTGTAACATAAATGATAACGTTGTTCCCGCAGCTGATTCTGCTGCGGCTAATGGATCAAAGGTTAAGCCTGTGCGCGATTTAAAAGTTTCCCTGGTACGTGGATATCCAATTGGCCGGGGTGGTATTTTTTCAATCAGCTTTTCGGGCAAGGCCAGGGCATCAGGCGTTATGGTGCCCATCAACGCGTTAAAAGCCTTCCATTGCTCAGCTGGCGGAACAAATTTGGTGATCGTTTGTCCATCATTTTTTACCGCGTAGGTATAATATAATCCTCCCAGCATTTTTGAAGCTGCCTCTGCCTGAAAACGGTGCATCAGATAAACGGGTACCAGCACCTCTTCCAGCGTTGCCATTGGCGCATCCTGGCGGATGGCTTTTTCAGAAAAATTAGCCAGCACCTCTTTGCGTACAAGCATCAACCTGTTTAACTCATCAGCCGCGTTGTTGCCGCTATCCCATAAATGGGCTTGTGGATGCGCACTACCAGCCGGACGTGAATCCTGATCTGAGATAAATAAGAATCCCTGTTTTATGGTTTCGTTGATGATCCCCTTTAATGCGTCATCCTCATTGGTGCCTTTTACAAAATCCTGGTAACCATAAAGTATGGCCCTTTTATCATAACTGCCAATTTCAGCTCTGTAGGCTTTGCTCAGATCAACCGTGCCATCTGCATTCAAGCTGATGGTTGGCGGTGGATAATCCATTACCGATGCGCGGTCATTAACGCTGGCCGTAAAATTATGCTGTAAGCCCAGGGTATGGCCAACCTCGTGCGCGGCAAGCTGGCGCAAACGGGCCAGTGCAAGTTTCATCATTTTATCACTAATGGGTTTTCCGTCTTCATAAGGTTGTACAAGGCCCTCGGCAATTAAAAAGTCCTGCCTATCGCGCAGGGAGCCTAAGGAAACCTGTCCTTTAATGATCTCGCCAGTACGTGGATCAATAATACTGCTACCGTATGACCAGCCCCTTGTTGAACGGTGTACCCATTGAATAATATTATACCTGATATCCATCGGGTCAGCATCCTCGGGCAGTAATTTCACTTGGAACGCGTTCTTATAACCGGCAGCTTCAAAGGCCTGGTTCCACCAGGAAGCGCCCTCTATTAAAGCGCTCCGTACCGGCTCGGGTGCGCCCCTGTCAACATAATAAACTATAGGCTTTACCGGTTCGCTCATGGCTGCCGACGGGTCCTTTTTTTCAAGACGATGCCGAGCCATTAACCGTTTAACAATAGGCTGATCAATAGGCGTGGCATAATCCATATAATCAACCGGATAATACCCCGCCCGCGGATCAAACTTGCGTTGTTTATAGTTATTGTCAGGTAACTTAATAAACGATTGATGCATCCGTACGGTCACGAAATTAGGATCAGGCGTTACCGAACTGATCTGCTCTCCCCTGCCTTTTCCTCCTAATGTTACTGTGGCTTCAAACTCTGTATTTTCAGGAAAACTTTTAGTATTGGGCATATAAATAGCCGACCGGCTTTCATCAGGGCTAAAACTTCCCTGATCGCTGCCATTAAGCCTGTCGGCTATGTGATGGCTATCCCGCAATAAAAACGATGTAATATCAATCAGCACTTTATCTCCAGTATGGGCAACTTCGGTAAAGCCCCATATAACCGACTGGGCAAATGCCTGTTCAACAGATCTGCGCTCATCCTCATTGTTACTTACCGCACGATAATCATAGTTGGGCTGCAGCATTAATATTTTAGGACCGCTCTTTATAAATTTCACAATGCGACTACCGCCTATCTGCCCCCTATCAAGCCCCAGATCATTAGAGCCTATACCAGCAGGCAGCGTGTTTACATACAGAAACTCCTGGTTTAATTTATCAACCTCTAAAAAAATCTTACCATTATTTTCGTCCCAATAAAAGTTGAAGTAGCCGCTGTATTTTGTGAGGCCCTGGGTTTTTGATTCAATATCATTTGTTTTTTGAGCTTTTGCTAAAAGACAGCAATTTGCGGTAAAAAATAATAGGAGGTAAAATTTCTTCATTTGCATGTATGGGGTTAATTCATCTAAAAATATTGTTTTAATTGGCCTTATGCAAGCTACTATGAAACAAAAAAAGGGAACCGGCTTTTATAGCCAATTCCCTTTTTATAGTAACACGCTGATGTTTATTATTTCATACCTTTTTTAATGGTTTCAATTTCGGCCAGGTGACCTTTTATGGTTGGCAATGTATTGGTTGCAAAAGCCTTCAATTCCGGGTTTTTGCAATTTTTTGAACCATCCTCAAATAAGGCTACGGCTTTTTTATGCCCATCAACCATGGCATTAACATAAGCCTTGTCAAAATCAGTTGCCGATTTTGCGGATAGGTCAGCCAATTCCTTTTGTTTGTCTTCGCCAGGTTCAGTGGGCAGGGTGATGTTCTTGGTTTTGGCAATGGCCGTTAACTCGTCATTGGCTTTACTGTGATCTTTTACCATCATGGCGGCAAAAGCTTTCACCTGCTGATTCACGGCCTTTTGCTCTGCCACTTTACCTACGGCAACTTCGGCCAGACCGGCATTAGCAGCACTTGTGGCAAATTTAGCATCAACCGAGTCAACGGCTATGCCTGTAGCGCCGCTTGTGGTGCTATCTTTAACCGCGTTAGTACTATCGGCACTTTCCTTACTATCGTTTTTGGTAGCATTATTACATGCCTGAAACATCCATGCAGATAGCATGAACATCATCATTAAACTTAACTTTTTCATAAGTGAATGTTTATATTGTTCTTATAAGAAACAAATTTTACTTAAACAAGTTTCATTTTTCTTATTTATAAAACACTTCTGTTCCGTGTTCGTGTTCGGATGCCCCCAAAACCCGAACAGGGCCGAACAAAACCCGAACAGGGCCCGAACAAATCGAGTAGGAAGTAAGGGATTATTTCCCTTACTGTCCTCTCACACCACCGTACATGCCGTTCGGCATACGGCGGTTCATTAAACATTAACAGTTTTCAGCGGGGTTGTGATGTCTTTC